>CAZOQX010000001.1:0-82957 GCA_964582465.1 uncultured Candidatus Saccharibacteria bacterium
ACTCGGAGATAGTCACCCAGCCTGGAACGATATGATGAGGACCAAATTCCCTGACGTTTACAAGAAACGTCGCAGCTTGGCTCTAGGGCCGCCCAAAGAAGACCCCGAGAGGCCTGGTGTGTGGAAGACGCCGTATGACGGAATTAAAACCGAGGAAATGGCCGACATTCACCCCACAGAAATACCGGCCATGCTAGAGTCTGCCCGTATAAGTCCCACCGCTAGGAGAGACATCGCCCAGGCAATCGAGGGCGTCGCCGATCGCGCGCCACTCTCCGGCCGGTTCGACAAGAAGATCACTAAAGCTATCCGAGCTAGTGCCTCGGAATTTGAGGGCGTCGAGTTACCAGGGCGACACATTCCCGCTTCGCGTTTCTTAAGTGAAAACATTGATGAAAACGGTAACTTTGTAAACTTACGTCCTGAGGGCGGTGGAGGTGGTCGTCGCAGAGGTGGCGGGGCGCCCGCGGCTGGTGGCGCGAGAATAGCTGGTGAGCCAGTAGAAGATCCATATGGCGGCGGACTGGGGCGGGGCGTATCAATTCATCCCGTCACCGGTGAAATTACGTACGGTCCTGGCAACCAAACCGCCCAAGCCAGGGCAGCCGAGACATCCACGGCTACAGCAGAGCCTCCCGCCGCCGGAGTTGAAAATCCCGAAACCGTGATTCCGCCGACTGAAGTTGTCCCGCAGGCAACCACCGAAGTCGAAGATTATAGTGAGCCTGCAAGCGCCCCTGCACCTGGCACCACCTTTGCGCCCCAAGCTCAGGCTGCCCCCAAGGGGGACGCCATGAGCCAAATGATTGCCGGCGATCACTCCACCAGTACAACGGAGCAGGTAGCAAACTGGTCGCCGGATCGTATCTCGACCATGAGTATTAGCGAATTAAACACCGTGAACCCGCAAGCACTCATCCGCGCCTGGCGTTCGGGCCGACTGACAAGTGAACAAAAAACCGCGCTGGAGCAAAAGGCCTCCACAAACATCGGCAGCCCCCTCCACACGCTAGTCCGGGCCATGAGGCGTTCAGACGATACCCGCGGCATCGATGAGCCTGGAGGTGCCACATGAGCCAGTACAAGGTCCCCCAAAACGTCGAGGCTGAAGACCACATCCTGGGTTACCTGACATTTAAACAGCTAATTTACGCCGTCATTGGTCTAATGTGGGGCTTTTTAACCTTCAGCCTGTTTCGTAAAGTCATCATCCTCTTCCTCATCGTCGGCGTACCACCGGCGGCGCTCTTCCTCATGCTTGGACTCATCCAGCGCGAGGGTCAGCCATTTGAAGCCTACTTTTTGGCGCTAATTAGCTTCCTTGCAAACTCCCGCCGCCGCATTTGGCAAAAGGATCAAACCACCGAATTCTTCCACATCTCGCACCCGGTAACAAAGGCCACCACCCCAGCCCAAGACCCGGCGCAAGTGAAAAGCCAGCTGGAACACCTCGCCCAAATCGTTGATACCCACGGCTTTATGACCAAAGCCTCCGAGGTGCAAGAAGAGGGAACAGCGCCAACGATCGACCTAAAAGATCGGTTAATCGCGCCCGCTACCGGCAGCGCGATTGAAGATAATCTATCGAGCCAGGACGATATTTTGGACTTGCAGCATAATCCAGTCGCGCAAAACTTGAGCTTCCTGATTGAAAAGCACGTGGCGGATTTAAAGCAAAAGGCTCTCACCAAAATGCATCAAGCTCCCACCGCCGCTCCAAGCACAAGCAGTTTGCCGGCAACTCCTTCTCCTGATATACTCAAGTTAGCCACAAGCGGTTTGAAGGTGAGCCAAGTCGCCGCTCAAGCCAAGAAGTTGGAGGCTTAACGTATGGCTAAGAAATCTGCCCCAAAAACAGCCAAGAGCACCCAGGGCTCACTTTTAATCTCCGAAGTTAAAGATGGCCTGGTAGTAATGCGCGACGGTTCGCTGCGGTCGGTGGTGCTTGCAAGTGCCATTAACTACGATCTGATGAGCGACGCGGAACAAGAAGCCGTGGAATTTGCCTATCAGGGATTTTTGAACTCGCTGCACTTTCCCATCCAAATCGTCGTACGCTCCAAACGTATGGATCTGGACAGCTACATTGAGAACCTGAAGAAACTCTACCGCACCCAGGATAACGAACTGCTGCGGGACCTGATGGGCGATTACATTGCAAATATTAGTCAGCTGATAGAAGACACCAACATTATGGATAAGCAATTCTTTATTGTAGTACCTTATGTGCCACCAATTGCGACCAAGCTCGCCGAGAGATCCAGCCTAGTATCGGGTCTTTCGAGTATCTTTAAGCCCACACCAGTAGTGACAATTTCTGAAGAAGACTTTAAGAAACACAAAGAGGAGCTGACACAGCGCACACTACTCGTGGTAAATGGCCTCGCTGGTATGGGTATCCGGTCCATTCCGCTTAGCACACAAGAATTGATCGATCTTTATTACTCGTTCTATAACGCCGAGACGGCCGATAACGAAAAATTGGTCGACTTCGGTCGACTGCAAGCGCCCATTATTTCTAAAGAAGGCGAGGTACCCACTCCAGCGCCAGCTCCTGCAGCCGCACAGCCGCAACCAGCGCCGGCAGCGCTCGGCCAGCCAGCGTATGCCCCGGTCCAAGCTCCCATCGCTCCCGCAGCCCTTGTGCCCGGCGTAATGCCCGCAGTCGATACTGTCATGCCACCCGCCGCAACGACATTGCCTAATCAGCCGGGAGGGCAAAATGGCGCTCTTTAAGAAATCTGACCCGATTTCGAAGGCCCAAAATAGCCAGGCTAAGGCCACGGCCGAAGCTGAAGCTCTCTACCAACAGAGCATGCTGTCGCTGCGCGACCTCATCGCCCCTCCTTCGTTTGAAATCGAATCGGCCTTTCTCAAAATTGGTAGCCGCTTCATCCGCACGCTTTACGTCTTCGGCTATCCCCGGCAAATCTTTACCGGCTGGCTATCGCCGATTATTAATTTAGACGAAGTATTTGACATGAGCCTCCACGTCTACCCGGTCGAAAGCCAGGTGGTGCTGGAAAACTTGCGTAAGAAGGTCTCTCAGCTTGAGGCGAGCTACACCATCAATGAAGAGAAGGGCCTGGTGCGCGATCCAGGTTTGGAGGCCTCAATCACCGACGCCGAAGAGTTGCGCGACCGTTTGCAGGTGGGGGAGGAGCGCTTCTTCCGTTTTGGACTTTACCTCACGCTCTACGCCGATTCAATCGAACATTTGAATCAAATTCAGCGCAAAATCGAGGGCATCTTCGGCCAATCCCTGGTTTACACCAAGCCGGCGACCCTACAGATGGAGCAGGCCTTCAATTCCACACTGCCACAGGGCACCGACAAGCTCCAAATTAGCCGCAACATGGATACGGCGGCACTATCGACCAGCTTCCCCTTCACAAGCGCCAACTTGAGCCGCAATGAAGGCGTGCTTTACGGCATTAACCGCCACAATAATGGCCTGGTCCTATTCGACCGCTTCTCGCTAGAAAACGCCAACATGGTAGTGTTCGCTAAATCCGGTGCCGGCAAATCCTTCGCCGTGAAGCTCGAGGCCCTGCGCTCCCTGATGGTTGGCACCGAGGTACTGGTAATCGACCCAGAGGAGGAGTATCAACTGCTTTGTGACGCCGTTGGTGGTAGCTATTTGAAGCTGTCGCTGGCATCGGACACACGCATTAATCCCTTTGATTTGCCCCGAGTACTGGATAATGAGGATGCCGATAATGCCTTACGCGCTAATATTATCACCCTGCACGGCCTGCTGCGCCTAATGATGGGTGGGGGCGAGAACAGCGAAACGCCAATTACGCCGGCGGAGGATGCAGACCTCGATGTCGCGATTATTAATACCTACGCCAAGGCGGGGATCACCAACGATCCGTTGACCCACGGCGCCACGCCGCCCACCATGAACGATTTATACGAGACTTTAAGCTCGATGAGCGGCAACGGCCCGGCGCTCGCGAGCCGCCTGCGGCGCTACGTTTCGGGCACATTTGCTGGTATTTTCTCCCAGCAATCCAGCGTCGACTTGGACAACAAGTTTATTGTTTTTAACATTCGCGACCTCGAAGACGAGCTGCGGCCGGTCGCCATGTACATCGTTCTAAATTACATCTGGAACCGGGTAAAGTCCGATTTGAAGAAGCGCGTTCTAGTGGTGGATGAGGCCTGGCAGCTGATGCGCTACGAGGATTCGGCGAATTTCATGTTCTCGATTGCCAAGCGGGCCCGTAAATACTTTCTGGGACTCACCACCATTTCGCAAGATGTGGAGGACTTCTTAAGCTCGCGCATGGGCCGAGCCATTGTATCCAACTCCTCGTTGCAACTTTTGCTAAAACAAGCGCCCTCGGCCGTTGACGTAGTCGCGGAGGCGTTTAAACTCACCGAAGCGGAGAAGAAACGCTTGAGCCAATTCCCGGTCGGTGAAGGACTATTCTTTGCCGGGCTGAATCACATCGTCATGGAAGTGATCGCCTCGGCCACCGAAACTCAGCTCATTACCACCAATCCGCAAGAACTATTGGAACAAAGTTATGGCGGGGAAGCTCCGGTCGAAGAAACCGTGCCGCGCGTTGATCAAGTTGAGCAAGCGGTAGACACAGGTAGTACGGCACCACCACCGGCACCTTCATCAACTCCTCCACCCGCGCCAACACCGACTCAAGCCACAATTAACCAAAGCCAGTAGGTAATAGTGGCATTGCCCGACTACATCGGTGAAGAAGAACCCCAGGGCGAGCACTCGGGGCGTATAGATCGCCGCTTGCCCGAGCGTCCCGATTTGCGGGTAGTAAAAGGTGGCGGGCAGGGCAAGACCAACCCGGGCGAGCGTGCAGCTCAGAAGCAGGTGATGAGCGGCAAAAACTACAAAAGCCCCCGGCTGCAACGTTTACAACAATTCACCTTTAAGCATCGACGCAAACTGATCGCAGGCGGCCTGGGCGGCGGTACCATCGCAGGATTACTGTTTGCGGTTAGCCTTTTTTTACCGGCACTCAAACTTGAGCACCTGTTTGCAAACATCGAGGACAAACGGTTTGCCCAGGAGATCTACTCCTACGGCCAGCGCTCCGATGCCTGGATGAGAACCTATCTAGAAGCCCGCGCCGCTGATGGCTCGTCGGACGGGCACAATTACTTCAAAGCTAAAAACGTCGATACCAATCATCCGTTTGTCGACTGGTACAAGACTTTGCGCACCAGTAATTTTGAACAAATGATGGCGGAAAGACAGGGTATCGTCTTCGTTAACGAAACCAAGACCGGCCGTCTGGTCAAGCTCAAAATTCAAGATAAGACTCTATTTGACTTTTCTAGCTTGCAGGGGAGTCTGGACCAAGGCTTAACTCCCGATAAACTCGATAAAATTGGCTTAAAACTTGGCCAAACCTATGGTACCAATCGTGAGGCCCGCATTGCGATTAAAGAAGCGGTCAAAAGTGACACTCATTTCTGGCAGATCGTGAAACGAAGCCACATCCGACACTGGATGGCCAACGTCCTTGGCGTCACCAAGTGGAAGGTTTTTGAAAAGACGCACGCCTCGGCCAAGGACTGGATAAGAGCAAGGTATGCCACCTACATTCTAACTCCCGTTAAGGATAAAATTGGTGGCTGGGTGGAGTGTGTTTTGAAGCCAGGCAGTAAATCGTGTCCTTATTCGACTGATCCCAACGAGGAAGCTAAGGCCACCGAGGGGACCGCCCGCCCGGCAACTCAAGACGAGAATCAGACTCAACTCTGCGCCCAAAACCAGTCGGCCTCCGACTGTCAAAAAATACAGGATAAGTTGAACACCCAGCTCAACGAAGGTAGCACATCCGACCAAATTACCCAGGCGATCGACAACGCCAACAACCAGCTGACGGCCCCCGAGTGCCCGGTATGCGGACCAGCTGAAAGTGAGGTCGCGGCCGCCACAGCCAAAGAGGCTGATGCCAAGATTGTGCCGGCTAACCTTTGGGAGGCCCTCCTTGGCGAAACCATTGGTAGTAAGATTTTCCTGGCCGCCAACATCGTCCAGATATTCGACATGCTGGATCATGCCGATAAGGCCATCCGAGGCAACCTAATAGGTAAAATTGTGTCTGTGCGTAATGCCATGCAGTACGCTGGCGAATTTACCGCCTTTGCCATTACGGTTGATCAACTGAAATCCGGACAGGATGTCCAGCCCGACCAAGTTAACGCCGTCATGGAGAAATTTAACGGGATCGAACAAAGCCAGGGTTACGCCGACGTCTTCAATCAGCCCAATTCATCCAAAAACGTGCAGGTGGAAGAAGGCGACAAAGTGAATGATGGCAACTTCCAGAAGTTTGCCGATGGCTATTCCAGTTCGGCGCTCGGACAAATTTTTAACGTCGTGCTAAGCGCATACGATACAATCAGGCACGCCCCCATTGTTAGCACGATTTTCGACTTCATTAGTGGTATTTTTAGTCAAATCGGTACTATTGTCATTCACGCCGTACTGTCCGTCGTAAAAGCTATCACCGGCTTCGACGCCATGAAGGCCATCGCGGGATTAATGGAGCACCTGATGAGCTTTGCCTTCGGTGCGGTGGTGGATGGTTCGGAGACCCGCGGCAAGCTGTTTAATGCCATCGACGCCGGTGGCAGCGTCACGGCGAGTGCCTATATGCACTCGGTCGGCGGGCATTTACTTTCGCCTCAGCAGGCCTTCGCCAATACGGAACAGCTCGCGGCTGATACTAAAATGGCCGAAAGCCAAAAATCGGTCTGGAACCAAATTGCTTCACTCGAAGATTCCAACTCACTGGCCAGCCGTCTCGTTGTGCAGTTGCCGGGCTCACGCCAAGAGCTGTTTGCCTCACTGGGTGGCTACTTTACCAAGTTTATCGCCAATCCCATGGCGAGCATTTTTAACCCGCGTCTGGCTATGGCTGTGACCGGAACGGGTCACGCTATTACTGTGCCGGGCGAAAATCTGTATGGAGTTAAAACTTACGGCTTCACTGCCCAGGAGCTAAGTGTCAATCCTCTCGATCTAACACCGGCCTATTGCGCCCAATTAGAAAACTCGAATCAGCAAATTCTCGATGCCGCCCGCAAGCAATCCCAAGCCGATATTTCCAACAATGCCTTTGACGAAGCTTCTAATAACATCTCTGACATGTGCGCCTTTGACCAAACCTTTGCGCAAGCCTCCAAAGCCGAATTCACCACGGCGGATGACGGCGGCTTGGGTAATTCTCCCGTCACACCCGATAACGGATCGGGCGGACAGCCGGCCTCGGGAACAGTCGCCCAACTAGCTCAGAAAATTTTGGACAGCGGCAACGTCACCTACAGCGGCCGGGACGTCCAAAAAGATTTACAGCTCACATCCCAGGGGCTCAAGGGCACGGCCGGAGCGTATGTTAGCACACCACTTTTACAGCTCATCGCCACGCTCGCAAGGAACCACACCTTAGATGTTAGCGCCATCGAGAGTGGCGGCACCGGCCACACTACAGGCTCTGCCCATTACAGTGGTGATGCTATCGACATTGACCGGTACGACAGCTCAACCTTTAACGTCAACGGCCGCGACACCGCCTCTCTTGAGATCATTCGAATTGCTGTCACCATCTTACCCGGCGGAGGATTTGGTCAAAGCGGTTGCCAAGGCCATGGCCCGCTGCAACTCCCGCAGGGTTTCGATGAATTTGGGGATGCTTGCACTCATTTGCACATTCAAGTACCACCGGGGACGCCGTGAGACTGCAGCGACTGTATCAGAAGCTGCTGATCATCATAGCGCTGGTACTAACAACGAGCCAAACTTCCGCCATCTCACTTAAAGATTTGAACTCTGCCATTAACGACACCGTGTATTTTGATGAGACCACCACTTGCGGCATCGACCAAAGCGCAAACACTGATAACGCCGCCACGACCGGGCCCGTTTACGTAGTCGGCGACTCTTTGACCGTGGGCATGCAGGGAAACGGCTTAGAGGCCGCCCTAACCCTCAAGGGCTGGGATCCGGCTACCGTCAAAGGCCTGGTCGGCCGGGCAGTTAATGCCGGGCCAACCCCCACCGCTATGGAACAGGTTAACCAGGATCAATCCGCCATCGCAAAAGCCGCTGCCGTGGTGGTTGAGCTTGGTACGAATGCCCAGGATTCCGACTGGGCTGGCGCCATGAAACAGCTAATCCAAAAGGTCCGCGCTATCAATTCGAAAGCGCAACTCTACTGGGTCAATGTTGGGGTACTGGTGAGTACGAAGTCACTACGCGACCTTTATAACGCTCGCAACACCACCATTGATAAGCTGGCCGCGACGGAGAATTTTAAGGTGATCGACTGGTTCCGCACCGTTTTTCCCGGCGGCGACCCGGAGAACGCCGCGCTCAATATGACGCCGCAGAAGACTGCCGGCACACCTTGGCTCACGCCAGCCTCCCCAGCTCACCCCACGTCCAACATTCACCCCACCACTGACGGCTACAAAGCCATGGCTAATTTGGTGGCAAGCAGCTTGGTGGGTCAGCCAGGAGGAGGCGGATCGGGGAGCGCCATGCTGGATGGTCACACCCTGCCGGCCACATCGGGGGTAGCCGTCCAGGAGGACCCTTACGGCAAGCTCCCTCGGGCCTTTCCCACTAATAACCCCCTCGAGCAAAAATACTTCATTAATATGCGCTGGGAGGCGTGGGCCTGGAGCTGGAACGGCGGGGCTGGCCCCAAAAACCTTGATGCGACTGAATCAGATACCAGCTTTTTTCAAAAACACCCCCGCGTACTGGTAACCGATACTACCACCAGCAAGAGTGTCGTCACTGCCGTCGTCGAATCAGGGCCGCGCTATGATAATAGCTCTGGTTTAGCTAAGCCCGACTGGTGGGACACGGCGCCCGGCATTAACTCGGGCGGTGAGCATTATGTCATCGGCACACCAGCAGAGTATAAGGGCTGGGTGGCCGGGCTCTCCCCCGACACCATGAAAGAACTGGGAACCACTTCGGCTAGCCCCTATCCCACAGGTAGTGGCGACCAATTAACCTTTGCCTGGGCGACCGACCAATCCGCCCAGCCGGGTCCGACAACCCAGGTAGCAAACGACCCGGGCAGCGGTGGATCAATGGGACTACCCAGCACGGTACCAGAACCTTACAACCACATCTTTACCGCTGCCGCCCAAAAATTCCAGGCCCCTCCGGCCATTGTGGCCGCCATTTTCTACGCCGGCGAACACGGATCGAGTTGGCCTAATCCGAACGGTCCATGGCGTAGCTCATCAGCCGGCGCTCAAGGACCATTTCAGTTCTTAACCGGTACATGGGCGACCTACGGTTACGATGGGAATGGCGACGGCAAGAAAGATATCCAAAACCTGACGGACGCCGCCTACGGTGCAGCCAACATGCTGTCGCAAAACGGCGCCAAAATTAAAAATGGTCAATTGCCAGTAGAAGGAGTGAAGCAACACGACTCTAATGGGAAAATGACTGGCGTTGACCCGGCAGAATCAGTCCGGGGAACTATTTGGCGCTACAACCTCTCGGAAACTTATAACGACAATGTCTGGACGGCCTACACCCACTTCTTGAAGGGCGCGCCAAAAGCGGGTGATACTTCTACGGCTAGCTGCTCCGATTCGCAAGGTGCCGGAGGCGGTAGCACACAGCCCTGTCAGGGCAAGGATGCCACGTCTGGGAACGGCCTAGGCACCGCAAACGTTAAAGGCGTCGATTTTACCTTCCCCCAGTGCACCAATCAAAATAAGATTAAGAACTACCAGCCAGCCCACTGGTGTTACACCAGCGTAACGTCGTGTCATGGCTCATACAATGCCGCCGATATTTTTAACGACACCGGTACACCTGTCGTGGCGCCCGTTGGCGGCTATATCTTCGATCCCACCACCTGGTACGGTTCCGACTGCCTGCCCGGCTACAGTCCCTGTAGCGACCACGTTTTTATTCACGGCGACGATGGCAGATGGTACTGGCTGCAGCACATGTACCCGAAGTCCATGAGCAGCCACTGGAAGGCGGGAATGCGCATCGAAGCCGGACAACAAGTCGGTGTGGTTGGGCGATCCCAAGACGCCATTAGTACAGCCTCAGGCTCCGGTACACTTCAGCATACTCACATGGATATCACACCCAATTGGCCAAAATATAAAGATCATCCGATATGGACCAGAACGCGGCAAATTCAATGCCCAGCTTCGGCCGATCAGTGCGAGCTAGAAGACCCCCAACCTTTCCTGGTACCATCATTTAATAACTTGCCGGTGCAATAAAATGCGAAGAAAACTCATACTTACAATTATTAGCCTAGCCGCCCTCGCGAGCATATTCCTGGCGGCTCGTCTCATCCTAAATTACTTCGGGACCGGCCAACTCAAAGTTGCCACCAAGCCTGGAGCCGTAATTTCAGTCGCGAGCGGCGAGGTTAAACACGGCCAAGAGATTAAATTGGGCAAAACGCCGCTAAGCAAACGATTGAAGCCAGGAGTCTACCGGCTCAAGGCAAGTACTAAGAAGGGCATCGCGACCACTGTCGTCGAGATTAAAAAGCAACAAACCAGTTCCGTAAACTTGAGCGTTACTGATACCAAGACCGCAGAGGTGACTGCGAACTACACCGCCTCCGATCTCTTTGCTGACCACGACAGCGTTGACTTTCTAAATCTGCCCCAGAGCAACATTTACCACTACCACCTGGGTGATAATGAGGCCACCCCACTCATGAGCGACCCGCCGTTCGGAGTAAACTTCGTCAGTTGGATTGGGCCAAATCACGGCGTAGGCATCACCGATCAAGGCGGTTTGGTGGAGGTTACTCCGGAAAACTACTCCGAGATGAATGTGACCTCCTTTAACGGTGGCGGCGTTTCGTCAGTGGTGACTAATTCACGGGGACAGATCGCCGCTATAAGCGGCAAAGGCGTTTACTTGTTTGATAGCCCTAGCACCTCGCCGCACCTAGTCTTTCAAGACACCTCCCGTGGTCCGCTGGCAGCTCTTTCTGGTGACGACCATCTGCTGATCTATCACGAGGCAGCAAGCTATGCGGACGAACAAAATACGACTACACCGGCCCAAGTAATCGATTTGAAAACCGGCCACTCCGATCGTTTCACTCCAGCCGCTAATGTCACTCGTGCCACTTGGTCGCCCGACAACAAGCAGATTCTCTACGAAGCTAGAGATAACACCTACGTTTACAACTTTTCATCAAAAAAGAATCGGCGCCTGACAGCTTTTGGGGGACGGGGAGGCATTTGGCTAGATAACAGCAGGGTGGCACTTTTAGCCGATAATGCCGTCTGGGAGATAGATACTTCAGCTGGCACAGGCAAACTGCTTGCAAACATCACCCAGCCCGTCGAACTAGATCAGCCACTGTTCTTGTCCGCCGATGGCGACTTTCTCTACATCTGCACCAGCCAACCCGGTGGCTTTGGGACAGTCGGACGCATTTTACGCGTCTCTACTCACTAATTGGCCGAATTTGGATACGTAAACGCTCTACCCGATAGCTACCGGCAAGCGTTTTGTTAATTGCGGCAAGCAACGACACCTGTTGCATCCTAATCTCAGCTGCAAGCGAAGCATTGGGAGTTAGAATATGTAACACACCGTCGTTTAAGGACACCGGACGGCTCATTCCGGGGTAAGACTGGTCTAGGAGGGCTCTCACCTGCCTGAGAGCCTGCTCGCGCCCCAGGTCGAGTTCTTGAGCTCGCTTGGCGAGATAATCTTTAGCGTCTGACATTTTGACCGGCCTGCGCCGTTTCGATTAATTGGTAACCACCGGGTAACAGCTTCTT
Source organism: uncultured Candidatus Saccharibacteria bacterium (assembly GCA_964582465.1). Taxonomy (GTDB): domain Bacteria; phylum Patescibacteriota; class Saccharimonadia; order UBA4664; family CAZOQX01; genus CAZOQX01. The sequence goes on from CAZOQX010000001.1 coordinate 11,794, forward strand.
CAGCACGCTAATCTCGGTTGAGGTTATCACCGCCTGATAGCCCTTTAAGGCATTCACCAAAAAATGGCGCCGGGATTGATCAAGTTCACTAAAGACGTCATCCAGCAGTAGGGTAGGCCTTGCGCCCGCTATTTCTTCAATGTAGGCAATCTCGGCTAGCTTCAGGGCCAAGACAAACGTCCGAATTTCGCCACGGGAGGCAACGTTTGCAGCCGGGCTGCCATTGAATTCGCTGCCGAAATCCTCGCGGTGCGGCCCGATGGTGGTAAATCCGGCAGCTAGGTCGTTCATCAAATTGCGTGTCAGCGCGTCCAGAAAGTGCTCAGCATAATCGCCGCTATGCACGCTGGCAATGTAGTGCAGACTAATTGCGGCCGCGCTCCCGGCGATCTGCTTGTAGAGTTCGCTCAAGCGAGCATTGATAAACTTAATCAAATCCAACCGCCTAGAATGAATCTCTGTTGCCAGCTCAGTTAGCTTCAAGTCCCAGGCAAAAAACTGGTCGCGCGAGCGATTAATCTCGAAGCGGTTAAGTAGAGCGTTGCGTTGCTTCAAAACCCGACGGTATGTTACCAATGTTTTAAAGTAGGCTCGATCCGTCTGGGATAAGATGTAATCTAGGAATTGGCGGCGTTTTTCTGGCGGGCCGCTCACGAGAGTTAAATCATTCGGCTCAAACAAACTTACGTGCAATTTACCAATATGCCCCACCAGAGTACTTGCTACTTGATCGTGGAAGGCGCGCTTTATAGTTTTGCCGCCTTGGGCCGCGTAGGCCAAAGCAATCTTCCCATCCGCCGTGTCCAGCTCCACTCGAAAAAAATCGGCGCCAAAACGCACCAAATCACGATCCTTCGCACGAAACGACTTAGTGAGCGCGAGCGCGTAAAGGCTTTCTAGAAGATTAGTCTTGCCACTGCCGTTTGGTCCAACTATGAGCGTAAGCGACGGACTGAGTTCAAACTTATCGTGAGCGTAGGAGCGAAAATTTGTCAGTTGAAGCTTGGTTTTGGGCATGCGGGGCTTTGGTTAGGTTCGAAGCGGCATGATGATGTGGGTGTAATCGGCTGCACCCTTGCCGACGGGTCGGATGACGCAGGGGTTTAGTTTTCCGGAGATGACGAACTTCACATCATCACTTCTGATTGCGCCTAGGGCCTCCGTCAGATAGCGTGAGTTAAGGGCAATTTCGGCATCAGGACCTTTAGTATCACACTCGGCACTCGAGGTGTTTTCTCCCACCTGCGAAGTGGTTGAGATAACATTAACCAGTGACTCCTGTCCTTTAACCTCCAGGCGAATGCTCCCGGCGCTTTCGCGAGCGAAGAGGCCAGCAACCTTGGCTAGGCGTCCAAATTCATCCGTCTCAATCTCAAAGCTGGTATCATTTTGGCCCGCAGCTGGAATGATCTGGCGGTAATTGGGAAATTGGCCTTCGACAAGACGGGAAGTCAGCTCCATGCCCTCAATTTTAAACATAACCTGGTTTTCCTCGACTAAAACTTCGACTTCGCCGGTAACTTCACCGAGCACTCGCCCCAACTCCATTAAGGTTCTAGCTGGCACGATAGCCTTAAAGTCGGAGCCACCCTTGGCCACCTTTAGCTTTTTTTCTGCTAGCCGGTAACTATCTGTCGCGGCCATAACCAGATTTGACTCTTCAATATAAACGTAAACTCCAGTCAGGACTGGGCGGGCCTCGTCGGGGGAGGCTACTATGGCAGTTTGTGAAATCGCCTCCCGTAGATCTTCTACCGGCAGCTTCAAAGCTGGTTTAGCTTTTAATTGCGGGATGAGTGGAAACTCTTCGGCACTAATGCCATTAATAGTTGATTGAAAATGAGTGGTTTGTACGTGTAGCACCGCTCCGTCAGCCGATAGATTGATGTTATTTTCAGCCGGTAGGCTGGTTATGAAATCACTAAAAAGACGGGCAGGCACGGTTAAGGCCCCCTCCTCTTCGATTTTCGCTCCAATCCAGTAGTTAATACCGATTTCTAAATTGGTAGCTGAGAGCTTCAAGCGACCGCTATCGGTACCGATTAAAATGTTACCTAGTACGGGTAATGTCGTCCTGGTGCTGACTATTCGCCCCACCGCCCCGAGCGCGCGAGTCAGGTTTTCTTGAGTCACGCTAACCTTCACGTTTTCTCCCCTTTTTGTTACTCCCTATTATATAGGTTAATAAATAACTTGGTAGTAATAGTAGTGCTTGGGGAAAGTGGGTATAACCGCTTTTTGGGGCTTTGAATCCACTGAAAACGGTTATGTCTGCTGTGCGTAAGCGGTTTAAAAAGATGAGTGCAAATTGCTGAAAAAAAGGCGTTAAGGATGCTTAATTGTTGGTAAGTCGTACAGCCTGGGTAAAACCACAAGCTTTTTGCACAGGTTCTGCCCAGCTAATCCTCAGCTAATTGGCTTGAAGGCGCGCGGCGATGGTGTTAACGTCCTCGCGCAGTGGTTCGTGTGACTCGAGCAGCTTTTCGATTTTAGAGACAGAGTGCATGGCGGTGGTGTGGTCACGGCCACCAACCGATTGGGCGATTTTAGGGAAGCTCAAATTGAGTTCGTGGCGCATGAGATACATGGCAATTTGCCGCGGTACCACAATTTCCTTATCGCGTTTTGATCCTTGTAGATCAATGATGGAAAGATCGAAGTACTTAGCGGTCTGATCCATAATTTGCTTGGCCGACAAGGCGCGTTGCCGTGGGCGGGTATTCAGGTTTGTCATTAGGCTGTTGGCGGTTGCAAGTGTAGGTTCCAGATTACGTAGCTCACAGTAGGCGACGAGCTGGGTGAGGATACCCTCTAGCTCACGGATATTTTGCGACCCGGCCTGCGCCAAAAGGTCAACGACGTCTGGACCGAGTGCTACACCTTGGGCTGCGGCCTTAGTCTGCAAAATAGCTGCTCGTGTCTCGTAGTCGGGCGCCTGGATGTCTGCGATCATACCCGATTCAAAGCGTGAGCGTAGGCGGTCTTCTAGAGTTGATAGAGCACGCGGCGGCTTGTCACTCGAAATGATAATTTGCTTATTGGATTGGTGGAGGGCGTTAAAAGTGTGGAAGAATTCTTCCTGAGTCTGCTTTTTACCACTTAAAAACTGCATGTCGTCGATAATTAGGACGTCAACCTTGCGGTACTTGGTGGTAAAGCTAGTTTTATTGCGCACGATAGCAGAAATAAATTCGCTGGTGAAGGACTCACTGGTGATGTACTCGACCTTACGGCTGGGGTCTCGTTTTAAAACCTCATTACCAACGGCTTGAATCAAATGAGTCTTGCCCAGACCGGTGCCACCATAGATGAATAGGGGATTGTACTTGGTGCCTGGGTTCTGGACGACAGCTTGGCAGGCAGCGTAGGCGAGCTCATTACTGGAGCCAACCACGAAACTATCGAAAGAGTACTTCGAGTTGAGGCTGGAAGGGCCGGATTTAGGTAGGTCCATCTGACGAGCTGATGACTTGGCTGGTGGCCTAGCTGCTTCTTCTGTGGTTGTGGCGCCGGCCGTCTGGCTCACCTTAAATTCGAGGGTTTTAACCCCGGTGTTTAATTTTTGCAAGGCGGCTTTAATGTCTTTTTGATACTTCTGCTCCAGCCACTCCTTATTGAAGATATTTGGAACAGCCACCACCATGTGGCCCTCCTCCTGAGCAATAATCGCAGTATTTTTAAACCACGTAGCAAAACTAGCTCGGCTGATGCTGACTTCGAGCTCTCCAAGAACGGCTTGCCACAGTGCTGGTAAATCCATTAACCAACTCGCTTAACTTGAAATAATCATAACCGGCATGATTTTTTTCCACAAGGCCAAAATTGAACAACTTTTTTAAGGGTAGGTTTATGCACAGAGGGGACTTACTCCTGTAGAGCTTGTGGATAAAACTAGTCTAGTTGGGGAAATAGTCGGCTAAGATTCGCCAAATTGACTTTACTCAGAATTTGCCTTACCTTAAATCAGACATGCCTAAGCGAACGTTTCAACCCAAAAAAAGCCACCGCCGTAAGGTACACGGCTTTATGGCCCGGATGCAAACCCGGGCAGGACGCTTAGTGTTAAAGCGCCGTCGCGCAAAAGGACGACAGCGGATCGCAGCCTGATGCTCGCCCGATCATACCGGCTGCGACTGGGTCGGGATATCGAGAACGTCTATCGCCGGGGCAAGGCTGTCGGTGCCGGCAACCTCAGGATTAAACTCACTCCAAATGGCCTTGATCTAAGCAGGGCCGTTGTTGTTATTAGCACTAAAGTGTCCAAGCGTGCCACTATTCGCAACCGTGCCCGCCGCCAGGTTACGGCGCTGATGCAGGAAGAATGGCAGACAATTAGACCCGGCTACGATATAGTAGTTAATGTTTATTCCGATCTCGCCGATTTGACTAGGGACGAGCTAGCCCGGCAATTCGGCTCATTAGTAACAAAAGCTAGACTTAAGAAGGAATCATAATGCTAACTCAAATCGGTCGCGTCTTACTAAAATACCCGCTATTTAACCTGCTTTTAATGATTTACGCTATTATCCCCGGCCATGATTTCGGCGTGGCGGTGATAATTTTGACCTTTTTGGTCCGGATGGCCTTGTGGCCACTCGCCGCCAAACAGCTGCACTCTCAACGCGCCCTACAACAGCTCGCACCCGAAGTGGCGAAGATTAGAGCCAAGGCTAAGGGCGACCGCCAAAAGGAAAGCCAGATGCTCATGGAGCTCTATAAGGAAAAGAAAATCAATCCAGCCGGCTCGCTCGGTCTGGCGCTGGTGCAGCTGCCGATTCTACTAGCGCTTTTCTTTGTCCTTCGCGATATCATTCACCCCGGCAAAATCGCTGAGCTGGCCTACGGCTTTGTGAAGCATCTGCCAGTGATTAAAGATGTAATTTTGAACTCGGCTCACTTTAAGGTTTCGCTCCTAGGAATCGTGAATCTCGCCAAGCCCAATTTTGTGTTGGCGCTCCTGGCGGGAGTCGGTCAATACTTCCAAACTAAGCAATTGACTCCACGCAATGCCGACCCTAAAGATCCGAACGCCCGCGCTATGGCTATCACTACAGTGGCATTTCCTTTAATTACTGTTTTTATCGCGCTGTCACTCCCCTCGGCTCTAGCCCTGTATTGGGCCACGGCGAGCATAGTGGCCATCGCTCAACAGGGTTGGTTCTTGCGCCAGGACGTCCGTGAGCTAGAGGAAAAAGGGTGAACGAGGACGCGGCTGCTCTCGCCAAACTACGGCTGGAGGAGCTGCTGGCCTTCTTTGGCTTCAATGTTAACGCCAAGGTCGAAGAGACCGAGCGCGGATTTGATCTAACCGTTGAAGTACCCGATAGTGGTCGTTTGATTGGCTACCGCGGCGACAACCTTCAGGCCATCCAATATTTGGTTAGCCAAATGGTGCAAACTCAGCTGGGAGAGCGTATTCGTCTGGTGATTGATATTTCTGGATATCGCAAGGCGCGCATGGAGGAGATTGCTAGCCGGGTGCAGCAAATTGCCGCCCAGGTCATTGATAGCGGCGAGTCGAAGATGCTTCGTCCCATGAATCCCGCCGAACGGCGGATTGTTCATGTAACCCTGGCCGAAGTTGACGGAGTGACCACTGAGAGCGTTGGCGAAGGCACTCACCGCCGTGTCGTGATCAAGAAGACGTAGAGCGTTTCAAAAGTCTGTTATAAACCTCAAGTGTTTCTGCGGCCATACGTTCCCAGGAATACTTGTTAATTTGAGCGTGGCCCAATTTTACTAACTCTTGGCGTCTCTTCGGGTTAGTCGCCAGGTTTAAAATGGCGTCCGCTAGCTTTTCGGCGTCTGTCGGGTCAAAATATTCGGCCGCCGGCCCGTAGACCTCCGGCATACAACTCGCGCTCGAAGAAAGCACGGGTAGGTCTGCCCACATGGCTTCAAGGCCAGGCAGGCCAAAACCTTCCGACAAGGAGGGGAAAACTAAGAATTTGGCCTGCTGATAGAGCGCCACAAGCTCCTGATCAGACACCCGGCCGGTGAAGACGACTCGATCCGCAAGACCAAGCGAGGCGGCTTGTTCCTTCAGGCGCTCGAAGAAAGGGTCGTCCGGACCGACGAAGACAAGTTTAAGGTCGGGTAATTTGGCGTGGACAATGCTAAAGGCTTTGATAACCAAAAGTAAATTTTTGTAAGGGTAGGCGTTACCGACGCCTCCCAGAATAAAGTCGTTCAGCCCAAAACGCTTGAGTGAACCGGGCCGGGCGCTTAGTTTATCGGCCGCCTCATTCGTTACGACGATTTTTTTCGACTTGACTCGGTAGCGCCGGAGGATGTCTTGTTTGCCGAATTCGGTTGGGACAAGCAGGCGCGTGGAGAAGTGAACAGTCCACCAGACATCCAGGCGAAAGGCGAGCATTCTCAGGTAATAAAACCAGGCGGCCCGGCGCGAGGTGTTGTAATCGAGTAGAGTGAGGTCATGAATGGTGGTGAGGTGTTTTCTAAGGTAGCCTAATGGCCGATTTTGGGCAGTGAAGTGTACGAGATCGGGCTTCAAGCGGTAAAGCAAGAAGAGCAATTTGATCTGCTCACTAAAGCTGTACATTCTTATCGAAGCCTCCACTTTACGGAAGTTCGGGCGCCGAGGTGACCAAAGATCCCAATCTTGTTTCTGTATTAAAATAACGTAATCGTTCGTCTCGTCGGTTTTTTCTAGCTGCGTTAAGAGGCGTTCGGTATAACGACCGATGCCGGTCCACCCGAGCATGCGGCAATCGATGACAATTTTGGCCATGGGCCTATTATGACGGCTTAGTCCTCTACATAAAAGCCTCATGCTTGCTTGATTTGCTGGCTTAGCTTAGGGTAGAAATGTCTAGCACCTTTTTCGAGCCAGGGGGTGAGTGTGCTGGCGTCAAAGTATTGGAGGGGAGCTCGCGTTGGGCTCCTTTTGCTATTTCCGGCCGCAGTCGTAGTCGCGGTCCCGCAAGTCGCCTCAGCTCGTACCTTTACTGTGGCGGCCTTGGTCACTCCGGTCCGCGGCGGTCCGGGCTTCAATTACCAGCAGACCGGCAAGCTCTACTTGGGTGCACGGGTGCCCATCGACTGCCAGGCCTGGGGGTCGCCTTATAGCGGCTCCGAAATCTGGGATCGCTATCCTGGGGAATACAACTTTGACTGGATCGAGGATTCGGCCCTAGCTGGTACGGACCATGGCCAGTTCACCTACGGCCTGCCACGGTGTCCATACCGCTCGAGCGGTGCTGCCCCATTGTGGGGCGAGCCACGGCCAGGAGCTGCGATGACCGGTTGGATGCCTGAACTTGCGTTCCTCAGTATTACCTGCCAGGAATATGGACTGACCGACTCCGGTTCGACCATTTGGGACCATATATCGGGTTCAGCTAGTTTCTGGGTAAGTAACAATGCAGTTCAGGGGACGCGAGTGGGAGCACTCACGCCAGGAATTCCGCGTTGTTTCAACGCCACAGTGCCTTCCTACCTGGAGGGGCGCAATACCTACGCTAATGCTGCTAACGCCGATGTGGCCTTGCGCTACCTTAATCGCTGGGGCGGCCAGGCCTGCGCTGATACCGGCAAGCCCTCCGAGTTTGGTGGTCAGTGCAAGCAGTTTGTGAATTGTGTGGTTTGGCTGGCGAGCCGCGGGACTGTTTGGCTCGGGGGCGGCTACCAGGCGCCGTTCATCGTAGCTGGAGGTGTCTTGATCCCGCTGGACCAAGCCATGCGGGGAGACATCATCCAGCTGGTGGGGCCAGACCCCAATGTGAGCTATGCCGGTATTCATACGGCCATTGTCGTTGGCTACCTAACGGCCGGAAGTTATGAGGTGGTCGACTCCAATTTCCGCTCTGCCAAGGACTCGCCTGGCGAAACCGTTCATGAACACCAGTGGAACCCGGAGGAAGTGGCGAAGGAGTACGGTTTGAGCGTGCAGGTCTGGCGCCTGGCGCGGGTTTAGCGAGCGGCGGATTTTGAGGAGTGGTGGGCTTTGGCCTGCCGCTCCTCGCTCGTTTTTAACATACCCGCAAGCAAACCCAGCGCCACCCAGATGTAAGTTATGAAGAAGCCGGAAAAAGATTGCAGCTGAATTAATATGGCAATAACGGCGCCAGCCAAGCCCCAGAGCCAGGCTCGGTCGGTGGGGTCAGTCATCTGTCGGCCATTTTTAATCGTTTGGACGAAGAGATGGGCCAAGAATCCGAGTGTGAGCGCGAAACCCACACTGCCCATTTCGGCTAACCACTCCCAGAGTGCATTATTTGCAACTGGCCAAGTTTCGGGCCTAATAGCCGGATAGGCGAGAACCCGTGGCCCAAAGCCCCCCGGGCCCAGGCCGAAAACTGGCTGAGCCAAAAAGAATTGGCGAGCCTGGCGCTGTGTAGCTAGCCTTTCAGTGAGGGTGCCAGTTTGGTTAAGTTTGGTCGAAACTAGCTGAAAGACAGTGCGCGGAAAACTTAAGGGGTCGCCTTTCACCAGCTGTGAGCTTGCTCCCAGTAGTAGAGTAAAGCCCAGTAGGCCCGTAATAGCCGCAATTCCAAGTTTGCGCAGAGACTCGTGGCCTAGCTTTCTACCCAGTGGTGCGGCGCCCAAGAGAAGCGTTAACACTGCAGCCAAATAAGCTCCTCGGGAAAGTGTTAGGCCGAAGGTCAATCCTACCAGGACTAACGTTGCCGCCAACCACCCGCGTCGTACTTTGGGGTTAAAGACGAAATGAGATAGTAAGACGAATAGTGGTAGCAACAGGTAGTTTGCAAAGTATAGTGGTTCGAGTGCAGTTGACTGGACTCGGGGAAAACCGAACACTGCCTTGGTGTATTGCCCGCGCAGAAGTGTCCAATGGGTGGAAAGCCCCGCCAGGTCGCCAACATATTGGAAGAGGCCAAATAGACAGACTAGGGCGGCTGAGGCTATCAGGGCGATGAAAGCGAGCCTCAAGCTCTGTCGGTTCGTCAGTTGCGCCACCGTATAGCATAGAGCAAACAGAAATGCGGTTGCGACTAAATTAACCCAAACTTGTGAGTAGTGGGCCAGTGCCGTGGAGATTGTCAGCGACACAAGAAGAAGAGCTAGCCAGTAAAATAATGGCAGTCGCTTTAATTGCACCTTTTTTGTAATAGCTCTCATCGCCAAAGCCAAAGTTAAAGCGGCCCCGACGACTTGGGAAGGGCGGACTAAGGGGTGGCCAGATCGCGTAATAGAGAAAGTCCCGACCCGTTCAAAGGGAAGGCTAAAAACTAAAAGAGCCAGTCCAAAATCGGGTCGCCACGTAAATAAGCCGGCTAGCCCCAAGATGACCAGCCCGGCAAGTAGAACCAGCACCTAGGCTGCCCGGCGATTGATCTGAGAAAGTCCCATCAAGAGGCCAATGGCTGCCCAGACGTGAACAATGTAAAGAGTTGAAAAGGTTTGGTACTGGATAGTAGCGCCAACCAAGAAAGCGGTCAGAGCGATGACCCAGAGTTTAAGATCGACGGAGGATGCAACTTGCCTGGCCTTTGATAAGGCGGATCGAAGCAAGCTGAAAACAAAGACCATGAACAGTACGAAGCCGACCAGGCCGGTTTCTGCGGCTAGCTCCAAAGTTTCGTTATTAACGATTGGCCAACCAAAGCCCGGTTTATGATTTTGGGTCACAACGACACCAAAATTACCTGGACCAACCCCCGTGAAGGGGTGAGATTTTAACAACTTGAAAGCGGCCCGCCTGGCCCCAGCACGCTCATCTCCGCTACCCTCAAGCCCGGTAGTTTGGACCTGTCTGGTGTAGCTTTTTAACCCAGTAGTGCGCCGCCCCGAGCTAGAGGCCGGTTTGTTCCAATAGTTAATGAGCAGAAGAGCTGTGATAAGGCTAACCGCCGTAAGCAATGCGACCTTTATGATAGATTTTGGCGCCCCCCTGGTCTTGGTTATAAGCATTAGTAGTGGGGCGGCTATGACCACGGCCAAAACGGCGATATTACCACCTCTAGAGACCGTCAGGAATAAATTTAAGGTGGTGAGAGTGAACAATCCCAACGTCCATTTAGTATTGCGACCGGTCAGGATCTTGCTTGCCAAAAAAGCGATGGGCAAAAGTAAGTAGTTAGCAAAATAAAGTGGCTCTAGTGCAGTGGATTGGATGCGCGGAAAGCCAAAAAGCTGCCAGGTATAACGTTCGCGCAGAGCAGTAAAATGAGTACTGAGCCCATATATATCACCAAAGTATTGGTAGAGCCCAAAAAGAGTTACTAGGATTACTGAGGCTATCAGAGCTCGCTCTATTAGGAGGAGATGCTCTTTTTTGAGTAGAAGTGCTACTCCGATGGCCGATAAGGCTACAAATAGGGTAAACACTACGACCTCGATTGCCCGTGCTCGATTGGTGGAGAAGGGGACTAATACGACTAACCAGCCTAGGAAAAGAACGAGCCAGCGAGCAGGCTTTGATTTCCAAGAGACCTGTTTCTTAAGTAGTCGGTAAGCTGCTAGCAGAATTACTAACCCCGAGATAAACAGATTGGGACGTAGCGTTATTCCGTGGAACTCCCAAGAAGGTATCCGTTCAAAGGGCAAGAGAAATACCAGGAGTGCAATTAAGTAGCCGTCTGGATCTTTTTTTACTTTATTTAAGAAGCGATTGATAGATTTCAGCATGTTTCTGGGCGATACTTGTCCAATCAAAATTAGAAGCTAGCTTGAGCGCGCTCGACCTTATTAGTTTAGATAATTCTGGATGCTCAAGCAATTCGTTGACTACACTGGCGATGGTTGCGGGTTGATTATTTTCTAAGGTTAAACAGTTCTCGTGGTTACGGAGGGGTTGAACAGCCGGCCCCGTGGTGATAGAGGGAACTCCGTGGACAAGTGCGGCGATCAAGCTGCCTCGACGCATGGAAACCGGTTGATCGTAGGGGAAAACGGCTAGGTCAGCTAGCTGGAAAAGGGTCGAAATTTCTTCTTCAGGCAGGAAGCCCGTCCAAACCACTTGCCCTTGAGATTCTTCAACGGCTTTTTGGATTTCTCGGTGAAATTCATTTGCTGGATCAAAGTGAGTAGCAAGGAGTAGCTTTGTCTTATCAGTCCAGCGCTTAGTTGATTCAATTAATTCTTTCACTCCTTTACTCGGATCAATAAAGCCGAAATAGATAGCCAACTTTTGGCCTGAAAGGCCGTAGCGGCGACGTAGTTTTTGCTTTAAAGCAGAACTAGCTGGGATCACCCCGATATTGCTCCCAATGGGTATGTGGACCAATCTTTTCCAGGGCAGGAGAAGCTTAATTTTTTGAAAGGACTCGGGGTTTGGTATGACGATGGCGCTGGCAAAGAAAATTGTAACGAGAACGCGAACCTTGCCCAGCCACGACGCGTCGTGATATTCGTGGGCTCTGATAATGACAGGAAATTGCGGGAAACGAAGACGCAAAATGAGTGGTAGAAAATTAATAAAGGGCTTCTTTCCGTACGGCACCGCTGGGTATTCGATGTGGATGATGTCGGGTCCCTCTGATTTCACTGCCCGCAGAACTATTCCAGTGGCAGCCCAGGTCCACTTCGGAACAGCCGGCATGGACCAATCATCTTGCATCGCTTGAGTTGATGTTAGTATGCGCACACTGTGCCCTAAGGCGCGTAGGGAAGTTGAAAGCTTAACGGTTCCTTCGGATACGCCGCATTTTATCGGTGGATAAGACCCGGAAATCATCAATATTTTCATGAGGGCAGAAAGCTTTTTTCAGCTATGGCACAGAGAAGATGGCCCAAGGTTATGTGGCCCTGCTGGATGAGACCGGTAGTCTTTCCTGGGGCGTGGATAGTAACGTCTGCAATTTCATCCAGAGGGCAGGGAGAGGGGCCAACTAGCGCCACAACTTTAATGTCTAGGGATTTGGCGGCCTGGGCGGCCTTTATAATATTGGCCGACTTGCCACTAGTCGTAATGCAAACCAAAACGTCGCCCGCTCGCCCCACCCCCCGAACCTGGCGATCAAAAATGTCCTCATAGCTGTAATCATTTGCAATTGCTGTAATCGCGGAAGTATCGGTGGTTAGAGCCAAGCCGGCCAGTGGAGCACGTTCCTGTATAAGGTGCCCCGTAAATTCCGCCGCTAAATGCTGGGAATCGGCTGCACTGCCGCCGTTACCACAAAACATAATTTTGCCGTCTTGCTTGAGTGATTCTGCCATTAGCTCTCCAGCTTTTTCGGCACCTTCCGCCGCAGAACTCTCGGCGAGCTCTCGCGCGACTTCCGCGGCTTGCCCCAGGAAGTCTCTACTTGCACTCATGGTGCCCTCCAGACTTGGGCGCCACTATTTTCGAAGTGAAACGGTACAACCTGAGCGCCCGCCTCTTCCATGGCACGCATAATGGCCGGACGCTTCGTAAATGGCACAAAAAGAAGCAAAAAACCTCCACCCCCAGCTCCGAGTATTTTGCCGGCCAGGGCTCCCGCAGACAGGGCGGTTTTATATAGAGAATCAATCCGCTCGTTCGTTATTCCCTTAGCCAAGTTTTGTTTTGCCATCCACCCGGCATTCAGACCATCGGCGAAGCCATCTAGGCGCCCAGTTAGGAGGGCCTCTTTCATGTCAAAGGCCAAGCTCTTAATTTTTTCCAGAGCTTCCAGCGATTGAGTTTTTCCGGATTTGTACCCCGCCACCTGCCTCTCTAAAATGCCCCAAGACTCGCGAGTGACACCGGTGTAGCAAAGTAGCAGCGATCCATGGAGCTCGTTTAAGATGTTGTTGTGAATTCTAAGCGGGTTCACAATAACTCTGTCTTCAGATAGGAATTCAATAAAATTGAACCCGCCGAAGGCTGCAGCGTACTGATCTTGCATCCCTCCGGCCTGCTTTAGCTCAACACGCTCAACCCGGTAAGCCCGTTTTGCTAGTTCGTATGTATCCATGGTTGATTTAGTTAATTCTGCAATCGCCGCTAGCATTGCTACCACTAGAGCACTGGAGGAGCCAAGTCCAGACCCCGGCGGGGCATCCGAAAACAGGTACAGATCTAGCCCACGGCTAGGGGAGAGGTGCTTTACTACGGCCTTCACGAGATCTAAATCCCCGTCGAATACCAGCTCCTCTGGTTTTTTATAATGGGCCGTTTTGCCATCACCCAAAAATATCCGATACTGTTTATCGGTTCGTAGGTAGACGGTTGCAAAGGCGTACATATCGATGGTAGCCGAAAGCACACATCCACCGTGTTCTTCAAGATAGGGCGCGACATCTGTCCCTCCGCCAGCGAAGCTAATTCGAAGTGGCGCCTTTGCCCGTACCGGGTGACCCAGATCGGCCTTCATCTTTCGCTCCAACATAAGCGTTCCATCCTAGTAAGTATAAAGTAGGCCCGACGCTTTGAGCAAAGCATGTCTACGACAGCCCCTCTAAAAGGTCGGCGTTGCTGAAACTCCTGTGCTCAATCTGCTCCCATTGATTCGAAGATAGGGTGATGTCCCAGGGATTGATAGAACGCATCCAAGCCATAGTTTCGCCAGGCGCGCTGTTTAATTTCTGGGGGTCGTGACGCCTGGTGTAATGTAAAATCTGGCAATTATAGATGTGATCGTAGGGGTGCTCACTCCAATCTACCTTGTACCACTTATCTAAGGGCATACGCTCTAAAAGGACTCGAAAGGCCCATATAACTTCCCCGTGACACACCACAATCGCCCCAGGCATATCTTTCTTAGTCAGGCTCTCTAAAAAAAGGTTTATGCGCAGGCAAAGCTGGGCCATTGATTCGCCACCCGAAGGGATCCAATAAAACGAATCTGCCTTGCGACCCTCTAGTACTCGGCGTTCATGTGATGTCAGCTTCTCCAACTCGCCCCATTCCCGTTCACGTAGAGCGAATTCCTTCGACCAACGGGCCTCCTCCAGCCCCAAGTAGGCCGCGGTCTCACTGGCTCTAACATACTCGGAAGTAAAGTAGTGCGACATGCTCGGCGCATTACCTTTGATCCATTTGCCGGCTGCCTTGGCTTGTTCCTGTCCCTTTTTCGTCAAGCGGCTGTTTCTACCGCTCTGGTAGGCTGGGAGGTTTGCGCTCTCACGAGCTAGGTTATGTGCATGGTTCTCCTCACTTTCGCCGTGCCTTACTAAAATTAGTTCTACTGGCAGATTCATACCGACCCATACCTTTTTACCCAGTGATCCCAAAAAGCCCGAGTTATTAAGCGGAGGTACTTAAAGTGATCCTTGCGATAACGCCAAAAAATCTTTACTAGCTCCTTGCTTAATTTTTTGAACATTACCCCCCACGCCAGAAGCTTCCAGGGCCAATTAACATATTTTTTTACAAATAGCAGATTATTACGAAATACATAGTATAAATAGCGGGGGGAATTCATGCCCAGTGTTTGCGATACGTGATGGATTAATAGTGCCTTTGGATCGTAAAGTAGATCGAAGCCGGCGGCGGCTAGCCTTACCGACAAGTCGGTGTCTTCCCAGTAAACAAAGTAGTTTTCATCGAAGGTGCCGACCTCTTTAATAACCGATAAGCGCAGTAGAACACAGGCGCCGGTTAAAAATTCTGTTTTGCTAAGCTCCTTGGTTTTAAGATCCTTGAGCAGCACCGGCTTGGTGCCTCCAAACCCGCGCGGTTTAGGGACCCCATTGTGCCAGCCCTCCCCGCGTTTCAAATTTATGGTGCCCCCGGCGTACCACAGTGGCTTACCGGGTAGGTCGTTGATGACTGTCGGGCTTACCCCCGCAGCCCTCGGATTGTTTTCCATGTCGTCGACCAACCTGGTAAGTGTGTTTGGTTGAAGCACAGCATCGTTGTTAAGCGGCATCCAGTAATCATAGTTGGCCAGTCCGCCGACCTTGAGTGCTTGATTGTGGCCGGCGCCGAAGCCCAAGTTACGAGGATTTCGGATTAGCCGTACAGTTTTGTCTGAGATTTCGAGGGCGGGGTCAGAGCCATTATCAATCACCACCACATCAAAATTGGTATGGTCTTGTTTTTTGAGACTGGCGAGGCATTCCAGGGTTTCTTCATTATTGTTCCAATCTAGAATAGTAATTAAGACTCGGGGCTGCTTTACAGGTGTCATTTGGCTTCTACGGGCTCCCATTTTTTCGATTTAGAATCGAACTTTTTGATCGCCTTGGCCGGAATTCCAGCTATCAACAGCCCCGGCCCAAAGGATTTGGTGACGATAGCTCCGGCGGCCACTACGACTCCAGTACCAAGTTTTACCCCGTCCAGAATCGTACAGTTAGCAGCTATCCAGCAGTTCTCAGCGATCTCTATACCCAGTGAAGTTTCT
Organism: uncultured Candidatus Saccharibacteria bacterium; assembly: GCA_964582465.1. Lineage (GTDB taxonomy): Bacteria > Patescibacteriota > Saccharimonadia > UBA4664 > CAZOQX01 > CAZOQX01. The sequence continues at coordinate 27,030 of CAZOQX010000001.1, forward strand.
CCCTGCTCCTTATATGGCCGGTCAGCCGCATCAAAATTATGGTTGCTTGAGACTAAGATTGAACCAGCTGCGATCATTGTGTTAGCGCCAATCTTTACCCCGCCCTGACCGTAAACCATCACCCGGTGTCCAACAAAAGAATGGTGTCCGACTTCGATCCACCCCTTATGCGCCTCCAGTAAAGCAAATTCTCTAATTACTACGTGATCACCGATCGTAATTCGGCTACTCGGGCTGCCCGCTCCATTTAATACGGCATAATCGTCAATCAGGCATTTTGTTCCGATTTTAATCCGGCGTGGATTCATCAGCTTAGCCCGACCGATGGTACTCAGCCGGCCCAGCTTAGCCAGCCGCCACTGCCATAAGACCAAAGTGCGCAGCCAAAGTGCCAGCTTTCTCGGCCTAGAGAGGAAAAAGTTGGTATACATAGTTAGTTCTCAAAATGAGTTAACATCATGGTAGGATAGCATGTTCCACTAAACCTTGCGAAAGACCACACTGCCCCAAGCGTCGGGGATGGCGATTGGTGACTCAGGCTTGTCATTTAAGAATTCATTAACCGCCCGCGAGCAAGCCCAATTGGATTCTGGGCTGTTGTAGTCATGCACGAAGATGTAACCGCCCTTGCTGACCCGGTCGTAAAAGAATTTCAAACCTTCTAGAGTCGGTTCGTACTTGTCGAAGTCCAGCACCACGAAAGCAAACGGTTCCTTCTCTAAGCCCTTGGCGGTGCCGGGGAAGAACCCCTGCCTGATCACGATGTTCTTTTTATCACCTATGGTGGCGAGAACGCTCTCCGCGGAAGTATCCTTAAAACGCTCGTCCGTCCTAGTGTCCGAATCACGCTCATCAAAGCCGGCGAAAGTGTCGAACAAGTAGAATTTTCGTCCTGGCATTTGGCCGTGAACAAACTTGCTCAGCCGCCCTTGGTAAACGCCACATTCCGCCAGTGAGCCTGTGATCTTTTCTTTCTCGATCGTTTCCAAAGCCAGTAGCATCGCGCCATAACGGACGGGGTCGTTGCCAGCCCTCACTATCAGTTTGCGCCGGTCATCTGACAGATATGGCACCATGAACCAACGGCTGGCCAGTTTGTCTATTAGGGTGGAGAAGCCCGGCAGATTCTTGAGTTTAAAAGGCATACTTGATTACCTTACCATTATTTTTCATCAGCGAGCAGTTCTTCGTCAATCTCCTTATAGCGCTGACGGACGTCCACTCCTCGCTGCCTTTCCCATAGTTTCAAGTAGGCCACTAAGCGGTAAAACGCCATCAATAAAGCCAAGACTAAACCTATAAATCCGTCTTTATAACCCGATTTTTTAACATAGCTGAATATAAATTCTCTGATGGGTTTGACAAGGATCATCCGGCGGCGGAATTTTACGCTACCAGCCTCCAGCTGAGAAGCTTCTAAATCCGTATAATTATTTAGTTTCGTCACGAAATGGCGCAGGTCATAAAAATTAAAATGAACGACCCCGTTGTGCAAATGGCCGACCTGACCCTTGGTCTCCATAGTTTCATGTACGTCGCCGCTGTGCCGGCCGTCGGAACGGAATAATCGCAGATGCTCTTCCGACTGCCACCAGCCGCCGTGCTTAACCTGGAAACCAAAAATATAGGGTTTAGTAGGAATGCTGAACCCCCAGTAGTGGTCCTGCTCGATTGCGTTTAGGATATCAGTGCGAAGGTCGTGGCTGATTCTTTCGTCGGCGTCGATTGAAAGGATCCACTCACTCGTTACTTTTTTAAAGCCGTAATTTTTTTGGTTAGAAAAGGTATCGAATTTTCGATTGAAGACTTTGTTAGTGTATCGCTGGGCAATTTTTTCAGTTTTATCGGTTGTTCGGGCGTCTATAATGACCACAACTTCATCACAAAAAGAAAGACTTTTGAGGCAGCCCTCAATTAGTTGCTCTTCATCTTTGGCAATCACTACCGCCGAGATACTGGATTTTTTTGGCACGGGCTCCTCACACTAGATAGTGGAATTATAGCAAACCGCTTTTAGCTAGAATAAGGGCGGTTAAGGAATCGTTTGGCTGCATACTTGAGTTTCATTATAGCAAAGCCTACCTGAATAGCGGTGATTGCTAGCAACGCCGCAACAGGATTGAAGTGCCGCCTCACGTAATCAACGCGGTTTGCGAGCATAGTACGGTTCATCAATTTGCGCTCTGGGGCGTTGTTTTCGGTGCTTTTACCACCATGATGAGTCAACACAGCATCGGGCAAATAAACGATTTTTTTGCCGGCTTCTCTTAAGGCATGGCCGAGCTCCACGTCCTCGACGTACATAAAATATCTCTCGTTGAAGCCGCCCACCGCCCTAAAGTCTTCGACGCGAATCATGAAAGCGGCCCCGCTGAATGATTCTACAGGCGCCGGTTTTTTTATTTCTGAGGGGCGATACCAGGCGGTCATATGGCCGAATAAGTATTCTGAGGCGACGTTTCCCAGGTTGGGCAGGCGGGCAATATTATTTTGCACGGATCCATCGGTTTCGAGCAGCCGTGGCACTACGGCACTGATGTCGTGGTGTGTGTCCAGGTATTTGGCCATCTTGCTGATGGATTTAGTGAGGTCGAGCGAATCAGGGTTGATGAAGGCGAGGTATTCGCCTTGAGCTTCCCGAACGCCCATGTTACAGCCCTTGGCAAAGCCGAGGTTTTGATTATTGCGGATCAATTTGATCTCAGGGAATTTGCTCGCGATTAGATCAGCCGACCCGTCGCTGGAAGCATTATCAACTACGATGAACTCGCGGCTTGGGTTTGAGCCCATGAGCGAATTAATACAGTCAATGGTAAAGCCAGCCGAATTGTAAGTGACCTGGATGACCGAGACCTTGGGCCGGATCATTTTACGCCCGCCAATTCCTTCAGCTCACGCATCGAAAACGAGCGCAGCAGGATATTTATAACTAGGTAGGCGCTCCCTCCAGCGAGAACGCTAATTACAACCGGCCAACCAGCAGCATTCAAGGTATACACCAGCACCCCCATTAACCCAGCTGCAAGTAAGGTGCGCCATAGGGTTGCTGGCCAAACCATGACCCCGATTTGTCGCTTGAGCAGATACAAATAGGTCAGCATTATCAGGGCTTCCGAAGCGAGTGTGTTATAGGCGGCGGCCATATAGCCAAAATGGGGGATCAAAGCAAAGTTCAGACTAACGTTTAAGACTAGACTCGCAATATTTACGTATAAGGCGTCTTTGTGGCGGTCCATGGCGATAATTGCTAGACCAAGCAGGGTATTAAAGAAACTGATGGCGCCAGAGACCATCAGAACTTTAAGCGGTGCCGAAGAGGCGGTGAAGGCGTGGCCACCGATCAAAAGGGCGATCGGCAAAGACAGAATTACTCCGCCAACGGCCATGGGTGCACCGACGAAAAGCAGAAAACGTCCTGCCTTTGCAACGATATTGGCAAATTTTTCTTTATTCTCATGATTACGGGCGAGCAGAGGGAAAATCGTGGTACCGAAAATGACTGGAAAGATTAGCATAATATCTAAAAGCTTGTAGGCTGCTGCATAAATTCCCACATCATGGGCTGGCTTAAGTAGGGAAAGGATGATCGTATCAACCTTGAAATAAATACTGCTTACGACGTAGGCTAGCCCGAGCGGAACTGATATCCAAAAAAGCTTGTAGAAACGGCTCAGATCAACCTGGCGCCGCTCGAAACGGAATCTCTCTCGCTTGGCGAGCGCCCAGAGTACCGCAGCAAAGGCAATGTTACCGAGAACTGAAGCTACAACCAGGGCAAAGATGCCCAAGTGCAGCCAGATTACAGCGATTATGAGGATTAAATTGCCAACCCGGCTGGTAACTTCAGCCACCGACACCAGATAGTTCTTCAGTCTCACCTGGAATAGCGAAGATAGCGAAGTAATAACGAGGTTAGAAAAAAGAGTAGTGGAAAGTATCGCGATACCGAGCTTAATAGTGAAGTCGTGCCGGTATAACAGCGCTCCGAGCAGAATCGAGCCCAGCAGCAACGGTACCGTAAGCAGCGTTCGTCCCCAGAGCGAGGATGAAATGAGCGCCGGCAGTTTTTCCGGTTCTCGCGACGCTTCTTTCGTGATCATGGTGGTTATGCCCCAGTCGCTCAGGTTATAAAGAAAAGCTACGAAGGTAAGAATAACAGTTAGACGGCCGTAACCGGAGGCACCAAGGTACCGGGTTTGCAGCGTTATCGAGAGTAACCCGATCACAAGCAGAAGCAAGCGACTGGCAAATTGGGCTGCGGTGTTATAAAAGACTCGGCTAGATGTGCTTTTGGAGAAGAGGGTTTTGAGATTGGGGATGGTCACAAGTTTAGCTTTTTAAGCTAAACTCATTGTACCGTGACATCAAACTCCATGCCAATGTCAGGGTCACGGCCTATTGTACAGCTACCACTAAGTAGGTATCAGGGTTGTTAAATGCGCCACCTACGCTACCTTCAAGCACGGGTCTAAAGTATTCTTGATAGCGACCAGAACCAACATTAGTTGGTGCATTAAATGTAAACGTAAACTTAGCAATCTGTCCGGGTTGAACAATGTGCTGGCTAGTCGCGAGAGTGCTGCCATCTGCCTCGTAGACGGCAGTAAATGTTACAGCCGGACGATTATGGTTAGGCCACTGCGAGCCAAAAACGCTTGCACGATTATCTGGATGTGAGGTGGCTAGATGTACTGGCAATGCACCCTGCACCGATCCGTATGAAGCATCATCATACCAAGGCACATTGCCAGCATTTTTATATTCTAGGAAAGCCGCCGAGGAGCCGCCCGCGTTAAGTGTGGGCCAACTGGATTCAGCTGCGTACTGCGCTACATACTGCGCAGTAGTTAAACTGATACCAATAAAGGTGCCTGGATCGTTAAAGTTAATACCGGAACTACCTTCAAGCACGGGAGCCAGATACTCGCGGTAGAACCCCCCCGGAGCGTTAATTGGCGCAGTAAAAGAGTAGATAAATTTGGCAATCTGGCCTGGTTGCACCACATGTTGGTTGCCGGCCAGGGTGGACCCATTTGCCTCGTAGACGGTAGCGAAGTTGAGCGCTGGACGGTTGTGGTTTGCCCATCCGTCGCCAAAAAGACTGATGCGGTTGACTGGTGCAGCCGTCGCCAAGTGGACCGGCAGAGCACCCGGCGCTGGGACATAAGAGCTATCATCGTACCAGGGCATATTACCGGTATTCTTGTACTCCATGTACGACTGGGCCGAGCTGCCAGCGGTCAGAGACACCCAGTCAGATTGGCCGGCAAATTGCGCTGTATAATGGGCGGCCTGCACGTTGATTACCAGGTAGGTATTTGGTTCATTAAAGGATCCACCTACACTTCCCTCAAGTACCGGCCTAAAGTACTCTTGGTACACCCCAGCGCTTAAATCATCCTGGATGACTAGGTTAAAACTAAACTTCACAATCTGTCCGGGTTGAACAATGTGCTGGCTAGTCGCGAGAGTGCTGCCATCTGCCTCGTAGACGGCAGTAAATGTTACAGCCGGACGATTATGGTTAGGCCACTGCGAGCCAAAAACGCTTGCACGATTATCTGGATGTGAGGTGGCTAGATGTACTGGCAATGCACCCTGCACCGATCCGTATGAAGCATCATCATACCAAGGGCTATTACCTACATTTTTATATTCCAGAAATGCTGCCGATGTGTTGCCTGGTAGCGAGCTAACCCAATTTGACTGGCCGGCAAATTGAGCTGCATAGGGTGCTGCCAGAGTGGAGCCAAACCAATCACTGAATAGTCGCCAGAAATTGCGATTGCCATAGCTCGAGCAGCCATCGCCTGTGCCGTATAAGTTATTTAGCGCCGCCTGGTTGGGGACGTAGGGGGTGTAGATGTAAAGATTGGCCGTGGCTTGGTTCTGGATGAAGACGGTTTCATAGCCGCAGGCACCATTGGGGTTATAAAGAATGTTGTTATTTTGCCCGGTGCGATAGGAGTAGTTGCCAGGATTATTGTAGTAAAGCCGGAATTGCCAGGCAGCTTTGGTCACTTGGTTGGCAAAACCGAAATATTGGCTATCACAGGCAGCTCCATCTGGGCAGCCATAACCGGTGGCCGTCCTGTATTGATTTGTCCAAGGCCAGTCATCCGTGATCAAGCTAGACTCTTTTTGGATCAGCACGATCAACACCTCGGGATTAATAGAATATTGTTGGCTTGCGTTATAGATAATTTGAGCAGCGCTAATAGCTCCACTGGGAATCGGCTGTCCGCCGTAGTTATTAGCGTGGGTGGAGGTATTTTCGTAATAATCTTTCAGGCAGGTATAGGGGGGCGGAAAGTTGGGATCAAGATTTTTGCGTAGGATATTGCCGTTATAGGTGTGGCCACCATAGGTTCCATAAAAGGGCTGATTGCCTCCTGTGTCGCAAGTTGGCACCTTGGCGTTTAGGAAGTTTTGGATATCACTTACACCCATAGCTGCAGTGTTTGTAAAAATTTGATCATCGATAATTCTGCCCGGGATGAAGTCGGAGCCGGTGACGGCTTTGGCATGGCTAGTCGAAACGAGTGAAACCAAAACGCCAAGCGCTATCAGAAAGCCTAGCTTAAAGAGTCGCGATTTCATTTTGTCACCGTGAAGTCTTGAGTGAACGAGGCCGAGCTGCTACCAGCTTGAGCGATGACTTTGACTGTCCAATTACCGGCTGAAAATTGATCAAGGGGAACGCTGAGGACGCAGCTGTACTGGGTGCCCGTAAAGGTGAGCGTACCAGGTTTTACAATATCGCTCTGCCCGGCCTTAGAAAAAGTCGCCTGGCAGCTGCTGGGAGTGCCGCCGCTGACTTGCGCTCTCACATCCACGGTGCCATTGCTGGTTTGACCGGCGCCGGTCACAAAAATGGACAAGCTACTCGAAGTTGTTCCACCGTTTGAGGTTTGCTTGGACTCGTCCTGAATACTGATGGTAGATTTAGCGGCGTCGCCCGGATTGCTACTCTTAGTCTGGGCGGTACCGTTTTTGGTACTATCACTGGCTTGAGTGGGGTTGCTTGTAAGGGACGGCCCTGGCTTAGCCTTACCATGATTCGAATACCAAAGATAACTCGCCGTCGCAATACCCGCCAGAGCTACGGCGATCAGGGCAGAGATAACTAATTTTTTTTGCGCAATTTTGCGGATCATTTCGCCCCTACTTTTTTGTTTCATTAGCATAACCAAAATCAATCTAATTATAATCAGTCAAAGCTCCAAATTCAAGATGGCTCAAGCAATGATAGTTTGGCTTAAACTAGTGGCCGTCCTTCACGATGTCTAGCAGGTACTGGCCATAACCACTTTTGACGAACTTTTGGGCTAATTTCTCGAGCTGAGCAGCATTAATGTAACCTTCCCGCCAGGCAATTTCTTCGATGCAGCCAATCTTCAAACCTTGGCGTTCCTCGATGATTTGGACGAATTGCGAAGATTGCATCATCGAGGCGAAAGTGCCGGTGTCGAGCCAGGCGGTGCCGCGGTCGAGCACCATGACCTCGAGCTTGCCCTTCTTCAGGTAGGTGTTATTAACGTCGGTTATCTCCAGCTCGCCGCGACCGCTCGGCTCAAGATTTTTAGCAATTTCAACCACGTCGTTGTCGTAAAAGTAGAGACCGGTGACTGCGTAATTAGTTTTGGGCTCATCTGGCTTCTCCTCGATGGAGATCGCCCGGTTGGCCTTATCGAACTCCACGACGCCGTAGCGCTCGGGGTCATCCACGCGGTAGGCGAAAATCACCCCGCCGTCGGTGTCGGTATATTTCTTTAATTGGTCGCCAAATCCGACACCGTAGAAGATGTTATCGCCAAGAATCATGGCGACTTTGTCTTTACCAATAAATTTCTCGCCGACAATAAAGGCTTCGGCTAGACCACCTGGCCTCTCCTGGGCCTTGTAGCTGAATTTGCAGCCCAGCTCTGAGCCGTCGCCCAGCAATTTCTCAAAGCTAGGCAGGTCATGCGGCGTGGAAATGATTAAAATGTCACGAATGCCCGCGAGCATCAGGGTCGAGAGCGGGTAATAGACCATTGGCTTGTCGTACACCGGCATAATCTGCTTGGAAATCGCGAGCGAGGCCGGCCTCAGCCTCGTCGCCACCCCGCCGGCTAGCACTATGCCCTTCATTTATAGAGACTTTCAAAGACGTTGTTTACGACTGTGCGCTGACGTGAGGCCTCGGCGGTTTGCTCTAGTACTTTTTGCACCTCGGCCTTGTCCAGGCTTTTTAGATTTTTGCCGAGCTCGATCACAATTTCCTCCAGCCGCTCCTTATAAGGATTGGCCGTCACGCCGAATTCTTGCAGTTTGGTCACATCGAGCACGGTGTCGACGCGTTTGTTGGGGGTTAATTTATCGAGTTCGGCCTTGGAAATTTTCTCTGGCTCCAGATCGGGCAGGATGTGTTTTTTAATTAACAGGCCAATATCGTAGGGCGTGGTCCAGCCGGTGTTTGCGACATGGTAGATACCGGTGGCGTCTTTCTCGATCAGTTGGTCGGTCCAGTCCATCAAATCTTCAATCACCGTTCCGGAGTTAGGCGTGTCGATGAACTTGGAGAAGGTCAGCATTTTTACCAGCATGTTCTTGTGGTTGACCTGAGCCGACACTGGTTGGCGCGGCCGCAGTATGAGGCATTTGAAATTGTCGGAGCGTTCAAAGCCAATCATCTCCTCGGCCCACACCTTAGTCCAGCCGTAGTAGGAGTCGGGGTTCGGGAGGTCAGTTTCCACCTTGGCGTCCTTGCCGCTGACGCTGGAGTAGATGCAGCCACTGGAGTAGTGAATAAAATAAATGTTCTTTTCGTCGGCGACTCGTGCAATATTGGCTGCCCCGAGCACATTAACAGCAAAAGATTCTAGGCGGTGCAGACCGCACCACTCCAGGTTGGTTTTAGCAGCGGTATTAATAATGATGTCGGGCTGGGCTGACTCGACGGCCTGCTGTACTTCCTCGATGTGGCGGATATCAGCCTCGGCTACGCTGGCATCATAGTCCGAATCCCGCCAATGCTCTAGGTAGAAGTTAGCAATCTGCCCATTACCGAAAATTAGTACCTTTTTCACACTGCCTCCTTGGTTTATTGTCCCTGTTTTTGATACTTGGCCTCAACCGCGTCCTTCTGCGGCTGCCACCAGGCTTGGTTCTCGCCGTACCAGGCGATAGTTTGGGCCAGGCCATCCTTGAAATTGTACTCCGGCTCCCATCCAAGCTCGCGCCTGATCTTGGTCGCATCAATAGCATAGCGTAAATCGTGGCCCTTGCGATCTTCGACGTGATCGTACCAGCCGTCCGGCTTACCCATTAATTCCAAAATCAGTTCGATAATCTCTTTGTTAGTCTTCTCGCCGTTTGAGCCGATCATGTAGGTGTCGCCGATTTTGCCCTTCTCCAAGATCGCAAGTACCGCCGAGTTGTGGTCCTGCACGTGAATCCAATCGCGCACATTCTCTCCGGCTCCGTAAAGCTTGGGCTTCTGCCCGGTTAATATGTTGGTGATTTGCCGGGGGATCATTTTCTCGATGTGCTGATAAGGCCCGTAATTATTGGAGCAGTTCGAAATGGTGGCGTGGACGCCGAACGATCTGGTCCAGGCGCGGACTAGGTGATCCGAGGCGGCCTTGGTCGACGAATAAGGACTCGAGGGATTGTAGGGAGTTTCTTCGGTAAATTTGTCGGTCGAGTCCAACTCAAGATCACCGTAAACTTCGTCGGTGGAAATGTGATGGAGTCTCTTATTATGCTTACGCACCGCTTCCAAAATATGGTAGGTCCCAACGACATTTGTCTCCACAAATGGCCAGGGCCCAGTTAAAGAATTATCAACGTGACTTTCGGCGGCGAAATGCACCACTGCATCGGAGGCCTCCACCAGGCGGTCAACCAAACTCTGGTCACGGATGTTACCCTGCACGAATTCAATACGGTCCTTGACCGGACCCAGATTGGCCCGGTTGCCGGCATAGGTGAGGGCGTCTAGGACGGTGATTTTATAGTCTGGTCGCTGCTTTAAAACGTAATGAACAAAATTAGCGCCGATGAAACCGGCCCCGCCCGTCACAAGCATTTTCATACTGGCATTATAGCAAATGGTCGGTGTAGCATGAGGCTATGAAATCACCTTGGCAGAAACGGTCTTCGCGAGTTGTGTACAAAAATCCTTGGTTTACGATTCGAGAAGACCAAGTCATAAAGCCTGACGGGCAACCGGGCATATATAGTGTCGCTGAGTACCCCGGGGCCGTATTGGTGGTAGCTCTGACTGATCAACTGGAGGTTTGTCTCATTAATCAGTACCGTTACCCTGTTGGGAAGTGGCTCTGGGAATTGCCCTGCGGTGGCATTGGGGATGAAGAAGCTCTCATAGCCGCACGGAGAGAACTCCAAGAAGAAACTGGTCAGCTAGCCGATGAGTGGCAGCATCTCGGACACTTTTATTCACTCAAGGGATCTACCGATGAAACCGTTCAGGTCTTCCTAGCCACTAACCTCAGCCCGGCCGAGACCAACGATATGGCCGTGGAGGGAATCCGCCGAATGGAGCGCGTACCCTTGAAACAGGTCTGGGACATGGTTAAACAGGGAAAGCTGACGGATGGACAGAGTATTGCCGCCCTAACCATGGCCGCTTTGCGCCTAGGCTTGTTTTAGGATTGCTGCGCCCGCCCGCCCCCGGCTATAATAAGCTTGAGCATGAAAAAAACGCCAAAAAAATCAACGCCTGCGCCTCAGCCAGACGCAGAGGTTGAGCCGGTAGTATCCGAATCGGAGGTAAAAAGTGAGCTAGATTCGGCAACGGAAGAGCCGGCTGCACTGTCTGAGGAGGCCCCGGCCGAGCCAGCCGCCGAAGCCGCGCCGCTCGCGCCCGCAAAAATTTCAGAATCCGCCCCGAAGCTCGGGCGGCCGCATTTTAATTCGTGGTGGGTGGCTGGAACTGCTCTCGCTGCAGTTATATTGGTGGCCTTGATTTATAACACGGTTTACGCCGGCAAGATTTTCCCCGGCATTCGGGCTGATGGCGTGTACTTAGGCGGCTTGAGCCAACCCGAGGCGTCAAAAATGCTTGCCAAGCGTACCAGAGACTTTAGTGGCCGGCCGCTTGTTATCCAAAACGCCTCCTCAATCTGGAAAATTAATTTGCCCGACCTCGGTTTGCAGTACAATACGGACCGGGCCGCCGAGCTCGCCTACCAATATGGCCGCCGCGGCAACGTGCTGCGTCGAGCCTGGACCCAGCTCCGGACTCTGGCCACTCGTACCACCAATATCGCGGTCTACTCCTATAATTCGGCTAAACTGTCGCCTTATCTCAGCTCGATCACAGATGATATTGACCGGCCGGTGACGAATGCTCGGCTGGATTTCTCGAGCGGGGATGTCACCATTCAGCCTTCTGCCACTGGCGTTAGATTGGACCTTGGCTCTCTGGTTATAAAACTGCAAAACGCCCTGGCTCAAACCGACGCCGGCCTAATTTCGGCACCGGTTTACACCGTTCTGCCAGCTGTCAATGCGGCGAGCTTAGAGCCGTTGCGCGCTCAAGCCCGCGCCTACACCAGCGCGCCACTTAGCCTACAGGTGGGGCTCCGTACTATCCAGGTTGATCAATCTACCATTATTAGTTGGCTGGCGGTTACCGATGAAACACCGCCGACACTTGTGACGGGACCACGGCTAAGGGACTTTTTCCCGCGCCAGACCATTCCCGCAAACCTGGCACTGGACGAGACTAAGCTCGCCGGCTACGTCAGCGACCTGGCGGCGCAGACCGATCAAGAGGCAAGGGACGCGCAGCTCGCGATCCAGGATGGCCACGCTAGCGTCTTTGTGCCTAGTCGCACTGGTCAAAAACTCGATCAGGCGAAGGCCGTCACAGCGATTAAATCCGCCATCACTAAGTCGGCCGGCGCCCGCTCGCTGGTGCTCGCCGTCCAGACCATCCAACCGCAAGTGCGGGAAGACAACTTGAATAATCTCGGCATTAACGAGCTTCTTTCGGAAGGAGTAACCTACTTCCCTGGCTCACCGATCGATCGCATGACGAACATCAGGGTGGGGGCGAGCAAGTTCAACGGTGTACTTTTAAAGCCTGGTGACACCTTCTCGTTTGGCGCTTTGCTCGGCGACGTCGGTCCAGCTCAAGGCTATGCGCCGGCGTTGGTCATTTTGAATAATCATGAAGAGAAGCAGTACGGCGGCGGCCTTTGTCAGGTCTCGAGCACCGCTTATCGAGCGGCTCTACTCGCCGGATTACCCATTACCGAGCGGCACAATCACTCCTTTGCCGTATCTTTTTACACTGCGCCGTTTGGTGTACCCGGGGTTGATGCCACGATCTACTATCCCCAGGTTGATCTTAAATTCTTAAATGACACCGGCCACTACATCTTGATTCAAACCGTACTATCCGGCACCACGCTTAAATTCGACTTTTATGGTACCAAGACTAAATCCGGGCAGTTGCGCGGGCCCAACTTTATTTCGCCGACTAATGGCGATGGCTGGAATCCGACTGTGCCCTCGCACACAATCTTTTACCGGGACGTCTTGGATCTGAGCGGTAACGTCGTAAAAACCGATACCATTAATACCTATTACCAGTCTAGCTTAGACTTTCCAGTCACCCCCCAATTCAATTAAAACGGGTCGGAGCCCGCGGATGACGGCGATATGCTCGCGCGTGCCACCCGCAGGCTCCGATTGTGCCGCTTGAAAGCGGCTACTGCGACAGAATGAGGTCGTAGCGGTGCTCGCCGTCGACGCTCTTGATGCCGAACTCCTGGCCACCGACTGCATCCATGCGGATGCCCTCGAGGTCGCCGTCGGGTTCGCCTGCAGCGTAGGGGATGTAGGGGCGGAGCTTGCCGAGCGTGATCTCGTCGCCGTTCGCGAGCGTGAACGTGACCGACCCGCCCTGCGACTTGGCTCGTGCCACTTCATCCATCGGCGGGCCCTCGACCCGCATCATGCCGCAAAACCGTGAGTTCACAGTACCTCCCTCCTTGGGACGTCAGTCCCAAACCCGATATCGTTCCAATAGACTAACATAATTGTAGTTATTTGTAAATAAATGAGCAAAATGCTTGACAGTGCGGCTTTTGTTCGGTAATATGGAGAGGACTTCACGAAGTCACCACTAAAAAGTGAGCTAATCCTAAGGAGGGATAATGCCCGAACCGTTAACTAAGAAGCAAAAAGAGATACTCGATTTTATTACTCAGTCCATTGAGGTGAACGGGTATGCTCCGAGCTATCGCGAAATTGCCAAGGCATTCAGTCTTGGGTCGGTCGCGACCGTGGCCGAACACGTGGAAACGCTGGTGGCCAAGGGCTTTCTTAAAAAGAACGCTAATTCCGCTCGTTCATTGCAGCTAATTGAGGAAGATTTTGAGCCCGAGAACGCCATTGCTCTGCCCATTTTGGGTATGGTGGCAGCCGGCCATCCTATCGAGACCATCGAAGGCCATACTGATACTCTCGAAGTGCCGCCCTTCATGGTAGGCCGGAAGCACTCCTACGTCCTCGAGGTCAAAGGCGAAAGTATGATCGAGGAAGGTATCATGAGCGGCGATTACCTCGTGGTTCAAGAAAAAGAGGTACCTTCGCAAGGTGATATGGTCATTGCTCTGGTAAATGGCAGCGAGGCCACCGTCAAGCGCTACTACCGGGAGAAGAACCATATTCGCCTGCAACCATCCAACTCGGCCATGGAGCCGATCATCATCGATCCCAAGACGCCCATTCAGGTTCAAGGTGTGGTAATTGGGGTGATCAGGAAGTACTAAGCCCAGATAGAAATAAACACGGAAGGGGGGAAGAGGTGAGTAAACGCAAATTCCGCAAGGTCTACCGCAGAGTTGTTCCGGTCAGACTATACGATCTGCTCTATGAAGTTAGCCGCTAAAGGTTAATTGACCACTGAGCTGCCGACGGATATAATCAGCAATTGACGTTCCAGGGGAAAACGGACGCCAATAATCCGGGGTAGCTCAGCGGTAGAGCAGTTGGCTGTTAACCAATTGGTCGGAGGTTCGAATCCTCTCCCCGGAGCCATATGGAACGGGAAGCCTCAACTAGGGCTTCTTTTTCCTTTGTGGAGCCATTTTCTGCCATCTCGTCACGTAAAGTTCTCTAACAGGGGGTGGGTGCATCTAGCGCCCGCCCCCTGTGCCACTACAGGGTCTTGTGGCGGTAAGCATTTCCTTGTATAGTTCTCGATTAACATGAAGTTATACAGTCCCAAAAATCATCGATGGTACGATCAGATGATCGAACGAGGGTACTCAGAAAAAAACGAAAAATACAGTGTTATCTACCCTAACGGCAATCAATCTCAGATATTTATTCATACTCTTATTGCTACCGGTGGTAAGCGAAAGAGCATACTTGATATAGGCTGCGGTTACGGAAAGTATACCCAAATGCTGGCGAGTAAGTATGGGGAGGTAGTAGGACTTGATTTGTCCGGAAACTCAATTGATTATGCACTGAAGCACTATTCTGCCGACAACATTAAATATATTGTAGCTGATTCGAGCAAACTGCCATTTGCGGATTCAGCTTTTGATGTTGTTTTTAGTCGGCTTAGCCCTCATAACCTTGAAGAAATGAAACGCGTACTTAAGCCGGGCGGATTGGCGTTGTGCATGCGTGTAGGCGAAACCGACGCGCTAGAATTAAGGGGTGCTTTTGGCCAAAGACAGATGGTGACAAAAATGCAGGGCTACGTTAGGCGGGGAGAACGGCACAGTCAACATATTGTCGATGAATGGAAGAAAAATGGGTTTACCAAACTGCAGTGCAAAGAATATGAGTACGAGATGATTTTTCGATCAACAGATGACTTAGCTAAGTATTTATCCCGTATCCCGATCGTGCCTGAGTTCAACGAGCATAATCCAGCCCACATGAAGAAGCTATCGGGTTACGTCGAGCGAACGGCAGCGACAAACCAAGGTCGGGTTATATTGCCACGGCACCGCTATATTATCGAGGGGTACAAACCGGCGTGATGGAGCTATCTTTTAAGAACTTCAAACCCAAGCTCACTCCGGCACTAGAGAGAGCATTGCGCGACAGTTATCAACTCTCTATAGAAGACGTTGGCTTTACGGACGTGCTTTTTCAAGAACCTATCGCTTCAACAAAACATCCGCATTCGCGGTGGAACGAAGCTATCGATATTTCCGGATATGTAACAAAGAGCGTCAAATTACGATTGCCAGTCGCTAGCTCTAGTATGCCAGGTGTAACAAACTACGAAATAGCCACAAAGATTGGCGAGGCAGGTGGTTTAGCTACCTTGTCACGCGAAGACAGCATAGAAGAATTAGAAGAGCTTATAAAAAGGCTCTGGGCATACAAGTTTCAGAATCAACCATCCAGTCCGTGGTTTGCCGGAGCAGTAGGAGTTTACCCCCGTACAGGACCAGCCGCAATCGAAAGAGTAGACAGGATGGTAAAACTTGGCGTAGAAGTGCTTTTCATTGAAACTCAGCAAGCAAATTCCGCCCTTGTCTTAGACTTCTGCAGAACTGTTAAGAATAAATACTCTAAATTGGAAGTGGTAGTTGGAGTATTCAACAGCGTGGATGGTGTAAAGAGAGCTATCGAGTCCGGCGCCGACGGTGTCAAAGTCGGCATAGGGACAGGGGATGCATGCCTAACAACAACCATGTCTGGAGTTACAAAAGGACAAGTAAACACCGTCTTTGAGCTAGCAGATTACATGAGTGGACCCCAAGCTGTGCCTGTAGTAGTAGATGGAGGCACTTCGAGCCCTGGCGGAGCCGCTATAATGATGGCCGCACTGAAAGGCCATGGCTGTATTATGCTCGGCTCAAAGATTGCCGCTACGCTGGAGTCGCCAGCAGCCAAGATCCACAATAGTAATAACGGAATCACTTCGACCGAAGCAGTCATAGAGGGCATGGGTTCCGAGCCTATAGCCGCAAGGCGTAATGAGCCGAAGAACCAGCGGATCCTGGAGGGCACGGTTGTTACTAGAGCGGTTGTAGAAACGATTGGTGATTTACTACTACGCTACGAGGGGGGCTTTCGAACTGCTATGTATGGCTATCATGGTGCTTTGAGCTGGCAACAGTTGGCAGATAGAGCTGCTTTGAGTCTTAATAGTCCTGCCAATGTTATAGCTCGCTATCATGATCGCTAGCCTATTTCTCTAAAAAATAGGCGGTGGCCTGCTTTACATGGTCAGTAAACGGCCCCGCCGATAAATCAAAAAAAGGATATCCCTTGGATTCAGCACTTTTTGCCAGTTTTCGATTCGCCAAAACAAGTGCGTTTGCCCAAGACCTTATATTCTCCAGAGCATTTGGGTCAAGCCGATGCCACCAATTTATCCAATCAGAGGGGGTTTTCCGGGCATGGCTCAGTATGTTCTCCACATGATTAGAATCAGTAAAGCCAACAAAAGCTGCTTTGATTTTGAACTCTTTAGACTGAATCTTACTGACCCACTCAGGGGTAATCAATTGACCTTCAATAGCCAGGTTGGACTCATATCTTTCGTAATAACTAATAACCCCTAATATTGCTTCACGAAGTAGGTCGTGAATCTCCCCCTTTTTTGAGAAGTGCACTTTTTCAATAGGCATTCCTCGAAGATTGGTCTCAACTGACCCCTTGAAAGACGCTTTGCCAACAAGCCGGCGGAATTTATTTCCGACCAGAACGTACCTAAAGCTGTCCTCCATAGCATCGGACGCCAGGAAGGGCATCGGTGCTTGGCTGACAACCCTTTTCATAATCGTTGATTTGCCGCTTCGAGGCGAGCCCCCCAGTAGGTAAAGCGTACGCATAGATAAAGTTTAGCAGTGCACTTGGATATGCCATAATCATCAATGATGCGAAACCTCTACAACTATGTTGTCCACGGAACACCCTCGGCGAAGGATGCGGAAGACATACTGCAAAACGGATTTAAAACCGAAGCAGGACGAGCTACTGTATCAGCTGATCTTCTATTCGCCGTCGAGGCGGCTTCTTTGCCAGAGATGAGGGAATGGAGCCGTCGAAACGCAGTGATTGAAGAAGGAGAGGTGGGTCGCGTCCTAGTTATAAAAGTTCCCAAGGAACTGGGGCTCGATTACGCAGCTGGACCAGCCCTGGACATTGATCATAAGCTGAAAGTAATTTCGGGAGACTACCCGCGGTATCGCTACGGCGAAAGACAGTTAGCTTTTTATGGCGCTCCGAAAAATGAAAACATTTTGGTCCGGGCGGAAAATATCCTAATCAGCCTTGAGCCTTCCTCGAAGCTTCATGATGAGCTCACTAGCCTCTGGCAGCATACTAGAAATCTCGACCCTTTAGACTTAGAATCACTTCTCAGCAAAATAGAAACAGAGGTGATGAGCAATAGCAATAATTTTGTAGCTCAGGGTGTTGACCTCAAGTCGGTTTTTCGAGAGCTGCTCAACACTACCGTTGAGAC
The DNA here is from genome assembly GCA_964582465.1 of uncultured Candidatus Saccharibacteria bacterium. GTDB lineage: Bacteria > Patescibacteriota > Saccharimonadia > UBA4664 > CAZOQX01 > CAZOQX01. Next base: position 44,491 of record CAZOQX010000001.1, read on the forward strand.
AACCTTGAAGAATTATTTCCGGGCACTTTCTATGGATACAAAAATTGCTTTAGGTTACACGGCTGTGAGTAATGACCCCAATGTCCAGGTTAGGCCTAAGACGGTCAGTACTCTAAAGGGGCAACTAGAAGACATAAAACGAAAAAGCGAGGCCAAGGGCTTTAGGATTGTGAGCGTCGAACTGTCTGCGTACATCAAAGTAAACACCACCGAGTTGCTGGAGGAGATTCAAGACGCTACAACTTAGCTAGAAAATCGGTAGCTTCCTCCACGGTGCCAAATTTAGGAACGCCCTGTTCTCGCCACCTCATAATCCATTCGCGGTGCTTCTTGATCTCGGTTTCATCTGCTCGAATAGCATTTGGAGTTGATTCCCTCTCTCTAATCCAATTCCTGTGCGTTTCCCAGTCTGGCACGACAATTGCATCTGGTTTCAGCCACGCATTTGAGGCCCCGATTACCCAAAACCCCATTCTTTTAGCTTCCTCAGTGATAACATCGCACCTTTGTTGGATCTTCTTGATAACAGTCATGTCTTCGAGCCACCACGCTCCACCGGGATGAGCATTCGTTATTTGCCATAGTAGATCGCCATCAAGCCAGTGCCGTTCGCGCTGGGCTCTGACAAATCGAGTTTTACCACTCCCAGAAGGGGCTAGAACAAAGAGGCCTTTATTGTGGCGTACAAATTTCTGACCCAGACTTTTATATATATCCGCACCGTCTGCAAATGTAAGCGGGATGTTTAGATCGAGAAGCTTGTGTTTATCTGATGGCATATGGGCATTTTAGCATCAATGATAGTCTCGTTTTGCTATTATGAAATAATGCCAGAAGCTAAGGTAGTTTATTTGGTGCGTCACGGCCAGAGCGTGGATAATGCGGCTCGTGTGTTTCAGTCGCCAGATTCCCCCCTTAGTGGGATCGGTCAGGAGCAGGCGAAGAAACTAGCCCAAAGGCTTTCTGGGCTTACCTTTGACGCTCTTATTAGTAGCCCCTTCGAGCGAGCCAAGGGAACAACAGCTTTTATTACTGATCGTATCGGGCTAGTCACTGAGTACTCTGAACTTTTCGTTGAGCGGCTTAAGCCTAGGGGAATCTCTGGCAGGCCTTATGCTGACAAAGAGATCCATGGATTATGGCGAAGTTGGGAAGAGAGTCTTTATACACCAGGCACGAGAGTCGAAGATGGTGAGAATTATGATGATCTGCTCGAAAGGGCCGATAAGGCTTTGGCGTATCTCAAAAACAGGCCTGAAGAATCAATGCTGGTTGTCACGCATGGTGATTTTCTGAGAACAGTGTTGGCTAGAGTACTGCTAGGTGAACTTTTTTCAGGAGAAGCGCTTAGAAACATTCAGAAAGTTGCACTTATTGATAACTCCGGTATTACGGCGTTACGTTTTCAGAAAGCATATGATGAAGTTGCAAGGTGGAGACTTTGGATTTATAACGACCATTCACATTTAGCTGACCCAACTTGAAAATCGTACCTCAAGCCGAGCCATGTATAATTCTTGGCTTATTTAAGCCATTCTCACAAATTCACTATCGCTGCCTGCCCGTCCGTAAAGAACTGGTCGCCGCTAGCGTTTTTGCCAAGTTGTGGTTCTACCACTCGGAGATAAGAAATGCCCATGAGGCCGAGTGATCGAACAATATAGTCCCGTTCGGCATCAACATTGGGGTTTATATGGTGAGTTGGCAGGTAGCCTTGACTGGCCAGCTCCACACCCTCATCTAGGCTGGCCGTGGCTACCCAAACCAACTGTCCATTGGGCGTAGCATAGTTGGTCTGCCAGAGCCTAGTATGATGGCGCTGACGTAGAGTCCGCCCACTAGTGGGTTGCTCGAAGGCAAGGTCTTGGGGTTTACCGTTCAAGTAAGAGGGCGTCACGGGAGCGGTTAAATACTGGCGGTTCTGCAGCGCCACTCCAATCGCTTTTAGGGTGTTAGCCAGGGTCGATGGGTCTGCCTTATACCAACCGTGAGACGAGAACAACTGCTCAATTTGCTCTCTTGAGCCCAGGTAAATGAAGCTAATTGGCTCCATCCGCGTCCCGGTCAGAGTCTCACTGTATATTGGCAGAGCTTGAATGGTCGAAGCAGTTATCGCGGGTAAGGTCTGGTAATTAGGCGTGGCTGTAATTGGTTCCAGCTTAATAAAGAAAGAACTGAGCCCGATTGACCAAACAATTAACATTACCGGAATCGTAGCGAGAGCTTTTCTACCAGTTGACTGTTTTTCTCGGCTGTAAAAGCGCCGCCAGATTTCATAGCCAGTTATCAGTACGGTTAACAGGAAGCCGCCGAAGAGGATGCTGGCCAACACGTCGCTCGGATAGTGTACGCCCAGGTAAATCCGGCTTAGAGCCACCAAGCTAATTGCCACCACATAGCCTAAAACTACGGCTATTTTAGCTAAATGCGATTTGTAGGCCCGAATCAGAAAATAGGCTAACAGGCCAAATAAGACGGTAGCGCGCAGGACGTGCCCACTAGGAAAGCTGAGCGTATCCTCACGAATCAAGCTAAGGGTTTGCTCTGGCCGCGCCCGACCTACTAGGTGCTTAATGACAAAAGTGCTGACTTCTTCAAGGACAAAGGCAAGCCCAAACAGCCAGGCAGCCCCGCGCTGGCGCTTGATCCATAGCCAAATGCCTGCAAGCAGTGTCAGCAGCAAAGCTGTTTCCCAGTTAGCTAAGAAGGTCACCATTTGGAAAAAGCCGTTTTGCTGCCCACTCCGAATACTGGGTACGAGGTTAACCACTCTTTGATCAATCCGGGTAATCCCGGTCTTTAGCACTACTTGAATTAACAACTGGAGGAATTCCGCTAAAAGGCCAGCGGCCATTATTACTCCCACCGTCATGACTAGCCCTCGTGGTGATTTGGGATTAAGACGATCGCTAAGCCAGTTCATAACAGCTGTTTGGCGCAGCTTGCGCACGTTATCATTGCCAATGGCACCTCGCCAGGCCGAGACTAAAACCGAGCCAATGATTTGAAGAGGTTTTCGAAGTGCTAAAACTGCTAAGTAAACCACTGTCACCAGCAGTAGATTTTCGATCAGGATGCCGAGCACAAAAACGGGCGGCGAGCTGAAGACATCGAGCTTTTTTATGAGCCAAAGGTTAAAGCCGGCCGCAAGCAGCAAACCTAGACCGAGTAAGCCGTAGCCGGTTGTTTTAATATGGCGGTGCATACCATTAAGTTTATTCTTCCTAGGCTTAATTGACGAGCTACGATAACCCGTATTGTGGCTTAACTCAAGCCGCTGGAGCTTGAAAATCGTACCTCAAGCCGAGCCATAAAGAACGGGAAGATACCCCAAGTCCACCTTCGGGGCTCATCAAAGCTATGCTTGTGATGTAGAATATGTGGCATGAGGGTTAGGCCGAAATATTTTGGAAGTATTGCGGTTTTGGCGGTTCTTTATGTTATCGCAGCCAAATTAGGGTTATCGCTAGCATTTAGCATTAAGCAAGTCACTACCGTGTGGCCGCCTAGTGGGCTGGCTCTAGCGGCCTTGCTTCTATTTGGACTCGATCTCTGGCCGGGCGTGGCCATTGGGGCCTTTGCAGCTAACTTCCTAACTAATGAGCCGGCATGGGTGGCGGTACTGATTGCGGTTGGCAACACCCTGGAGGCCCTGGTGGGTGCGAGTCTTCTAAAACGAATCGTTGATTTTAAATCAACCTTACATCGAGTGAAGGGGGTGGTTGGGTTAGTTTTTTTGGCAGGGGTCTTAAGTACGATGGTGGCTGCCACCATTGGCACTACAAGTCTACGGCTGGGTCATTTATTAACAAGCGGAGCTCAACCGAGTGCCTGGCTTCTTTGGTGGTTTGGTGACATGACCGGAGTATTGCTCTTTGCGCCTTTTCTGCTGGTGTGGCTAAGCAATTGGCGCCAGGTTACTCGCCAAAAACTTCTCGAATTTGGCGCCTTACTTATGGGGACATTAGTGGTGGCCGAGATTACCTTTTTTGGCCAGCTGAAGGTTTTAGGAAACCGGCCGCAGGTTACCTACTTAATTTTTCCTTTCGTGATTTGGGCCGCTTTCCGTTTTAGACAGCTGGGCGTGACGGCGGTTAGCTTAATTACAGCTACTGTGGCGATACTTGGAACGATCAACGGCTTCGGCCCTTTTCTGGGGGTAGGGACACCGCAGCAACAGCTGGTTACCCTACTGCTTTACATCATTTTCATGACCATCAGTGGTCTGTTGATGGGTGTGGCCGTGTTGCAGCGCGATAACTCCGAATCCAAGCTTGTGCAGCAAGCAGCCGCCCTACAAAAAGCCCGCGGCAAAATCTTAAAGGAACTTAATGCTAAATCGGCTAACGAGGAGCGCCTTGAGGCTTCGAATGAGCGAATTACGAGCATACTCAGCCACTTGCTAGAGGAAAACCCCACTCGGCCCACCTTTAAAAAGTAACAACCACCAGACGAGCTAGGCCCGCTTTAGCTTATCTCGATGAAGGCAGCCAGCCCAACAACATGGGCGGCGTATGCCCTCAAGTAGTTCCATGCGCGTTCGCTCGACATGCTGGCTCCTTGTTTCCGGCTTCTTGACGGACACAACCCAGCAGATCCATTCATTGCGGGCCAGTGGCGTGAGATCTTCCCATGCCGCTTGCACATCCGGGTCAGACACTAAAGCTCTTTTTAAATCTGCCGGAACGTCGTGTACAACCCCGTCGGAAATTTTTGTAATCATGATTTATACTAACTCAGATTTGTTTCTTGCGTGGTATATTTAAGCCATGCAAAAGATTGCTACCCGCGTATTTATCTACTCTTCAATTGCTTTTGGTATTATCGGAATTTTACTAGTGATAGCATCCCCCGGGCAGGGCGAAAAAAGCTCAGGCCTAAACATCGCATTGATGAAGCTGTTGATGGCGACGGGCTTTATTGTTTTGCCCTCGTTTGCACTAAGTGTTGCCAGCAAGTACCTAAACGGCAAGTCTTAACCGCTAGCTTTCAAGATCGTATCTCGGTGAGGGGCCGACGGGGCGTTTTTTTGTTATGCTTGCCCGATGGCTGATTTAGTTGAACAATTGGCTTATCTGCCTAGAAGCACCTGAGGAGCCCAAAGTGAATGAGATTGTGGACGCGATCAAGCAGTTGCACCAGCCAATCGAAGGGTGGCGCGAGTGCGAGCACAATACCCTCGGCGAATGGTGCCCAAGCGTGGAGATAGGGAAACACGGCCCTTGTTGCGGCGACGACCCGGCTGGCGATTACAGCCGAAGTGGCAGCTCACAGGGGGGGCGAATTCCCGTCCCGGTCTGCGGGCACTGTCTGGTGGGATGGGTCGGAGCTGATCTGCCCGACGACATTGATCGCGAGGCTGAAGTGGCCTGGGTGGGCGATCGGAGCGATGGATGGTGGCACCGGGTCTGGCCGTGCCCGACGGTACAACTTCTGAATCCCGAGGCACCAATTGGGTAAGAAGGCTGTCGAGAAACTAGCAAGTCGCATTCTGCGCGAGCACCGCCCAATTCCGATTTCTGACGGTGACGTCCTCGTTCATTCTCCTCACTGTCGGGCTGAAGAAAGAGAGGCCGCCAAGGAAAGCCCCACTTCGACTAATAATCTCGAAGAATGGGCCGTCTATTGGGGCAAGCCATGCCAGGATCCAGGTTACCCCGACCCCTTCTGCAGTAAGTGCCTGGATGGGAATGAGCTGAATTACGTTGCCTGGCCGTGTGACGCCGCCCGCTTGGGACAGTTTGTACTGGGCCGCTGACGCGCTGAGCTTCCCTAGATCACCTGTACGGTCGGCACACTGTACGGGTGTCGACTTGAGGTTTTAATTGGTTGAAGCTTCAAGTCGCTATGTGGTAACTAATGGCCAGGTCCTTAGTATGTCGGTCTTTTGTTATACTGGGACCAATAGGAGAGACCTGTGGCCGAAGATATCAATGATGACGAGATTTCGGAAAAGGAGCCTGAGCAGGGTTTCAGTAATGACTATGCCGCTCTAACCCCAGAAGCCGATCCTCCAAGTAGCACGCAGCCTGTTGCTGGCGAAAAGGAAAATGTATATGAGCTCTACTCTGGAATTTGTGATGTCATAAGTCCAGAGCAGGCTCGGGCCATGGCTGACGAACTGCGACAGAATCGTAAGGATCCAAACCGAAAGGTCATGATTGGAGTTATGGCCGGGCATTTCAGTTTGAGGCCCGATGAAAACGACCCAGGCGGCCAGCGAACGGTTTTCCCAACAAGGGAGGAAATAGCCTTAGGCTTCACCGATGATCCTGACGTGTTAAACACAGTGCACTTTGCCGACTTGTATAGACCCAAGGAAGCACAAAATCTATTGGACGACCTCGAGTTGGTGGTCCAGTACGGGGGTGAGCATTTACACGCAATTCAGCTCGATGTCACTTGGCCTGATCCCGCCGAGATGGATAAGTTTAGAGAAAGACACCCTGAGTTGAAAATCATTTTGCAGCTCGGGAAGTTTGCTTTCGACGAAGCCGATAATGATCCAGATGAAATCGTAAAGCAGCTTGAAAAGTATGGTGATTCCATTGATTACGCCCTGTTAGATCTGAGCATGGGGAAGGGCAAGGCTATGGAATCAGTGGGGCTATTACCGATACTTCGAAAAATTCGCCAAGAACTCCCTGGCCTGGGGCTTGCCGTAGCGGGGGGCTTAGGGCCTGAGTCGTTGGACGTACTTGAGCCCATAGCACGTGAATTTCCGGATATTTCTATCGATGCACAAGGGCGGTTAAAGCCGGCCGATTCACCCGTAGACGCTTTGGGACATATGGTTTCAACTATTCCGGCGGATTTAGAGCGCTCGGCCGAGTACATCCGTAGAACTAGTGCCATGTTGGATAATCCGAGGGAAGAAGAACGTGATTAACAAGGATCTAAGTATGAACGATGACCAAAAGCTTAGCGGTTCTGTGCAACCTCCTGCCGACGCTGACAATGTCTGCCCAACGTGCCACCAGAATCCATGCGTTTGCGAGACAGGCAGAGATAATTCGTCTGAGGATGCTCAAGTTAAGGTGGACAGGGTCAAGGGTAGTCACCGCGATGGCAAACCGCCAAAATTAAAGTGGCTCTAGCTCATGTTTCCTTTTTGCTCTGCCCCAAAAGAGTAACCATCACCAGTACTACCAGCTCAATCGCGGCCTTGCGCTGAATATCTTTGTCCCCCATCAAAACGCGCAACTCCCCGGCTTCAAAGCTACCCGCTTTATACTGATAAAGATCGTTACTCCTAGTAGATAGCTGGACCCGGTTCAAAAAAGGAAAATAGTCGTCGTAAAATCGATCGGCGAACAATTCCTTTGACCATAAGGCGACAACGCCAACCTTTACATCTGTTTCAATTTGACCGCCTCTGCCAGAAAGAGAAATATGACGGTCAATAATGTATCTAGTTAGAAGGGCTATCGATCCTTGAAAGCCGATGTCAAAAACCACGAGCTTATTCTTGTTTGTTTGAATGTGTTTATTAATGTATTCGGCGAGATTCGCCACTACTTTCGCGAACCCTGGATTCACAGAAACAAACTGGTCTACAAGTCTGACGTAATCCTTATAGAACAGTTCAAAATTTGTGGGGTAGTGGAGATGGGCGTTGAAAAGGGCATTTAGTGTTCCAACATAGTAGGCCCACTCTCTCGACTCATGACTAAGCAGCTTCCTGCCGACCATTATCTGATCGAAAGAGGTTGTCGTTGCCTCCAGGATATCGAGGGTTTCTTGAATTTCGTAAAACATCATACAGTCCCGCAGTAGGTACAAGGTATGACTATTATCGCTGCGCCTTTTTTTAACCATATCCAGAATTCCGGCGCAAATCTTGATAATATCCTCAAGGTCTGTAATCTTGCCCCCATTCCAACGTTCCAATTCCTCGACCGATATTGGATTTTTAAGTAATGCTTTGATGTGATTCAGTGTGTAGCTTGAATACTCATCTGGGTCTGTTTCTTTATCTCCAAATTGTAAAAAATCGTCCGGTAACCTGCCCTGATATTTTTTGTTACCCCACTTTTCGATAGCTGTGTCATACCAGGTGGGATGATATTCTTTATTCAATTGCTCGATCGTATTCTTATCGTGGACGAGTTCCTTCTGTGGTTTTAGGTCAAATGCGGTTTGTTTGCCGACTTCAAACCATTCATTGAAGCGATTGCGGTAATATAGTTTTCCCCCGCGGACATTATAGAAATTCTCTCCCATTTTCTGTTGGCCGGTTTTTCGAGAGAGCCACTTTTCCAGGCATTCGTCATACAAGTTTTGAAGTATACGCCTGTCCCCAAATTCTTTCTCAAACAAGTCTTCGTAAGCCACCCTAAACGTTGGAAAGCCAGCGTCTTCAACCATAAGAGTCATCCAGTCCAAGATATTGAAGATGTGTTGGCAAACATAGTAGAGGTATGGATCGTCGGCGTTTTTTAATCGATTCCGGATGTCCCTAATATCACTAATCAAGTACTCACTCGCAACCTGGAAATCCGGTGTTATGGACCAATCCATATCCGCCTTGCTTGCTATAGGCATGGTTTCAAAATCTTTGAAGAACTTGATAAGCCATGGGTCATCCTGCGACTTAGGATCGTAGTCGGTCATAACTATAAGTATATTACGTAATCTTATTAGCAAACTATGATAGTCGCTAATTTTATATTGTGCAGTCCCGACCGATTACCACGCTTGGTACGGCCGCGAAATAGCCCGCCTACTATATTTCTACGCGCCCAGTGCTTTCAGCTGGTCTTGAATAGATTTAATCAGTCGCTCGATCTGTGCGAGAGCTGTAGATTGCGTGGTCAGAATTTGCGTATTCGCTTTGAACTGATCAAGTGTCACTGGCAGAACTTGCTTTTGGATGCCGATTACTTGTGCCCTAAGTGTGTTTAGCTGGTTTCTTAAAGGCATAGTTTTGAGCGAGCCGTGTTTCTTCTCGAAATCGGCTATCTTTGTAAGAGAAGAGGCGATAGTGTCCAGGTCCCTAGCGGACTGCAGCATTAAACCTGTTTTAGGAAGGGTAAACTTGTAGACTAAAAAGTTATCGGCAATATCGGGATTATCGGCCTGAAGACTGGCGATGGTATCATCGGTTTTAATCCTGTCTTTTAGCTTCTTCAGCCCGTCGATTTGACTATTCAGGAATGTTACCAAAGTGTCTTTTTGGGTTTGGTCTAAATCCGACTTCTTCACTCTAGTGATTAAATCGGTGAGTTTGGGGAGACGTTGATTGATAGCGCTAGTGCCAGCCTTGCGTAGAGCCTTAATCTGGTCGGGGTACCAATACTTGTCGCAGCCGGCCACGCCTGCTTGGTAGCCTTGGCGGTAAGCCAAGCTAACTTGTGGGTCACCCTGTGCAAGTGTATTAAATGGCGAAGGTGACCGCCAAGTGAATGGCATTATGGTCGTGGCACCGTACTTACAAAAGGCTTCGGTTTGGGTGGCTATGGTAGCCGGTGTAGCAGTGGAGTAACGGACATTATTATGGTTGGTAGGGTCCGAAAAAGCTTGGGGGATACCGATGAAGGCGGTTCCGCGCCAGCCAGCTTTGGCGAAAGTGGCTTTAAGTGACGGCAAAACTTGGCTCATCGTCCAATCTTCTTGGCTGACGGAGTCCGGATCAGTGCCCTCGTGCCCATAAACGTAAAAGGCCGGGATGTTACAAATGGTTGGCGAATAATTGGTTAGTTTCTTGGCAAAAGTATCGGGTACGACTGTCCAGTCGATGCTTGCACCAAAGGCACAAATGGTCGGGCGCTGAAATGGCGCCTTGGCGTTGGTCGCAGCGATCTTGGCCGCTGCCTTATCCAGCACGTCGCGCATATTGGTCCAGTAGTCATCCAGAATGTAGTAGGCGACAATCCGCTGATCATCTTTGGTTTTGCTAAGCCAGGTGTCGATTCGTTTTAGTAAATCGGTTTCTTGGTCTGGAGTGATGGTGCAGCCGCCAGGATCATCATAACAGTGGGCACCGGGGTGGACGGCTTGATAGTCGTTCTGGTATTCGCCGTATATTAACTGTTCGATAGTGGTATCAATGTAACTTAGCTTATTGCTGGTTAGCTGTCGCCCCAGGTCGGAAGCTGGATCAACGTAAGGGCTAAGCATGAGTGAAAAGCCGGTGGAGGTGAAAAGGGGCACATCGCTGGCTAGCGGCGTGCTGTAAGCACCGGTTTTATGGTAGAGATTCGGCCAAGCGATGTTCTCCTGAGCGGCGTGCAGGTAAAAAATTACCGCCAGTCCAAATACTATGAGAAGGCCGGCCGAAAGCCAAGCTCTTCGGCTAACTTTCTGGTAACCAGGGAGTACCCGCTTGTAGAGAGCTTTTTTGCGTTTTTTAGCCATCTGTAGGCAGTTTAGTCAAAATGCTTATGCTAGTCAAGGAGAGAGCCAGATGCATTGGTTTAAGTCTCTGAGTAGCTTAAAACTAGAGCATAATACTGGGTATGAAGAAGAACCAACTCGTTATCCTCAGCCTGGTATTGATTGTGGCAATCGTAGCAATGTTGATTTTGCTGCGTGGTAGAACCTCCGATAAAATTCCAAAACTGCAAGAATGCGCTAAGGCTCTCCAGGATTCGATTGTCTGTAATCCGTCAAAGTGAGTATTTGGAGTCTAGGCCAGCCAGATGCGTGAGCCGAAGCTTTCACCTCATCGCGCTACCTCCTCGACTTAGCTTGGTGCAACTAAAAGCTGCCCACGACACACTCGCCCGCTTATGCTTGCCCTATTAGGCTTCTGATTACAAAATAGGGGTACCCGCGTGAGGAGTCAAAATGAGCGTTTTGCAGCGTTACATCGACGCCAACGGCAAGTTCATGGACTGGCTGGCAGAGCAGGAGCCAGACGGGAGAATTCCCGCTCCGATCATCGATGAGATGGTGGAGTCGCGTGAAGCCTTGATCGCGTACTGGAACGGCCCAGAGCCTATTTCGGCCGAAGACCGTGGTGGTCCGCTGCTGCTGCGCGAACGCCTGGCGCTACGGAAGCTTGGTGATTGCCCCAGCTGGCTCGAGGCCATTGGGCAGATCGTGGCACTCTCGTACCCCACCGAGGGCAGCGACCTGGAGTGCGCTGTGGTCCTCTTTCCTCGCTCACCGTCTGATGTTGGGATGACTCCTTACGAAGCCCGCCAGGCTGCGTTAGCCCTGCTGACCGCTGCCAACTATGCCGAATACGGTGAAGGGCTAGAGCAGCAGCACAACGAGAACATGCGGCGGCTGGGCGCGCAACTTATTGGCAGACCAGCTGACGAGGCGGACCCGGGCTAGCGGGAACGCAGACCGTGAAGGACGTCCTGCGCAGGGCCTGTCGAGCGTGGCACTGGGTCCTAAGGTCGTCCGCTCGGGCCGAACGGGGGAGGCGAGGTCACACTCGCCTCCCCCTCTTCTTTCGATACAACATAAAAACCCGCTTGGGAGCGGGTTTTTATGAAGAGTTACTTACGCCTTAGCGGTGAAAGTTAGTCTTGGGGCGGTCTTCCATCGGGCGGGCGTTGCCCACGATGATGGTGCGACCACTGATGTCTTTGTTGTTCAAGCCAGCAATAGCAGCTTGAGCTTCTTTCTCATCCGACATTTCCACAAAGCCGAATCCTTTGGATTGGCCGGAGAATTTGTCGGCAATGATGGTAGCAGTTTCAACTGTGCCGTATTCGGCGAAAAGATCTTTTAGTTCTTGTTCGGTAGTCGAATAGGGTAGTTTGCCTACATATAGCTTGTTAGCCATGGTATTACCTTACGTTAATGCGAGTGCAGGACGACCAATAAAAACTTGTCTCCAGCACGGCATCACGCACGGGTGTGTCGAGGCTTGTTTTTTAACCCTACAGAATATTAACTATACAGTAATCTGCTTAAAAAGTCGAGGAGTGTAAGGTAGGCTATAATGGTAGATGTAATATGAAAGAAATGGAGGTGCCATGGCACTAATCTGGGTAGACAACATTGAAAAGAAAACGATCGAAAACGAAACATTCAGAACTGTATTATTCACCGGCCAGCACTGCCAACTAACCGTTATGTCGATTAAGCCAGGTGAGGAAATTGGGCTCGAGGTTCACCCCAAAGTTGATCAATTCCTACGTTTCGAAGCCGGCAAGGCTCGAGTCGAGGTGGGTGAAACCAAAGATAATTTGACCGAGAAATATGAAGTTGAGGACGACTGGGCTATCATTGTGCCGGCTGGGACCTGGCACAACGTTGTAAATACTGGCGACACCGATCTGAAGGTTTACTCGATTTACTCGCCCCCCAATCATCCTGAGGGTACAGTTCATCAAACTAAGGCCGACGCTGATAAAGCGGAAGCCGCTGAGCACGGCGAATAATGGCAGAAAATACCGAAAATAATTATGCCTTTATCGACGGGCAGAATTTAAATGCCGGGATCGAATCGGCCGGGTGGAAAATAGATCACAAGAAATTCCGGGAGTACTTAAAGGAAACACTCGGTGTAAAACGCGCCTATATCTTCATCGGATTCATGGAAGAACACCAGGTGCTCTATAACACGTTGCAAGAGGCTGGGTTCATTTTGCACTTTAAGCCGTTGATCCGGCGCGAGGACTCTGTGATTAAAGGTAATGTCGACGCCGACATGGTCTTGCAGGCGATGATTGACATTGATCGCTACGACAAGGCGGTGATCGTAAGCGGGGACGGGGATTTTGCTGGTCTGATTCGTCATCTCGCCGGGACTAACAAACTGAAACAGGTGATCATCCCAAATCGCGAGAAATACTCGTCGCTCTTCAAGCGTTTAGAGGAGTACAATAAATACTTCACCTACATGGATTCACTTCGGTCGACGCTGTCCTACCGCAATGGCCATCGGCATCGACCTAGCGGTCCCGTGACACCAAAAGCCGACGCCTAAGATATTGAAATAATAAATGGAGGGTTAAAAGATGGCAGATCAGAAAAAGGGTTATGGCAAGCGGCCACTATGGCAGTGGGTTTTAATTTACCTGGTGATCGGCGGCGTAGTTTACTACGGCATTTACTACTTCTATTCTCACCGCTCGAGTTCTAGCGGCACAGGTAGCAGCCAGCACTCTTTATACTAATAACCTCTATGCTTGCTTAGGCGCGCTAAAATCGATAAAACTGGGTTACTACCGCGCCTAGGAGGCAGAAGTGACCTTCGAAAACCTGCGCCAGGAAACTCTGAATCGGTTCACGACCTGGCTAGCTGAACACCCCGAGCACAATCGTCCCGACTATGGCATCTCTGATGGAGCCGCTGGCTGGGCCCGGCTGGAGGCATCAAGCCACATCATCCAGGAGTTGCTTGACGAGCTGAGTGATGGTGATTTGGCGGATCTGCTTGCCGAGGAGCCAACTCTTTGGCGAGCGCCTTTCGATAGGTTTGAGTCTGACGAAAAGACCCTGTCTGGGCTGGTCCGCGACGCCATGGGGCACTTACTGAGAGAAGCTGTGGGCTATTGGGAAGATGGTCACGGGCTGGCTTACCAACCCGATCTGGAGTGGGAGGCCGCGGAGGAGAAGCGTCGGGCGCGAACCTTCCGACGAGTAATTCGAGCAACCGGGGGCTGGATTGTCAAGCTCGGACGGAGGATCACTCGCCTGGGGTACTAGGGGTTGAGCAAGTGCTCAACCCCTAGGCGCACACAAAGCATAAAGCTTAAGGCTATTGACAAAGTGCTAGCGTTATGGTAGTATTCGGTGCAATAACCTTTTAAAGGAGGTAGAACGCATGATTAACGCTAAGCAATTAGCAGTTAGTGGAGTATTGGGCTTGAGCATGATCGCTCCTTTTGCGATGGTGCAAAGTGCCAGTGCTACTACTATCAAGTCGCAGGACCCTAAACTTGGTTGTATTGACATCCTAGTTGAGACCTACGGCTCCAATGGCCATCCTCTTCCTATCACCAACCAGTTCCATTTTCAGGTTGACGGTAAGAACGTGGCCAACAGTGACTTCCGTGGGACCGGTCGCGGCTTCGCGCCTAACCAGGGTAAGGTTTCGGTTTTCAACCTTCCTCAACCCCACACTTACAAGATTTCGTCTACGGCTCCGGCCGGTTGGACGATTCGAGTCAGCCCGACTAAGACGGTTCACGAGTTAACTCAAAGCCGTTACGTTCGCGGTAAGGGTCTACACGGTTGCTCTGGAGTGGTTTTCCAATTCCAGCAACAGCCGGTGCCCCCGATCAAGGGCAAAAAGGTAGTCCATAAGACTGTTGTGACTACCACCACTGCCACTCAGACTCAGCAAAGCAATTTGCCCGAGACTGGTGCCGGTGCCTTAGGCTTCGCCAGCCTTGGTAGCTTGGGCTATGGTGTCCACTACCTACGCAAGCGTGGCCTGGCGGCTCTCTTGAACCGCTAACACTCCGAGTCACTTTAAGCAAAAACTCCCGACTTTTCGGGAGTTTTTGCTATTGGGGAAGCTTCTGTGCTAATTTTTAACTATAAGCGGAGCAAGGAAATGTTACATGTAAGTATTCATTATTGGGCTGTATTGGTGGCCGCGGTTATCAATATGGCAGTTGGCGCGGCCTGGTATTCGCCGGCTATGTTCGGCAAAGAATGGGCCAAACTACTCGGCAAAAAAGTCGGCGACATGGGCAATCGCAACGCTGGCTACTCTGTTTCGATGGTTGCAGCACTGGTGCAGTCGTTTCTGCTCGCCTTCTTTGTCGCCTATGCTGGGGCAACTACGGCGGCTCAGGGCGCATTGGTCGGGCTGATGGCTTGGGCGGGTTTTGCCGCCACCGTAACCGCCGGCGACACTGTGTTTTCTGGTCGCCCCTGGAGACTGTGGGCTATTAACACGGGCTACTACCTGTTCGTTTTGATCGTAAACGGGGCACTTCTGGCCGTTTGGCGCTAAAGAAATCCGATGTCATAAGAGCCGGCCTCAGGGCCGGTTCTTTGTGTTTATAAAAGTGATTGACATAGTTATCAGTTAGCTTAAAATCGGTCTTACTGCATCATCAATTCGAGGCCACATAGGGGAGGTGAACAGACAAATGGCACCATTCGACGAAGAGGGTGCCCAGGGCGAGGCTCCAGGCTCCGACGAGCCCGCGGCCGAGCCGGTAGCGGTCGACGAGACCGAGACCAGCGAGCCCGAGGGCGGTGCGGACGACGCGGAGCAGGAGGATGACTCCGAATCCGGCGACGGCGGAGAAGGCGGCACCGAGGGCACCGAGGGCGGCGAGTAGCGGCCGGGTGAGGCCACCGCCAGAGGCGAAGAAGTAGTTGCCGGATGGCGGTATAAGATGGGGGTGGGGCCGGTTGCGATCGGTCCCACCCCCATTCGCTTTTTATGCTTTAGCTTGGAATTATTGGGATCGTGTTGTACAAATAGTTGGATCGTACCGGTAAGTAGCCAAGGAGGTGGACAGCCGGTGCCTTTGCTCATTGCAGTGCAAGATCCGCGGACGGGGAAATGGGAACAGAACGAGCCGCTACTTCCCATTCTTGACCAGCCGCTGACGCTATCCCACACTTCGCTCGTTGGGCGCCAGATCTACATGGTGAGCTGTGCCGACGACGATTCTCACTCCCTGATCCAAGTTTCCCAGGGTGGGATTGACGTGGAGCAGGTGAGTCTGAGGGTTGTTGCGTCGATTGGCTGGCAGGAAGTGGCGAAGCTGGAGCACAAGCAGACTCACGAGCTCACGGCTTTTACCGACCGCAGCTTGGTTCCGCGGCATCTGCGCTTCGCGCACGACCGAATCGACTACGGAATGCGACGCTGTCGCCTGTGTCAGGAGCTGGTGTCGGCCTTGGATATCTCCAAACATGTCCTGGCTCACACCCCAGATGAATTGGCTCAATGGCCTGGCGGGATTCGTGGCTTTGTCTCTTTCTTCGCGAGCTCACTTAAGAAGTCGCGGCAAAGGGTTCAACGCTACCCGAGGCTGTATAGGTACATGGCGGGTGAGCCCGCCAAAATTTTAGCCGAGCTGCAGCGCCTGCTGGCGGCTCGAGCTAACTTGAACTAAGGGGGATCGGAATGAGAAGAGAGGAAACCCCTATCCGCCGATGAGCGTGACGAGCTTCATCGCCACGATCCTACTCTGTACTCACCATTCCTGGCAGCCGTTGGGTCTTGACGCCGCTCCCGGCTTCCCGCTCCAAGTGAATGATTCTCACTAGGGGCGAGAGCTTTAAGGCTCTCGCCCCTAGGGCATTTGTTATCATAGTGGTAATGCAAAAACGGACTATCTCAATACTTGCTATCATCGGTACCACTCTCGGAGGCTGGGTGCCAACTTGGTTTGGCGCCGGCGCCTTTTCGTTTTGGAGCCTCCTGTTAGCGGCGGTCGGCGGGTTTGCCGGTATCTGGCTCGGCTGGCGACTAACGCAGTAGGGCGATTATTTGTTAGCCGGAGTCATTACACGCTCGCCGGTACCATCGGGTGCACAACCGGGATTGGCCTCTCTAGTTAGCCGCGCGGTAATATCCGAGTAAACAAAGGCGGCTTTGCGGCCACTGGGAAAGACATAGTAACACTGGCCGAGGTAGGGCATGGTGGTGCCAAAATAGTTATTAAAGACTAGCCGAAAAACATTGAGGTTGTTCGCTCCTTTCGCCAAGTCAGCAGCGCCGGCCTTGGGAATATAATAAGCGGCCAAGTTACCATACTTCATGAACAAATCAGTATTCGACCATTGGCGCATATCCAAGTTATTAAGCTCACTGTTCACATCACTTTGGGAGTAAACATGATCATTAAGCTGGATTGGGTACGGACCCTCGTCGGATTGCAGGATGATCAATGCCTGGCCGTGGCTATGTGACTTAATGTCTGCCAGAATCTGCTCCATCTGGCTATTAATGAATTTTACCTGCCCCAAATATTTCTGCTTAATGGGTTGCCCGACATCATCATTGTCGGGATTGGGCGAAATTGAACCGTCTGCCAGGAAGGAGTAAGGATCATGGGGGATTAAAAGGTGGGCGAAAATGAAGCGTCCACCGGCTGGCGCTGCAACTAGGCTCTTTAAGGTGTTTAACCCAGAGGTGTTTAAGTCGGATTGGACTTTGGCTTGATAATCAAGTAACTTGAAGCCCCCAATTCTTACCCCAGCCTGGATCGGGCGCCAAAACAGACTTTGAGAAATCTGAAACTTGGTGAAATTATCAATCGAATTGTGCCAGCCGAGCAAAGTTAATTGGCTGTCCGGCAGGTAGAAGTGGTCAGTAAGCATTGAGCGATTGGTAGCCTCATACCAGGTGCCAATTTCGCTGTAGGAGTAACCAATCGATTTGAGGGCGCTAGCTACGGCCGCATCTTGAATACTGCGGTGATAGGGAACGATGGTTTGAGCCGACGCGCCCGCGAAGCGGTTGATAAGATCGACGTTATAATTCGCGTTTAAAGTCGAAGCGATCGATTCGGTGGTGTAGGGATAATTCTGGTGCGCGTCTGGATTGATATAGAAGCCCTGTTGGTCCAAAAAGTTAATAAAGCGGTCGTTATTAAAGTCGAACTGAGTTTTGAGCACGGTTTGGCTAGCATAGCGGTCGAGTACGATGTAATAAATATCAGGTTTATTTGCAGCCGGCTGTAGCGATGCGAGCTTGGGCGGTTTGTAGAAATACTGCGGCCAGGCTACTACGATGGTGCGCACGGCTGGAATTAGTTGAAAAACGAAGGTCGCTGCAATTGCGACAAAAATGCCACCAATGAGGTCGGCCGACCAGGCTTTTTGTTGCACCAGCCGACTGAAAAATTTGCCTACGCGGCGGCTTAAGAAGAAGACCAGGGCCAGAAAGATAATGCTAAAGACTGTTCCCTGCCACTTACCTAGGTCGGGGAGTGGGACTAGAGCGGTGAGGCCGGCGTAAGCACTGCTTAACCTCGCTTCGTAATTTGTACTTAAAAGCACAGCCACAAGAAGGGATCCGATGTAGGCCGCTAAGGGGTCGCGGCGGAATAAAGGCCTAAAAAATACGTAGATGAGCCCGGTCGCGATGCTAGCAAACAGCAGGGGTAGCACTAAGGCCTGTACGGCCACTTCCGAGCGATTTTTTAAGAAGTTGGTCAGTAGCGGCACCAGATATACCATCAAGATCGAGGCGGGGAGGATTAACCAGCCAAAGGGCTTGGTGTGGAGCCGGTTTTTCATTTCTTTCGTTTCATAAGGTAAATGATGCGGTCGGAATCTTTAACTACGTGCCGACTCGTAATCTCGAATGATTGCCCGAAGGCTGCTTCGAATCCGGTCTGAGTGTAATCGTCGAAAATATCCTCCCGGGTTGCAAGCAGCCGCTTCACTTGAGAATCGGACTTGGGTACAAATTCAATAATGAGGTTCGGTGCTAAATCTTTAAAGAGATCAGCGATAAGCCCAAGCGGAATGTTTGAAGCGATGGCCAAATGGTGAACTAGAGCTAGGGCTAAAATAAGATCCGCCTGTGCGCGCTCAGCGAAGCTTTGCCGTTCGCGGTTCGCCCAGCCAATGGCCGGGCTAGGGTTAGTCAGGTCGATGACCAGCGGCAGTAGGTTGGTTTCGCCGCGAGATTTGCTTTCCAAATAATTTTGCTCGACGGCGAGTGGGTCCATGTCCGTGCTGATAGTTAGTGGTTCAGCCCCAGCCAGGCGGCTGAAGACTCCATTGTTGGCGCCAAGGTCGAGGACGCGCGCAGGTTTTGTGCGCTTAATGTACTGGCTAACGATCGCTTTCTTGGCTTCAAAGGCGGCCTGACTGTAATTAGTCTCATTGTAGTAGTTACTCCACTGCGTGCGGCCGATTGGCGGCTTGAGTGCGCGCACTGTTCGCTCTAGGCTGTCGATGACTCCAGAGAGCGAGGACATACTAATGCGGCGTTGTGGCGTGTTGGTGCTACCTTCGTGGCTACGCTGGAGACGGGCGTGTAGCTTGAGGTGAACGGCGATGCCGGTGTGGATGGCGCTACGGGCCGGCAAGAGCTTGGTAGCAAGCGGCAAGGGGATGCCGTCGATGTGGATTTTTAGTAATTGTTGTAAGCCAGGATCGACGTAACTCACGAGAGCGAGTGGCGCCAAGAAATGCTGGCAGAATTGGCGATAGGCCTGCCAGGGCCGGCCGACTTCGTAGGGTTCGAAAGATAAGGTATCAATCAGATGCGGAGTACCTTGAATAAACTGAATGTTGTACGCGCTCGCGTCGCGCAGAGTGAGCCCGTGCTCTAGCGCCGATTTCTGAATTTTGATGGTAGCTAGAGCTGCATCCTTGAGCTGTGAGAACGACCACTCGTAAGGGTAAGAGATAAAGGCTAGTGGTTCAGGCCGGATGGCTTTGTAGGCCGAAGCCTGGTGAGGGGTGATCTCGCGGTGGGGGATCAGGAGACCCGCCCGTGTCAGGGAGTTGTATAAACCGCTCGACATCAGGCGATCATAGGAGGCCTGTCCGCTCATGTTAATCTGCCGGAAGACCTGTCCATCTGCCCAATAAACAAAGCCGCGATTATCACGAAACGAGGCGGCATCGGCCCCCGCCTTAGTTGTCCCGCTTTTCAACGTCGGATTTCCTTCTCAACTTTGCAAATAGATGTCGAATATTCTTTCGAACCGCAAAGGCTACTCCCGCGATGGCTCCGAAAACGGCTTGCAAGATAAAACTACCAGTACCTGGGTCAATATAAGCGAAGAATCTCAAAGTATTTCCTTATTTAGCTAAAGCTTAGAAAAGCTAACTGAGAGCTAGCTTAAAAAGACTTACTCTATTTAATCACCTTCCACTGGATTGTTGTAGTCTGCGGCAGCCTCAGCTTATTATCAGTTTGCGGTGATGTACTGGTGACATGATGAAAAAACCCATCCTTTTTGCAGCCATCGGTGTGGTCGTAGTTGGCGGATTGTTTTTGGCGCTCGGCCGACATAGGGCCAACCCTATATCTGTTGCCACCGCGCCTGCCGCCACTTCGCCGTCCACCGCGCCGACAAACAAGGTTAAGCTATCTGACAGCGATTACGCCACAAGCGCCTACTTAATCGCTCCGGGTACAGCCTCTACCGATGCCAAGCAAGCTCTGGATGGATTCGATATGCAAACTGCGACCCAGGCCGACGGTTCAATTAAGGTTACTCTCACTGCCAAAAGATCGGGGTATAGCAACCAGGCATATACGGTCACGCCCGGCCAAAAACTCTATTTTATTGAAACCTCAATGGGTGATGATGGCCCGGATTTTGACGAGAACTTAGGCGACGATACGGCTGTACTCGTGGATCAAGATGGCTACATCGTCAGTAGTTAAATGTTTCTCAGCTGGTTTTCAGAAAAACGGCCTTACAATTAACGTATGAGAGTTTTAGTAGTAGAGGATGAGCATAAGATTGCTGGCGCGATCAAGCGCGGCCTGGAACAAGAAAACTATGCCGTCGATGTGGCGTTTGACGCCGACGAAGGCCTAGGCTCCGCCCTTACGGGCGACCACGACTTAATCATTTTGGATCGCATGTTGCCAGGGTTGATTGAGGGCGTCGATATTTGCAAGGAAGTACGGGCCAATGGTTTGCATACGCCGATTTTGATGCTGACCGCGAAAGACCAGGTGCACGACCGGGTGGTCGGACTGAACGCCGGTGCCGACGACTATTTGATTAAGCCCTTCGCCTTTGAAGAGCTCTTGGCGCGTAGTCGCGCCCTGCTACGACGGCCGCCGGAGGAACTGGGCACGGTCTTGAAACTAGACGATCTGACGCTTGATACGACCAATTATGAAGTGACTCGAGCCGGCACCAAAATTGACCTTTCGAGCAAAGAGTATGCCCTGCTCGAGTATTTGATGCGCAACCCCAACCGCGTATTATCCAAATCGAACATTATTAATCACGTCTGGGATTATGACGCTGATGTTTTGCCTAACACGGTGGAAGTTTACATGGGCTACTTGCGTAATAAGATCGACAAGCCGTTCAAGGGGCCAGCGCTGATCCAAACGATTCGCGGATTTGGCTATAAACTCGGAGTGGCGGAGGCGTGATTCGCTCGGCCGTATTGCGGCTTACCCTTTGGTACCTGGCAATTATCATGGCGCTTTCGGTGGGGTTCAGCTTCTTTCTTTACCGTGTTTCCGCCGATGAGCTAAATCGTGGCTTTCATCACCAAGCGGTGGTTTATTTTACCCAATTCGGTATTATCAGTCCGCAGCCGCAGCGCGAAATCGAGCTAAGCGAGGGCCGCACCCATTTACGCAATGACCTGCTGCTGTTTAACTTGATAATCCTCCTGATTGGCGGTGCCACGAGCTACGTCTTGGCCCGACGGACGCTTCATCCGATCGAAGAAGCCCTGGACTCGCAATCCCGCTTTACGGCTGATGCCTCGCACGAACTGCGCACGCCGCTGACCGCCATGCAGACTGAAATTGAAGTAGCCCTGCGTGACAAACAGCTCACTAAAGGGGAAGCAAAGCAGTTGCTTAAGAGTAATCTGGAGGAGGTAGCAAAGCTCAGGGCCTTGTCGGATGGTCTGCTGCGACTTGCGCGGCAAGACAATCAACTGCTAGACGGTCAGGCCGACCTAAGAAAAGTTGCCACAGCAGCGATCAGTCGTGCTCGTCCACTGCTCGCCGCCAAATCGATGGAGCTTCAGGACCAAATCCCGAAGGTTCAGGTTAAGGGCGACGAGCAGAGCCTAATCGAGCTCATGGTGGTACTTTTAGATAACGCCATTAAATACAGTGACCCATCGAAAAAGATTATCCTGCAGGCGGTTGCACATTCTCATCACGTTGATCTTAAAGTGATTGACGAAGGGTATGGCATTAAAGCGGCTGACTTACCCCATATTTTTGACCGGTTCTACAGGTCTGACGCTTCACGGTCAAAAAAGCAAACCGAGGGCTATGGCTTAGGGCTCTCAATCGCCCAAAAAATTGCTGATTTGCATGGCGGTTCGATTGAAGTTCAAAGTAAACTCGGCCAAGGTACCACCTTCGTCGTGCGCCTACAGTCTGCCTAGTTGTAGTTTGGCTGGAGCGCGCTATGCTTAGAGTGTAATGAAGGCTCCAAAATGAACGAGAAGATGAAGCAATGCTTCACTCCGCACGCCATGATGCACAGCCTGTTTGGCCTCGGCCTCGGGTTATTGCTAGCCACACTTATATCTGGCCTACGCCTGGTTTGGCTGGCCGTTGTTGTGATGGTAGTGGCAGTTGTGCTCGATATGATGCGCAAAGCCTGAAGCAGCTGACTAAGTTTTAAATTAAGCAGCTCGAGAGCCGCTTAAGATATTGTTGTATCTTTCTAGTAATAAATCATCTATACTATCTTGCGTAGTTTCTTCGGCCGCAAGGTTCACGAAGAAGGGTCGAACTAACCAGTAACATTGAGCAGGAACAGTATGGCAAAAAATCTATTTGTAGGAGGCTTGGCCTGGGCAACTTCGGACGAAAGTCTGCAAGCGGCCTTTGCTGAAGCTGGCACGGTTACATCTGCTAAGGTCATCACTGACCGCGCGACCGGGCGTTCCAAGGGTTTTGGCTTTGTAGAAATGGCCACCGACGAGGAAGGCGACAAAGCGATCGAACTCTTGAACGGCAAGGAAATCGATGGTCGAGCAATCAGTGTGTCCGAGGCCCGTCCCAAAGAAGACTCCGACAACAACCAATAATAAAGCGAGGGCCCTTCGGGGCCCGCTTTATTTTCTGTAATTAGAGGCCTGACTGGCCTTTTTGAGTGCTACAATTTCTACATGCATAGTGAGCAGGTAGTTTTAGGTAGCGGCTGCTTCTGGTGCTCAGAGGCTGTCTACCAGCGGGTTATTGGCGTGACGCGGGTGGAGCCTGGCTACGCCGGCGGCTACATCCCCAATCCCGGCTATGAGCAGGTGACCACGGGTGAAACCGGCCACGCCGAAGTTATTCGTCTAACCTTTAAACCTGATCAAGTTAGCCTCTCGGACATTCTCGACATTTTTTGGGTCACCCACGACCCAACCACACCGAATCGACAGGGTAATGATGTTGGCAGCCAATATCGCTCGATCATTCTTTACCAAGAAGAATCTCAGCAAGAAGTGATCAAAAACTCGATCAAGGCCGCACAGAAACTCTGGCCGCGGCCGATCACGACAGAAGTTAAAAAGCTCGAAGCTTTTTACCCCGCGGAGGACTATCATCGGAATTACTACTTGAATCATCCCGAGCAAGCCTATTGCCAGATCGTAATTAATCCGAAGCTCGCTAAATTGCATGAGAAGTTTAATCAGTTATTAAGGGATTAAAGGGGGTAGAATTAAGGCTATGAGAAGCCCTGAAAACTCCGAATATGGCGAGCCGATCTCGCGGTTCGGGTCAATGATGGATAGAGTGCGTGGAGTGAAGGCTAATTTAGCCGAAAGAGCGGCGGAGTCTTTTAGAGGTTCCGTAGAATCTGGCAGAGCCGAAGAACTCACTGTTCGTGCCATCGATGTGGCTGCCCGTGCCGCCGAAGGGGCTCTGCCACTCGTCCCAGGGGTCGGAGTCGTTGCTAGGTTTGCAGGTAGGCGGGTGATTGGAATGGGTGCCGAGGCAGCCAGAGGGCGTGTGCCCGAGGCGCTTAGTCGTTTGAGCGATAGATTTGAATCAAGTCGGTCTGATAGCGATAGCTATCCTGGTGAGAGTCAACCGCAAAGGCCGGTCTACTGATGCAAACTAGCGAAAAAATTCTGCAAGAAGTTGGCTTGGACCAATTGCAGGGTGAAGAGCGAGAAAAATGCCTGCAGCGCATTGCAGACGCCATCGCGGCCGAAATGATTACGCAAGCAGCGGCCGAGCTGACGGAAATCGAAGTTGAGCGGTACGAGCACATGGTGGCTAATGGTCAAGGAGAGGCTGTTGATCAGGAAATGGCCAGGCGTTTCGACTTGGCTGAGCTAGAGCGAAAAGCCTCCAAGGAGGTGCTTACGGATATCAAGCAAGACAAGCTGCTCCTAGAGCCGAAAGTAGTAGGGCATATGGCAGAAGATCTTAAATCCAAAGATGAAGCCTATTGGCGTCAGAAGCTGACATCGGAGCAGTATAGAGTGCTTCGCGAGCACGAGAATGAGAGCCCGTTTATGGGCAAATATGTTGACATGGAAGACAAAGGGATGTATAAATGTGCAGCTTGTGGTGCCATATTGTTTGACTCAGCTACTAAGTACCACTCGGGTTCAGGATGGCCGAGTTTCTACGACGTGGTGGAAGCAGGTAAGGTCGAGCTTAAAGATGATCACTCTTTCGGCATGCATCGTACCGAGGTGGTTTGTAAGCATTGTGGTAGCCACCTAGGCCACCTCTTTGATGACGGCCCTCAACCAACGGGGCAGCGTTATTGCATCAATTCTTGTGCTCTGGATTTTGAACCTGGTAAAACGCCCGAGTCGCTAGAAAAATCATCATAATAATCTTAAATTTTGGTCGAAATCCCAATCATTAAACATAGCCGGTAAAGTAGATTTAATACCATGCGATTAATAATTGCGTCCAACCGCCTACCCGTTAGCGTCCGCTACGGTAAGTTGGTCGAAAGCGACGGCGGCTTGGCCACAGCACTGCTCCCGGTGCACAAAAAGCGCCAAGCTTTTTGGATCGGGTACTTAAATGATGGCGTGCGTTATACTCGGGCTCTTGAAGCGGAAGGCTATGCGCCGATCCACATTGACCCCGAGACTTACCATGGTTATTACGATATTTACGCCAACCGGGTGCTTTGGCCGACTTTGCATAACATTAAATCCCCGCTGCATCAGCACAAAGCGCAGGCGAGCTATCATCATTATGTGGCCGCCAATAAAGCTTTTGCTGACGCCATTGCTGCTCAGGTGTTGCCGGATGATTTAATTTGGGTGCATGATTACCATCTGATGTTGGTACCACAGATGTTGCGCGAGCGTGGGCTCACCAACAAAATCGGCTTTTTCCTGCATACACCATTTGCGCATATTGAGTATTTGGATCGTGTGACCGAGCGAGCAGAATTGCTCGAGGGTCTGCTGGGGGCAGACGTGATTGGCTTGCAAACAGCGCATCTTTTGCCGCGCCTAGCCCAAGCCCTAGAAACTGAGCTTGGTCATGAGGTTAAAGAAGAGGGAGGCGAAAATTTCGTCCGGGTAGGTGATCGCACGGTGCGGTTGGCTGCCTTCCCCATTGGTATCGATTTCGAAGCCTTCAATTTGAACCCCAAAGCCTTGGCCGGATTTTATGAATCAATTGGAGAAACTGATGGTAAAAAAATTATCGCCTCTTTATCGCGACTGGATTATACCAAGGGCATTTTGCAGCAACTGGCTGCCATTCGCTTGCTCGCGGCCGACCTGAACTACACTGGTAAGTTCGTTTTTAAGCTCACACTCATACCCTCACGCGAGGATGTGCCCGAGTACCAGCACCTGCGTCAGGCTGTGAAAAGTCAGATTGCGCAGATCAATGGTGAGTACGCCGCAAGCGGCTGGCAGCCGATTTCGTTCGAGTATGGCCACTTACGTACGGAGGCTCTCCGGCAGTTTTATCTGGAGGCAGGGGTATTATTAGTGACGCCAGTGGCCGACGGCATGAACCTAATCGCCAAAGAGTACTTGGCTACAAACCCGAGTGGGCATTTAATATTGAGTCATCATGCCGGTGCTGCTCACCAATTGCGCGAGGCTTTGCTTGTGGAGCCGAATGACCCAGAGCAAATCTTGACTGCCCTACGCCTAAGTCTTAACAGGCCTGTGTCGCAAGCGGCGAACCGACGCATGCGACACATACTAAAGCGTTACAATGTCTTTTGGTGGTCTGACAGTTTTATTAGTAGTCTAGGCGAACTCTGAACTCGCCCCATCATTGTAACCAAGGTCTAGCTCCAACCTTAACTTCAGCAGCTTAACCTCGTTTTCGAGTTCTTTGATGCGATATTCGCGACCAGCCATTTGAGCGGTTAAGCTTTGCAGTTCGCGGTTTGAGGCGGCGCTTGCTTCGACGATTTTTTCCAGCTCGCCATAGGCTCGGCGGATCTTTTCCTCTGTCAGCTTGCGTTCGGTCAAATCTCGGGCGACTTTCGCAAAGCCTAGCAATTGTCCGTTGTCGTATATGGCGGTGATGAGAACGTTAGCCCAGAAACGCTCGCCATTTTTACGGACGCGCCAATCTTCATCGCGAACGTGACCGTTGAGTTTAGCGAGCTCCAACTCACGCTGGGGCTTCTTGGCTTCAATGTCTTCTTCGGGGTAGAAAATTGAGAAGTGCCGGCCAATTACTTCATTGGCCATGTAGCCTTTAATATGCTCAGCGCCTTGATTCCACGACATAATATTTCCCTCTGGGTCGAGCATGAAGATGGCATAGTCGGAAACAGCCTGGACAAGCAAACGATAAGCTTCGGCATGCAAAGCTTGTTTGCCCGTCGCGAGCTCGGGCTCTGGGTCGGCGGATTTTCGAGTCCGACTCTTCCCATCAGTAGCAGTTTCGGAGAAGTTTGTTCTGGGTTCTTCCACTGCCGTTAAACCTATCAAATTTCTAGTCTGACTCACACAGGAGGTGTCACAACTAAACCCTAAAATAACAGAAAGATTTTAGATTAACTCACGAATCAAAAAGCTTAGCTCTCGTGCTTGACTTGATTGCCTGGGGCCGTAAAGTTGAAATTAGTGGTAACTAAAGGAATTTATCATGTGTTTAACTTGTGGCTGCATGCTACCTTACGACGATATGGGTGATCCGCGCAACGTGACGTTCAAGGATATTAAAGAGGCGGTAGAAACTCCCGATGGCGAGGGTCTAACCACAGACCAGGCTGTTCAAAATTTGATCAAAACTTGGAGCAAGGTCAAAGACGAAGATAAAAAGTTCCGGTCGAGTGACAAGGGAGCGTAGATGGTAGAGTGCTACATTTGTAAGCAATATATTAAACCCGAAGAGGGAGTATCGGTTATCACGAAGGGCACCGATAAATACGTTATTCACGAAAAATGTGATCGCCGGCGGGAAAAAACCTACCGACCGCTTGATCCGAAAACGGGGCACTAATGCTGCGGCTACGCCCGCCATTCGGCGGGCCATTATTTTGGTTAAGGTTGCACCCGTAACCGGCGGTATGACAATCTAGTGAGAAGCGCAACTTGAGAACCCGGGAGGTGAGAAGTGATCGTTATGGTCGGGCTGGTTATGCTGCTGGCCGTGGCGGTCAGCGTGATGGTGGTGTTGTACCTCCGGCGAGGTATGGAGGTTCGCTTGCTACGGGCAGAGCTAGGGAAGGCTAAAACCGAAATCCGGAACCTACACCAGTTCGTGGTTATGAAGAACCGCCGGCTGGTGTACTGGATCAAGGAAGCCTTCCACGACCCCCTGACGGGCGCGCCGAACCGACGCTATGTCAATCGCATTCTTCATGGCTGGCAGTACCGCCAGAGCATAGGGCGGGGGCTTGCAATCTTTTTGCTAGACCTCGACCACTTCAAGCCCATTAACGACATTCTGGGTTATGAAGCGGGCGATGAAGCGCTCGAGTCCTTGGTGACCCTGCTCGAAAAACATGTTAAAACCCGCGGTGGATTTTTCGCGCGGCTGGGTGGCGACGAGTTCCTTGTTTTGTACTCGGACGTGACCAAGCCGCAAGCCGGAGCGCTGGGGCGATCTTTAAGCGAAGCTTTTGCCGAGCTGCTGAGGATCGTCAGTACTCATCTGATGTTGCTTGCAAGTATCGGCGGGGATTGGACTGGTGAACGGAACTTTGACCCTAGACAAATGATGTCGCATGCCGACTCAGCCCTGAAGAAGTTGGCCAAATCAAGCCCAATGAAGCCGGGTTTTGCCATGTGGTCTCCGGAGATTGAGGTAGAACTGCAGCGGCGTCGCAATCACAATCACCAGTTTTGGCGGATGATCCAGGAAAAGGAGTACGAGCTGGCGTTTATGCCGATTGTTGAGCTGGCTACCGGCCAAATAACGTCCGCGGAAGTCACGGTGAGGTCAGGTAATGGTGAGGGCGATCTGAGTCAGCTCTATGGGGATGATGATGAGGCTGCGGCTCATTTGCAACAGCTGTTTCGCAGCGTTATCGATGTAGCTTTCCCTGTGCTGGCTAGAGTTAACGAAGGGCGTGACCGGCCGATTGTTCTATCGGTCAATATCATTCCCGCCCAGTTGCTCGCGGCCGCAATAACACTCAGGCACCTGCGTCGGATGGCTACCAAACACGGGGTTGATCTCCGCTGGCTTGCCGTCGAGCTGATCGAATGGCAGCCAGTGAAAGATTACGGCAAGGCGAAGGAAGGCGTCAGACGCTTTCAGGAGGAAGGGGTCGCCGTCTACATTGACGACCAGCGTCACGACTTGCCCTCACTGCTGAAGGCTCAACTGGGCGCCGACGCCATTAAGATTGACAAGTTCCTGATCCACCTCCTCGGCCATAGCCGGGAGGCCTACCGAAACGCTCTTACGCAGACCTACACGGCTCTCAACGAGGGGCAGCAAGTCATCGCCGAGGGCGTCGAAACGGTGGAACAGTTGCGACAGGTTCGCCGCATGGGCTGCACCCACGTGCAGGGCTATCTTGTTTCACGACCGCTTCTGGCGGGAGCCTTCGAGGACCTCCTCCGCGAGACTTCACGCCTCGATCTGCCAGCCTAGCTGCCGCCTTTCTTTAAGGAAGGTAGCGGCTAGGCTCTCCTGAGACTTGGATTAATAATCGAAATTTCAGGAGATGGTGCTTACGCTGTTAATCTGCCTATAGAAATTACTTGGCTGCCTAGCTAATTTAGCGGGTAGGAGAACTTTTCATGTCTAAATACAGCAAAAAAGCTCAAGAGAAAGTCGGAAAAGCTCTGCACGAGCACAAGCACGACGATAAATATGAGAGTCGAGAGCAAGCCGTTGCGGCCGGCCTAAATCAGGCTCGCCGCGCCGGAGCTAAAGTGCCAAAGAAGAAGGGCAAGTAATGCGCTCCATCTGGACAGGCTCCGTCAGCTTCGGGCTCGTTAATATCCCAGTGCGGCTTTATAGCGCCACGAGTGGCACAGGCCTCGATTTTTCTTTGCTGCACAAAAAGGATTTGAGTCCTATCAAGTATTCGCGGGTTTGTCAGAATGAAGGCAAGGAAGTGCCTTATGTCGATATTGTAAAGGGCTACGAGTACCAAAAGGGCGAGTATGTCGTAATTGACGATGCGGACTTTGAGCGCGCTAGCGCCAAGAAAACGCGCACGATCGACATTACTGAATTTGTCCAGGAAGAGGAGATCGACCCGCTTTACTACGAAAAGCCGTACTTCCTGGAGCCAGAAAAGGGGGCGGCTAAATCCTACGCGCTTTTGCGCGAGGCGCTTGGTCAGTCGCACAAGGTCGCAATTGCTAAATTTGTATTGCGCAATCGAGAGCACTTGGCGCTAATCAAGCCCGAAGGCCAGGTGCTGGCGCTAGTGCAGATGCGTTTTCAAAGTGAACTGCGCACGCCATCTGGCTTGAACTTGCCCGCTCGTGACGAGGCGAAGGGGCGCGAGGTGCAGATGGCGCTGGCCCTAATCGATCAATTAACGGAAAACTTTAGCCCCGAGGACTACCATGATACTTATACTGAGGAGCTTGAGAAGGTGATCGAGGCTAAACTTGCGGGCAAACAACCGGCCAAGCTGGGGCAGGCACCCCGCCCGGTCCAGGTGGGTGATTTAATGGCCGCGCTCAAGGCTTCACTCGAACAGGAAGTTACGCGCACACCGAAGCGAGAATTAGTTTTCCGCGAAAAAGTTGAGCCTAAGAAGCAAAAACCAAACCGCCGTAAATCTTAAGCAGCTTATTGCTATAATACTTGTTATGGAACAAAGCGAATGCACCTTTTGCGCCCTGCAATACCAATCCGATAATCCAGATATAGTATTTGAGGATGACCGAATAATCGTGGTGCTCGATCCCGATTGGGTAGTCAAGGGCCACACGCTAGTGATTTGGAAAAAACATTACGAAACCGCCTCGGAACTGCCCCAGGACGACTTTCGCTACTTTGCCGATATGCTCTACCGAACTGAGAAGGCGGTTATGCGTATAGCTGGAGGAAAGAAGGCAGTAATTCTAGAAAGCGGTATTCTCATCCCTCATTTTCACATGCACGTTTACCCCATTCAGGATAGTCTAATGGGTGTGGACATGAGCCAATATTTGATTGGCCTTATCAATAAGGCGTTTAAATACGAGCCCAAAGTGGGCGAGCGCGACTTGTTAGTTTACCAGCTGCGCTCAGCGCTTTCACCAAAGCCCTACGGTTCTAATTAATTTGGCGACTTCGCCATTGCGAGGTGTCTCAAACCCGTGGCATGCTTGAGTCATGCCGCTAGAAAAATACCAGTCGAAGCGTTATTTCGGTCGTACGCCTGAGCCAGCTGGTGGGCAGGCGCAGGGTCGAGGACAGTTGCGGTTTGTAGTGCAGAAGCACCAGGCTTCTAGATTACACTATGATTTTAGGTTGGAGGCGGGGGGAGTCTTAAAAAGCTGGGCTGTGCCCAAGGGGCCTTCATTAAACCCGGCCGACAAGCACCTCGCCATGATGGTTGAAGACCACCCTCTTGACTATAAAGATTTTGAAGGTGTGATTCCAAAAGGTAACTATGGCGCTGGCACCGTGATGATCTGGGACGAAGGTACATTTGAAGCGCTAGAGGCGAAAAGCCGACCCGAAAGTGAGCGGGCGATTCTGAACGGGATTAAGAAGGGTCACATAACTTTTATCTTGAATGGCCAGAAGCTGAAGAATGAGTTCGCTCTGGTGAAAATTAAGAATGCTAAAGAAGAAAATGCTTGGCTGTTAGTAAAAAAAGATGATCAATCTGCTTCAAGGAGCGACATAACCAAAAAAGATCGGTCGGCCCGGACCGGCCGCACCATGGAGGAGATCAGCCAATCAGCCAACAAATGGCTACGAGAGCCCCAAGTGCCAGATCTAAGCGATGCACCCAAGAGCAAAATGCCGCACCTGGTTAAGCCCATGCTCGCGAAGCTTGTGGCAGCACCGTTCGACCGAGAGGACTGGTGGTTTGAGATCAAATGGGACGGCTACCGCGCCGTAGCTGAGGTTGACCATGGTCAGGTTGAACTTTACTCGCGCAATCACCTGTCGTTTAATGCCAAGTTTCCCACGGTTGCAACTGAGCTAGCCAGCTTAAAGCTGCAAACCGTTTTGGATGGTGAGGTAGTGGTGGTTGATGAGTCCGGCCGACCTGATTTTCAGTTGCTTCAGAACTTTTTGCGTGGCGCCGGTGGGCGGCTGGTTTATTATGTTTTCGATATCTTGTATTTGGAGGGCCACGACTTGCGTAGTTTGCCGCTTTGGCGCAGGCGCCAAATTCTTCAGGCCGTTTTGCCGCCCGAGCTGGAAATGGTTAAGGCGAGCGACAATGTTTATGAGCGCGGAACGGAGTTCTTTCAGGTCGCTATCGCCAAAAATCTGGAGGGTGTTATAGCCAAGGACGTCAATTCGCCTTATCGAGAAGGCAGGCGGTCGGGTGAATGGCTCAAAATTAAGGCGCACGCGAGACAAGAAGCGATCATCGTCGGGTTCACCGAACCCAGAGGCGGCCGCAAATATTTCGGAGCATTGGTCTTGGGTGTCTACAGTCATGGTGAGCTGGTTTACATTGGTCATACTGGTTCGGGATTTAGTGAGCAGTTCTTGGCCGAGCTCTACCAAAAACTAAAGAGTATTGAACAAGAAAAGTCGCCGTTTAAGATCCGGCCTAAAACCAATGCGCCGGTCCACTGGGTGAAACCAAAGCTGGTTTGCGAAATTAGCTTTGCGGAATGGACCGACGAGGGGCAGATGCGTCAACCGATTTTCGTTGGGTTGCGGGAAGATAAGGCGGCTACTAAGGTTAGGCGCGAATTACCCAAGACCGAGCCGGTGTTTCGAGAAACCCTGGAAAGCCCAAGCGAACTTATTATCTCGGGGCGCAAGGTAAGACTCACCCACCTGGATAAGGTTTATTGGACCGATGAAGGTTACACGAAGGGGGACTTGATTAACTACTATCGGCAGGTGGCCGATTACATTTTGCCATACTTGAAAGATCGGCCGGAGTCGTTGCACCGCCACCCCAACGGCATAAAGGGGGATAGCTTTTTTCAGAAGGACATGGCCGATCAGGCGCCAGAGTGGGTGAAGACTGAGCTGATGCATTCGCAGAGTGAGGAGCGCGATGTTAATTATTTGGTCTGCCAAGATGAGGCTACGCTTGTCTACATGGCGAATCTTGGTTGCATCGAAATTAACCCCTGGCTAAGCCGACTGGACAATTTGGATAAACCCGATTTTTGCGTGATCGACCTCGATCCTGAGGGCATTGATTTTAAAGCGGTGGTCGAAGTCGCCCAAGCAGTTCATACATTGCTCGAGCAAGCGAAGATTGAAAATTACTGCAAGACTTCCGGCGCCACTGGCCTACATATCTTCGTCCCGCTCGGTGCTAAATATTCCTACGATCAATCAAAACAGTTCGCGCAGATTATTGCCACGTTGGTTAACCGGCGTCTGCCGAAAATTACTAGTATCGAACGCATGCCAGCGAAGCGCCAGAAGCGGGTCTATTTAGATTATTTGCAAAATCGGGTCGGGCAAACTTTGGCATCGGTTTACTCAGTCAGGCCTAGACCTGGCGCGCCGGTTTCGACCCCTCTTAAGTGGGAAGAGGTAAATAATAAATTGGATGTGACGGCTTTCAATATTAAAACTATTGCGCCTCGCCTGAAGAAGGTCGGAGACTTGTGGCGGCCGGTAGCCTCAGGCGACGGGGTTAACCTTAAGCAGGCCTTGGCCCAGCTCGCCAAACTGGAGGATTAGAGGAAAGAAGTAATTAGAGCAATGGCAAAAACTGCCATGACGCCAAAGGCAATCCACAGCAAAATTTTTGATAGCCGACTGCTTGAGTGCTCACCCATGACATCGGTGCGGCTGGAGACTCGTGTGATCAGGTAGATAAGAGGAACGGCGGCCACACCATTAAAGACGGCCGTCAAAACCAGGGCCTTAATTGGGTCAAGGCCAACAAAATTGAACAATAATCCTGCTAGTGTGCCCAAAATGATGATGAAGTAAAATCCACGGGCTTGCTTAAACTTACGAAACAGTCCCTCGCGCCAGCTAAAGGTCTCGGCGATGGCATAAGAGGATGAGCCGGCGAGTACAGGTACGGCCTGTAGTCCGATGCCCACAACGCCTACGGCAAAGATGAGCTTAGCCAAGTAGCCGGCGTTGGGGAAGCTATGTACCAGCGGTTCGAGAGCTCGAGCAGCATCGGCGGCGGAATTAATGTTAGTGATTCCGTGCGCGCCCAAGACGACCGCACCAACTACGATGATGAACCAGGCTGTGACGTTGGAAAAAATCATGCCGACAGCATTATCAATTCGCAATTTTCTTAAATATGGCTTGGTCAGTTTCGGCACGCCGCCGCGCTCGGGGAGACGGTGCTCGGCGATTTCATCCTCGACGACGTTGCTGGTTTCCCAGAAGAATAGGTAAGGTGAAATGGTGGTACCGAAGATGGCGACTATTATGTACAGAAAACTCTTGTTCAGTTCGATGTGTGGCACGAA
Organism: uncultured Candidatus Saccharibacteria bacterium; assembly: GCA_964582465.1. Taxonomy (GTDB): domain Bacteria; phylum Patescibacteriota; class Saccharimonadia; order UBA4664; family CAZOQX01; genus CAZOQX01. The sequence goes on from CAZOQX010000001.1 coordinate 77,989, forward strand.
CGTCGACTTAAGGGCCTGGCCCCACGGCACCTGGACCAATAGGGCGGTGATCAGATAGGAGAAGAGCGCCATAGCCAGCCATTTCAGGACACGCACATAGGCTCGGTAGGATACCAGGACCTCCAGCACTAGGATTAACACGGCGAAGCTCACCGCGAGCACTGGGAAGCTGAGTTGAGGCAGTACGAGGTGGGCGCTTGCGGCCATGGCGCCGATGTCTGAGCCGATATTAAATGTGTTTGCTGCTATTACTAGCAACACTACCAAGTACAGAACTTTTTTGGAATAATTCTCGCGAACAATGGCGGCTAGACCCTTACCCGTGACGGCGCCGATGCGCATGCAGGCTTCTTGTACGGCCGTCATGAGGGGCAGGGTAAACAGCATGGTCCAGGGCATGTGGAAACCGAATTGAGCCCCGGCCTGAGAATAGGTGGCGATACCCGAGGGGTCGTCGTCGGCTGCCCCCGTGATCACACCTGGTCCAAGAATGCGCAAAAAGCGTCCGAAGCCGCGATGCTTTGGTAGGCGGGGAAAGGCGGACCGAAACCTCGTAACCTCTCGCTCAGCTTCAGTAATAAGCTCGTCAGGGAGTTTTACCATTACGCTTATGCTAAAGGCTTTATGAGTGCAAAGCAAGTGAACCAGCTCAGTACAAAAATTATGGAAGAGTGCGCTGCAATGTATAAATGCCAAATCGGCGTTCTCATTGGCGTGATTTCATTTGTCGTGATGTTGTTTGTACCCGAGATTCCTCTGCGCGATTCTCACGAAACTCCTCCGGCAGCTCAGTAAAGTTCGGAGACTATTGGCCAAAGGCCGATTGACCGCTGGGCTTTGGCGTGACTAAAATGGCGGAATGAGCAATGCCAACTTCGGACTGAACCTTGCTGAGCTCGCCAGCCAACTGCCCAAAATCCTACAGGCTGATCTTGGTGCGTTATTTGGCCGTAAGGAGCTGCAGGAGGTGCCCCTAGGCACTTTTGAATTCGAAGCCTACCGTGAAATTCTGCCAGCCAAGCTTTATAACGAGGTCGTGAAACTATCTAAACCTCTGGCTGGTGCCGAGGTCGTAATGCTAAACGCCACTCCTTACGGTGGGGGAGTCGCCGAAATTTTTAAAAGTATGATCCCTCTAATGCGTTCGCTCGGTATTAAGGTACATTGGCACGTTATGCCAGCCAGTGACGACTTCTTTGAAGTTACTAAGAATTTTCACAATGCGCTACAGGGTGCCGACTACGAACTAGGGGAGACTGCTAAGGCGTTGTATCTCGGTCATAACCAGCGCACAGCCACTTTGCTTAGGAAGATCTCCGCTGATGTTTACGAAATTCACGATCCGCAACCTGCAGCCGTGGGAGAATTTGCCGAGTTTAAGAACACCATTTGGCGTTGTCATATTGATACTTCCACTCCCAACCGAGCCGTGTGGGATTTTGTGCGGCCCTTTATTGAGCATTACGATCAGTTGATTTTTACTATGCCCGAATTTGCACATAACGACTTGCCCAAGCAGAAGCTGAACTTTATCGCTCCGACCATTGATGCCTTTAGCGTGAAAAATCGACCGCTCGGGCGCGAATTTGCTGTTGCCATGATGCAAGCTTTGGGAATCGATAGCGAGCGACCGCTCGTCACACAAGTATCGCGTTTTGACCCGTGGAAGGATCCCAAAGGAGTCATTGATGCTTACCGCTTGGCTAAGAAGAAGGTACCGAAACTACAGCTCGCGCTGGTAGGATCAATGGCAAGCGATGACCCTGAGGGGCAGGTGATTTATCAGGAAGTTGAAGATTATGCAGCCGGCGATCCTGACATTTTTCTGTATACTAATTTGACTGGCGTGGGCGAAGTGGAGGTGAATGCTTTCCAGACTTTTTCCGAGGTGTTGCTACAAAAATCAACTCGCGAAGGTTTTGGCTTGACAGTGACAGAGGGCCTATGGAAGGGGCATCCTGTTATCGGCGGTAACGTTGGCGGCATCAAGTTGCAGATTCGGGATGGCAAAACTGGCTACTTGGTCAATTCGGTGGAGGAGTGTGCTGACCGCATCGTCGAGCTGGTTAAATCGCCAGCTAAGAGCGTAAAGATGGGAGAGGCAGCTCACGAGTATGTGCGGACGCATTTTCTGCACCCACGATTAATTCGAGATCATCTAAGGCTTTATCACAAGTTACTCAAAGTTTAAAAGGGTGCGGGCCCGGTAACCGAGGTGGTCACCGGGCCCGCGCGGCACGGAGAGGGGGAGGGTCCTATGCCGCCGCTTGGTGCTGCCGCGTCCGAGTGCGGCTGGGAGGAGAGAAGAGGTGGGGATACCGTTGCTTGGCCTTCTTGGGCTCTCGCTGCAGCCGTCTCAGGCCCTTCGGCGTGAGGAAGGTCACCCGGAAATTGATTCCGAAGAGGGCCGCTCTCAGCCTGGGCCACACCTCGACCGGTGCGATGACTGTCAGGTTGACACGATGGCCGAGTCGAGCCGCGGCGCGACATTTCGCAACCTTCTCCACGATGCCAGCGCCACCCCCGCCACCAGACGGACTCGGGTGGACCATGTAGATCTCTTCGAAGATCGGTCCGCGGTGGTCGTGGAACCTGAGGTCCGGGCGGAAGGGCACGCCGCTCAGCTGGGTCGGCTCGTAGTCGGGCGCGAGACCGGCGGCGCAGAAGACATCGAAGAGGGCTCGTTCACCGTTGTGCCGTTTGGGCTGGCGAGTCTGAGTGGCGGTTGTCACTCTCTCCTCCGTGGTCGTAGAATCAAATAACCCCGCTTGTGCGGGGCTACATGGTGCAATTTGGTGCGGAGACAGCCGCAACCACAGGGTATGTGGTTGGAAATGTCAGCGCGCACCTCATGACCTAATCATGACAAAGCATAAGCACAATGTCAATAGCATAAGCTTTTTACTTAGGGGTGGATAAGTCGCCGGGCTGATCTTGCAGGATTTGATTCAAAGTATCGTAGTCCGATCCGAAGGTATTAAGCTGGTGGTCCGAAGCCGCATTGTCATTATTAATCTGCTGGTCGAGCGACTGGCTCTTCAGGCTGGATTGATGTTTGTTGAAGGCCTGACTCGAGGCGTAATAGTAGAAACTGAGCGCGGCAGCGATCGCAAACAGAACGGCGAGCACCACTAGCGCAAGCAGTGTCCAGTCCGTTCCGATTTTAGCATTACGGCGCATACTTAAATTGTAATTGAAACACTCCCGACCGCGAAGGGTAAACTAAATATTTTGAAGCAAAAGCCGTATGATGTCAGTGGGGTATCGATTCCAAGGGGGAAGTAATGACGAGCCCAGCAGCCGAGCGGCAAGTTCGGCCTGACAACCAAATGAAACGTACCTGGCGCTTGTGTCTGGCCCGTTGCATCCTGATCCTGGCGGTGACTTCTGGCGGAGGCTTGATGAGCTTGTACGCTTGGGGATTGTTTTACCACATCCCCTGCGGACCGTTCATCTGTCAGATTCTGGTTCACCCCGGGGCGCCTAATTCGCAGCTGACCACGCCGATTCTGGTTGGTTCAGCGCCTACTAATCCCGGTTGGGCCGGTTGGCAAGTGGACGTGAGTCCGATTGCACCGAATCCGAATTGGAACAAATCTCCATTTCTGGACTCAGCGGAAAGCAGCCGGACCGGTATCGAGCAAGGGTTGCTCGACCACTTGGCGAGCTATGCCCGCGGGGCGATTAAGACCATGCTTGCCGGCGCGCTAATCAGTGGATTGATCCCGCTGTGGTTCGCCAGGCGGGCTGAAGGTCGCAAGGTAGTGGGTCTCCTCTTTGGGGCCTTGCCCTTGCGAATGGTGCCGCGAGGGTCGAGGCAGGCTGTCTGGCGCCGTCGGAGTTACGTCCTCGCCTTGCTCGCGCCGATTGCGTGGGCGAGCATTAGCCTGGGAGGGCTAGTGACCGGCTACGACAAGACGGCCCTGGAACGCTTTCGAATTGACGCTGCGTTCCAAGAGGCGCGGCAGCTGATGCAGCCGGGCAAGTTCGAGCAACTGCGGGCTGATGCGGCGGCTATAACCCAGCCGGTTAAAAGCGATTACCCGGTCACCGGGGGTCCGCCGCCTGGCTGTGAAGCCGGTTGCATCAAGGTGCTGCATCTCTCCGATGTACACTGGCTGTTCCCATCTGTTTTGGATCTGCTGAAGTACCTGAGTAATTATGGCAGCTTCGACATCGTGGTGGACACGGGGGATCTGAACAGCACTCTTCATGACGATTTCCAGGGAGCTCACGAAGAGGATCTGGCCAACTTCGCAGTTGAATTCGCGGGTAGCTTCGACGCCCCCTATGTTTACGTGCGGGGCAATCACGATCCAACTAGCTTCGTGAACAGTCTAGTGGCCGATCCAAACGTTGTGGTTCTTGATGGCAATGCTGTGACCATCGATGGGTTGACCATCTACGGCAAGGGTGACCCTGTCACCCCGGGCGAGATCAGCCACATCTCACAGGCGGAGTTCGAGGCCAAGCAGGTCAAGGTAGCGCCTCTTATCTGCCACCAGGTGGAAGGGCTGACCGCTCCGCCCGACATCGTCCTCGTGCACGATAAAATCATGGCCGAAAATCTGGTCGGGCGTGTTCCCCTGGTGCTGTCGGGCCACGTCCACGTGCAATCGGCGGCCTACACGAGCGGGACTTGGTTCTTGGTTGATGGTTCCAGTGGAGGCAAGGGAATAGGCCACAGGCTTCACCAGCCCCCTGAGGCCGAAGTTCTGTGGTTCCAGCAGGCAGCTCCCCACCGCTTGGTGGCCTACGAAACAGCCATCCTGAGCGGCAGCTCGTCTTCTACTGGGCACCTCAATCGAGCCAAGGGCGACTTGAAGTATGCCGGTACGGCTTGTCCGCCGGCACAGTAATTGGTTCTAAAGTGGGGCGGGCCACCAAGAGGGTTGGACAACCCCCCCCCTTAAAAAAATTTATTACAATGTTATATTAAATACAAAAAAAAAACCAAAAAAAAGAAAAA
>CAZOQX010000001.1:82967-157252 GCA_964582465.1 uncultured Candidatus Saccharibacteria bacterium
GCGTATTTTTATTCGGGGGTTGGGGGGGGCCGGGGCGATATTTTTTGTGTTATTTGGGGGCCGGGCCTCAGGTTGGTTGCCCTGCCCCACTGCCTTTAAAAGTTGTTATGCAAGTGTTAGATTAAGGCCAATGCTTCCGCAAGTAGATTCTATTCGTCCGGCGCATGTGCCGCGTCTGCGACGACTCTTTAAACAGGCCGTTGAAACGGACTTTAATTATTTCCCCGCTTACTATCAGCGCCGAGTCCTTAATCAAAATACAGTCCCCAAACTTTTAGTGGCTTCGGTTAGACCGACTCGAGCCATGTTTGGTGTTCATCTAAGTGGCCAGTTGAATGGTTTTGTCATTGGGAATATGCCCGGTGATCGCACCGGTCAAATCCACTGGCTGTATACGGCGCCCCATCATCGTAGTCAAGGGTTGGGCGGTTTGCTATTAAACCGGATTTTAGATTATTTTCGGGAATATGGTTGTACCAGAGCGGTGTTGGTGACTCACAATTTCCAATCCTATTATGCTAAGCGGGGGTTTGTATTAGATAAAGTCAGCCGAGAATTCGAGCGCATCGATATGCACCTCATGAGCCTGAATCTAGGGCCGAGGAAAATCACATGACTAAACGTGAGCGCCGGCGTCTTATTAGTAGGCTAGTGGTGGTCGGTGTGGTTTTAGCAGCTGCCTGGTTGGCTTATCATCGCCCCAAAGAGACCATCGACCGGCCGTCTGCAAAGCAGGTGGTTCAGACAGGATTGCTAGTGAGCACGGATCCGCCGCAGTTTTTAGATAAAAATGAGACTGCCATTCTCATCAAACAAAATTATGCCGCTACGGTTCAACCAGTGTATGGCGTGTCAAGGCAAGTCATCCATTACACATCGCTTGATCCAAACGGCCACCAATTATCTCTTGTTGCGCAAGTCTTTATGCCGCAGGAACTGCCTGAGGGTCGCAGGGTGCCTATTATTGGTTTCGCACCTGGTACAACTGGCATTGGCGATCAGTGTGCGGCGAGCCTCGAAAACCCGGCCAAGGCCAACTGGGCCAATTACGCCTCACATCTTGCTGCCTATGCTTCACAAGGTTTCGCCGTGGTCATGACCGACTACGAGGGTATGGATGACGCCACTCGCATGCACCACTACATGGTAGGGCAGCTAGAGGGCCGGGCGGTGCTAGATAGCGTGCGAGCACTTATGCGGTTGCCTCAGACTGCCGACCAGATCAACACTCAACAAATTGTCCTGATGGGCTATTCTCAGGGTGGTCATGCAGTTTTTTGGGCCGATAAAATTGCAGCTGATTATGCTCCCGACCTTGGGCTTAAGGGAGTGGTGGGTTTCGGCCCGGTGACGGACGTGTCGGAAACCTGGCGGGACGTGGTGCGAGGGGCCAATATTAATTGGTTCGGTCCATTTGTGCTTGCAAGCTACGCCGACTACTATCACCAGAATTACCCGATAAGTCGCATTCTTACGCCAAAGTGGCAGCCCGACTTGGGCCAAAACGTCTCAGCCCACTGTATCGATACACTCATTGGTTATTGGGGCCGCGTTTCGAGCACCCTTTATTCGGGAGATTTCTTGCAAGCGCTCGCAAATAATAATATTGCCGCTTTCAGTCCCACTCTGGCAGACGAGCTCACGGCCAATATTACTGCTGATCAAAGCACCAAGACGGCTAAGCTTATAAACGTTGGCGCGCTCGACAATGTGGTTTTGCCAATTCAGCAAACGGCGGCGCTTGGTCGGCTGTGTCTTCATCGCAGCGGATCAGTACATCTCCAGACCTATCCCAAGGCCACTCATTACAACACCATGTTTGAAAGTTTCCATGACACCGTGAATTGGATTAATACGGTAGTTTCAGGTCATCAGGCGCCAACGGATTGTAGGCTGTGACTTTGACAAGTTGCCCGCTCGCATTCTAGTCTTAGAAAAGTGAAACGCGCATTACCCAAATTTTTACTCGTTGTGGCCGTGGTGGCGGTGCTGTTAGCGTTGGTCGAAATCAGCCGGAATAAGCAGCAAGTGGTGCGTTTAAAACAACAAGCTACTCAGACAGACCAGGGGAATGGCGACACTAAGGCCGCTTTAAGTGAACTCCAAAGCTTTGCTGCAAATCATACTAGCGCTTCGGCCACTATTGAACTCACCGACAGCTATAAGCGGGCTGTGGCTGCCTCGAGCAGCTCCGGCACAGGGCAAGTTTATGCCCAAGCCCAGGCGGCTTGTGCCTCGCACGCCGATTCAATTGTACAAGCCAGGTGCGTAAGCAGTTATCTTGCGAACCATGCTCAAATGGGCGGTGAAGCTCAGCCGGTACCCGAGGAAAGTAAATATGTTTACAGCTACAAATCTCCGGTAGTGGCACCTGATTCGGCAGGGCTGTCGCTGCTGGTGGCTGTGGCTGCTTTCGGGGCAGCTCTCTGGGCCACTGGTCTGAAGAAAAGCTAAATTAGTTATTTTGACCGAATAAGATCAGAGCAAAGTCTGCTTTAATATCGGGCTGGGAGGAAATTATGCCTGAAGTAGTCGAACGTCCAGTGCGAGGACGGGGTGGGGAAGCCAGCCAGTTAGTCTATTTCTTGACCGTGCTGGTGGAATTGCTTTTAGCATTCAGGTTGCTGCTTAGACTGTTTGGCGCCTCAAGTGGTAGTGTTTTCGTGCGTTTTATTTACAATGTGTCGTATTTTTTGGCCAGCCCATTTTTTGGTGCGTTTAATATTCGCACCAACTATGGCCTAGCCCAACTTGAAGTGGCGACGCTGTTTGCGATGCTGGTGTACGCCTTGGTCGGTTATTTGCTGATCTACTTAGTGCGTTTATTTGAAAGGCGCATTTAGTCGGGCGGGTCAAGTTGTTTGAGGAGGGCAATCAACTCCTTGGGCATGATGTCTGCTTTCACGATATAGCCGTCGGCTTGATTGACGCGAGCTTGCTCGGCCGACTCCTCGCGGGCAATGTTGGTTACAATAATGATTTTGGCGTGTTGGCTGCGGTATTTAGGTTCGCTGCGGAAAATTTTCAAAAGTTCCAAGCCCGATTTTTCCGGAATCATAATATCTAGCAAAATAATTTCTGGCCCGAAAGCCGCTGCCTTATTTAGTGCTTCCGTAGCGTCGATGGCGCGCTCGACTTTGTAGCCGGCCTTGGTTAAAACCGTCATGTACATGTCGCGGATGAAGGTGTCATCTTCAACGAGTAGGACTTTTTGCAATCCAGCCATGCTTTGTCCTTATTGTATTTGTATCTCCTGTCGCGGGGCCGGTGTAGACCGGCAGAGTGAAGGTGAAGGTAGAGCCCAGCCCTTCACGCGAATCAACCCAAATTTTGCCACCATGCTGCTCAATGATGGTTTTAGAAATGTACAATCCGAGTCCCGTGCCCTTGGTGCCGCTCTCCTTGGGTCCACCGGCGCGATAAAACTTAGTGAAAAGTTGGGGCAGGGCGCTTGCCGGAATACCGCGCCCGGTATCGGTTACGCGCGTAACGATGTGATCGTGGTCCAACGCCACAGTCACAATAATGTTGCCGCTGGTCTCAGTGTACTGAACGGCATTCGAAAGCAGGTTACCAAGTACCTCGGTGAGAGCTAGCTCGTCGCCCCTGGTGAACAATCCAGTAGTTGGGCCGTCATAGTTCAAGTTGATCTGCCTATCACGAGCCCGGACCTTATAATCTTCGATTAGCCCAGAGGCAATCGCGGCCCAGTCAATCCGCTCAACCGCCAAATTCAAACCGCCTCTTTCGATTTTTGAGACGTTCAGCATATTGTTAATCAGCGCGGCTAGGCGGTTAGCGCTAATGGCCGCCCGTTCCAAGTATTCCTGATCAGCTGCTGGCAAATTGGACGTTTCTTGCACGAGACTCAAGTAACCTCGAATGGCGGTGAGAGGTGTTCTAAGCTCATGCGCCGCCATGGAAACAAAGTCTAGCTTCATGGTCTCAAGCTCGTGGCTCTTAGTTTTGTCCTGAATAGTAATAATGAGGTCGATGCCGCTGGGGTCATCTGCAATTTTGGCAGTCACTACGTCAATCCAGGTGAATTGCCCCTGGGGGTTGGGCAAGCGGATGTCGGCGTGATAATTAACGCCGGTGGTATTGGAATTTAGGGACAGCTCGTTTATGCCATCAGTCCAACGGAAAGCTTGGTTGACGTTGGCTCCGGCGAGCACCTGCGGCAGGCTGCCGACAAGGTTCGCCGCCGCTTGGTTTGCAAGCACTATGTTTTGCTGGTGGTCAATCGCAACCACGCCGTCGGAGATGCTGTTTAAGACAGCCGCCAGCTTGCTGCTTTCGGCGGCCAGTGCTTGGTTCTCAAATCTAGTGTGCGCCATCATAGCGTTCAAGCTATCGCCCATGTCATTAAGAGTTTTGGCCAGCTCGCCCAGCTCCCCGTTGCCTCGTAGGGGAATTTTATAATCAAGAAAGCCGCTGCCGATTTTCATCGCGCCATCCCTGAGCGTCTTGAGTGGCGTCGAAAACCGCTTCGAAACTGCGGCCGCGCCAGCCGTTACCACAACACCCCCAATTAAAGTGAGAACTCCCGCCTCAATCAGTGAGTGGCCTGACTGGCTCAGGGCCAGCCAAAGAGCATTGATTACCAGCATCGGCAAAAGAGCCACCAGAAGTAGCCTGCGAAATAAACTACGGCCTGTTTTACCTAGCATTACTTCTTAATGGTAATGCTAGAGATGATGGGAGTCAAAAAGGGAATTACTTGTGGCTGGACTGGTAACTCTTGATCGCAGTCACGACTTTACCGTCGTTTTTGAGGTTTTCCCAGAAGAGCACTTGATTTTGGGCGACGTACATGACATCTTCCGGTCCGTGGAGCTCGCTGCCGAGCTTGGCGAGGGATACCTGGGGCTGCTGGCTGCTTTGATTGTTGCCTGGTTGTACCTGTTGTTGAACTTGCAGGTAATAAATGTCCCTCAATTGCACGTAGCGGTCGGTCACATCTTTAAGATGCCCAAAGTACACTTGGCCGTTGGTGAGAAAAAGCGCTTGATACTGGCCTGATTTCACGGCCCGGCCAGCCAGCCAGCTGCGGCCAAATCCGGCCAAAAAAACGATTACTACCAGCAGTACCAGCGCTACAACGACTTTTTTAATCATTGAGTTATTCTTGTTTCGCCTCGGAGCGATTGTGTCCATATTCATAGCCGATCCAACTTAGTTAGACCTATACTAGCGCAAGAACCAACTCTAGCACAAGAAATTTGACATTATGATTTGCTTCGCCGGCCTCGATGCTGCTATTCAGCTGATTGCTCGCAAGATAGCACTCTCCGGTACCAAGCGAAATTACTGATTCAAACTAGTGTCACTACAAGTTTGATTTTAATAAGAGTGGTGCCGATACATTTGTTACATCCGTTTTCAATCTTGTGAAATCGCTTCACCACCCGGTCAGAGAGCTGGAGATGGCTAGGCTAACTTATACTTTATTTGTTAAAGCTCATGCTTGCTTCTTTATGTAGTGCAGCTTGGCCATACGCCACATTGCGTAGCGCCCACCCAGACCGAAGCTTCCCACCATAAAAACGGCTAATGAGTAGAGTGGCCAGGTTAAAATCAGGCTGCTTCGCTCCGGGAAAGTCGGCTTCGTGGTGGCGGTGGGAGTATCCACGCTGCTATTTACCACTGCAACGAGCTGCAAATAGGCCGCATTGCCCGCCGCATCCGTCACCTTGAAGATAACACGGTAATTACCACCAAGCTTGTAGGTGTGCTCAGCCTTAAATACACCCGCCACTGCCCGGCTAATCAGTGAAGATTGACCGTCTCCCCATGTAACGCTTACGGCATACGGCGGTGTGCCGCCGACGATCTCGGCCGGCCAACTAATCACTTGGCCAGGAAAGGCGCCGCGATAAATGGCCGTATCACTCTTAATGTAAAGCTGGCTAAGCAATGCCGGTGAAGCCACGTTTATGGGTGGGGCTACACTTACGGGTTGGTCCAAATACACTGTCACTACGCCCGAATCTGGTCCCACCAAATCAGTCACGCTATAATCATGCGCCACCAGATCGTTTTGGCCAAAGAAAAGGTCGATTAACAGATTAAACGCATCGTCAGATTGGCAAATCACAGAGCCCGCGAGCACGTTATTTTTGAAAATCTTTACGGTCGTGCCGTGGGGGCAAGTACCGCTCACCGTCACGGGGTTTGCAGTGAAATGCTGCCCATCTTGGGGATTTACAATCACGGCTGGCTGAGACGGCGGCGGCCCCATGACCGCCCCTGAAATCGTGATATTACCAGACACTGGCGGCGGATCGGCACTTACTGCCTTGGTGTAGGTCATTAAAAAGACGCCCAAGAGCAATAGGATAAAGCTCAGCAACGCATAGGATGTATGCTCATGCGGCAACAAACGGCCAGTATGGCGATGATTACTAACTTTAACCTTTAGGGCCATTAGGGCCCATTATACCACTTATGCTTACCTGATATAGTGACGATAACCCTGTGTAATACCGGCAAATACTTTGACATCCCGCTCCTGGGCCAGGCGGTGGCTTCAGCAGCCCTAAATTCGTCTTTATCTGAGAATCAGGTTGACAAGCTTCTTTAGGTTAGCTAACCTGGTAATTACGATTAAGTGAGGGACCATAAATGGCCTACGCGCACACTAACTCAAAGGGGCAGACTTATTATCTGCACATGAAGGACGTCAACCTCAAGGGTGGCCGCGTCCAGCGTATTTACTTTTTTGCCCGTGACGAGCGCCCCGGCGCCGTCGACGAAATGCCGGCTGGCTACCAGGTGGTGGAAAACGCCCGCACTGGCTTGCCGATCCTGAAAAAGGCCTAATATCGATCTTGATAGCTAAGAGCTCCCGCTAGCCGGGGGCTTTTAGTTTGTGGTTGTCGTCGTTCAGGTGACTGCGCTATGCTTGTAAGGCTATGGCAGTGCAAACCGGCTCAATTCTACAAGTTCATAATCTCAAAAAGAAATATGGCGACTTCGAAGCTGTGAAGGGCGTTAGTTTCGAAGTTAAGCGCGGCGAGGTTTTTGGTATTTTGGGACCGAACGGCGCCGGCAAAACCACTACGCTTGAAATGATCGAAGGCATGCGGCCAATCGGTGAGGGGGAAGTTTCCCTTGACGGTCATAATGTCGCCAAAGAGAGATATCGCGTCAAAGAATTAATTGGTGTGCAGCTGCAATCATCCGCCTTCTTTGACCGACTGAGTTTAGTGGAACTCCTGAACTTGTTTGGCAGCCTATATGCACGGACCGTACATCCTCACGCCCTGCTTAAGCAGGTTGGCTTGAGCGAAAAGGCCAAATCATATGTGAAGAGTTTATCGGGTGGTCAGCGCCAACGTTTCAGCATTGCCGCCGCGCTGGTTAATAAGCCCATTGCCATCTTCCTAGACGAACCGACTACTGGTCTTGATCCGCAGGCACGCCGCAACTTATGGGAGCTAATTCAAGAGATTCGTGCCTCTGGCGTCACCATCCTACTGACAACACATTACATGGATGAGGCTGAGGTTTTGTGCGACCGTGTAGCCATTATGGATGAGGGTAAGATCATCGCCCTTGATACGCCGCAAAATTTGGTGACGCAATTGCTCGGCCGCGGCTTTAAGCCCAAGCGGATGGTGGCGCCGGCCACTCTGGAAGATGTTTTTATTGATTTAACCGGTCACGGCTTGAGGGAATAAGATGCGTGTATTAATTGCCATACTTGCCGGAATTTTGATCCTAGGTGCTTTGCGCCGGCAGGTGATGAGCCGATCATCCCTCAATCCTCTGACGCTCAAAATTAAAAATCGGGCGGTGCGGGCTCTCATGAGTTTAACCGGAGCTTCGGTGAAAATGTATTTCCGCAATCGTACGGCCGTTTTTTTCACGCTGTTCATCCCAGTCATCTTCATTCTCATCTTTGGGGTGTTGAATTTTGGCGGTGGCGGTTCAATCGGCATTGATGTCACAAACCATTCGCAGTCGCCTCTGGCCAACCAATTCGTGAGCCAGGTCAAAAAGATCCAAGCCTTTAAGGTCAAGGTTGTATCCGAACAGGCGGCTCGTGATGAACTCGGTAAGGGTAAGGCCGACCTGCAGCTGATTATTCCAAGTAGTTTTGGCGCTGTGACGCAAGCTCAGGCTAAGAGCAGTAATACCATCCAAGCTTATTATAATGAGGCGCGGGCCCAAACTGGGCAGACGGCTGGACTGATTTTGTCCCAAATCGCCAACCAGATGAACGCTGTCATCACTCAGGCGCCGCAGGTGATTGCCCTTAAAACCACCGGCGTGAAAGTCAGAAACTTGACCTACATCGATTTCCTCATTCCTGGGATTGTGGCCATGAGCATCATGCAGCTTGGGATTATCAGCATTGCCTTTGCCTTTGTATCGTTTAAATCTACCGGGCAGCTGCGCCGTCTTCAGGCAACACCGATCCATCCGTCTTACTTCCTTTTCGGTGAGTCAATCGCCCGCTTGATCATTGGCATGTTGCAGGTTGTGGTATTGGTAGGATTGGGGCTCGCTATTTTCCATCTGCATTTAATTGGCAGCCTTTGGAACTTGCTGGTGCTAGCGCTCATCGGAACGGCTACATTTCTGGCCATGGGCTTCATGGTGGCCGGACGGGCCCGGGACGAAAATCAAGCTGCTCCAATCGCAAACCTAATTGCTTTTCCGCAGATGTTCCTTTCCGGCGTCTTTTTCCCGCGTGACTCCTTGCCGCACTGGCTGCACACAATCACTAACTACTTGCCGCTAACTTATCTATCCGACGCCATGCATCGTGTTTCCAATGAAGGAGTTAACCTCTGGGCCGTTCGCAGCGATGTACTGGGTCTGGCGGTATGGGGCGTCATCTCGTTCTTTATAGCGGCGCGCCTGTTTACCTGGGAGTAGCTGCTTAGCTACGCACAGCCCGAGTTGCTAAAGCGGCTACCTAAACCTTACAATCCAAGAGGTGTGGGCCTGTAGCTCAGCGGTAGAGCGGCACTCTTATAAGGTGTTGGTCGATGGTTCGAATCCATCCGGGCCCACCAGTTTTACAATCTGGAGCCTAAGAACTATGATTATGACATGCGATTTTTAGCCGGACTGCTTGGCTCGCTCCTGACTATTTCGATCATAGCTGTCTCAACTAGTTTTGTATTAGATCGGACACTACTTAGCTCCAGTTATTTGGAGAGTAAGGCTCAGCAGACTAACCTTTATAGTGACCTGGCGCGATTGCTGCCGGAACAAATCGGCGCTCACGGTGCGGCCACCGCGGCTGGGCAGGCGCAAATTACCGACAAGCTCAAAACCGTTATCACACCTGAGGCCATCAGGCAGCACGTGGAGCCGGCCTTAACGCAGATGGAACAGTTTTATAAAGCTGGAGCTGCCGCACCGGCTGTAATCAACTTTAGTGACCTGGCGGACCGGGCTCGAGCTGCCGGCCTCGATATACCGGCCAATCAGTTTGATCAGCAAGTGATTCTCACACCTACTGATTCGCCCGCGCGCCCAGTGATTCGCAAGTTCGAAGTGGGCAAGAACTATGCGCTATTTGCAGCTTTGGCGCTACTGATTGGTCTCGGTTTTGTCAGTTACCGATTGAAAAAGTTTGGCCACTTGCTCGCCGCGCTGATTATCCCTGCCACGTGGTTTGCGGTTCTGGCTTTTGGTGTGACCAAATTACCGGGCTTGGCAAACGCCAACTTTAAGCTTAACGACCAGGCACAGCCGCTGGGCCCGACCGTAGGCCACTTGGTTGGCGCGATTTCCCATGATCTAAGCGTGAAATTTCTCGATCTTACAATTATTCTTGTGGCCTTAGCTTTAGCGGTTTACGGCGCTCACTGGTTTTTGTACAAACGTCCTCGAGCTAGTCAGTCGGTGGGTAAACCCATGGTAACCAAAGCTTGACACTAGCCAGGGCATACAGCATCATTAAGCATAAGAAGAATAATAAGGAGTAAAAATGGGACCTTCCGAAAGCCCTTTGTCGCCCGATCATATTGAGCACGCTAACCATCACCGGGTGCTGGAGAGCAAGCTAAAAACTTCGAAGTGGCTGCTCGGCCTAATGGCTGTGGCGGTAGCTGGGGTTGGTGCTGTGGTAGTATTTCTCACTCATGCTGGTGGTACGGGCGACCAGTATTACTCTTTCCAACTACAGGAAAGTTACACTTCCTACAATAATGGTAAAACTAGTCAAAAAGCCTATACCAACCCGACAGTTTGCAAAGCTAATTACTATATCTGCCATGATCCGAATGGTAGTTTGGTACTGGAAAATAGCTATGATCCTTATCAAACCAACTACGCCTGGAAGAGCGGCCCGGCTACTGCCGGACCGGTTAAGGCTTGGTTTGGCCCGTATTTCTGGGAAGGAAGCTCCGATTACGCCTACAACTGGGGATACACCGGCAGCAATAGCGCCTGCTTCTACATGCAGGATGTGTCAGGCGGTCAAACTCATGCTAACGTTACCTTTGCCATTACAGGACGATCGGTAGCTACAAACCAGCTGCGAGTACTCGGTTCGACGCGGGGCAATCTATCGGGCACATACAAAAACTACTACAACTTCCTTTGCTTGCCCTACTACCACGCGGACGAAGTGAAAGACATTCAATATCGTCTCACTGTTAACAGCGGCCGGGTGCAGACCGACTTCGTGGAGGTTCAGATTGGCTACTACAATCCATACCCGTACTACGGTGGTGCAGCGATCAAGAACCATAACGGCGTCGAAGCTACGGCTTGCAGCAGTAAATCACGTACCGGCAGTTGCGCAAACTCGGCCGATACCACCAAGTACAATGTCAAACGCCAACTTACAAATGTTGATACCAAGCCCGCAGTAGATCTTGAGTAAACAACAAGCCAGTTCATTTTTTAAGGAGTCCGCGGCCCGCGCCAAGGGCTCCTTAAATGTTTCGACCTTGGCACTTGCCCTAGCAAGCTTGCCGCTGTCTGCCATTTGGCTACGGCAATTCGGCCTGGCCTGGTTCTACGTATTGGCTGTAATCGGGCTGGGAGCGTGGTTGTGGCGACAGGGCTACTTATCATTGCCGAACAATCGGCTGATTGCTGGTGCAGGGCTGCTACTTGGCTGGGGTTTGCTTTCATGCCTATGGTCGCCTAGCCGACTGAATAGCTTGGCCTGGACAGTGCTTCTGCTCGTGAGCTACCTTTTCTTCATTTTGGCCATGCAATTAAAACCGGAGTGGTGGATGCGAGCCTTTGCGATTATAAATGGCGCTTTTGGCTTCTGGGCGGTGGTTAGCAGGCTGCAGCATGTCGGGCGGTTTGGCGGTACCTTTTTCTGGCCCAACCCAGCGGCGGTCTTTTTAGCGGTTGGCGTAATCATTTCACTTGCCTTGTTTTTGCATGGCCAGCGCTTCTTCCTAATTTCTTTGGGTTTTAGCTTTGTCGGCTTGATTTTAACTGGCTCAAAAATTGCCTTGATCGCTCTACTTGCTGTGCTTGGGATTAGATTTTTGCGGGCCCGGCAGACCAAAACGCTCTACCTAGTGGCTGCCCTAATCTTAATTGCAGCGCTGGGATGGAGTTTAGTGCGCCCGGCCGGGCAAAAGGCGGCGAGGGTCAGTCTGCGCGACCGCACTCGTTATGCGCGGGAGGCTCTTGATGTTTGGAGAGCACATCCCGTTATAGGCCTGGGAGCGGGCACGTATCCACTAATAGCACTGCGCGAAACCGCTGGCGAAATCAATCCTTCCGTTAGTGTCCACAATTTTTATTTGCAGAGTCTAGCCGAGCTCGGCTTGGTGGGTGGTCTAATGCTGCTTGGTCTTGTCATTTTCTTGATGCGGCCACTTTGGTCCGCGTTTGCGAGTGAGGCGTGGGCACTGCCGGCGGCGGCTTTGATGCTCGCCCTCCACTTTGGCCTAGAGGTCGATAACTTGTACCCGTTGCTCTGGGTGTTGCTCGCGATTCTACTCGGCTTTAGCTACCGGGCTGGCGTGCCTGAGAAGCATTAGCGTAAAATAGGGGTGTTATGCGCTGGAAGTCGATTCTTTATTACGGTCTAGGGCTGATCTTTTCGGTCTACCTTTTTGGCAATCTGATTTCTACGGTGCGTCGTAATTACGACCTGAAATTGCAGATTGCCACAGTGGAGCAGGAAAACGCTGTGCTGAAAGCTCAGAACGATCAGTTGCGTTACCAAATTACCTATTATCAAACCCCGGAGTTTGCCGAAAAGGAGGCCCGCGCTAAGTTGGGCCTGCAGCAACCGGGCGAAAACGTCATTATCCTTCCCGGCACACAGGCCAAATCGCAGCAGGCACCCGTGAGCATGCCCAAGCCGGCTCCTCAATCCAACTTTCGTCAGTGGCTGAGCTTTCTGTTCGGCTAAAGTCTAAATCTTGATCTTAAAACGGTTAGAACCTATACTACTAAGCGCGTCGCGGGGTGGAGCAGTAGTAGCTCGTCGGGCTCATAACCCGGAGGTCGGTGGTGCAATTCCACCCCCCGCTACCAAGAATTCTGGCTTAGTCTGCGAGAGTCCGCTATCATGCGGGCTCAATTTTTTCCAATAGCTCTACTTTAGGGGAGCGAATTGTAAACCAAGCGATAGCTGTTTACAATTCGGAAGAGGCGAGGCAGCGTAGCTCAGTGGTAGAGCAGAGGACTCATAAGCCTTTGGTCGGTGGTTCAAATCCACCCGCTGCCACCAGTAATAATTTGGCTTTGTTGGGCCGGTATATACGTGTTTTTATCTGTAGGAACATAATATGCTTCTATTGACATATTATGGTTCTTATGCTATTATTCCTCCGTTCTTAGTGTGGATGACGGGTGACCGTCTTGACAGAAAGGGGGCAGCGATGCCCGCAGTTACCATGTACTACCCACGAGGTTTCTTCGACTCCACCGACAAGGCCCGCTTCAGGCGGGACGTCAAGCAGAGCGTGGCCGGCTACATGGACGCAATCGATCCCGCAACGGGTGAGCGAACCAAGTATGGAGCCGACCCGGACGCGTTCATCGACCTCGTCCTCATCCCCTACGACCCCGACGACGCCGAGGTCACGACGCCGCTCCTTGGCACGATTGTGACCTACGAGTGGCCCGACCGGATTGTCAACCTGCGCGACCGGATCAATGCGATCACCAACGAGGTCCGGCGGTCCCTCCCAACCGAGCTCGTACCGAGAGACCAGGAGGCCATCTCCTTCACCTTCCTCGGCAAGATGGCTGGTGCCTGGGCGGTGGCCTGACCATCAGTATCCCGCTTCACGCGGCGAGACACCCGTCTCCCCCGTGGGGCGGGTTTTTCGTTTAAGCTTAAACCAAGTCCACCAAATTATTCTTTTGCCATATGGTTTGAAGCGGCGGCGGCTGGTATGATAAAGTGGCAATGGATTTTAGGAGAGCACATCTCCTTATTTGTTCTAAACGCATGAAACATTAGAGGAATCATATGAAAAAACGCACACGCAATTTTTTGATCTTTATCCTAGCCCTCCTGGGCATCTCCGTACTTCTGGCCTCGGCTACGCCCAGCACTAAGACGCAGAATGTATCGCTATCGCAGCTAATCGATGAGGTTAATTCCAACAAGATTTCGCAAATTGAGGTGGCGGGTGATAAGTTGACAGCCACTCCTAAAGAATCTGGAGCGGCTAAGCAAATCACATTTAAAGAAAGCTCGGCTAATCTTAAAGATTACGGTATAGATTACAGCAAGGTGAACGTGGTTACCAAGAATCCGGACGGCGGTGGCAGTCGTATCTTCGACGTTATATTAACGCTACTACCGATTCTGGTGATCATCGGCTTCTTCTACTTCATGATGCGCCAGGCGCAGGGTTCGAGTAACCAGGCCATGAGTTTTGGTAAGAGCCGGGCCAGATTGTTTACAGCCGACCGCAAGAAGGTGACATTCGCCGAGGTGGCGGGTGCCGAGGAATCAAAACAAGAGTTGGCCGAGGTGGTGGAATTCTTGAAATATCCCAGCAAATTTGAGTCGCTTGGGGCAAAGATTCCCAAGGGCGTGCTGCTGTTTGGTCCACCTGGAACAGGTAAGACGTTGCTCGCCCGAGCGGTAGCCGGCGAAGCGGGCGTGCCGTTCTTTAGCATTTCTGGTTCGGAATTTGTGGAAATGTTCGTCGGTGTCGGTGCCAGCCGGGTGCGCGATCTCTTCCTGCGGGCTAAGAAGAACGCGCCGTGCATTGTTTTCATCGATGAAATTGATGCCGTCGGTCGCCAGCGTGGTACCGGCATGGGTGGCGGTCACGACGAGCGCGAGCAAACTCTTAACCAGATCTTGGTTGAGATGGATGGTTTCGAGCAAGGTACAAACGTCATTGTGATGGCGGCGACTAACCGCCCCGACGTGCTTGATCCGGCCCTGCTGCGTCCTGGCCGCTTTGACCGTCGGGTGACGCTGGATTTGCCTGATCGCAAAGATCGCTTTGCAATCCTTACGGTCCATACCGAAGGGAAGCCGCTGGCGCCAGAAGTTAATCTCGACGAAATTGCCGCAAAAACTCCGGGTTTCTCCGGTGCCGACCTTTCGAACCTCGCAAACGAAGCTGCTATTTTAACTGCCCGGCGCAATATGAAGAAGATTGGTATGAGCGAACTGCACGAGGCCGTGGAGAAGGTGGTGTTAGGGCCAGAGCGCAAGAGCCACATTATGAATGATAAGGAGAAGGCAATTACAGCCTACCACGAAGCTGGGCACGCCCTAGTTGGGCATGTCTTGCCCGGGACTAATCCGCTGCATAAAATTTCGATCGTGTCGCGGGGGAGAGCTGGCGGCGTCACTTGGAGCCTCCCGACCGAGGACAAGTATATGTACACTTTGGCCGACTTCCGGGACGACCTAGCCATGGCCCTAGGTGGCCGGATGGCTGAAAAAATAGTTTATGGTGCGGAGAATATTACCACCGGAGCCGAGAATGATTTGCGCGAGGCGGCCGATTTGGCTCGCCGGATGGTGACAGATTACGGCATGAGCAAGAAGTTGAAGAATCGCGTCTTTAGCTCGGGCCGCAGCCTGTTTTTGGGGCGGGACTTTGCCGAGCAGCGTGAGTACTCCGAAGATGTGGCAAAAGTAATTGATGAAGAAATCGCCGATTACATTGAGGAGGCCAGCCGGCGCTCCGAAGAGGTCATCACTGCTCATCGACCGATGCTCACTAAAATTGCCGATAAGTTAATCAAAGAAGAAACCATTGAAGGTGAGGAGCTGGAGAAGCTTTTCAAGGATATCGAAAAGGGCATGGGCATGCCGGCCCGGCGCTCCCGCCCAACTGCGGCATGATCACCCTTCCTATTTCCGAGGAAGAGCGGCAGGGTATATTCAATCAATTTTTACATGCCACCAGGCACGGAGCTTTTAAAACGGAAGTTTTACAAGACTACTACGAGCTCGATGCCTGCCCATCACTAGATGCCTGGCTAGCGGGAGAGCACAAAAAGTCTCTTGAACTGATGCTGGCCGATGGGCCGAATGAGTGGCAACTGGCCTACGGTCAATTGCAGGTTAAGAAGACGCGAGTTCATGTGGTGGAGCGGCCGTATTCACCTTACATTGAATGGGAAATTGAAGGGTATAAGCGGGTCTTGGCACAGGCGACCGGCGAAGACATTCGCCTGGTCGATCAGGACGAACTCGGCCAGAGGTGGTTACCTGACGGCGATTTTTGGATTTTTGATGATGACAGAGTAATTCAGTACCACTATGAAGGTACCCACACCGTCTCGGCCGATGTTTACGATACTGGTGATGACATTTCTAAATTCCTGGAACTTAGAGAGAGCTTAATAGCGAAGAGTAAGCCACTTAGATAATTGCGCGGGCCAGACCTCAACCCGCAGTCGAAGTCTGGTGGGAATTGGCAAGCGCCAATTCACGGAAGAAGCGTTTGATGTCGTGGGTCGTTCGCAGCTTGGATGGTTCCAGCCGACCCTCTTCACGCAGCCGTTCGGCCGCAAAGATCACGAAGTCGACCACGTCGCCTTGCTGGTTACAGCCGTGGCAGAAGAACCGACTGTTCGGCCACATTGTAACGGACGGCGTTTTCTCGCTGTGGGCTGGGCACAGTGCTACAAGCTTGTCGCCACTTTGACGACCTTGCCAGCCGAGCTCAGATAACACCTGTTTCCAAGTAACGGCGCCGCGCGCCCAGGCCGCAAAATGGCGACTGATGCGCGGTTGATAACTCGGGACGGGCAGATAGAGCCGGTTGTAGCCCTTGCGCCGGTCGTACATGTAGACGTCGTAGCCAAGCTCGCGACCGTAGTCTTTGGTGTAGTCCGATAGGGGCCGCTCGTAACGGCGTAACTTTATGCGCATGGCTCCTTCTTTGTCAAAGGGCCCTGGCTGGCGGCCACAACTCGGCGCCCCGCTTCCAGGTTCGCGAGAGATCAGCTGGGCACTTGGCAGCTTGGCAATCTCCGCTCCAATGAGAACATCGCCATCGGTTCCCTGATGGACTTACAGTCTCACCAAGATTATACCTTAATAACTGATTAGCTAGCCGCTATAATGGCATAAGTGAATAAACTGCTAGAACGCGCCAATAGAAGAATTAGTACGGGGTCGGCCGCCGTCTTAATCGGGGCCGCTTTTATGGCGAGCCGCCTGCTCGGTCTACTGCGCGACCGCTTGCTCGCGAGCCACTTCGGTGTGAGTTCCGTCACCGACGCGTATACAGCTGCCTTCCGCCTGCCCGATATGCTCTTTACGCTGCTTGTCTCCGGCGCTCTGGCTGTGGCGCTCATCCCGATTCTAAGTGAGCATTGGCATAAGGGCGAAAAGGAACAGACCTGGGAGCTTGCCTCCAGCCTCATTAATAATCTGGCTCTTATTACTATTTTTGCGAGTGTAATTTTATTCATCTTTGCTCATCCGCTGGTAAAACTAATTACGCCTGGCTTTGATGCCCACCGCCATCTGCTCGCCGTCAACATGACAAGGATCATGCTCGTGACGCCGTTCTTGTTTGCGATTTCAAGCGTGGTCGGCTCAGTTAGCCAGGCTTTCGGCCGGTTTTTGTTTTTTGCTACGGCCGGCATATTTTATAATCTCGGAATTATTGTGGGCATTGTGGCGCTCGCGCCTCGCTTCGGAATATATGGTGTGGCCTATGGGGTGGTGATGGGGGCGGCCTTGCAGGTAATTATGCAGGTTTTGGGCTTGACCGGGTTGGGCTACAAGTATCGCTGGACGCTAAAGTGGCGTCGCACCAGCGTGGGCCGAGTGATTCGCCTGATGATTCCGCGCTCAATTGATCAGGGTATTGATCAAATCAACTACACTGTCGAAACAATCATTGGCTCGCATCTAGCCGCTGGGTCGCTCACGGCCTACTACTACGCCAATAATTTAAAGAACGTGCCCCTGGTGCTTTTTGGGACATCAATCGCTACAGCCGCTTTCCCAAGCTTGGCGTCTAGTGCGGCCGCCAAGGACCGGACGGGTGTGGTCGAGAACTTTGTGCTAAATGGTCGGATGATTCTATTCTTGGTTCTACCGGCGGCTACGGCAACCATTTTGTTGCGCGGCTACATTGTGCGCTTGCTCTTCGGATTCGGCAACGCTACCACGGCCAGTACCCTGGGATTTTTTGCCGGTACAATTTTGTTTCAGAGTTTATTCTTCTTAGTGGCGCGGGTCTATTACGCTATGCAGGACACCAAGACACCCCTTTTCACCAGTATTTTTGCGATCGGCCTCAATATCATTTTAAGTATTATTTTGGCGCGGCACATGCAAGTGGCCGGACTGGCCTTGGCCCAATCGATCGTGGCAGCTTTCGAAGTGTCGTTACTCCTTATAATCTTGCGCCGGCGGTTGGGTAACATCGGGCTAAAACCGCTGGGCGAGGGATTGCTTAGGATGCTGATCGCAAATGCCATCATGGGCAGTGCGATCTACATTTTAGTGGCGCGCGTCCTGCCACTTTATAAAATCGATCGTGGATTCCTGGTGGTCGGTCCCAAGTTTGCCGCCATCGTCATAATCGGCGCTCTGGTTTATCTCATCCCTTGCTATTTGCTCAACCTAAAGGAGGCCAAGCAATTTGTCTGGCGGCTGTTTAGTGCCTTGCGCCGGCCGATGACATTGGATTAGCTGATCACGCTTGTGTTTTAGCGGGTGAGTGGTATGCTAAAAACTAGCATTAAAGTGGAGTAGAGTTTTGGGAAAGATCGAAGCACTAGTCATAATTCTGGTTATTGTCCTGGTTCTCTTCGGTGGTAAAAAATTGCCAGAGCTGGCCAGGGGTATTGGCCAATCTGTTAAGGAAGTTCGTAAGGGCTTTACCGGTGATGTCGATGAGCCAAGCAAAGACGAAAAGCCCAAGTCCTAGACTTCCATGAGCAAGGGCGTTGCCAGTCCGTTTTACACCCATGTTCAAGAATTTCGGCGCAGGCTATTCTGGACAGCTTTAGTTTTTCTGGGAGGCGCTGGAGCTGGCTATTTCTTTCGTTTACCACTGACTAAGGTACTAAACCAGCCGATTGCTCAGCCACTTTTTTATACTTCTCCGAGCGGCGGGTTTGATTTCTACGTGAAGATTAGTTTGGCGGTTGGGTTGATGGCTGCAATCCCGGCAATTCTGTATCATCTTGTCCGTTTTATCGACCCGGCTTTTGAACGGAAAATCCATGGCCGACATCTAAGCTTGCTTGTCTTGCTCTCGTTTACGTTGATGCTAGCCGGCATGGCGTTCGCTTGGTTTGTGGTGTTACCAATGAGTTTGCACTTCTTTTCGAGCTATAACAGCCACTTTTTAAATCCACTCATCTCGGGTACGGAGTACCTCGCCTTTATTATCAACATGTTGGTAACATTTGCTCTCATTTTCCAGCTGCCCCTGCTGCTGCTGTCCGTCAATTGGATTACCCCGATCAAGCCGCGCAAATTATTGAAGTTCCAACGCTACGTGATCGTGGGCAGCCTAATTATTGCCGTCATTTTGCCCTTTACCTACGACCCAATTACCCAATTTGTGATTGCGCTGCCGATCATCGGTCTCTATGAATTCTCGGTGCTATTGATTTGGATGGTCAACCGCAGGCCGAAGTATAACTTTGACGCCTTCCCGAATTATCTACCACAGGACAATCTTAAGCTGGCTGGCCCAGAGCCGGCTACGGTGTTCGTCGATTTGCCTACGCTTGCCCCACCTGCGAAGATATCCCACCCTGTGCCCTCAAGGGTGCTTGACCTCAGGTCACCACAGCGTAATTACGCCGCTTAAGCCCATTAGCTAGCTCCCGTTCTAGCTGAGGCAACCGTGCGAGTGGCAGATAGCGATCGGGTAGTAGCGCTAGTGTGAGTCGTGGCTGAGGGACGCTTGGTAGTAAAGTCAAAGCCAGTGTTACCAGAAACATTGGTACCATGGTAGGCCAAGACGGGTGTACGGGTACCGGTAACCGTGATGTCTTGGATGGAGTTATAACTCGATACCCAGGTGCCCGAGGAGCCGAGAGCGATGGTGGCAGCAGTACCACCAACATTAGATTTGATAGTCAAAACCTTAGTTGAGATCCCAACCGAAGTGAAAGACGTCTGAATGGTCTGAGTAACGTTCGGACTTAAGTTAATAGTTTTGGCACTTCCCCCGATAAGGAGGCGGTTATAGGTATTCGCTCCCGTGACTGTCAGGGTAGCCGTAGAGTTGGAATCATATGTCACTGTACCAAAAGTGGTTCCGTTCGGCGCAAAAGTCATAGTTGCTACAGCTGATCCTGGAGATATCGTAAAAGTCGCTGAGCTAGCATTCACAGTACCGCTCGTAACATTGACGATGCTAATGGCATCACGGTTACAGTTCAAAATGATATTCGAGCTTCCCAAGTTGAACGTTCCGCCCGTACAGGTAAACTGGCAGACAGTGACGGTTTTGCTGTTAGTATCGAAGGTTCCCGCCGAGGCGGTAACGGAAGAGGACGTCGCCCCAGAGGCGGGGGCAAAAGTCAGATTGTCTTGTAGAGTATAGGTTCCGCCGCCAGATGCCACCTGCGGCCGCCAGCCTAAACCCAAACGCATGCCGTTCGTGGTTAGAGTTTGGCTGCCCCTCCCCCGAAGCACCCAGTTGATTACTGCAGCGTCTGCAGTCATGGCTCCTAGAGTTAAGTTGCCGTAAAAGGTGGAATCAAGGTTAGGCGCAAGAGTTGGATTATTAGCAATAGCCGAGAAATTCACATGCCGACCTTTACGGGGCATGTCACCGGTGATCGTCCTTCCAGTTGAAGTAATCGAATTGGCGGTAAAGAACACATCGTCCTGCG
This sequence comes from uncultured Candidatus Saccharibacteria bacterium, assembly GCA_964582465.1. Classification (GTDB taxonomy): domain Bacteria; phylum Patescibacteriota; class Saccharimonadia; order UBA4664; family CAZOQX01; genus CAZOQX01. The sequence goes on from CAZOQX010000001.1 coordinate 103,215, forward strand.
CCAAAGGCACCGTTGCACCTGAGGCACCGCCATCTGAAGTTGACCATGAAGTAGTGTTACTCCAGTTACCGCCGGTCGTTGCTACCCAGTAACGATTGACGCCGTTGCCGCCATTAGATGTACCGGCGTTAACAGTGAAAGTAATATTCGAATTGCCTAAAGCATCTCCGAGCGAAGTTCCCGTCCAGGCCGCGTTACCGGGCAGACCAGCACCCGTGATGTCTTGAAAGTCGGCGTTAGTCAGCGAAATGGCCCCAGCTGTAATCGTGGTTGCGGCTCCAAGGGTGTTAGCCTGCACGAGCAGTCTATTTGTCAGCGAGTTACCAGTAGCAGTAAAGGTGTTCGTGATAGTAACGGAGGAGTGACCCCATGATATTGAGTCAGTCTTGGCGGTCGTACCCGTACGGGTAAGGTTTGTGTACGTTGGGTTAGTCGCGTTATTGTCGCCCATGGTCACTATGCCAGAGCCAGAAAAGATCACGGTCCCGTAAGTAACTGCGGTATTGCCCCCTCGAAAGGTGACGGCTGCCCCTGAGCAAGTAATCGTTGAACTCGCAGCATTGAGCGTCATCCCGCTTGAGTTCTGAGATTGCCATGAAGTACCGGCGCCTGTGATTGTGATAGCTGAATTTGTAATGGTCAAAGTCCTTGTATTGGTGTTATTCGAGTTAAAATTGCCCAACGAAAGTGTTTGGCCATTGGTGTCGAGCGTACCTTGGGTCAGTGTGACAGTACCCGTTGAGTTAGTATTTAATGCACTCGTCAATTGGTAGCTTCCGGTCACGCTCCCCGACCCGAAGGTAACAGTATTGGGCATGGTCTTGCCCTTAGTGTCAACCACTTGGGGGGTAGCAGCGGTTGTCCTAAGCAAGACCTGGGCCGACTTATTGACCCCCAGTGTATAGGTCATGGCGTTAGAAAACTTCAGGATTACGTTACCAGTTCCCGCCGTGGCATCACCCATGTTAAGTAGGGTGGAATCACTATGGGTCAGAACGCCCCCGTAGTCACCCGTTCCAGAGGTACAGTCCAAGGAACGGCAAGCCGAGTTAATGTCTATTGTGACGTTGCCACTGCCTGTTTCGAAAATAACGTCATCAGCAGTCGTGGGTGGGCCAGACGAATCACCCCCAGCCGACGAGACGTTAGACCATGTACTAGCGGCACTCCAATTGCCACCAGCTGCTTTAGCGTAGAGCGTAGCCATCAGCTGGCCCCCGTTCTGGTAGAGGCTAAAGTTCTGGCGTTAGCGCGTGCCCTCGTGACTCCTATCACGCTGCGGGTTACGCTGTTCGGCCGAATGGCGGAGAAATTGAAGCCCGTGTTGCCCGAAACGTTAGTGCCACGATGAGCTGCCACGGGGATATTGCCAGTCACGGTGATATCGGTTAGAACATTATTAGTTTGTGACCAAATACCGGTAGCACCGAGCGCAAATATAACGGGCGTGCCCGGAGTAGCGGAACTGATCGTAATGGGTGAACTAGATCGCCCGATTGTAGTCATGTACCCCGTAACTGTGAAGGTTTGACCGGCTTGAACGGAAATGGTGTTCACGTCTATAACCACATTCCTAAACGTCGGCGACTGGTTGAACGTAAACGCCGGTGTTGAGCGGCCTATGATGAGGTCGATATTAGTATAAACATTATTGCCCCAAGATAATTGATGCGGTGTGACTGCCGCCTTATCCCCGACGACAATCTGTCCCGCTGATGGGCCGATAGTTGTAGCAGTAGCACTCAGGGTGTATGGCGTACCATTAACACCAATCCCCAACCCAGTGATGATAATTTTGCCATTATTAAAGGTCAAAACTTTGGTTTGTCCATTATTACCGTTAAAAAGCGGGGTAGTAAGAGCGAACCCATTTAAATTAAGTTCTCCCGTTCCCAAACTGTTTACGCCCGTTGCACTGGTGAGGGTCATATTATCCATTAATTTATAGCTACCTATGCCGGCTTGAATTTGGCAAGGGGGAGCAATAACGCCGCCTGTGGTGAGGGTTTGGATGCCTCCGCGTCCGTTATAAATAACTACGTTGTTGTACGTCCCATTCGTTGTTCCGGTCTGGTTCCAGTTGCCCCCAACTGTCACGGCACCACCGGCGTTGAAGCTTAGTGTGGGTCTATTTTTAACGGCCGAAAAATCAATATCTTTACCGATTCTTACTTGATCCACAGTGATGGTCATACTGGTTGAGCCGACTGATGCGGCGTTAATATTTACCGCGTCGTGGATTAAGGGGATACTGGCTCCACTTGACCCTCCCGATGAAGCCGACCACGAGTTAGTACTGGCCCAAGTAATGTTTGGATTTTTGACTGTCACTGTGGCGGCGTTCGTAGAGCTTTCGGTGAACGAGGCTGTACCGGCCGACTGCGTCGTAAAGTTGGCATCAAAGGCTGTTGTCCCGGCAATACCGTTTAAAACTACGACTCGGTAAATGTTACCCGTTGCCCAGTTGGAAGTACCGCCGCCGTTACCGATTTCCAGTAGCTGTGTGCCATCAAACAAGCCCTCAATCGTGGTCGATATGTTTGCGCCTAGCTGCGTCCAGACACTCGGAACGCTGGCGGAATCAGCGGCGGTGAAGAACTGCACCGTGCCGGTAGTGCTGTCTCTGGTTGCCCGTACCCACATAGTTGCTCCATTAGTAATACCATTTACCACCGTTGAAGTGGCAGTGCGGAGGGTTGAACCGTTGGCGCTAGTTCTAAGATTGAAGTTACCCGCCGTATCAACGTAAAAAGCATAGGAGCAGGTTGAGGTCGAGGCGTACTTTGCTGCTAAGTACTGAACGGCCGCAGGATTGGTCCAGTTATCTAGAGCGACCCTCACCCTTATATCAATCGAGCCGGTAATGGATAGGGCAGCTGAGTCAGGGGCGGTGGCTTCACCTGTAGTTAAGCCATTCAGTCTTAAGTATGATCCGTTAAGAGCAGCTGCCGAAACCATATACCTTGTAACTGGGGTGGTAAATTTAGTGCCGGCATTGCCGTTGCCGTCACCAGAGAGCCCCGTCACCGCCGATAGATCGAGAGGGGTTGCCGTAGTGCCCCCAACCACCCACGTTGAGGCCGAATTAGCCTTTTCAAGCATAGAACCATCGATATAAAACGTAGTTGCTAGGGTGCCATTGACCTTGACTCCTACCTGCAGGGCATTGCCGAGCGTCGGGTGGGGAGTATTGCCCATCGTTAAAGTAATTGAGTACCGATCCCACCCTCCGGTAGCAGTACCACTGGAAGTGTAGACGGCACCGTTAGCCCCAAAGTCTACTCCCGCCAAAGTGATGGGTGTGCCGGCCGGAGCCAGGATATATGTTGAATACGTGTAGGTTGTACCCGACGCGCCATCGGGCAGGCCTTGGCTTGCGCCCAACACATATTGCCAAGCGCCTTCAGTGGCTCTGGCCGTATCAGTTACAACCTGGAAAGAATAATTTCCTTCCCAAGCAAAGTTAGAGCTAAAGGCGCTACTGGCAGCAGCATTGGCAGTAGAGTTGTTAGAGTTGGCGCTCCAGCCGCCACTTGAGATTTCCACCCTAGAGCAATGGGGCCTTAAGATATTGTCGCCGGCATTAAAGTTACTCTCCTTATAAAAGAAAATGTCCTGAAAGTCGCAATTGGAGATCGACGGGGTGTTAGTGTAAATGATATATCTGGCGCTGCCGACCGTGCCGTTGACCACGCTAATACGGTTTGTCACGCTATTGCCCGCAAAAGTGATATTAGTACAAGTCACCGTGGTACTAAGGGCAAGACTGTCTAGTTTAGAGGCCGTGCCGGTGCGAGTGAGGGTAGATATGGTTGTGCCAGTCGCTGCCGATGTTAAAACTGCCTGCCCGGTCCCCGTGAAGTTGACTGTGCCATAGGCTTGGCCACTGCCCGAAAAAGTAGCGGCCGCCCCACTTATGGTGATGGTTGAAGAAGCCGCTGAACAAGTTAAACCGGTAATCGCTCCCATGTTAAACGAGGTACCAGTACCAGTGATGGTTACATTAGCCGTACCAAATACAATCGTTCGGTTGTTTGAGTTATTGGTATTGAATAGTCCCCAAGAAATTGTCTGATTATTTAAATCAAGGGTTCCACTGCTGAGAGTGGTGGTCGAAGTAGCGGTAGACGTCCAAGCCCGGGTTAGTTGCCACGAACCACCGCTTTGGAACTGAACGTTCCCGGTAGTCGTACCTACACCAAAGTCAACCGTCTGTACCGTTGCCGATGTCGAAGAGAACCTCAAGAGAGAATTTGTGGCACTCACTGGCGTATATGTTCCCGTGAACTTCCAAGCCACGTTGCCCGGGCCTGGCGTAGCGTCTCCAATGTCTAATATAAAGGTGGTGTTGTGTGTGAGTGTGCCGGCATAATTGCCTGTCCCAGCGGTGCAGTCTAGGCTGCGGCAAGCGCCCGAGGCGTCGATAGTTACATTCCCTGAGCCGGCTTCAAAGATAACATTGTCGGCAGACGTTGGAGGTCCGGCCGAATCACCTCCACCAGAACCAGTCGCAGACCATGTACCGGCAGCAGACCAGTTACCACCAGCGGCTTTAGCGTAAAGCGTGGCCATTAGCTGGCTCCCGTTCTAGTTGATGCGACTGTGCGGGCGGCAGAGACTGCTCTGGTTGAGGCTGAACTGTGAGCAACGGCTGAGGGGCGCACAGTACTGGTGGTGATGCCGGTGGTGTTAGAGAGAGTGCCGTGGTAAGCCAAGACAGGCCTGCGGGTACCGGTGACAGTGATATCTGTGATGGTGTTGTAGGCGGATTGCCAAGTACCTGAACCGAGAGCAATGGTGGCGTTTGAACCTGGCGTCGATGAGTTAATAGTGATCACCTTGGTGGGGTCGGCGACGGCGGTCAAGGCTCCAGTGATGGTTTGGGTAATGGCACTAGTCAGGGTAACAGTTTTGGGCGACTGGATAGTCACGTTAGCAAATGTGTTGGCACCGGTGAAAGTAACGGCTCCGATGCCGCCGCCAGCAATCACGAGGTTGTTGTAGGTTTTGCCGGCACCAGAGAACTGCTTTGACGAAGCCGTGGTGTTGGTGGAGTTGATAGTCGATGTCTGAGCGTTGACTGTGATGTTCGTGCCAACAACCCAAAACTGACTAGTGCCAGTCAAGTTCCAAGTCCCCGAGCCCATGTTGATCGTAGTCCCGTTTATGGCTCCGGACGTGGTTTCGCCCACAGCCGTCACGTTATGGCCGTTAGCGTCAAACGTACCTGAAGTGATACTTATAGTATTGCCAGGAATGACAAGATCGTCTTGTAGCGCATAAGTACCACCCGGTGCGGCGACTATGAACGCTCTTGGCATGGTCTTTCCGGCGCTTGTCATGGTGTAGTTCGAGCGGCCGCTAAGTTGGACTGAAATGTTCCCGCCGAAGGTCATTGCCGATGATAGGGTCAAAGAGCCAAAGAAGAAGTTCGTAATGCCGCCGCCACCGGACATAGTGAAGGTTCTGGTAAAGTCGGTGAAGTTGACGTTCTTTCCAAGCCTCGGCATATCTCCCGTCAGGGTCCCAGCCGTGGTTGTGTTGATGATGACGTCATCCTGGGGCAGCGGCACGCGTGAAGTCCAGGCAGCGGCACTCGACCAGTTATTGGTTCCGCCAACGTAGGTCTGCGTAACTGGGGCATCAAACGTGATGTTCGAATTTCCTTGAGCATCCCCTAGCGACGTACCCGTCCAAGCAGCATTGGCTGGCAGGCCAGCTCCGGTGATGTCCTGAAAGTCCACGTTTGTCAGCGAAATGGCAGCCGCGTTGAGGGTACGTGACGTACCGACAGTGTCGCTCTGGACAAGCAACCTGTTGGTGGTCGAGTTGCCAGTAATTGTCAGCGTACCTGTAACAGTCAGGGTGTTGATCCCGAGAATTAGACTGTCTGTCTTGACGTTGGTACCCGTTCTCGTAAAGTTTGCGACTGTCAGGTTGTTATTCAAGAGCTTGGGCGTACCGGCCCCAGAGAACACGACTGATGCGCCATTCAAGTTTAGCGCACTGGTCACTGGCTGTATTGTATTGTTCCCCGAGTAGGTCCCCGTGAATGTGAGGATAGCCGTGTTGGCTGTGACCGTGAGATTATCGGATCGGATTTGGTTGGAACCTGTGCCGTTAAGTGTGATCAGTGAGTTGCCAAGCGTCAGCGTGCGCGTGTTGGCATTGTTGGAGGCGAACTGTCCCCAAGAGCAAGTCTGACCATTAGTATCTAGTGTACCCAGAGTTAGCACAACTGTTTGGCCACCTGAGTTGAAGGTACCAGTGAGCTGCCATGAACCGCCCGCCCCGTTAAAATTCACCGGGCCGCTAGATGTTTGGTTGGCAAAATCGACTGCTTGGACAGTTGAGGAGGTTGATAAGAAGGAAATAGTACCACCAGCTGTATATGTCATACCTGCCACAAATTTCAGAGCAATGTTGGAAGCACCTGGGGTGGAATCGCCAATGGCTAGGGTGATACCTCCCGAAGCCATTGCCAGAATATGTGTAAACCCAGTGCAGTTAATTGAACGACAATTGGAGGCTACGTCGATAGTGCAGTTGCCGGGTGAAGAGGCAGTGAAAAACACATCGTCAGCTGAAGTCGGGACGGAGAAACCAGAGCTACCACCATCAGAATCTGACCATGATGCGGTCGAGCTCCAGTTGGTGCCGCTGCCGACAAAATAGCGCGCCACTAGTTCGCCCCCGTTCTGGTTGAAGATAAGGTGCGGGTGGCAGAAGCAGATCTGGTGGTGGCGGAGGTGTGGTTAATAGCAGAAGGTCTAATCGTGCTCGATGTGATGCCCGAGGTGTTCGATAGCGTGCCGTGATAGGCCAAGACTGGTGTGCGGGTACCGGTGACGGTGATGTCAGTAATGGAATTGTAGCTAGAGCTCCAGGTGCCGGAAGTGCCAAGAGCGACGGTGGCGGCCGAGCCACCGGTGACAGCATTGACGGTAATGGGATTGGCGGGGGTGCCCAGTGTAACTATCGAGCCTGTGATCGTTTTGGTTTGACCAGACTTAAACTGCAGCGTCTTAGGACCACCCTGGATAAAGATATTGGCAATTGTTGGTGAGCTATCGAAGAATATGACCGCACCGGTACCACCGCCGGCAATATATATATTGCCATAGATTGCAGTACCCAGGCTAAGGGTTTTCGACGTGGCCGAAACATCCGACACATAAATGCTAGCTAAGGCTGCACTAACCGTAATACCAGAAGTAGCTACATTCCAGATTGTGCCATTACCGGTAATCATCCATTTGCCCGTGCCCATATTGAGAGTGCGGGTGTCAGTGGTAGTTGAAGTGAAACTCCCGCACCTCACATTAAACCCATTAGCATCGAAGGTGCCGTTACTTAAAGTTATCCCGCCCGACGCGCCAGTATCAATCGAGTAGTTATCCTGAAGGGTATAACTGCCGCCTGGCGCCAGGAAATTCCAAGCTTCGGGGAAACGCTTACCGCCCGATGTGATAGTCTGGGCGCCGCGACCCCGAAAGTTGCTGGAAAAGTTGCCGCTAATGCTGAAATTATTGGTCGCTATCAGGTTACCGAAGATATTGGCACCAATCGTAAAGCTAATGGTGCCAGTAAAGCCCGTGAAATTGATATCCTTCCCCCAACGCGGCATGTCAGCTGTGATGGTACCGGACGCGCTACCGTTGATGATCACATTATCTTGAGGTAATGGCACGCGGCTAGTCCAGTTACCGGCTGTCGACCAGCTGCCACCGGCGCCAGAACGTGTTTGCGTAGCCGGTGTATCGAATGTGATGTTGGAATTGCCTTGACCATCTCCCAGCGAGGTTCCGGTCCAGGCGGCATTCCCGGGCAACCCCGCCCCGGTAGTATCTATAAAATCGAGGTTTGTCAGCGAAATGGCGGCGGCGGTAAGCGTACGACTAGTCCCAACGGTGCTAGATTGAACCAATAGACGGTTGGTAGTGGAATTACCAGCCAGGGTCAGGGTATTGGTGACGGTCAGGTTGGATAGTATGTTCAAAACTTCGGTTTTGGCTGCGATTGAAGACGTAAAAGTGAAGTTAGCACAGGTGGTTGTGCCAGCATTGGTAGAACCAAGCGACATGGTTTGAACCACCGTAGGGGCATATACAATGTTATTATAAGTCGCCACACCACCGGCAAATGCACCGGTGCTGCCGGTTAAAGTGATGGTTGAGCCGCCCGCATTCAGAGTAAGACCAGTAGTAGTGGCTGTAGTCCAGGACGTGCCTGTACCAGTAATCGTTATGTTCGAGTTGCCAAGCGTTAAACTTCTAGTGTTTGAGTTATTGGAGTTAAATAGTCCCCACGAGCAGGTTTGCCCATTGGTATCGAGAGTACCTTGGTTGTGCGTAACTGTCCCGCCAGTGCCCATATTGAGTGCTCCCGTCAGCTGGTAATTACCGGTTGTATTACCGGACCCAAAAGTGACAATGTTGGACATAGTTTTTCCCTTACAATCAACCGCCTGCTGAGTGGCTGAGGTTGATCTAAGTAAGAGTTGGGCTGACTTATTCGTGCCCAGTGTATACGTCATACCGGTGGAGAATTTAAATGCGACGTTTCCGGCCCCGGCTGTGCCATCTCCAACATTAAGAAGAGTTGAGTCATTATGGGTTAGGATTCCACCGTAGTCGCCTGTGCCAGCAGTGCAGTCGACCGAGCGGCAGACGGAGTTAACGTCAATCGTGACGTTCCCACTGCCCGTTTCGAAAATGACATCATCAGCTGCCGTCGGTGGCCCAGAGGAATCGCCGCCTGCAGATGAGACATTGCTCCAAGTACCGGCTGCACTCCAGTTACCACCAACCGCTTTGGCGTAGAGAGTGGCCATCAGCTGGCCCCCGTTCTAGTTGAGGATAAAGTGCGGGGGGCTGAAAGAGATCGGGTAGAAGCAGAACTATGTGGAGTGGCAGAGGGTCGTTTGGTAGTAAAGTCAAAGCCGGTGTTGCCGGAAACATTAGTACCGTGATAAGCGAGGACGGGGGTACGGGTACCGGTCACAGTGATGTCTTGAATTGAGTTATATGAGGATACCCAGGTACCGGAGGTGCCGAGGGCGATGGTGGCGGGGGTACCCGAAACTGTCGAGTAAATATGGGTGCGTTGTGAATCCAGCCCCCAACGATTAGCCAGATAATATTCTATTGAACTTAAGTTTGGTATGGTTAAGGCCTGGTTGTAGATTAAAACCTCAAAAATATCGCCTACAAAAAATTCAGAATCGTTATTTCTGGCCCCAATTCTGCCAGAGGTAAAGGTAGCGGTGTTATTGACCATTGCGACTGGGTTTGTTACTTGAGCCCCATCTTTTCTTGAGAAGCCAGAGTCTGCTGCCCAGTAAGAAGTAAAAATATGGGGGTCAGTGTCCAGAGGAGTATAGCGATCGGTACGAGTTACTCCGTCATCCCCAGCCCGTGTTTGACCAAATTGCGTCCCATTGGTGATTGCAAACAGATATATATTTGATACACCTCCTAATCCAATAATATCTTTGTTGCTCGCTGTATTTGTTGCCCTTGCCACTACAAACACAACACAAGGAACATCATTGCCAGCCATCGCAGCCACTAAACCTGCGGGCATAACCATATCATCATTCACCCCATCAAAGCGCATTGAGGCCATCCCATTCATAACATTAGTCGTGTAGGTTGGTCTGGCTGTGCCAGATTGGGTAACATCAAAGCCATTACCCGATTGATCTTGCCAGGTTGATACGGGGTCACCATTTGACCCTGAGTATTGATCGGCTTTAAGCCATAGTTTGCATCCTGCAATTGAGGTTGGAACTATGATTGCAGGGTTGGTTGAGCCCGGGCCAATGGTTGTGATCGATTGATTAACCGTCGTAACCTGCGATACAGGAAAGATCAAAGTCTTTTGTCCTTGTCCACTGACAATAATCTTATTGAACGTGTTCGCCCCGGTAAAAGACAGTGCTTGGGGAGTATCTTGGGCATATCTCAGGATATTGTAGCTCCAGCCACCGCCCGCAAAGGTCTTATCTACTATGCCCTGACCCGTCAGGCTGATGGTAGAGGTTCCCGAATTAAGTGAAACCATTGTTGTCGCAGCAGTCCAGACCGTACCTGTACTGTTCACTGTCCATATACCCGCCCCCATGGTGATGGCTGTCTGTCCCTGAAAAGTAATAGTCGTCGCTTTAACGTTATGATTGTTGGCTGAGAAAGTTGTCCCGACGGCAATCACTAAATTACGGTTTATCCCCATGTCAAAATCATCTTGGAGGGTATAGTTGCCGCCTGGAGCTGCAATTGTGGTAGTGGCTGTCCCTGCCATCGCGTGACCCGCCATCGTTATGGTATAAGTTCCTCTGCCTTGGAGTTGAAGATTTATTCCCGTCCCAAAGGCGGTTCCAACACCAGCCCCCAAGGTAAGACTTCCATATAAGATAGGGGCACCAGTCAGGCTTAGGGTTGGAGAGCCCGTTGCCCCGCTAAAATCAAGACTCTTGCCCAATCGAGGCATATCCATGGTCACGCTTCGCCCCGCCACAAAAGCATTATTTACAACTACGTTATCTTGAGGGAGCGGGACTCTAGTTGTCCAGCCATGAGTGCTCCAGGTGAAAGAGGCCGTCCCGGTGGCAGTTTGCGTAGCGGCAGGAGTAAAGGTCATCCCCCCATTGCCGCCAGCATCTCCCGACTTGCCTGTTATGGCCGAGAGATCAACTGGGGTGGTGGCCGTTCCTCCAACTACCCAAGTGGAGGCCGAGGAGTTTTGTTCAAACATCATCCCATCCACATAGAAGGTGGCGGCAACAGCGGCGTTGGTTGATACGCCAAGCATTATGGCATTGCCTAGTGTTGGCGAAGGATTATGGCCTGACGTGAAGGAGACGGATAATCTATCCCATGTTCCTAAACCAGTTGCCGTACCAGTTCCGGTGTAAACCGTTCCGTTATTACAGAAGTCACAAACAGCCACTCTGAGTGGGGTTCCGGCTGCTGCCTGAACGTAGGCTGAGAAGGTATAGGCGGTGTCAGACTGAGCATCGACTAGACCTTGGGCTTTGCCCATCACGTATTCCCACATCCCCTGCAAGCTCACACTTCCTGAAGTTGTCAGCTTCATACAGTAAGTCCCTTGCCAAGGAGTAACTTCGGTACTTACCGCCCCGGTTAAGGCGATGTTAGAGGTTGAGTTATTAGAATTGAAGCTCCAGCTGCCGATAGAAAGAGTCTCAAAAGAGGAGTCGGCTACTCTCATGATGTTGCCTCCTGCCGTATAAGCCGAGTTTTTAAACATTAGAATGTCGGCAAAATCGACGTTGGAAGTAGTCAAGGTAGTACCGTAAGCAAGATATCGCATTGTCCCCACAGTGTTGCTTTGCACAATCAGGCGATTAGTAACGGAGTTGCCAGCCAGCGTCAGCGTACCGCTCACGTATATACCAGAGCCACCCAGCGCGACTGACCCCGTTAGAGTCGCTGGCCCATTGACGGTTAGATTCGCCAAGATAAACGATGCGGTACCCGCCAACGTTATAGCCGAGCCATTGAGCGTAAATGATGCGCCGTTCATATTGAGGGCATTGGAAACATTAAAACCACCAGCGGAAAGTGTCCACGTTGATGTGTTTGCCGAGACTGTCAGTAAAGTAGCATTAACCAAAAACGCGGAATTGGACGAGGAGGTGAGGGTTATGGCACTAGCTCCGAGAGTAAGTACTGCCGTAGTAGAGAGGCTATGAGCGAAAGTGTTCCACGAACAGGTTTGCCCGTTGGTATCTAAAGTTCCAGCGCTCAAAGTAAGGTTTCGACATGTCACACCGGATGAGAATTGCCAACTGGCACCAGCGCCATTAAATGTAACATCAGTTGATGCCCCTAAATTTTTAGCCACGAAATCAACGATCTGTTGGGTCGTAGAGGTAGATATAAAACTGATAGTAAGAGCCCCCACTGCCGTATAGGTCATACCTGCCGAGAACTTTAGGGCTACGTTCCCTGCGCCAGCCGTTGCATCCCCAATGCTCAAGACAAAGGCGTTATGGGTCAACGTTCCACCGTAGTTACCAGTTCCCGAAGTACAATCTAAAGAACGGCAGGCGGAAGTAGCATCGATCGTGACGTTGCCGCTTCCCAATTCAAAGATCACATTATCTGAGGCGGTTGGCGGCCCCGCACTGTCTGCCCCCCCAGATCCTGTTGCGGACCACGTACCCGCCGCAGACCAGTTACCACCCGCGGCTTTGGCATAAAGTGTAGCCATTAGCTAGCTCCTGTTCTAGTTGAGGCTACCGTGCGGGTAACGGCCGTAGACCTTGTTGTGGCTGGGGTGTGTGGTATAGCGGATGGCCGGACGGTACTTGATGTAATACCAGTGGCGTTAGAAAGAGTGCCGTGGTAGGCCAACACGGGGATGCGAGTACCGGTGACAGTACAATCGGTAATGGAGTTGAAAGCCGAGGACCAAGTGCCAGAAGTGCCGAGACCGACAGTGTATCCCTGTCCGGGAGTGCTCGAATTGAAGGTAATAGCCTTTGTTGAAGTCCCTAAACTTATGATGTTTGATACGTTAGTAGTGCTTCCTGCGAATGTAGTAACAGTTGTTCCTGCTGGGATATAGATATTGTGAAAATTTCTACCGGGTGCACCCGTAGAAGTTCCAAAATTGATAACACCAGTTCCTCCAGCAAATCTCAAGTCGTATAAGGTAAATGCTCCCAAGACAAGAGTCTTCTGAGTAGAGGTCGTGTTGGCAATGATGATTTCTGACGTTGATGGGTTAACCGTAAGATTAGTAACCCCAGAAACGGTAAAAACAGTTCCCGTTGCCGTTAGTATCAGCTTACCCGATCCCATATTAAAGACTGTTCCTGCTACTGTAGGGGATGAGGAGAAGCCACCACAAGTAAAGTTATGGTTGTTCATACTAAAAGTTCCTGAGTTAAATCCAGAAGCAGAGGCAGAGTTTGAGACAAAGTCATCCTGAAGGGTATACGAACCTGCTAGGGCGTTTATTGACAGTACACCCGTCCAAGTTACCCCACTTGAAGTGATTGTGTGCGCACCACGGCCTCTTAATATCTGGCTTTGGCCACCCGAAAAAGTCATGCCCGATCTTAAGGTGATACTCCCATAATAAGAGGGGCCGCCCGATACAACAGCGGCGCTTGACAAGGTAAACGCCACAGTTGACCCCGAGCAATCAACATTGGCGCCAATATGGTTCATTTCGATTGTGACAGTTTTACTGGCCGTTCCCATATTGATAAAGACGTTATCTTGAGGCAGCGGAATACGAGAAGTCCACGAAGTTACAGCTGACCAGTTGGCGCTGGTTTTATTTATAGATACGGTAGCGGCATTGGCTGAGGATTCAGTAAACGAGAGGGCGTCTACAGATTGAGCCGTAAAGTCAGCATTAAAAACGGGTGTCCCCGCCCCTGATCCTAAGGCTGAGCCATAGATTTTAGCATTGTAAACATTCCCTTTCAAAAGAGCATTCGTGCCGGCTGTATTAGAGCCAACCTCCAAAATGCTAGTAGTATCTGCGATAGTAGCTACCCCCACCGTTGTAATTGTCGTCCCAAGCTGAGTCCATGTAGAGCCGTCATCTGACATATAAAAATTACAGACTCTGTGTCCAGCACCGTCGTTTAACGTTAGCGAGCCTCGTAACCATTTAGTGGAGCCATCTGCCAGGCCAGTCGCGACACTTGATATATTATTTAGAAAGTTAGTCCCATCGGCTGATGTTCTCATTTGGAGTGTCCCCGCAACCAGAACTTCCAAGCCATAAGCGAACTGACCAGAAACTGCTACCTTAGCAACGGTCTCGTTATTTGCTGCCGGTGTCCAGTCGTCCAGTGATACTTTGACGTCTATTGTAATATCAGTTGTTATCGATAGAGCTGCTGAGTCGGGAGCCGAAACATAACCACCCGACACACCATTTAACCTCAAGCTTGTACCCGTTAGTTGGGCTTGCCCATAGTATTGGGTAACTGGCGAAGGGAAAGTGATGCCGGAATTTCCTAGGCAATCTCCGAGCAAAGTTCCGGTTAAACTGCCCGCAGAACCAGTGATGATAATATCCATAAAATCAACATACTGGTGGGCACCGTGTGAGCCATTGACGGTAATGGTTGTAGTTTGGCCAGCAGTACCAGAAAAAACAAGAACTCGGTTTATGGCAGAGTTGCCACTTAATGTAAACGTGCCCGTGACGGTAATTGCCCCTGTAATTTGAAGACCAAACCCTTTATTGACCGGGCCAGTGTAGGTGAAATTTGTGATGGTTGGGCCAGATGAGACGGTTTGGGTGGCATTGGCTAATCCGAAAGAGACAGTGCCATAAGTCATACCCGCCCCGCCCGAAAAGACATTGGAGCCATTTCCGTTTAAGTTAATGGTTGAAGAGGCGGCAGACAGCGTAAGGTTTCCTACATTTGTCATCGACCAACTGCCTGAGCTGTTGTTTAGCAAAATCGTGGAAGTTCCGACAGTGATTGACCTGACGTCAGTTGTGGTTGACGTGAAGGACTTTAAGGTCATATTGAAGTTGGCGGTGTTGAAGGTTCCTTTGTTGACGTTAAAGGTCGTCGAAGAGATGAAGGCATCCTGGAGGGTAACCGTTCCGCCATTGGTTGACCCTGTAAAACCGATGGCGATAGGACAAGACCAGGTTTTTGTAGCCGTAGTTAAGGCACAGGTTCCGCCCGATGCTGCAATAGTAATAGTACCTGCATAGGTCATCGTCCCCATCGTGGAAGCCAAAGTTAAATCACCCCGTACTGTTAGATTGAAGGTCCCCGCGAATATGCCGGTATAACCGGTGCCACCAGCAAAGGTGAGACTGGCACAGTCGGCGGCCTGGTTGACGGTTACGGTGCCGCCACCGGAAGAGCTATCAAAAGTTACAGGGTCAGTCGAAACTGGCACCGAAAAACCGCTAGAACCACCAGACGAATCCGACCAGTGAGCCGTATCGCTCCAGTTACCGGTACCGCCAACCCAAAAGCGCGCCATTAGCTGGCTCCTGCTCTGGTGTTAGGTGACACCAAGGTAACCACGAGGCCTACCTATAACTGATCGTGACGTTGACGTCTGCCGTGGTGGTAAAGTCGGCGTAAAGTCCCGTATTAAATTTACTGTTAATAGTAACTGAGAGCGGCATGAAGAAGGTCGTCGTAAAAGCGGTTGAAAATATCTTAGTGCCAGAGTTGGTGGTGTTATCGTAAATATCCAAGTTTCCAGCGGTGGGAGCGGAGTCGTTACAAGCAAAGGTGATGGTGTGAATGAAGCCGGCACCCGATTTGATGAGTGTATCGGCAGTCACCATGTTGTAGCTCATCTGCTGCTCGACCTTCATGACGTCGTTGGTTTGGTCTTCGCCGGCCACCTTAGTGGCTTGGGTGACGTACAGGGCACCGTTAGCGTCTACCTGGAAGGGTTCGTAATCGCCGTTAGTGTTGCCAGCCGAAAGGTCGGTAGGGGTGGATTGGCGGATACCCAGTACCATAAAGCCAGTGTCGCCGGAGGTGTGGGCCGCATCCTCATTCTTGGCTGCGGCCAGACGAATACGACCGGCTGAGTCAACCGCTATCGGCGAATAGTCACCGTCAGTATCGGTCAGGGTGATGGCGTTATCATTTCTGACACCCAGGCTCATCACTCCGGTATCACCGGAAACGTGGGGAGCGTCTTCGGCTTTACCGAGATTGGCTGCACCAGTGCCGGGGGTAACGGACCCGGTAGCATTAGATTTAATGTTTACATCAAGTGCATTGCTAGTTGAGCCAATGACGTTGCCGGAGCCGTCAACTACCTGAGTTTTTTGGCTACCATCAGACTGCTTGGCGCTAGTGGAGGCACCGGTGGGGAGCGAAACTGTTCCGGAAACATTATTAACATTCCAAGTGCCTGATTGCGTAGCAGCAACGGTGCCGTCAACGGTAATTGAGTTGCCGCCATCTTGAATGTTGACGGCGTTAGCTCCAGAGCCATTATTAACCTTTGTTCCTACGTCAGTCTGGTCGCTGGCAATTACAACTGGTGTTGATCCGGCCATGTTGGCCTGCCCCTTGTCGGGAGTTTTGGTATCGATTGAATCCAGCGAAGTATTGCCAACATCTTGCTTAGCTTCGGTAGCGGCTCCACTGGGTAGGTCCACACTAGCATCCACTTGCACTTTGCCGTCTTTAACGGTTCCGGCGAGGGTTCCCAGCTTGGTGTTGCCGTCGTTTTGCTTTTCTTCCGTCGCAGGGTTAATGCGCCCGCCAGCAGCGTTTTTCAGGCCAACCACACCACTAACTGTGCCACCGGAATCACTAGGCTGCCAAGTTGATGTACTAGAATCGTAAGCCAGTACTTGACCGCCGCGGGGAGTAATGTCGGCTAAACTTTGGCCGCGCAAGCTCAAGGCGTCGCGAGCATTTCTTAAAGCAGCTCGAACCTCGGGTGATAAATCAGATACCGGAACACCATCTGCCGGCTTGGTGTACTTCCGCCGAACGTTACTTTCGACGTCGACGAGACCCGCTACTCCGATTATACCCAATGCGCCGAGACCAAGCTTGGCTAAGAAATCCTTACGACTGAGTGGTTGGTTGATTTGCTCGGGTAGATCAGGAAGGTGTTGCGAGAAACTCGGTTCCATTAAACCCCACGCTTAATGCTTACGTTAAGTATAAAAGTTTTTATGCTTATAATGCAAATCTTTTTGCCTAGCCGTAAGCATTTGGTGTTGAAGGTTTTGCCTAATATTTTTTGACTAGCTATGCTAGAGCCATGGATCAATCCAAAATCAGAAACTTTTGCATCATTGCTCACATCGATCACGGCAAATCGACCCTGGCTGATCGCATGCTGGAGCTTACGGGCACGGTGGCCGCGCGCGACATGCATGCCCAGCTGCTTGATACGATGGAGTTGGAGCAAGAAAAGGGCATTACGATTAAACTTCAACCGGTCCAGATGGACTGGCAGGGGCACACGCTGAATCTCATTGATACGCCGGGCCACGTGGATTTTAGTTATGAGGTGTCGCGTTCGCTGGCAGCGGTCGAGGGGGCGATTCTGGTGGTGGATGCGGCGCAGGGCATACAGGCACAGACCCTCGCCAACGTTTATTTGGCCATTGACGCTGGGCTTACTATTATTCCGGTGGTAAATAAAATCGATTTGCCAGCGGCGGAACCGGACAAGGTTACGACCGAAATTTGCCGCTTGCTGGACTGTCGTCCGGAGGAGGTTCTACGAGTTTCTGCGAAACAAGGCACCGGCGTCGAGGCACTGCTTGACCGCGTAGTCGCCAAAGTCCCGGCGCCTAAAGGAAATCCAGATTCGCCTCTAAAAGCGTTAGTATTTGATTCGATTTATGATGATTATCGCGGCGTTATTTCATACCTGCGGCTCGTGGACGGGAGTTTGAAAGGCAACCAGATCATTCGCCTGATGGTCAGTGGCGCGGAGGGCCTGGCCGGAGAAGTCGGCGTGTTTAAGCCCAAAATGACACCGGCCCCAAGTCTGAGTGCCGGAGACATTGGTTACGTCGTCACCAACCTAAGATCGGTCAGTCAGGCGCGGGTGGGTGACACGGTAACGCTCGCGCCAGCTCCTGCCGCCGAGCCGCTGCCGGGGTACCAAGCCGTAAAGCCGTTTGTCTACGCCGGCTTTTTTGCGAGCTCTGGCGATCAGTATCCCTTGCTCAAAGATGCCTTGAGTAAGCTAGCGCTGAACGATGCCGCCCTATCTTACACCCAAGAGAACTCGCAAATTTTGGGTTTTGGCTTCCGAGTGGGCTTTTTAGGTCTGCTGCATCTGGAAATCATTAAAGAGCGGCTGGAACGGGAATACAGTTTGGATTTGGTAGTGACCAATCCTTCGACCGACTATGAAGTAAGAACCACTGATGGCGGCAAGCTCAAGATTAAATCGGCGGCCGAGTTACCCGACCCCAGTACGATTGCGGAAATTCTCGAGCCTTGGATTACCGGCGAAATCGTGGTGCCGAGCCAGTACGTCGGCGCCGTGATTCAGCTGGTGACCGGCATTCGTGGGCGGCAAAAGGATTTGAGCTATTTTGATGACACCTTGGCACTGATTAAATTTGAAGCCCCGCTCGCTAATGTTTTGACGGATTTTTATGATGCTCTGAAAAGTACCACTAGTGGTTACGGTTCATTTAGTTACGATCTAGCCGACTACCGTCCAGAGAAACTCGTGCGACTGGATACCCTGGTGGCTGGCCAACTAATTGATAGTTTGAGTCGGATTGTGCATGCCGAGGAGGCTTACCGCGTGGGCCAGCGCACACTCGATACACTCAAAGAAGTCATTCCGCGCCAACTATTTGAGGTAACCTTGCAAGCGGCCATTGGCGGTAAGATTATTGCTCGGGAAGATATTAAACCGCTGGGCAAAAATGTCACGGCAAAACTCTACGGCGGCGACGTAACCCGCAAGCGCAAGTTGCTGGAGAAGCAAAAGGCTGGTAAAAAGCGCATGAAGCGGGTTGGCAAAATCGATATTCCCAACGAAGCCTTCATGGTGCTGGTGAGGAAAGATTGATAAGGGCGGCGGATGTGCAGGCTGAGCTGCGGAAGCTGGCGCGTCCGGAGACAGCTGAGTTTGCTGCACGATTTTTTAAAACAGGCCCCGGACAGTATGGTGAAGGCGATCAATTCCTCGGTCTGAAGGTGCCGGAGCAACGCGCGGTGGCTCGAAAGTTCAAAGACTTGAGTTTGGCCGAATGTGAAAAGTTGCTGCAGAGTCCGGTACATGAAGACAGATTAACGAGCCTTTTAATATTGGTGGGCCAGTTTAAAAGAGGCGACCAGAAAGCTCATCAGCAAATTTACGAAATTTATCTGGCAAACACAGACTGGGTGAACAACTGGGACTTAGTTGATAGTTCGGCCGGGTACATCGTGGGTAGCTATCTGGAGCACCGCGATCGGTCGGTGCTGGAACGTTTGGCCCGGTCCGATAGCTTGTGGGAGCGACGGGTTGCGATTATTGCGACCTTTTACTTCATTATGCAAGGCGATTCGGAATGGACATTCAAAATTGCGACAATTCTGCTGCGCGACCAAGAGGACCTAATCCACAAAGCCGTTGGTTGGATGCTGCGCGAAGTGGGGAAGCGCTGTTCGCGGCAGGTTGAAGAGGAATTTTTGCGAGCGCACTACAAGCAGATGCCACGCACCATGCTCAGGTACTCAATTGAGCACTTTTCTCCAACCGAACGCCAGGCCTACCTAGCCGGCACGGTTTAGGCCAGTCGCGTTAGCACTCTTGACTAGTGAGTGCTAATTTAATAGTATCTGTTTATTAGCACTGAAAGGGTGAAAGTGCCAATGTCGCCCAGACAAGAGCAAATTTTAAGGACCATCGTTGAAACCTATTCGGCCACAGCCGAACCAGTGAGCTCGCAGTTTCTCAGCGAGCGCTTTAACGTGTCTTCGGCTACGGTTCGCAACGACATGGCCGTGCTGGAGCGAGGTGATTATATTACTCACCAGCATACATCGGCCGGGCGCATCCCTACGGAGCGAGCTTACCGCTGGTATGTGAACCATTTGAATCAAGATCAGACTACTCCCCAAGCTGGCCACGCCGCTCAAGCGATCGAGCGCCGCATTCGCGATATTGATGTGGCCGAAGAGGCAATTAAAGAGGCCACGGAATCGCTTTCGAAGGTCACAGGTAACCTGGCCGTCGCCACGCTGCCCGGGCAAGTTTACCGCTACGGCCTGTCGAATTTAATGAGTCAGCCCGAGTTTATGAGTTTTCAGCGTTTGCACGAAATGGCGCGGATTGTTGATTACCTAGACGACTGGATGGGCGACCTGGAGTTAACGAGCCCGATCGATGTTTTGATTGGCCGCGACAACCCGCTGGGCAAACTCAGTAATACCAGCGCCATCATCGCGCAGTTCCGCTCGCCCTTCAGTGAGCAGAGCTACATTGGCCTAATTGGTCCGGTGCGCCAGAATTATCCCTACGTGATGCATTTAGTCGAGCACGTTGGCCGAGCTCTGGAGGAGGCGATCAATGAGTGAAAATAAACTAACTCCGGCCGAGCTCGAACAATCCAACCGCGAGCTGAGTGAAAAGCTCGACGAGGTAGCGAACTTCCTACAGCGTGAGCGGGCTGATTTTCTCAACTTTCGCCGCCGTAGTGAGGAAGAGCGCGCCGAAATATCCAACCTGGTTAAACAAGAATTGGTGTTAACACTTCTGCCCTTGTTGGATAATTTGAGCCGGGCCGCTTCACACTTGCCGCCGGGCTTAGCCGAGGACAATTGGGCCAAGGGCGTGGTGCAGATCGGCCGTCAGGCTGAGGCAGTGCTAGAGGATTTGGGCGTGACAAAAATCGAGACGTTGGGCCAGCCCTTCGACCCCGCCGTGCACGAGGCTTTAAGCAGCGATGGCACAGGCGACCAAGTGGTAGAAGAGCTTGCCCCGGGTTACCAGGTGGGCGAGACGGTCCTTAGACCGGCAATGGTAAAAGTAGGCAAAAGAAAGGGAGAAAAATAATGGCAAAAATTATTGGAATTGATCTAGGTACAACTAACTCGGCCATGGCGGCGATGGAAGGTGGTCAGCCGACTATCATTCCGAACGCCGAGGGCGGCCGCACCACGCCTAGTGTGGTAGCGATCGGTAAGAACGCTGAACGTCTAGTGGGGCAGTTAGCCAAGCGCCAGGCCATCATTAATAGTGAGAACACGATTTTCTCAATTAAGCGTTTGATCGGCCGCCGGTTTGAAGACGAAGAAGTCCAGCGCGATATTAAGCTGATGCCCTACAAGATCGAAAAGGCGGGTGAGAGTGTGAAAGTCAAAATGGGCGATAAGTCCTACACCGCCGAAGAGGTTTCGGCCATGATCTTGGGTAAGCTCAAGGCCGATGCCGAGGCTTACCTGGGCCAGCCTGTGACCGAGGCGGTAATTACTGTACCGGCTTACTTCAACGATGCGCAGCGCCAGGCCACTAAGGACGCCGGTAAAATCGCCGGGCTTGATGTCAAGCGCATTATTAATGAGCCAACCGCCGCCGCCCTAGCCTATGGGCTCGATAAAAAGAAGGAAGAAAAGATTGCCGTCTATGACCTCGGTGGCGGTACCTTTGACGTCTCGATTTTGGAATTAGGTGAAGGAGTGTTTGAGGTCAAAAGCACCAATGGTGATACTCATCTGGGTGGTGACGACTTTGACCTTGCAGTGATGAACTTCCTGGTGGATGAGTATAAGAAGGAGCAGGGAATCGATTTGGCCAAGGACAAGGCAGCCCTGCAGCGCTTGAAGGAAGCAGCCGAGAAGGCCAAGATTGAACTGTCCTCGACTAACGAGACCGAGATAAATTTGCCGTTCATTACGGCTGACGCTTCGGGCCCCAAACACTTTAGCTACACTTTGAGCCGGGCCAAGCTCGAAACGTTGGTGGGAGACTTAATTGAAAAAACTACTAAGCCCTGCCAGGACGCGCTAAAAGATGCCGGGCTGAAAGCGAGCGATGTCAATGAGATCATTCTAGTTGGTGGTATGACCCGCATGCCGGCCGTGCAAGCGAAGGTCAAAGCGATTTTTGGCCGCGAACCACTCAAGGGCGTGAATCCTGATGAGGTCGTGGCCGTCGGCGCCGCCATCCAAGCCGGCGTGCTCGGCGGTGAGGTTAAAGACATCCTCCTGCTGGATGTCACTCCTCTGTCCCTTGGCATCGAAACTATGGGTGGCGTAAACACCAAGCTAATTGAGCGCAATACCACTGTGCCAACCTCCAAGAGCCAAATTTTCTCAACTGCGGCCGATAGCCAGACCTCGGTTGAAGTGCATGTGCTCCAGGGTGAGCGCGAGTTTGCGAGTGACAACAAGAGCTTAGGTCGCTTCATTCTGGATGGTATTCCGCCCGCTCCGCGCGGTGTGCCGCAAATTGAGGTCACCTTCGACATTGATGCAAATGGCATCTTGAACGTTAAGGCCGCGGACAAGGCCACCGGTAAGGAGCAGCACATTACGATTCAGGGTAGCGGTAACTTGAGCGAGGATGAAATCAAGAAAGCTCAGGCCGAGGCCGAGACCAACGCTGAAGAGGACAAAAAGAAGAAAGATTTGGTGGAGGCGCGCAATCAGCTCGATACGCTCATTTACACGGGCGAAAAGACTTTGAAAGATGCCGGCGACAAAGTTAGCGCCGAAGTCAAGAAAGAAGTCGAGGACGCCCTGGCCGAGGCTCGTAGCAAGAAAGATTCCGATAATACCGAAGAGCTAAAACAAGCCGCCGAGTCTTTGAGTAGCAAATTGCAACAGGTCGGTGCGGCCATGTACAGTCAGGGCGATCAAGCTGCTCCGGCTGAGGGGGGGAGTGAAGCGCCAAAAACTGATGAGCCGGTTGAGGGCGAGGTGGTGGACGAACCAACATCCGAGACTGACGAGGAGAAATAGACTTGGCCAGGCAATACGCCTTGCTGGTTTTGACCTGCGCCGACAAAGCTGAGGCTAGCAAAATCACCTCAGCTTTGCTCGACGCCCGACTCATTGCCTGTGCCAAAGTGGCGCCGGTTGACTCCATTTTTTGGTGGAAGGGTGAACAGGAGCAGGCGAGCGAAGTTCTGCTTATAATGGAAAGCGCCGAAGATCTTTTTACCCAAGTCGAGCTCGTAGTGAAATCGCTCCATAGTTACGATACCTTTGTGCTCGAGGCCATTCCCCTCTCGCGCCTGTCGTCTGGGGCGGCCGACTGGCTGAAGGATAATCTTAAAACCGAGAGTGACTGATGCCCAAAGATTACTATCAAATTCTAGGCGTCGCGAAAACGGCGTCGGCGGAAGAGATTAAAAAGGCTTACCGCAAGCTCGCGCTGGAACACCATCCCGATCGTGGCAACGGCGACGACAAAAGATTCAAAGAGATTAACGAAGCCTACGAAGTGCTAAAGGACCCGCAAAAACGGGCGCAGTATGATCAATTTGGCTCAGTCGGCCCGAATCCGTTTGGCGGCGGTACTCAAGGCTTTGGCGGCCAGGGATTTGATTTTGATTTTTCGCAATTCGGTGGTTTCGGCGACATTTTTGACATGTTTACCGGGGGCGCCGGGCAGCGCACCAGAGCGCCACGGGGCCGCGATATTGAAGTTGCACTCACGCTCGACTTTAAAGAGGCTGTCTTTGGCGCCGACAAGCGCCTTGATTTAACTCTGGAAGATCAATGCGATCGTTGCCATGGCGCGGGCGCAGAACCCGGCACTAAACTCAAAGAATGCCCGACTTGCAAGGGCAGTGGGCAAGTGACCAAAATCCAAAATACCATTTTGGGCAGTCTGCGCCAGACGGCGGGGTGCAGTACTTGCCGCGGTCGTGGCCAGGTGCCTGAGCAGCCGTGCACGCAGTGTCAGGGCAAGGGTACGCTGCGCCAATCCAAGACTGTGAGTATTAAGATCCCGGCCGGCGTGGACCACGGTACGGTCGTGCGTCTCGGCGGTCAGGGTGAGGCCGTGAGTGGTGGGCCGCACGGTGATTTGTATGTGCACATCGAAGTGAAGCCGCATCGGCAGTTTAAGCGTGAGGGGGGAAATATCTTGAGCGAGACGGCAGTTTCTATGCCAGAGGCGGCGCTTGGCGTAGAAATTAAAGTGCCAACACTTGAGCGCGAAGTCACACTCAAAGTTCCAGCCGGCACCCAGAGCGGGCAGGTTTTTAAACTCGCCGGCTACGGCGTGCCCACGGGTAACCGCCGTGGTGATCAATTAGTAAAAGTTCGTGTCGAGACGCCTACCAAGCTTTCGCCGGAGCAAAAAGAATTATTACAAAAACTGGCCGCAACCACCGACCGCAAGCATTTTTGGCAAAAGTAGCTGGTACAATCAAAGCATGGAAGGACACGGAGAAGAACCACAGGATTCAACTGAGCATCCTGATTTAGCCGATATTCGCCACGAGTATGGCTACATGGAAGAGGAGCTGGAGGCTTCGGCAAGGGAGACTAAGTTAGCTGCTGCGGCTGAAATAGTCGAGTCGCTTAAGGATCTGCCCGAAGAGCTTGGTTTTGCTGAGGGACCGAGTTTGGACGCTCTTAGAGCAAGGGTTGTGGAGATAGGTCGGGTAGGCGGGGAAGTGGCCAAACTAGCCGAAGCCTATCGCATTCAGGCTGAGATTGAAGTGGGCAAGCTAGTCGGTGATGCTTACCTGCGGGCTCAAATTGGTTTTGCCGTCAGGATGGCACTAATTTGGCAAGCGGCCGGGGAATTGGACCTCTTTGCCGAAGACTTAAGTGATGCCTATTTTTATGCTTATAACGCTAGGCTCGATGAGGTGGCCGTGCTGTTAGAGCAGGCCATTCAGCTTTATAACGAGGCCTAAAGTTTGCAAAAATCAGATCACAAGTGTAACTTTTAAGCACGAACATTGAAATGTGATCAAGGGGGCTTGCAGGGCCAAACGAGTATCGTTCGGCCCGGTTTTCGTTTGGCTTTGCAAGCGCTTGACTGGAGGCTACCGTGGCACTAAGTAGCACTTTGTATGTACGGCTGCCAGACGATCTGTACAACAGACTCAAGTCCCACTGCGACAAGGATGATCGGTCTCTGGCCAGCGCCACACGCAGGGCCGTGAGGGAGTATCTCGACCGACATGAGGAGAGGGAGGAACGACGAGATGGCCAAGCGGTATGACGAAGAGATCGCCGTGGAGGTCGCCACCACCGGGGGTATCCCTGCTTCGTTCAAATGGCGGGGGCGGACCTACCAAGTGGTCGATGTAATCGGCCGCTGGCGGATCGAAGGCAGGTGGTGGGATGATGGTCGCGATCGCGAGTACTGGCGGGTGGAAGCCCGCGGCGGGGCGGTCTGGGATCTCTACCTCGACCGTACCACCAATGTTTGGACGCTCGAGCGGCTCTGGGACTAGGGAGGTTCGAATGGAACGCTACTACATCGACGTACCCAGTTTCGTCTTCCACGGCTGGTCGCGCTGGCAGCCCGATTGGAAGCACTGGGCGGCCGGCTTCAACGTCCGCATGGGAGCCGACATCGATGTCTTCGCCGGTGCCGCGGTACAAGAAGAGTCCGAGCGGGGCTTCCACTTCAGCGACTCCATTTCTCACCGCGTGCGCTTCCTGGATGTGCCGTGGAAACATCACGGTGAGTCGGCGCCGGTGACTTACCTCGATCACCAGATCTGGCTCACGCTGGACAGCCTCATTCGTGAGCACGGTTTGGACGAGGCCATCCGGGTCTACCTCGCCAGCGGCGAGGGACAGCTTCCTGAGCTGGTCGGCGCCCCATCGCGCTGGGGCGGGCGGACGCTCCGCGTACCGGTGGATTTCATCAGGATCTCCCGGATCGTTTCGTCGTGGCAGCACAGGTACGAATCCGTCGTCGCCACCATCGAGGTCGGCCACCATTTGGTGCTCTGGGAGGTCGAGGTCATGCCCGCGGGTCAGCGGCCGACTCCCAAACCTGGTCTGGCGCCGGACGGACCAATCCGCGGTGGTCTACGCGACCTGATCGAGCGGCTCTACCTCAAGGATCCGGCGGCCGTCCAGGCTATCGCCGAGCGGCACGAGTACGGCGGCAGAGACCCACGAGATCGCACGTTCACATACGCAGCTCCCGGGGTCGATCCCAAGAGCACGCCGCCGGCGCTCGAGTTCCTCCAGCCGGTCGCGGCGGGATAGGCGCTGGACATGTTCTACCGGGGTGGGTGGCTTTACGCTGCCCGCCCCGGATTCGTTATTATCGACTTCAAGACGCAAGGGTTGTAAAATAATGGTATAAGCATTAGCACAATGGTAATCGACCCCAGCATCATCATAATCGGTTTAATCTGCCTCATCGCCACCTACGGACTGCTGCTCGGTCCGGAGAGAGTGCGGACACTGGCGATCAGCGCCTACGTCGGGATTGTAATGGCCAGTGAGCTTTCGAGTTTTGTAATCAAGGCTCTCAGCGAACGCGTGCACGGCTCGGCTCAAATTTATCTCAAACTGGGCTTGCTTGTTCTGCCAATTATTCTGCTGGAGCTTGGTCATCATATTAAGGGGCACCATCGCACCCATTTTAAGCACGGCTTGATTGCAACGTTAGCGCTTTCGGTCCTAACCGCGCTACTACTGGTATCGAGCGGGATGAAATTACTGCCGCCCAAGCAGTTGCACGCCGCGCTCGATAGCTCATTTCTGACGATTTGGATTTATAATTGGCGGCTGCTCTGGATCGGCTTGGTGCCGCTGGCTGTAATTGCAGAAGCTTTCATTCGACCTAAAGAGTCACATCACTAAGCTACACGGCAAATCGCTTAAAACAAAAACAGGGCCGCTTGGGCCCCATTTTTTGCTTCCGAATTTACATACCAGGCATGGGCAGGAATTCGAGCACCTCAATCGAGGCGCCAGGGCGCTTCAAGTGAGGGTGGCTCTTCACCGCTTCCTCGACGTCACCCTTGTCACCCTCGAGTATGGAATAGCCTGATACGGCCGAGGAGCTCGTGCCGGCACCCTCAGGAGTGATGTGGCTGACACCTTGGAGCGGCATGCCAAAGTCGACCTTGACCGACTTCTCGGTCTCAGTCTTCCACTGCATCCATTCATCCATGCTCGCCTTCATTTCGGCTTCACTCGCCTGAGCCATGAGGTCGCTAGCTGAGGCATCAGAGTTATACAAAACCATGTATTTTGCCACTTTTGCATCCTTTGTTATTAATTAATGATAACATTTCCTAATCAGGAATTGATAGCCTTAACTCGGCTAAGGACTATCTTTCGAATGAGCATTTCTGGCAGTGGCCGCTCTAGCGTGAATTGGATGGTGCCTTTGGATAGCTGGTAATCTACCAGCTGGTCTTTAAACATTTCAACTGGCTGCGAAGTCGGGAAGAGGCTCAGGTGGTCGCGGAAGGCGGCATAGCCCAGTAAATACTTGCCCCGGTATTTGAACCCTGGCATGCCATAGCTAATCACTTCCTCAGTTTCTGGAGCAGTTTTTTTGACGATGGAGCGAATTCGCTCCAGTTCGGCTTTTTTTACGGGATCAATTTTACTCAAATAATCGTCGATGGCTGACATAGTTTAACGGTATAGTAAGATTGTAACTATTTTCAAGGAGGTTTTATGGCAGAGAGTATAAAAATACTGGTGTATCCAGCTAAGGACTTAAATGCAAGCAAGACATTCTTTAATACGTTTTTAGGCACCGAGCCCTACGCCGATGCGCCTTATTACGTTGGCTATAAGACGGATGGGCTAGAGGTTGGCTTGGACCCGAATGGTGAGGCGGTGATTGCCTATATTGAAGTGGAAGACATCAAAGCAAGTCTGCAAACTTACCTGAGTGCGGGTGCTAGCCTGCACCAAGATGTCAAAGACGTTGGCGGCGGCCTGCTAATTGCTCAGGTTAAAGATGCCAACGGTAATGTTCTTGGCCTAAGACAACAGCCTAAGTAATCTGGAGGGCCATCCGGGATTCGAACCCGGGACACGAGGCTTAAAAGGCCCCTGCTCTGCCAACTGAGCTAATGGCCCGCGAAGGGCACTCCATATCCTATTATATATTGCTAAAGGCTTCAATGCTGGTATTAAACTGCTTGTGCTTGGACATAGGCAAGACTATTATGAAAGCACAAGCACCTTGTTGGAAGAATCAGGAGGCGCGGAGATGGCCGAAACGGTCCAATTCGAACAGCCGTGCCCGGGTTGCTCTGGCACGTTGATCCTGGGAGCGGGTAGCGAGATCTACCTGTTTCGCGATGGTCCCCAGTTCAACTACATCTTCTCGCCTCCCTGCGACGACTGCAGCCGGCGCGTCATGGTCTTCGGGGCGGCTGACTGGATCGTTCAGCTGATGGGAGTGGGCATCGAGCCCAAGTGGGAGGACACCGCGGGGCGCTGGGTCCAGGCCGAATGCTTCGAGGCCACCTTCGCTGCCCAGCTCAGCCAGGTCGAGCTCAGCCCGCTCCTGTTGGAGCATCAGTACTGGGGAGGATCACCGAGCGTCGTTACCTGATCAACAGGGTTGCTAGCGTCACCGCGACAAGTGGTGGCGCTTCGCCCCGAGTCTTGAAGGAAACTT
The DNA here is from genome assembly GCA_964582465.1 of uncultured Candidatus Saccharibacteria bacterium. Classification (GTDB taxonomy): domain Bacteria; phylum Patescibacteriota; class Saccharimonadia; order UBA4664; family CAZOQX01; genus CAZOQX01. The sequence goes on from CAZOQX010000001.1 coordinate 131,252, forward strand.
AAAGATTTAGGGCGAAAGGATTAAATAATCCGCCTTTTATAGTTAGTTTCGGTCGGGATGCCGTAGATATCGTGCGCAAGTGTTTCTATACTTGGCCAGTACAGTTCCCGAGTCTCACCCTAGCGGGTGGGAGAAAGGAGGCGGACGCATGGGCGACCGCAACGCGCAGGGACTCGAGCAGCTCATCCGGCACCCGAAGGTGCTGCAGTGGGCGCGCGACGAGGTGGGAGTCGACTCGCTGTTCATCGAGCCGAGGACCTTCGGTCAGCCCACCGGGGCGACCACCAAGGGCAGCTCGAGCGGCACGGTCTCCGATCCGGAGACGTCCTACATGCTGAAGGGCGGGATGGGTGGCCAGGAGATCTGCATCGGGGGCATCCTCGACCTGGTCACGGCCGTCTCCAGCTTCCGGGACGCGATCGGGTACACCGGGCAGATCGGCCAGCTGACCTACCAGCAGCTGCTGCAGCAGGTCGAGGTGGCCCAGGAGGAGGGGGCCAGATCGACCTCCGGCGCCCACTCCACTCGCCGCTAGCTCTGCGCACAACTCGGGACAGGGCCTCTCCGCAAGGAGGGGCCCTCCTCGTTTTTTGAAATCTTGGGGTCTTCATCTACTATTGACAAAATTAAGCGTTAGTGGTATTATTCAAACCTAGTTGACAGTTTATGAGGTTTTCCTCATAATTTTTGAATTGTTAATTGACATCTCCGGCTTGGGAGCCTTGCTGCCTACTTGTTAGGCGGCAGCGCTCCCAGGCTGGAACCATTCTGGTGACAGCCGCGTACAGAAAGGAGGTCTCCGCTGTGAGGCCGATCTTCTTCGCGATCCCGACCATGGGGCCGCCGGGCGACCACGCCCACACGGCGCCCAAGAGCGCGAGCTTCCAGAAGATGATGCACATCGACGTCGACGTGGCCGGCCGCGACCGCGGATCCGGGATCGAGATCGCCGGCGGCGCCGGGGCCCTCGAGACGGGCTGACCTCATCGTGAGGTCGCTCTCGGGTGCGAGCCCGAGGGACCCCGGCAACGCGTCCACCGCTGTGCGCAATCGACGCGCGCAGCCTGACAGGAAGGAGAGGTCGAGCCAATGCGGTTCCACTTCCTCATAGGCTAGGCGACTAGGGCGCCGGCCGGGAGAAAACCGGCTAAGGCGCTATAGCAGCTCCTTTCCATGCAGGGCGTCATCACCCTCCCAGCAGGAGGACCTGTGCGGGGGGACCGCTTCGGCGGTCCCCCTCGCGGGGCAACACGAAGCCACGTTCAATTCGAACGTGGCTTTTCGCTTTTGAGAGGACGTGTTAAGATTTTTAGAAAATTGATTTGGAGGGTCTATGCCCTCCTATGCATTTCAAACGCACTACACTCGTAAGCTTATTCCTCGCCGCCACCTTAGGCGGCTTGCTGTTCGCCAAATTCGGTTGGCGCCTTAGTCCTTGGTGGCTGCCAGCTCCGCTAATCTTGTTTTCCAAACCTCTACGTCGTTCTAAAATTCTGGTGCCGGGCTTAATTCTTACCGGCCTGGCCATTGGTTTAATCCGCGGAAACGTTGCTCTCAAATCCGAGCGCGCCGTCCAGGGCTTGGTGGGCCAGAAGGTTAGCTTGGTTGGTCGGATTGCTGATGACCCCACCCAGCCCGAGACTAAGAGCTACGCGAGTTTTTCGCTCAACAATCCCCGCCTAAGTGGCCGCACGCTTCCTGGTCATTTCTACATCATTAGTTATGACACCAAGTTGAGACGATCCGAGCAAGTGGCAGTGTACGGAAAACTGCGCCCGGGTTTTGGTAGTTTTCAAGCCGAGTTAATCGCCTCAACGACCCAAGTGCTTGATAGACGGGTGAGCTGGCTGGAGCAATTAAGGCGTAGCTTCTTTGTGGGCATGCAAACCGCCTTACCGGAGCCGCTAGGAGGGCTAGCCATCGGACTATTGGTTGGCAGCAAATCACTCCTACCCAAAACCCTACAGGCGGAGCTAACGGCGGTGGGGCTCGCCCACTTAATTGCGGTGTCGGGCTATAACTTAACCATTATTGTAAACGCGGTCCGAAATTTGCTCAGGCGCGGCTCGAAGTTCATGCGAACGGCCGTATCGGGCTGGCTGATCGCAGGCTTTGTGATTGTGAGCGGGGCGAGCCCCTCGATACTGAGAGCGGCAGTGGTAGCAGGCCTAATGCTCGCGGCGGATTACTACGGCCGGGCTGTTCGTCCCCTGGTCTTAATTTTGCTGGCAGCCGCGGCGACTGCTTTTATTAATCCGGAGAATTTATGGCGTGATGTCGGCTGGCAACTATCCTTCCTGGCCTTCTTTGGCATCTTGGTAATCGCGCCAATTTTTACGGCTAAGCTCCACGGCCGGGCCATCTTTCTTAAACAGATCGCACTCGAATCTTTGGCGGCTCAAATCATGACACTACCGCTGATATTGGTAGTTTTCGGTCAGCTCTCCGTGGTCTCGCCGCTGGCGAACTTATTGATATTACCGCTCGTGCCTCTGGCCATGCTCTTTAGCATGATCGCAGGCCTAGCCGGAATGCTCTGGCCGCTTGGCTCGGGGTGGTTGGGTTGGCCGGCGCTGATTTTGCTCGAAGTAATGTTAAGCGTGGTGGGGATACTGCACCAGCCGCACTGGGCTAGTTTGCAGCTAACTGCCGCCTGGCCAGCCGCTGTTGCAATTTATGCTTGCTTTGTAGCATGTCTACTTATGCGGCAGTGGTCGAACGGGCGGAATCTCAAGCAGTTTAGTATAATTGAAGGTGATAAATAAGAGCGCTTATGTCGGGTCATTCTAAATGGGCGGGGATTAAACATCAGAAAGCAATCGCTGACGCTAGACGCGGGCAGGCTTTTACGAAGGTTGCAAATCTGCTGGTGCTTGCAGCCCGGCAGGGTGGCGCAAACCCCGAATCTAACTTCAAGCTGCGCTTGGCCATCGCTAAAGCTAAAGATGCCAATATGCCTAATGCTAACATTGAACGAGCGATTCAGAAGGGCGCTGGCGGTGGAGCTGACGCGACGGTTGAGGAAATTTTATATGAAGGCTATGGCCCAGGCGGCACGGCCTTTCTGATTGAAGTTGCAACCGATAACCGTAACCGGGCGGCGGCCAGCGTTCGCTCCACGCTCAGTAAGCACGGTGGCCGCATGGCCGAGTCCGGCTCGGTGAGTTACCAGTTTGAGCAAAAAGGTGTGATTCAACTGGTCGCGTCCGATCCGGAGCAAGCCGCCCTGGACGCCATTGAAGCTGGTGCGAGCGACATTGATGAAGGTGAGGGGGAGTTAACTGTTTACACCCTGCCGCAGCAGCTAGAAGCAGTCCGGGGCAAACTGCAGGTGGCCGGCTACGAAGTAAAATCAGCGGCCCTAGAGTTTGTGGCGAAGACCCCACTCACAATTTCGGATCCGAAGGTAGCCGCAAGCGTCATTAAACTTGCCGGCGCGCTGGATGAGCTGGACGATGTAGCGGCCACGCATGCTAATTTTGAAATTGATAACGCGTCATTGGAACAGCTCAGTTGAAAGTTCTGGGAATCGACCCTGGCACGGCTACGACCGGCTTTGGCGTGGTAGAACAAACCAGCCGCACGCTCACATTCATTGATGCTGGAGTAATTCAGACTTCCAAAGAGTCACTCATGCCGGATCGTCTAGAAACTATCTTTGCGGAGCTAACCGAGCTAGTGCTACAACATCGTCCGGACTTTATGGCGGTTGAGCAGCTGTTTTTTGCCCGTAATGTCACGACGGCTATGACAGTGGGGCAGGCTCGTGGCGTTATTCTGCTGGTGGCGGCTAAGCAACATGTGCCGGTGAGAGAATTTACGCCGCTGCAGGTCAAAATGGCCGTGACCGGCTATGGCCAGGCCAAGAAAGATCAAGTTCAACAAATGGTGAAGAATATTCTGAAGTTAAAGGTTATTCCGAGACCCGACGACGCAGCTGATGCACTAGCGGTGGCGATCGCGGGTTCGGCACAGCTCGAGGTTGGTCGTGGCGCCTAGGCCTAATTTTAGCCCAGCGCTGATTCGGTCCGTCGCGGATTACGCCGAGAGGCTCGGTTTTACCGGCAAAGTCGGTATTAATTCGCAGGCAATCAATAGCCGCTCAATTAGGAGAATGCTACGCAACATGCCTGACTATACTTTTGGTATCACTGCGATTGAACAAGCTGTTGGTCGTAGAGAACTCAAGGCCTCAAAAGTCCGGGAAATTTTGGAGACTGCATCTGGGCTCAAGGTGCCGCGTTTCAACACCGCGGCCGCCGGTAGTTTTGAGCCGACTCAATCTGCCGCCGAGCTGCTGACAGCTGTGAGGCAGATCGCAAAGTCGGCTCAAGCTAGGGAAAAAATCATTTTCGCGACCGGGCATCCAGGCTCATTGCTCGGCTTTATGCAAATCTTAAGTGCTTGGGCTAAGGAGTTGGGCGGCGAGATTTGGCAGCTTAGTGCTGGTTTCCAAGCCGTGCGACATCGCAAACTTTTCATTGATGCGGTCGGGGATGTTATCGTCACTTCCGATAGTGCCTCGGCCTGGCATACCCACCGGCCAATTTTTATGGATGTAATCCTCGCATCTGTACAGCCGGATTTGGTGGTGGCTGATCATGGTTTTACCGGGGCGGCCTTGAACGCTAATATTCCCTCGATTGGAATTTACGACACCAACGACCCAGCGCTGCCAGTAGCGCAGTACCTTGGCCTGCCACTCACGGCTGTACCACTAAACGATAATCGGCTAAACTTACGAGGCACCGAACTGGCTAAATTTGTAATCCAAAAAATGGCAGACGAAAATGCAATATGATTTGGCAGCTCTCGAGCTAAAACTAGTTAGAATTCTCCGCAAGCAGGGTTTTGTCACCAACGAAATCAGGCTGATTGGTTTGCTGGGGCAGGGTAATCGGGGCAGTGTTTTTGCTTTGACCTTGGGCGGGATTTATCATGTGGTGAAAGTTTATAGCTCCAAGGATGATCTGCGGGCTGAGCTCAAAAATCTCAAGAAGGTTATTCCCAAGGACCGACTGCTATTTTGGTGGGAAGAGCAAAAGTACAGTCCTAAGGTTAACTTTGTGGTGCTGGAGGTTCCGGAAGGACAAGAGCTAAATAGCAGCAATTTAACTGAATCCCGCGCCGAGATTCTAGCCGTTCGCCTGGCCGAGCTGCATCGCATTCGCTATCGTCAGAGGGTCTCTGCGACTAGTTTGCGAGAGAAGCTGGAGCGCTCAATTCCAGCGTACCTCAAACACATCGAGCTTATGGGCCGAGACATCGCGCCGTACAAAGCCATTTCTGATGAACTTGTGAAAGCGGTGCGCGACAACCCCGAGCAATTTAGAGTCAAGAAAGCTCGTATTCACGGCGATTTATGGTGGGCTAATATTATTGTGACCAAAGAGGACGTTTACTTGGTAGACTGGGAAAGCCTACGGCGGGGTGATCCGGCCGAAGATATCGCCAAACTGCGTGTCATAACCTACGGTCACCGCAGTCCGCAACTACCAACCTTCTTCTGGCAAAGTGGGGACGATACTGGCAAGATGCCAATGCTCATGAAAAAAATACTGGAGTATTCCGATGATCCTGCACTCATCAAGCGTCTCCAGTTTTACATTGCCTACCAAGCTCTGCGTGAACTTGCTAGCCGTTACATCGGGGGCTCAACCCGCGAAGCCATGAACAAAATCGTGGCGGATGATCTTTTAAACTTGGCGCATGACCCGCTGGCTGCTCCGCCGGATCTTAACCAGTATGGCTATCTGGAAGAAGTCAAGCAGGAGCACGCCGTGGCCGGGGCTATCCGCTAGGCTGGCCTAACTGGCTAAAAGCCATTAAACTAAAAAGTCGAACCAAGGAAGTAAAGGATTGAAAGAAACAACCAAACTGCGTATTGGCATCTTAGCTCCGACATTTTTGCCCATCCCATCTCCTAAGTACGGTGGTACCGAGCAGGTTGTTTGGCACCTGGCTGATGGGCTGGTGGATCGCGGTCACGACGTTACGCTCTTTGCTTCCGGCGATGCCAAAACCAAGGCTAAACTCGTGCCGATTTGGAAACAATCGTTTATCGCTGAAGACCCGGTCGATGCCTTCGACTTTATCCGCCAAAGCTTTGCGGCCGCAGTGGCAAGTGGCATTGTGTACGAGCATGCCAAAGACCTGGACGTTTTGCACAGTCATGTGGAGGAACGTGGGCTGTTTGTAGCCCGCGTGGCCGGCTTGCCGCTCGTAAGTACCATTAATGGTAAAATTACTGGCCCCTACCAAGCCGTGACATACGATTATTACAAAGAGGTTATGAATATCGCGATCAGTCACAGGCACCGTGAGGTTAACGATATGATCGATTGGGCCGGAGTGGTATATAACGGCGTAGACCTTAACCGAATTCCTTTTAAAGCGAAACCCGCGGGTGATTATTTGCTCTTCCTGGGCCGGATTTCGGACGAGAAAGATCCGGCCTCTGCCATTAAAATCGCCCAGGCGCTAGGTATGCGCCTAGTAATTGCCGCCAAAATTGACCTGAAAGACCGGCGCTACTTTGAATCCGAGGTAAAGCCACTGCTTGATGGCTACAAAAAGGCGGAGTTCATCGGTGAGGTTGATTTTGCGACCAAAGTTAAGCTTTACCAGGATGCTCGGGCGACGCTTTTTCCGATCGACTGGGAGGAGCCATTTGGCCTGGTGATGGTAGAAAGTATGGCGGCCGGTACACCAGTGATAGCTCGTCACCGCGGCTCAGTCCCGGAAATCGTGGCACACGGAGTCAGCGGTTTCGTGGGAGAAACGAACGAGGAATTGATCGAGTTTACCAGGCGAGTGGACGAAATTGACAGGGCTGCCTGCCGCGCGCAGGCTGAAAAGTTTAGTGCCGACCGCATGGTGGAGGGTTATCTGGAGTTTTATCGGCGCGCCATTGCCCAGCATGCTAGGTAGGTTTTAAGCGGCGTCCTAACCTATAATTCGACTCAATCTTGACCTATAATAAAGCCTATGCCTGAGGAGTTTGGGAAAAGTGCAATGCCTGAAAATCCTGGCGAGTCGTTTCGCCCGCCCAGTGCTCTTCGTGACCTGGAGCAAGTGCGGACACCGGAAGGTGTAGCGGCGAGCGCCGATTATTTATTCGCGAACGCCATCTTTGGTCGCGATTCAATCGAAGTGGCCTACGATCTCTACCGCTATAAGCCTGAGATCGCAAAGGACGTTATTTTTTCATTGCTGAATCTGCAGGGCCGTAAAGCTGATTCCGTGACGGCCGAAGAGCCAGGTCGCATTCATCACGAGGCGCGCCGGCCGGTCGTAGAAGATAGTGATCAGGCTCGACAGTCCAATACTATCCTCGAACGTTTGAAGACCGAGCGCGGTATCACTACGCCTGAGTACGTCAGTTATACCTCGGTTGATGCGACGCCACTGTTTGTACGGATGGCGTGCGCTTATCTGAAAGAGCACGGCGATAGTTTATCGAGTACCCAGAAACAGGAGCTTGAGTCCGGAATAGTGGCGGCGGTTGGGTGGATCGAGCAGCGTATCAATAGTTCTGATCTTGCTCTCATCGAGAGCCTGCCGCCCCAGCACGCCGCCGGCAGTAACGGCTCAGAGACATTGCTGGATGGGCGGTCGGTTTATATTCACCCGAGCGGTGAGCGCTTTAATGAGTCACAGCCGCTGGCTTCACCCGAAGTCCAGGCTTACGCCGTGGACGCCTTGCGCGGGGCGGCGGACCTACTGGCTGCGACCCCGGGCTTTGATGCCCAGGCGCAGCGCTGGGTAGAAGAAGCTGATTTATTGCAGCGTCGCACCCTCGAGCTTTTTTGGATGCCGGAGGAAGGCTATTTTGCTATGGGCATAGACCGTAACGAGTCCGGCACGCCGCGTCAAATTAGGTCTCAGTCTTTAAACCCGGCCATGATGCTAGACACCAGTCTCTTCGACGGCCTAAACGAAACCGAGGACAAACGCTATGTCGGAGGCATCATTGAGCACATTTATAGCAACGAATTTATGACACCAGTGGGCCTCAGAACCAAGGCTTTGCGCCACGCCGGCGCCACTGGATACACTGATTATCAAGGCGCCTGGACGGTTTGGTATCGCGTAAATTATGATGTAGCGCGGGGTTTACAAAGGCAAGGGTTCGGACACCTGGCCGATCAAATCAAAGCCCGCTTGTTAAACGGCATTAACTTAAGTCAGGGAAATTACGAATTTGCTATCGTTGATCCAAGCGGCGAAGTCCACTACGATGTCGCCGAACGCTTGGCCGGGGAGCGGAGAGTCTTAGCGGCCACTAATGTGCCGGAGGCGCCACAGGCCTGGACTGTTTCTTTAGCGCTCGCGATTAAAAAAGAACTGGATGGGCGTGCTCGCGCCAGTGAGGTGCCAGAAGTGACTGAGGGATGGCGGGGCGATTTGGAAACTGAGAGTTTGCGTCGTGTGCCTGACGTTCAAATTATGAAATGGCGCTCGGAGTTATTGGAGAGGTTCCAAAATACCACTCTCTATCATATTGATACTGATCTCGGTAAACAGGCTGAGGCCACACGCTACCCCAATACGGGGGCCAAGTCGTGATCGCTACTATTTCGGGGCAAGTTAGCCAAGTTCGTTCCGGATCGGTGGTGGTGGAGTTGGGCGGCCTAGGCTACGAAGTTTTCTTGCCGCTGTCGGAGGTTTTGGCTCTGAAGGAAGGGGCGAATATAAAGCTGTTTATTCACGAACACATTCGCGAGGATGCTCATACGCTCTATGGATTTAGTGACAACTCCGCGCAGGATTTATTCGAAAATCTGTTGAGTGTGAGCGGTGTTGGGCCCAAGGTGGCATTGGCGATTTTATCATCGGCGCCGACTGCAAAAATTAAAGAAGCTTTGGCTGGCGGCGATGCCGACGTTTTTAAAGCCATCGCGGGCGTCGGCCAAAAGACGGCCCAGCGCATCATTGTAGAGCTTCGGGGCAAGCTGGAAGCTTCAAGTCAGGCTCAGCCGGCTGATCCAGCCTATCAAGCTCTCATTAGCTTGGGTTACACCGCTGCCCAAGCGGCGAAGGCTGCTGCGGCCGTACCAGCCGATATCACCGACGAGCAGCATCGTATTAAGGCGGCGCTCAAGGAACTAGGCAGTTGATCGAGCGTATTACTAATCCCGAAGAAGAGGTGAGTGAGCAAGAGGGTAACTTTGAGGAAACGCTCCGGCCACATTCTTTTTCTAGCTACATTGGGCAAGTGCCTCTGAAGGACAATATTAAACTCGCTATTGCCGCCGCCGCTAAGCGTGGTGAACAGATCGACCATACCTTGCTGTATGGCCCGCCGGGATTAGGCAAAACTACTTTGGCTCACGTCATAGCGCGGGAAGTCGGTACGAATATTCGAGTGACCTCAGGTCCAGCGGTCGAACGGGCCGGTGATTTAGCATCAATTCTCACTAATCTGAGTGATGGTGATATTTTGTTCGTTGATGAAATTCACCGCTTGCACCGGACAGTGGAGGAGGTGCTTTATCCCGCCATGGAAGATTTTGCCCTCGACCTTGTGCTCGGGAAGGGGCCGGCCGCCCGGTCGCTGCGTCTAGACTTGCCGAAGTTTACAATGATCGGTGCCACTACTCGGGTGGGGGCGTTATCCGCGCCGCTGCGCGACCGGTTCGGAATGGTGTACCGCTTGGAGTACTATGAGCCGGCTGATATTGAGAAAATTATTAAACGCTCGGCGCGCATCCTTAAGGCCGATATCGAAACGGCGGCAGCGGAGGAGATTGCCCGTCGTTCGCGCCTGACCCCGCGCATTGCTAATCGTCTGCTGAAGCGGGTTCGCGACTATGCTGAGGTTAAGGCCGATGGTAAAATTACGCGCCCGTTGGCTCTCGAGGCTCTGGCCAATCTTGAGATCGACGAGCTGGGACTGGATTCCAATGACCGTAAGATGCTTGCGATCATTATCGAGCGTTACAAGGGCGGGCCGGTTGGCCTCGACACCATTGCTGCGATCTCTGGCGAAGAACGCCAAACTATCGAAGATGTCCATGAACCTTTTTTGCTCCAAATTGGAATGCTGGAACGAACACCCAGGGGCAGAAGGGTCACACCCGAAGCCTACAAGCATTTAGGCCACGACGTTCCCGGAGGCCAGTCTAGCTTGCTGGGTCAAAACTAATGCAGTTGGCTGATGGAGTCTGGTTGGCAGGGCCGTTCTACATTGATTTTGACGCCCTGGGCCAACTACGTATTGCGGGTCCAGGGAATCATTTATTTTTTGGCAGTGCTGGCTTGTATAAAAAAGATCTACAGATTGACCAGGTTGAAACCGTCGATGGACAGGCGGTGATTGAGGGGTATATTAAGGCCAAGAGTTTTTTGTGGCACGACCCGGCGCTGGGACATATCCGTAAGGTTCGGCGTCTGGTTGAACTACCTCATAAAACCAAGCCGACTTTTCTCAAGGTGTTTAAGGAAGATCCTGACGCCCTGGCCCCTAACTTCATTGGCGCCGAGCAGGAGGCAGGCGGCCATGAAATTTCCTATCGCAGAGTTTTTCAAGATCATTGGTACGGCGTGCGACTAATCTTGCCGCAGACTGTGCGTGTCAAGCGGAAGGACCGCCAACGTGGCTTTAAACTTATCTTAAATAAGGGCGAAATGATCCCTTTCAAACTGGTGACTGACGCCGACCATTTGCCGAGGCCGGAGCTGTCGCAGGTTGTACTGACAGACGACTTGGCCGACATAGTGAAGGCGCGACCTGAGCTCGCCCCGATTATTCGTCGGGCAAGTGCCGAAGCAGAGTACCTAGTTAAATACGATAAAACCAGCGGCTTTGAATATGGTACGGTTTTTCCTCGTGACTGGGTTGAGTCGGCCGACTTAGGTACACACAATCTCACGCCGGAAGCTGTTCGCTACATGCACCACAAGGCGCTAGAATTCGTCGATCCGGCCGGTGAAGCTTGGCACGAAAATATTATTGGTGAGTTTGCCTATGAGCGCCGGCAGGAAGCCGAGGAGCTTGAGGGCACGATGGATGATCTTTTATCCCGTTCGAGTAAGCTGACGACGGCCATGCGGACCATCATCGGCCAACTCGAGGCGACATATGTCTCTAGGCACATGATTGATGTTGAGCCTCGTTATCTATTGGGTTTATTTTCCTACGACCCGAAGGATTTGAATAGAAAGGACCTTGAGCGCTTGGCTCGGGTGGCGCGACTAGTATTGGAACAAGCTAGGTCAAACCAGCTGATTACTTTCAAACGGCTCTCTCCTCTCTACAAACGCCACAAGCATGATGAGTACCACCAGGTTGGTAATTGGCGAGACAGCCGCACTGCCTATCTCGGAGCGGAGCCGCCGATTGCTCCCTTTGACGTTAATGCCGTCTTCTACCCGCAGGCGCTCGTGCAAATTAAGCGCTACGCCAAAGTGCTGCAGGTTGAGGCTCCGGACATTGATGAATTAATCGCCAAATGGCTAGAGGTCAAGAAGTGGTATAAGTTTAAAAACCTCGATGGGCAGACTGCCTATGCTCTGGCATTATATGGGGTGAGTGATGCCAGGGATGGCATTCAATTTAAACAGCTGAAAGTTAATCATTTGGATGAGTCGTACGACTTATTCTTCGGCACGCCGAGCGAAGCGGACGTTGCTAGTTTCTCTAAACGCTTGATTGACCCGTACTACTTCTTTACGCCTTCGGGGCCGACGCTGGTTGGTCAGCGCGATGGCTACAGTACTACCGGCTACCATGGGACGGTGATCTGGACGAAGCAAACGGCTTTTACAGTGGCGGGCTTGCGGCGGCAAAAGGAGCGCTCTCGGGCCGAGGGTTGGAGCCAGCCTACTCAAGCCCTGATTGATCAGTCGCTCCGCCAAACTTCGCATGCTGCCCTAGATGCCTTCATTAAACTAGAGGGGTTTCCCGAACTGCACTACGACCTGAAAGGCCAGCCGCATTTCTACAGCGACCAGCCTAAGGCGGAAGGTCCGATGAATAAAGTTCAGCTTTGGAGTGCCGTCGGTGCGCTGCGGATTATTCGTGATAGCTTGCTCTAACTAGCCGGAAAAGGGGTCGCTCTTGCCCAAGTTGGTTTTGGGCGCCTGTGGCACAGTTTGGAGATTTGAAATCGAGTTGAGCAATTTTTGGTCGAACTGGAAATGTTTTAACTTGTTGTTGGCCGTAGTCAAATATTGATCGTCGGGGCCAGCCGCGACGATGGAACTGAGCTGGTAAAGAGAATAACCGCACAAAAGAATTACCACGATCGCGATAAGGAAGAATTTAATCCGGTCGACGGTGTGTAGGAGTTTGAGAGCTTGGGATTTTATTTGGTCTAATTTCATTTCTTTAAGTAAGCGTTAATTGTTAGGTTGATGGTCAAAGGACTGGACGCAGATACACCCTTGGTTACGTTCATTGCGGTTACGCTATTGAAGCGGTTGAGGGTTTCTAGCCTCTGTAAGAAAGTTAAGAGGCCCGTGTAGCTGCCATTAATCTGAACATTGGCCGGTAGGCTGAGCAGACCGCCAACTACTTGAGTTTGGCTGGTTGATCCCGGCAAACCGCTGCCCGAGAGGAAGCTAGTGCTGACTAAATCAACTCCAGAGGCCGCCGCGATCTGTTGCAATTGGTTGACGATGGCTGATTGTTGTTTAGTTTTAGGGAGTGCTTCGTAAAGCTTAGGCACAGCTGACGAAACGGCTTGGTATTTATTCTGCAGCTTTGCTAGCTCGTCCAGGCTGGTATCGGCCAGTTGGACGTCGGCTAGGCGGATTTTAAGTGTCTGGATTTCGTGACGCAGCTTAGTATTCGCCCACCCGTAGGTAGCGCCGCCGGCCGCAAGCGCCAGCACGATTATGCCTGTCAGCAGATAATAAAATTGCTTAGGTTTCATCTGGTTGCCCCCGGCTTAAAGGCGATGTCGAGTTGGGCCTTATAGGCTCCGGCACTAGGGTTGGTAATATTTTCGATATCGACCCCCTGGACGCGTTTGGATGACGCTAGGGCATCGCGGAAACCGCTGATGGCGGCAAATGAATTAGCCGTGACGGTAATTTGTGAAGGTTTCTTGTTGTCAGAGGATAGATTGAGTGAATCCCATGACACCCCGGCCGGAGTCAGTGTGGCTAGCTCCTGCAAGAGGGTAGAAAAGTGAGTTTGGCCTTGTTGGACCTGAGAAATTGCCTGCAACTGGTCCTGTAAATTCTTAGCATTCTGCTCAGTCGTGCTATACGTCGCGATCTTAGCCATGCGGTCAGCAAGATCGTGAGCCGCCTGGTCGAGCCGGTGTTTTACAAACCAATCGGATCCGGTCACTACCAAGGCGAGCACAATAGCTGCAATTATCAGTGCCCGGAAGTAGCGCACGAGGGTGGCGTTGCGCTTGGCGAAGGCTATTTGGTTCTTGAGTTCGGGAGGGAGTAGATTAATCATAGCCCAACCCCTTCATGGCGAGACCGATGGCGGTGTGATAGTGCGCCCGCTCGGTTTTGGGCGTCTTATCCGTAGTGAGTTTGTCCCAGGGGTCAAAAGCTAAGGCTGCGAGTCCCGTCGCCTGGGCCAGGTAGTCGGCTAGGCCAGGTACGGCAGCGCCATCTCCAGTTAAGATCAGGCCTTCAAGGCCAGCTCTATTGCCAGAATGATCTTTAAAGTAGTTTGTAACTCGCTTGGCTTCTGCTGCCACTTGGTCAAGCGAGTCGGCGCTAGCTTGCTTGATCTTGGGCAGCAAATCGCTTGCGCCGAGGCCCAATTTAGTAATAACTTGGCGGCTTTTGGTGTTGGTTAGCCCTAGTTTTTGCTCTACATTCTTAATAACCGATTCAGTTCCAATACTGACACTACCGGTGACCCTGATGACGCCTGCGAGCACGGCCAGATCAATTGATTGGGCTCCAAAGTTAATGATGAGAACTGGCTTGGTTTTAGCGACCGCCAGCTGCGCAGCTCGCGCCAGGGCGGCTAAACTAATCTCGATGACTTCAACTTCGAGCTCAAGCAGGTCGAATAGTTGGATATAGGAATCAACAATCGCTCTGGGAGTGGCGACTAGCAGGATTTCTTGTTGCGGTGCATCTTTTGTCTTGGGATCTACCGGTTTGGCACCAATTACAGTGTAGTCAATGTAAAGGTCATTGACCGGCACTGGAATATACTGCTCAGATTGGAGTTTGATTGCGCTGCTGAGCTCGGTCTTTGTCATCGGCGGCAGTTCAATCGTGCGGACAAAGGTCTTTGCGACTGGCAGTGAAGCTGCAACCCTGCGGGCGGAGAGTTTGCCTACGGCTGCTTTTTCCAGGAGCGGCTTTACGACTTGAGCTATAGCTTGGGGGTCGGAGATAATGCCCTCCAAGATCACATCAGGTGAAAACCTCGCAGATCCGTAGCCCGCTACTTTTAAGCCATGATGGCTCTGCTCGAGCTGCATGAGCTTAACTTCTTCCGGGCCAATATCGAAGCCCAAAATCGGCTGAGGTTTGTATACTAGTGGTACGCGCATTTTCTAAGCTTTAGCATTTTCATAATTATAGCAGTTTAAAGCCGCTCATAGTACCTGACATCCCAAGTAATGGCAGAGCCGCCTACTGAGTAGCCGAACGTGATGTTGCCATTGTTCTGCAGCTCGATCGTTTGACCGTTGATTCCGCCGACCGCCCCGTTGTTATTAACAAATACCTTGGTCCAGCGCGCGTAGAAGAGGGTATTTGCTCCTAGCCCGCTATTGCCCATGGTCATCGTTTTTATGCCCTGAGAATTAGCGAGATTAGCACCAGTAACGTTTGTGCAATCGGGTGAGCAGCTCGCCTTACTGTAAAAGGTAATGAACTTAAATCCCCATCCCGCCTGATTGGACGCAATCACAGCATTGTTAATAAAGTTTGCGCCACCGCTGCCATCGATCATGATAACTGGGGCAGCACCCAGAGAATCACTGACCTTGATGGCGGCTTGGTTTTTGATGGTGAAGTCGCCATCAATCCAAATATTTCCCATGACGGTAACGACGCAGGAGTTGTTCAGGCTTACACTGCCTCCGGTGATGTGGGTATTGGCTGGCCAGGTTTTAGAGCCGCTGGAACAGCTGGCACTTGCCGCATCCATGGTGTTTGTCACCGCTGCTTTTTGAGCGGCGCGGTCGTAGTCGGGCATCGCCATGTAACTAACGCCGCTCGAACCCACTAGCCCGTTGTTACTCATGCCTGTCGTTGAAGTTTGGTTATTAGCCGTGACATTGCCATAAATGTGGGCAGTGTTGATGATACTAATAGGTTGCCCGCTAGCACATAGGGCAGGGTAAGTGTTGTCGGCCGGCGACGGGCAGTTGTAGTAAGCGACATTAACCGTAGCTGGTTGAGTCACCGACCCAATCGTGGCATTGTTGCTCAGGCTGATCTTGCCGTCAATGTATACCAGGCCGCCGATGATGGCATTATTGCTCATCGCGAGTCCGCCGGCGCCGCTAACAACGGCATAGCCTTGGGCCTGTGTACCCTCAATGACGAGCTTAACGGTGCGAGTAAGAATTGGCGTGGTGGCGGTTTGGGGAAAGTAAATTTTTCCAACTGAATAAACGATTTTTTCATTGGCGATCGAACCGGCAGCACTGCAGGTTTCATACGTCCCCTTGCCCTGGGTGCTGTCGTTAAAAAGCGTGACCGGACTGGCGCCACTGGAAGTAATGGGACAAGTGATATTTGTGCCGGTATAGCTATTATTTAAGTTGATGTTGTAGAGGAAGCTGTCTGCTCCTGCTTCGGCGACAGCGAGGGCGTCAAGCCCAATAAGATTGCGCCGGGCGGAGTTATAAATCGCCGAGCTGTAGAGTGTGATCGCCACAATCATGGTAAAAAAGATCGCCCCAATTATGATAATGACGGGCAATATTAATCCCCGCTGACCCCGGAGCTTTAGTCGAACTTTCATCATTTGTTCCTCAGGCTGGCAATAGTGGTGAAGCTGCTGGTCAAGGTCTGCCCACCCGATGTTTTAGTTTGCTTTAGGGTGACTTTAACTGCCTCTGTCCCGCTGGGCGAAGTGACAGGATTATTGGAGGCATCATAATATTGGGTCACGAGGTCGGCCACATCTTCCACCACCTTGGCGTCGGCTGGACAGCTCGCTGTAACGGCACTGGGCGGGCAAGTCGTAATGGCTGTGTTGCCTGGAGCGCCCGGATTAGCCAGGGTGCGGCGATAAAGAATTCTAGTAGTAGGGTCAATGAAATAGATCACATCGTTGACATACGGGGTATTGTGTTGGCCATCGATGTAGAGGATATTACCGCTCGTGTTGTGAGCCGGGACCGCCAAAATTAAAGTGGCATTATCGCCGGAGGCAGCCGACCAGCTATACAAGTTGCTCGGCGCGCCTGGGGCATGCTGATCAGCTAAGGAGTTGGATGCTTCAACGCCGCGAGCTGACCGAATGGTATCCGAGGTAGTTAGCACTGCTTGTTTTGTATTATTCTGGATAATCGTGATGGTTTGTTGTCGAGCCAAGTTGGCCAGAACTTTGCCTATAAATTGGCCCATAATCAAAACCATAATGGATGTGACCGCGAGAGCGACCAGGAGCTCAAGTAAGCTGAAACCACGCTCGCTCACTTGTTAATTCCTCGGCTGGCAATTAATGTTGCCACGGCGATATTTTTGGTACTCCCAGCTTCAGTGTAGGCGACGTTTATCACAACCTTTTTTAAACTGCCGGCTTGTATTTCCGTGATAGTAGCAGTCGCTGATCTCGGTGTGTGCAGAGATGGGTAGGGGCTGAGTTGGCTGATCAAGTCCACTGTTCCGACTGGAATTGAATTGTATGGTGTGTTGCGGTAGACCTCTTCTTGCTGCTGGACCACCTGGGTGGCAATCGTGAGGTTCTTGGTTTTGTGATTAAGATTCTGGATGCCGAAGATGGCCGTGATTATTACGGAGACAATTACCCCCATCACGGCGGCGGCAACTATAAGCTCTAATAGGGAGAAACCGGCTTGAGGGGCCCACCTCGATTTGCGCATGTTCTTATTTTAGCGTAAGCGTTTTGATTAAGCTAATGGACTAAAAAGGCTGAGGGCCGCCAACTCGGGTGAGTTGGCGGCCCTCATGGGCGCTCGGGTGTCCTAGCCCACCGGAGCTGGTATGCGGACGGGCATCACGATGTAGGTGAAGTCCGCGCTTTCGCCGCGAATGACGCCCGGCTTCAGGCCGTCGCGAACCTGAATGGTCGCCTCATCATCACCAACTGCCAGTAGGCCGTCGGCGAAGTAGCCAGGGTTGAAGGCCACCGTCATGTCCTCGCCTTCGTAGGTACCCTCGATGGCCTCGATGGCGTTGCCGAGGTCGGGCGAAGAGGAGGTCAGGCGGACGCCGAGAGCGTTGAATTCGAACCGCAGCGGGGTGTTCTCACGGGCCAGGATGCCGACTCGGTGCACGGCCGCGAGCAGGTCTCGCCGGTTGACCCTGAGCTGGTTCTCGTAGTGGTCGGGGAGCAGCTGCCGGTAGTTCGGGAACTGTCCCTCGATCAGGCGGGTGGACATGGTGAAGTCTCCACCCTCGAACCAGGTTTGGCTCGAGCCGAAGTACAGCTTGATGTTACTCTTCGCGTCCAGGTCACCCGCCACCCGGCTCATCTCGCCGATGGCGCGGTTGGGAATGATGCAGGAGCTGTTGCTGGCGCCATCGATCGGGAGCATTCGTACGGCCAGTCGGTAGCTGTCGGTCGCGGCGAAAGCGAGCTCGCTGCCGCTCAGTTCCAGCAGGACGCCAGTCAGGGTTGGCCGGGCTTCGTCCCTGCTGGCGGCACGGGCTACCTGGGAGACGGCCAGACTGAAGTCGGCGGCCGGTACGGTGAGGATGATCCCGTCTGGTCTCTGCCAGCTCGGGAAGTCCTCGGACGGCAGCAGCCGTACCACGCCTTCGTAGGCCTGGCACAGGATGCTCGCTTGGCCTCCGTCGGCGGTGAAGGTCACCACCGCCTGGGGCAGTAATTTGACGATCTCACCGAGCAGCCTGGCCGGGATCAGCGCGACGCCGGCTTCTTCGACCTGTACGGCCAGGTTCAGCCGTGTGCTCACCTCGAGATCGGTGGTGGTCAGGACCAGCCCTCCGTCCTCGGTCGCTTCGATGTAGACGCCGGTCAGAGCTGGGATGCCGGGGCGATTGGACACGCCCCGTTGCACCGCAGCCAGAGCCTCGGCCAAGTCGTCGCGGTCTGCGCGGAACTTCATGCTGGGCGCCTCCTTCTGGAGTTGTGGGGTACGCACCTCTTAATAACCAACCGTACAATTTCTATGAGTTACTCGCAAGCATAAGTGTTGAGGTTGGCGTTAATATTCGTCGGAGTGTATAAATGTAAAACGAAGGTGTGAACCTACACAAGTGAGGAGTTGTGGCCAAAACCGAAATCCAGTTCTTTCCGGAACGGCTTACAGTGGTAACGGAGCGTCTCTACGCCAACTACGAGCAGAAGGGCTATCCCTACAACCGTCCTGATGCCGTGCTGCCACAGGACTTCGTGCCGCCGCGCTTGGTGCGCGGTGGCAGGGAAGAGGCACTTTACTTCTTCTACCTGTGCATTTACATGCGCATGCAACAGAGTAACGTCGCGGCGCGCAAAATGGCTGAGATCTATGACATGGAGTTGTGGGAATACTCCCACGGTGGCAACATCTTTGAGCCAGCCGATGCCGCTAGGATGGATCCCGTGCAAGTGGGAGAATTCATGCGTGCCAATGGGCTGGGCCAGTTCTACAAGACCAACCCGGGTTACTGGGTGCAGAATTCGGCCATGCTGATGCAAGAATGGGATGGGGACCCTCGTAACATGTTTGCGAACATTCGCACATACGAAGACGCGCTCAAACATGTGCGGAAGTTCCGGGGATTCGACAAAAAGATGACCAGCATGATCTTGTATTTCATGATGGATGTTGGTCTGATGGAGCCCTTCATATTTCCAATCCCAGTTGATTTCCATGTTCAACGTATCGCCGCCGAAACCGATTCGGTGACATGGCCATACGGTGTGCAGCCTGGAATCACGAATGATCGCCTGGGTGATCTTTTGCGGCCGTTCTTCCAGGATTACGCAGAGGAGCATGGTGTTAGCCCTTTGCGCTTGGCTGATGTGCTGTGGTTACATGGCAGCTTGATGTGCGAGGACAATCCGGGCAACCGTACCCACGCGGGCGAATACAATGCTCGTTCTACGCATATCCAGCCCCATCACGTTACCTGGAAAAGGGCTGAGGTTGCTTCGTTCATGCGGTCGTGCGCCCAATGCCCGGTGCGGAAGCTTTGCACCACCAATGTACCCTCAGAGTACAACTCTACGCTGGGAAAAATTGTACGGGATTCACCGCGCGAAGAGCCTCCTTCCGATTGGTATGGCGCGTTTGAGTCTACGTTCGAACCAAACGTGGCGACCACTCCAAGCGCCCCAAAGGCTACCAAGGTTCAGCCCCCTCCTTCCGATCATCCCACCCTGTTCTAGCCGCCCCGACTGCCGTGTACGCGATGGTCGGGGCGGTTCTCATTATTATCATTAGCGAAAATGCTTGAGCTAACGAAAGCACGAGCGTAATATTAAAGTACTTACGGCTACACGAGGTGGAAGTAAGTCGCACGTTGAATTCTGACGTGCCCGAGACTATGAAGGGGGTGAATCCCTTGGTGGCTCGTCGCGACGAGATGGAGCAGTTGGCGCCGCCCCTCAGGGGGCACCCCGATCTCCACATCGTCAAGTCGATCTCAACATCGGCGCCTCGACGACGGCGCAATTCACTGGTTAACCAGAAGCATCGCCGCTTGCCTGTTGCTTGCACCAACGTACTGGCGCAAGAGCGAGAGGCAACCGATCCGGAGCACATTCAGGGCATCGCCAGCAACATGGAAGAGCTAGGCATGCTCCAGGATCCGATGGCCATCATTTTCACCGAACGCACGGCACTCGAGCGCTATCTGAAATATTGGAACGCGCTCTACGCCGATCGTGAGGTCAGTGAAGGGGTCTTCTGGCATCGTGAAGTGGAAGACTTGGTCGAGTGGACGGGGCACCCCGGCTGCTGGATCATCTTAGTCTTCGGTGAGCATCGCTACTCAGCCCGAGTGCTGCAGGGGCGGAAGTGGATCGAAGTCAAGGTCCGCTACAACGTCCGCCCTCGCCGTGGCGCCGACATCCAGGTTTCAGAAAACAGCGCCAAGATTCCGGCACCGGAAGAGCGCGCCAAGTATCTCGACAAGTGCTGGCGCATGGACCAACTGTTGGCTCACCCGCCCACTCTCAAGACCTTCGCAAACAAGAAGAAGGTGAGTGAGCAGACCGTTCGCGACGCCATCCGGTACAGCCGGCTCCCCCAGTGGGTGGAGAAGGACCATGTCAAGAAGGGCCATATCCGCTACCGGCACGCTGTGGAGATTGCTCGACTTGTTGGCACCGAGCACGACGAGAACCGGATGCATTACTACATCCAGCGCACCATTGTCGGTGGCTGGAAGCCGGAAGACCTGGCGAAGAAGATCAGTGAGTACCTGAAGAACCTGAAGCAGAACAGCTTCGCAATGATGGTTCAGGACCCGAGCGATGATCGTCACATCCGTGCCCTCATCGCGCGTCGTGACCTTAGGGCCACTCGCGAGGGATTGCGCTGGGCCAAGGGAGTCACCAAGGCTATCCAAGACGGCACGTTCGACAATGTTCTGGTACCGCGAAGCGTCAGCCGTTTCCAGTATGAGCTCGCCGAGCATCTGCTGCAGGCGCTACCGCACTCGCCCAAGGGTCGGGAAGCCAGCGAGGCCATCAGGCGTGCCATGGACGACTTCCTGGTTCCGCTGCATGCGGAGATCTCGGCGCTGCTTGCCGCCAACCCGGTCGATATCGCCGAGCACGAGCGGGCTCTCATCGCTGCCGACGACGACGTGGAGAAGATCCACGCCCTCGCCGTCCTCGGAACAACCTCGTAACGGGGCGTTTTGCCACATCCAGTGGTGAAGCGCCCCAACGCGTTTTATGCCTAAGTTTGTAATCATCTTTATCTAAGTCAAATTTAAACAAAAACTCCGGCGAACCGGAGCTTTTGCGTGAAGGACCTAACTGTTATTGAGCTTGGCTTGTAACCTCGTAGGTCGCGGGCGGAACGTTGATCTGTTTGTCGCTGGTGTTCTCCAGCGTCGCGTCTAGCTTGTAGCTAGTACAGTCGGTTCCGGTACAACCGGCGGGGGTGTAAACGTAGCTTTGACCGCTCTTCGGGTCGCTGGGCATAGCCTTAATGTACTTTGGTGTCAAAGTACTAGAGAGGCCAGCGTAGTCACCGGATGGGTAGGCCTCGTTATCAGCGTGATACGCTTCCAACGCGGTCTGGGTCTGGCGCAGGTCATTCTTACGCTGAGCGTCACGAGCCCGTTGCGGGCCGGAAGCTAGATTGGGAACGATCAAGACGGCCAAAATACCGATGATCACAATGACGACCAGAAGCTCGAGCAGCGTAAAACCGCCTTGCTTCTTGAGTGCTCTAAGCATATGAGTGCTTACCTCCTTAATTATTTGGTAGTAGTGTCCTACTTGACCCCAGTATAAAGTGGTTATGCTTCCTCTGTCAAATGGCGTTTGTGAGTTGGGATAGCGGACCGAAAATACTGACCACAAGCAGGCCGACCATGCCGCCCAAAACTACAATTAAAATTGGTTCAATAACGGAAGTAAGATTAGACACCACGTTATCAACCTCCTTTTCGTAAAAGTCGGCCAGCTTAAACAAAATGGCGTCGAGTTGGCCGGTTTCTTCGCCTACGGCCATCATTTGGGCCACAATCGGCGGAAAATCTTTGAATTGCTTAATCTCTTGCGACAACGGTTTGCCGGCTTTGACACCTTCGGCCACAGTAGTGAGAGCGTTTTGATAAACGGTGTTCGAAAGTGACGTGCGGGTCGAGTTGAGGGCGTCCAGTACACCCAGCCCAGATGACATCAAAGAGCCGAAAATTCGGGCGAAGCGCGCCACATTGACTTTCATTACCACCGAGCCGAAGATCGGGAGTTTCAAAAGCAGGCGATCGAAGCGCTGCTTGCCCTGCTTGGTTCGGAAATAGCGCACCAAGACCATAACAATTAGGATGGTGCCGCCGATTATCCAGACGCCATAGTGGGTCAGGGCTTTACTTAAGCCCAAGAGAATACGGGTGTAAATTGGTAGCCCAGTTTGCAGACTTTCGAAGACCACGGCAAGCTTTGGCACAATTACGGTCATAAGGAAGAAGAAGGCGCCGATCGTGACAGTGAGCAGAATGCTGGGGTAAATCATGGCGCCGCGCACCTTGGAAACGATCTCCGCGTCTTTTTCTTGTTGCGTGGCAAGTCGATCTAGAATCTGGTCCAAGATGCCGCCGGCTTCACCAGCCTTGATGGCGTTAATATAGACTGGGGTAAAGATATCGCCGAACTCACTCATGGCTTCGGAAAGGGTGCCGCCCCCCTCAACCTTTTTGGTAATGACAGCAATGGCTTTCTTTAGTTTTTTGGACTGGGTCTGTTCGCTTAGGATAACCAGCGATTGGGTAATGGGGATGCCGGCATTAATCATGGTGGCAAACTGCCGCGAGAAGATAACCTTATCGCTTAGTTTAACCTTATTGTCCAGCTGTAAGAAGCGGCTCAAGCCTTGACGTTTAATTGTTTTTTGCTGCTCGCGCACCCAAATGGGGGCAAGCCCCTTGGCCGAGATGTCTACTACAGCTGCCGCACGGTCAGTGGCCGCAATCGTGCCCTCGATCTTTTGACCATTTTTGCGTTTAGCGCTGTAAGTAAAAGTGGCCATTATTCCCGCGTGACCCTTAGGATTTCTTCAACGGTGGTGAGCCCTTGGGTGGCTTTAATAAAACCGTCTTGTTGCATGGTGATCATGCCTGCGCGCACGGCGGCGAGCTGGATATCTTCGCTACTCGCGCGATTAACAATTAGTTTGGCAATTTCTTCGGACACCTCTAATACCTCATGGATGCCAATGCGACCTTGATAACCGGTGGGGCCGCATTGGGCGCATCCCGGCCCGGCTTTATACAGAGTTAACTGACCGCGCTTTGGCTTCACGGCTGCTTGTGGTACGGCAGTGTGTGTGGGGTTGGCGTCCTTGGCTTGTTTCTCCAACTCCTTGGCGTAGGCCTCGGTGTCCTTGGTGGCTTGCAAGCGTTCGGCTTCGCTCAAACTACGGTCTAAGATATTGGGATCAGATTTAATTCGTTCCAAAATCGACTTGCTATTGGTTAGGTCGTGAATCGGCTCAAGCGTTTTTTCTTTCTTCTCGTGACTCTCCGACTTAGGCCTCTCCGCGGGTTTGGGATCCTCGGCGGTCGGAGTTTCATCCAGGCTTTCGGCTAGTTTTATAGCTTCGCCGACTTGAAAATCGCGCTTCAACTCATCTAACTCCTTGGCCTCCGGTACGTAGGGCACTCTACAAACCGTGCAGAGTTTTCGCACTAAGCGTTGAGCCATGGAAACATTGACGGTGGAGGCAATCAAGAATGGTTCTACGCCCATATCCAGTAGTCTAGGCAGGGTTGTGGCGGCGTTGTTGGTGTGCAGGGTGGACAGTACCAAGTGGCCAGTCAGGGCAGCCTGGACCGCGAGGTCAGCAGTCTCGGAGTCGCGAACCTCTCCCACCATTATGATATTGGTGTCTTGGCGCAGCAGGGCGCGCAGGCCATTCGCAAATGTCATCCCGGCTTTGGGGTTTACTTGGGTCTGGTTTACTCCCGAGATGCGATATTCAACCGGATCTTCCACGGTTGAGATGTTCACCTCCGGGGTATTGAGTAAACTCAAAATACTGTAAAGCGTAGTAGATTTACCGGAGCCGGTGGGACCGGTCACAAGTATCATGCCGTGTGGCTTTTTAATGCCCTTTTGGATTAATTCGAGCGGATGGCCGCTAAAGCCCAGCTCCTCGAGTGTCATCGCGCGGCTGGATTCATCGAGCAGACGCATGACGACTTTCTCGCCGTCCATGACTGGCAGAGTTGAAACGCGCAGTGCCATGGTTTGTGGGCCCACCGTGACCTTAAATCGGCCATCCTGTGGTACGCGGTGCTCGTCAATTTTGAGGTTGGATAAGATTTTAATGCGCGATACCACCGCCGGTAGAATTGAACGCGGCAGGGTCATACTTTCATGCAGAATTCCATCAATGCGGTAGCGCACCTGCACCACGCCTTCCCTCGGCTCAATGTGAATGTCGGAAGCGTGCGCTTTGACGGCGTACTCAAGGATGATGTTCACAGTTTTTGCGATCGGTGAGTCTTCAGTCAAATCTTTAGCTGAGACTTCCTGGGTTTGTTGTTCGTCGGTGTCCTGCTTGATAACCTTGGTAATTTCGGAGTCGAGACTGCCCTTGTACTGCTCGAGCACGCTTAGAATATCACCGGGAGCGGCCAGGTAAACTTTCAAATTCGTGCCGATTTCTTTCTTAATAAAGTCGAGTGCTTGGAAGTCCTCTGGGTCAGCCATGGCGAGCTGGTAGTTCTTGTCGTGGTCGATGCCAAACATTACCGCCTGGTATTTACTGGCCACACGCTCGGGAATCTTAGTTAAAACGTTGCGCGGAATTTTTATATCCGATAGGTCAGCGAAAGGGACGTTCAAGCTTTTAGCGTAAAGCTTTGCTAAGTCCTTTTCGCTAATTAGGCGGTGCTTTAAAACTGCCTCAGCTAGGGGCTCATGATTTTTCTCATGATCCGCTTCGGCTTCCTTTAAAGCTGTGGCTGCCACCTTCCCCGAGCCAACCAACAGGTTTTTCAGATCTGTGTCTGAAATTTGCATCTTATCAAGAATTATAGCATAAGCGGATTCAAAACACTTAGGGTTGCGTTGAAGTCAGTCGGCCCATCAGAATTAGGTAGTACCAGACAGCTTGGAGGTGTAATGGTCTTTCAGGCTTCGTGCCCGCTCTGCGGGGGTTACGTTCAGTTCTACCTGTTCGCTCAGCTCCAACGTGGCACTGTTTGCTATGAGAGCAACGGTGTGAACTGGAAAAAGCAAACGGTTTGGGAGAACGTTGGCCGCTTCAGGCACGCACGACACTCGTGCTCAAGGCGGCTTGGGCAAGCTGGGAACGCCGTAGAAGAAGCCGGAGACGAGGGTAGGTACCAATGGGACTTCAGTGTTCCGTTGTCTTCTTCCCCCGTCGAGTATACCGGCTAGATTAGCGCTTATGTTTGAAAGCTGGCCGCTTCCGGCGTATAAATTTCTCATGCCGGAAAAGGGGTGAGGGGATGCAGGACTTGCCAGACATGATCTTTCACATCACGGTTCGGGAGGGGGTGGACCTGATGGTCTACCAGGGGGCGGGTAAGCGGCGCTGGCATTGCGCCCTTGCACACACCCATCCCCAGCTGAACACTAGGCAGTTGCTCCGCCAGCGGGGCTACCGGACCGAGGCTAAGGCGCTCAAGGCCGCCCAGAAGCTGAGCGACCGGCTGGTCGATGTCCTGGACGAGGTCGCGTACCTGCTGAAGGCGCAGGGCGCCGAGCGCTGGCCCAGACGGGTTTGGCGGTTCTGGCAGCGGTTGAAATTGTTTCGACCGCAGGCCGAATTGCTGCAGGTCACACTTGTTTCCCCAAAGAAGGAGGGATCTTGGCGCAGCAAGTGAAGGTCATCACCATCGACGCCGAACCGCGTTTCAGCTTCAGCCAGCACCGCGGTCGGTGGTACTGGGCGCTCGCGGGGACCAACATTCACGCGATGAACCTGGGTTACCCGGGCACTCGCAAGCCTCGTGGTGTCAGGCGGCAGGCTGGAAAGATCGCCCGTTACCTGCTCGCCCTGGCTGAGCCGCCTTCGGTTAGCACAGAGGCTCATAAGCCGAAGGTGCGCTCGCTCAAGCGCCGGCTGGAGGAGTGGTGTGAGCAGCCGGTGGTCGTCGAGGTGAGGGCGGCCGTTCGAGCGGCCCCTGAGAACTGCTGAGGGAGCCGGGCTGTCGGGGGGGGGGGGGGGGGGGGCCCCCCCCCCCCAGCCCCCTTTTTTTTAAAAATGGGTGAAA
>CAZOQX010000002.1:0-77413 GCA_964582465.1 uncultured Candidatus Saccharibacteria bacterium
GGTAGCTACTCCAGCGGTGCGAAATATTATACGTGAAGGTAAAACTCATCAGCTCGATGCTGTTATTCAAACCGGTGCTGAGCATGGCATGCAATCAATGGACCGCGTGCTAGTGAAGCTAATCCACGAAGGCAAAATTACGTTTGACGAAGCCAGGAATTACGCCGTCGACCAGACCGAGCTTGATCGATTAATGCGGGGCTAGAATGAGTGTCTCCGAGATCGTCGGGGCGCTGGTGGTCTTCCTCTACGGTCTCATCGTCGGGAGTTTTTTAAATGTGGTAGTCTTGCGCTTGCACGCAAAGAAATCGTTTGTGAAAGGCCGCTCGGCTTGCCCATACTGTGGCCATAAGCTGCAGTTGCTTGATTTAATCCCGGTTGCAAGCTGGCTTTTACTTAGGGGAAAATGTCGCTATTGCGGCAAGCCGATCAGTTCCCAGTACCCCTTGGTAGAATTCCTGACAGCCACCACATTCACCTTGTCGTACCTGGTTGCTACACCCGGTAGCACTCTCGGTTGGGTGAATTTGATCGTTTGGCTGTACATCCTCGCAAGCTTAATAGTACTTGCGGTCTACGATTATAAATGGATGATCTTGCCGAATGTGGTATTAATACCGGCGATCCTGGTGCAGGCTGCTTGGCTGCTCATACGCTGGCCTCTTTTTCACCAGCCCGCAACGCTTGTGACAGGACCGCTCTTTGCGGCGATTGGCGGAGCGCTGGTGTTCTCGCTCCTTGCGATGGCGGCTAAAGGCAAGCTGCTTGGTTTTGGCGACGTCAAATTGATCTTTCTCATGGGCTTGCTCCTTGGTATCAAGGGGCTGATTCTGGCGCTTTTCCTGGCCTTTAACGTTGCCGCCATCATCGCCATCATTTTAATGCTGCTTCGGCTAAAGAGTCGCAAGGACTACATCGCCTTTGGCCCGTTCCTGGCAGCCGCCACAGTGGTAGCGTATCTATACGGCGCCCCGCTCATTTCGCTCTACCTTGGCTTTACCGGCCTTGATCAGATAGTAAAATAGCTAACTCTTCTTGCGGTGGAAGGTTTCGTGAACCTTTTTGAGCTGCGGATCGGTAATGTGAGTATATATTTGAGTGGTGGCAATATTAGAATGACCAAGCAGGCTCTGGACAGATCGTAGGTCGGCGCCGTTGATCAGAAGATCGGTGGCAAAGGAGTGGCGCAGGGTATGGGGCGTAACTTCTTTTGTAATACCTGCCAGTTTGGCATAGCGCTTCACTAGCCGTTGCACGCTCCGGGCGGTCAGACGAGTATAGGCACCTTCGTCCAGATTATTCTGAGTGCCGGAGAAGTGGATGAAGAGGGGTTTGTAATTATCGGTTCGGGCTTTTAGGTAGCGCGTTAACCAGTCGGCGGCTTCGGAGCTAATAAAAACCGGGCGATCTTTTTGCCCCTTGCCGCGGACCATAAATTCCATGCGGTCGAGGTTAATTTGATCACGGTTGAGGTTTACTAGCTCCGAAACCCGCAACCCACTGGCAAATAGTAACTCCAGGATAGCGCGGTCGCGCAGGCCGACAATTTTGGCTGTATCCGGGGCTTCGAGAAGGCGAGCCACCTCGCTTGCTTCTAGGAAATTTACTTGAGGCCGCTTAACACGTGCGAGCTCAATTTTATCGCTCGGCATCACTTTAATATCGCGTTTTGCTAGGTACTTGAGGAAGCTACGGAGGGCAATCAGATGATAATTCTGGGTAGTTTTACCGATTGGTTCACCGCGCTCGTCAGTGATGCGGTTCAACCAGAGCCGCCATTTGCGCACCAGCTCGGCGTCTAGTTGGCCAATGCTAATGTCGCCGGCGAATTGCACCAACCGCTGCAGGTAATGATCATAATTTTCGATTGTAGCCTGGGAGCGATTTTGCTCAATCTCCATGTACTCCAGAAAGTCGGTGATTAAATCGCTTATACTCATACTCAAATTGTACGCTTAGCGTCGCACAACGTAAAACCGGGCAATTAGATTGTTCACCGTAAGCCGCGTTCCAGTATAATGGCTAAGAAGTGCTTGCAAGTAAATTCGCTAGCTTAAGCATTAATATTGTCGCCGGGCTTGGATACGGCGGCTTATTTGCAGTACTGGCCGCAAATTCTGCTGGCTTCCCCTTGTTCCCGTCGGAGATTATTTTGCCGCTGACTGGCGTGCTGGCGCAGCAAGGGCAATTCAAACTGGCTCAGGCGATTATCGTGGCCATTTTGGCTCAAGTTGTTGGTGCGCTTTTTGCTTATTTCATCGCCCGGACGGGGGGAATACCTTTAATCAAAAAATATGGCCGCTATGTGTTCTTCCGGAATCGGGAGATGGAATTTACTCAGCGCTGGTTCGAGCGCTACGGCACCTGGCTGGTGCTGGCAGGCAGCACGATGCCATTTTTGAAAAGCTACGTGGCTTATCCAGCGGGTATTGCCAGGCTGCCACTCACGAAATTTATACCGGCGAACCTGGCCGGGTCCACGATTTGGACGGTGGTACTTATAACTATTGGCTATAAGTTGTCCGACCAATTGCCGGCAATCGATCGATTTTTGCGCCAATTTACGCTTTTAATTGTGCTGCTCGTAGCCCTTATTATTGGTGCCTTCATTTGGACACGTCTGAAGCACCGGAGAGCGCAGTGACGTATCGAGCGGCAACGCTCACAAACGGGCTCAAGGTTGTGACGGCGGACATACCTGGGTCAAAGAGTGTGTCTGTCTGCGTCATGGTGGGGGTGGGTTCTCGCTACGAGCAGCTTGACGCCAACGGCGGCGCCAGCCACTTCCTTGAGCATCTACTCTTCAAGGGCACAAAGAAGTGGCCGACGTCTCGCATCATCGGAGAGGCGCTGGATGGGGTTGGCGGCTACAATAATGCCTACACGAGCGACGATCTAACCTGTTTTTACGTTAAATTGCCGCGAGAGCATTTGCAGTTGGCGCTGTCGATCTTAAGCGATATGATGCAGCATGCCCTGATTGACCCCGACGAGCTGGAGCGGGAGCGCAAGGTGGTGCTTGAGGAAATTAATGTTGTATTTGATGACCCGGCCCGTCGGGTTAATTACCTCGTAGGTCCTTTGCTTTGGCCTGGCAATCCACTGGCAAACCCGACCTATGGCAGCAAGAAAATTCTGCGCGAGATGAGTCGCCAGGAGATTCTGAATTTCATTAAGCAGCACTACGTGGCCGGTAACATGGTTTTTGCCGTTGCGGGCGACGTTGATCATCGTGCCGTGGTAACAGGAGTTGAGCGGCTTACAAAAAGTGGGCGCAAGGCCAAGTCGCCCGAGTTTGCGCCGCTTACTGGTGAGGTGCCATCCAGGCGATGGTCCACCCACAAGCAGGATACCAACCAGGCGCATATCATCATTGCCGCCGAAGGTTATCCCTATCGCCATGCCAATGACTCGGCTGCGCGGCTGTTAACCAATATCCTGGGGCAAGGGATTAGCTCCCGGCTATTTAATAACGTACGCGAGGAACTTGGCCTGGCTTACACTATTTACGCCGATTATCACAATCTGGTGGATACGGGACAATTTGAGGTTTACGCAGGCGCGAACTTGGATAAGGTGGAAGACGCCCTCGCGGCGATAATGAGAGAGCTACGGGAAGTGCGCGAGCAGCCGGTGACCTCAAGTGAGCTTAAGTTTGCTAAAACCAAGACACGTGGGAATTTGGAAATGGCCCTGGAGAATAACCTTACGGTAGCTGACATCATTGGTACACAGATGCTACTTTTGGGCGAGCTCAGGACGCCAGAGCAGCTCTTGGCTGAGCTCGAATCCGTAACGGTGCAAGACATTAGCCGGGTGGCGGCTGAAATGCTAGCACCGGAGAAATTGCGGCTGGCGGTTATCTCGCCGGAGCCCGAGCGGGCCGTCAAAGCCTTCCAACAAGCCCTCGAGGAAATTAAAGGAGACAAGTAGTGGCAGAAAAAGCAGAACGAACATTCATGCTCGTAAAACCAGACGGCGTTAAGCGCGGTTTAATCGGCGAGGTAATTAAAAGGATTGAGCAACGCGGGCTTAAAGTCATCGCGCTAAAAATGGTTACCCCAACGGATCAATTAGCTACTGACCACTATCCAACTTCGGACGAGTGGCTGCATAATGTCGGCGCCAAGGTGCATGAGAAGTACAACGAATACGGCGTCAGTGTCAAAGAGTTGTTGGGTACAGAAGAGCACGCCGAAATCGGCAAATTAGTTTGGTCGTGGACCAAGGAGTACATCATGAGCGGCCCGGTGGTGGCGATGGTCATCGAAGGGATGCACGCGATCGATATGGTCCGGAAAATCGTCGGGCACACTTATCCGGCTTCGGCTGATGTGGGCACGATTCGCGGTGATTTCTCGGTTGATTCACCGCTACTTGCCAATAAAAATAAGCGCGCCATTCGCAACTTAGTCCACGCTTCCGGTAACACCAAGGAAGCTGAGCACGAGATTAATCTATGGTTTAAGCCGGCGGAATTGCACGATTACACCCGCACTGACGACTCGATAATGTTCTAACTCTTTTGCCATTCGCGCTTTTCACCGCGGCGTTGGTCGTCGGCCATTTTAAGCTCATCGTAAATGCCGTCGATCAGATCGTAATCCCGCGCTTCCTCTAAATCTACCCAGGCCGATTGATCAGCCTCGGCCGCCTGGAGAGTAATTTCACCGGATTCGTACTCGGCCAGGCAGGAAATCACCAATGAAGGAGCGCCATCTTTATGGACGGTGGCAAGGCTGGTGACGTATTCTACGTTTTTAATGGTGAGCCCGACTTCTTCTTGCACCTCGCGCTTCAACGTGCGTTCGAGCACGTTGTACCAGTACTCGGCGGTATCTTTGGGCAGGGAAGTATAGTCTGCGGTCTCCAGTCGGCCGCCTGGTACTGTCCATTTGCCCGGGAAGCGCTTCTTGCTTGCCGACCGGCGGATAATTAAAAACTTGCTATCTTTGACAATCATGGCGGTAATGGCGACTTCGTGCAGATATTGCGATTCCATATCGCTAATTATGCCACAAACGGGGAACGCCCCGCCGGTAAATTACCCGGCGAGGCGTTCTAGCGTGCGTTTCCGTCAGTCGAGACCAACGGAGATGAAGGTTGGGCGGGGGCGGTAGAAGAAGACGTTCATGATCTTCTTCCGCTCGATGCCTGTCACTGCCGCCGCATGCTCGACTGAGCCCTCCTTCTCGCGTTCGACAGCGACCTCCTTGCCCTCGCCCTTGAGAGTGAACCTCATGAGCGTTCCGTACTCGAAGTCGTCCGGCCCAGTGATCACCTGGTAGATCGCCGAGCTGCTCATCGCGTACTCCAGCGCGCCTTCAGGATGATCCCGAGGCCGACCACGAATACGATCAGCGGCAGGAACACTTTCGTGGCGACGGGCCACTGCGCGTTCGTGTGCATGAAGGCGAACCGAATGGCCAGGCAAATCGCGAGGGTGATGCAGAGGATCCCGATCATCACGACCGGGAAGCTGGCCGGCTTGTTCTCCACGTCGCCTCCTTGGGCGCAGGGTGGGCACATTCCCACCGAAGTCGATATTTTAGCATAAAAGTTATAAAATGTAAATAGTGGACTAGATGACGATTTGCCGTCAGAATTGAGAAGCTGGTGTGCCCCGGTAGCTCAGTGGACAGAGCGCCTCCGTCCTAAGGAGGGCGTCGGGGGTTCGATTCCCTCCCGGGGCACCATAATGCTAGAATCAAGTCATGGGATATAATCTCGAGATTAATAGCCTGCTAAAGGTCCCCGAAGGCGCGTTGGACTTGTCGCAGCTTGCGACCGGATCTGTTTATGAGTTGTCTAAAGAAGGTCAGCGCTTGTATCCACTTAATATTCCAGTAGAGCTATGTGATCACTCCTACCGGTACTTAGCCAAAGTCAAGGTGACAGAGCTTTGTCTATCGGCAGATAAAACCAACCTCAAAATCGAAGTTATCAAGGTCTTCTCCGAAGAAGAGTCGGAAGTATTTAGCAGGAATTTTATAGCACCCTAAGCTACTATTGTCGGATTGCCTAAGGAAAGCTGCCAGCTCACTTGCTAAGTTAGGTTTGTGAAAATTAGTGATGCTCATACTTTGAACAATGGCCGAAAAATGCCGGTCATAGGATTCGGCACGTGGAATTTGCCGAATGACGAACGTGGTGAGCGGGCAGTGCAGACGGCTCTTGCGTCCGGCTACCGTCTAATAGATACGGCTGCCATTTACCGTAATGAGGAGATGGTGGGTCGAGCGGTGCGATCAAGCGGATTGAAGCGCGGGGAGATTTTTGTGACGACAAAGCTCTTCCCCAGCCAATTTTTGGCCCCACTTAGAGCCTTCGATCAGAGTTTAGCGCGTCTCGGGCTGGATTACGTTGACTTATACCTGATTCACTGGCCGGTCGGCGCCGCCCGGCAGGGGATTTGGCGTAAGCTCGAAGGCTTGGTGGAAGCTGGTCGGGCCAAAAGCATTGGCGTCAGCAACTATTCGGCTGATCTTACTCGCCAGTTGCTCGAGTCGGCTCAAGTTCAACCGGTCGTAAATCAGATTGGGGTCACGCCCTTTAAGTACCCGCGTGAGCTGATTAAATTTTGCCGCGAGCATAAAATTATAGTTCAGGCCTACAGTCCGCTGGCTCAGGGCCGGGAGTTGGGTAATAGCCTAATTCAAAAGTTGGCCGAAAAGTATCATAAAACTTCGACCCAAATTATGATTCGCTGGAGCTTGCAGCATGGGCTGGTACCGCTACCGAAGGCGTCCAGCGATGCGCACATTAAGGAAAATATTGCTGCGTTTGACTTCGAGATTGACGCCGACGGCATGGCCGTACTCGACGGGGCTGGGCAATGGGCATAATTATCGCCATCCTGGTTTTGGGTGTGCTGCTTTTGCTTGTTTCGGCCGAACTGCCCGAGATCTTCAAGAACCTGTGGCATACCAGTCGGAAGGTGGCCGAGAAGGAGCGTGTCGAATCAAGCGAAGAAGAGAAAGCCGCCAAAATCTTGAAAGAGCGTTACGCCAAGGGCGAAATCGATAAAGATGAGTTTCAGGAGAAGAAAAAGGACATCGAATCTTAAGGGCGTTAGCTTTTTCGAGCGTTTGAGATACAATAAAAGCATGAGAAGTAAGAAGAAAGGGCCGGCTTTTCCAGGTCAGCACGCCGATGAAGCTGTCCAGCTGGTTTTTCACCGTCATCCTATCGTGATGCGCAAATCCCTTTTGATCGGGCTTGGGGTGATTCTGATCGGCAGTTTGCCGGGTCTATTCTTTCCAGTTCATTACAAGGGCGATCTGCAATTTCTGCTTTATACATTTCTGGCCACCCTGGCTTTCTGGCTATACGAGTGGGTTGGGTGGTACTACAGCGTTTACATCTTAACCACTGAGCGTTTAATTGAAATCAAGCAGAAGGGTTTTTTTAACCGCCGGGTGAGAGAGTTTCCGCTCGATAAGATCCAAAACGTCAACTATCACATCAAAGGCTTCCAGGCGGTGATTTTTCATTATGGTGATATCACGGCTCAAACCTATGTTGGTGACGTGGTGATGGACACGATTTATAAGCCCGTAGAAATCCACCAAAAGATGATTGGCGTTATCCGTTCGGTTGAGCCCTCGACGCCAGTCGGGGATTAGGGTAGGATTTATACAGTAATCCGAGGAGTTAATTTTGCCAGATAACAAACAGGCTGCCAAACAGACGGCCAAGACTGAGCCGACCGAAAAGAAACCTGGGTCTGCCGCCAAAAATTGGTTAGCCAGTGTCGAGGAAAAAATCACTGCCGATCGCGCTTCAATCTTTAAAATTCTTCTAGGTGTGGTGGCCTTAGCCATCCTTTTCTTGCTAGCTTTTGGCGCTCTAATCTACAAGTACAAAAGCTCCAGTAACATCGTTTATGCGGTGTCAAAAGTGGTGCCTTATCCCGTGGTGACGGTAAATGGCCATTATGGTACTTATGGTGAGTATTTGTTCGAAGTACGAACCTTGGAGCGTTACGCTGAGAGCCAGGCCTCGGAGCAGGGGCAGCCGCAAGTTAACTTCAGTTCCAAAGCTGGCCACGCTCAGCTGGTTACGATCGAAAACACCGCCCTACAGGATATTAAAAATCGCTTAATCGTGAAGCAGCTCGCCACAACCTATAAGGTGAAGGTTACCTCTAAAGAATTAAACGACGATGTGACTAATTTGAAAAACCAATCTGGTGGTGACAAGAAATTCCAGGAAGTGCTAGCAAGCGTTTACGGTTGGACAATTAACGACCTGCGCCACGAGCTGTACTACCAAATCCAGCAGCAAAAAGTCTCACAGGCGATCTCCAATGACTCCAAAATTACGGCTCCGGCTAAGGCTAAGGCCGAAGAAGTACTCGCGAAAGTTAAGGCTGGCGGTGACTTTGCTCAGCTGGCCCAGCAGTACTCCCAGGATACCAGTGCCTCCAATGGTGGTGATATTGGTTTCATCCGCAAGGCCGACGTCGTGCCGGAGTTTGCCAATGCTGCCTTTGCCTTGCAGGTTGGCCAAACTTCCGATTTGGTCAAGAGCCAGTACGGCTACCACATCATCAAAGTGCTAGAGAAGAAGGACGATCAAGTCCACGCGGCTCACATCCTAATTAAGACTGTCGATCCTCAGCAATATATTCAAGATAAAGTCACTCACGCCAAGGTTCACACATTCTTTAAAGCTTCTTAAAACGAAGACCTCCGGCTAGTAACCATTGGTCCTCGCCGGAGGCGGTTTGCGGTGCTCGTCGTCGGGGTACTGAGGATCGGGCCTCATTTGGTGGCTCGGATCGTGTCGCGGCCCTTGCGGTTGGGCTTCTTCGACTTGCCACCACTCTTCTGCTTGGCTTCCGCCGCTACGCGGCGGGCCTTGCGCTCACGTGAAGAAAGAGTGTTTGGCGAGTGGGGCGGCGCACCGCGGGCGGTGATGGAAGCGGCTGGCCTTGGTTCGGCGTCCGATGGGCGATCGTCATAGCGCGACGGGGCATGCCCATAGTCGCGACCGAACTGGCGATCGTGGTCCTTCTGAAGGATCTCGCCGATCCAGGCGCCGTCTGTCGACTTTCCTTCTGACTTCTGGGTTAATTCTGCCTGGAGTCGCTTGGTGTCGAACTGGCTGGTGCCGATTTGCCTCTTCTTGCCGGGTGAGGTTCTGCTCACGGTTCCCCCTTGTCGTGTCGCTTCGGCATACTATAGCACGAACATTCCCATTCGCAAGAGTGTAGTTGACTTCTCCCGCCCCCAATGTTGCATTTATGATGTTTGTAGCTTGCGATACTCACGCCAGGTGAGGGCGACAATCAAGAAGTCGAAGGCGGTCAGAAAAAGTAGACCAACTCCGTGGGTAACGCCGAAGCGATAGGATTGGTACAAGATGAAGACGAATAAGAAAACGATCATGACCGGATAGGCCCAAGTGATCTTTCGGAGTAGGGCAATGACTAGAATTATTTTGACTAAACCGTGGGCCAACAAATAGATGGCAGCAAAGGTTGGGCTTGAGGCCAAGTGTTGGGTAGAGTGGATGAGGTGACCTGCAATGAAATCACGCGGGTCCTCCGAAAGTTCATGTTGGGTTAGGGTCACGACCGCACGATTAATCGTTTCCGGCGCAAACCATACTAGCAGGCCGCCAATTAGTTCGAGTAATCCGTCGATGCCTTTAGCGATAATGCTGTACTCGAAGGTTTTATCGAGCCAAGTTTTGGGCTGAAACCATTTATTGAGCGTAGCTGCCATATCTTTAGTATATATCTTAGGCGGTTGGTTAGTCAGCGGCGCCAAAAAATAGTCTATGCGCCAAAATAACAATAAAGCGCAGCAATCTAATTGGGCATTTACACGAGATTAGAAGACTGATACATGTTTATAATTACAGGGTTAGTAAGGAGATTAGATGGCGACTAAGTTGAACCCATATCTCAACTTTAAGGATAATACTCGCGAGGCCATGGAGTTTTATAAAAGCATCCTTGGCGGCAAGCTAGACCTCAGTACCTACAAGGAATTTCAGGCTTCGGAAGATCCTAGTGAGGACAACAAGATTATGCACGCCGTGCTCGAGGTCGGTGATATGACCTTAATGGCAGCCGATACTCCTAACCGCATGGAGCACAAACCCGGCTCGAATTTCAGCCTGTCTCTAAGCGGCGACGATGAAGCAGAGCTGAAGGGCTATTTCGAGAAGCTGGCCGAAGGGGGGCAGATTACAATGCCGCTCGAAAAGGCTCAGTGGGGCGACACTTTTGGCATGCTAGTAGATAAGTTTGGTATTAGTTGGCTGGTGAATATCGCCGGCAAGCACGAATAATTGGCCTACAACGAAGATCTGGCCAAGCGGATCCGTACGCTTACAGACGGGACTCCGGGTTTGTCCGAAAAGGGGATGTTCGGCGGCTTGGCCTTCCTCATTAACGGCAATATGGCAGTGGCGGCAAGCGGGCAGGGAGGCATCCTAGTTCGAGTTGATCCGGCACAATCGGCGCAGCTCATTTCTACTACAGCCGCCTCGCCGATGGAGATGCGCGGGCATACTATGCCGGGGTGGTTAAGGGTCGACACAAAAAATCTGGACGGGACGGAATTAGATATGTGGGTTGAACTGGGCATTACATACGCGGCTGGCTTGGCGAAGAAGAAGGGCTATTAGAAGGTAATCGCCGAGTCCTCCGCGAATACACCCGTCTCTTTATCTGAGTGGCAGGTGGTATAATCGTTATGGTTATGCAACTACTACGTCCGGCCATCAGTCTCAAAGGTTTTATTGCAAATGCCTGGCAGAGTATTCGTTCCCAGCCACTCAATCCGGTCAATATCAAATACTATGTTCTTGGTACAAGCTTTTTGATTTTCGGCGTTGGTCTCGGTGCTTTATTTACGGTGTCGGGGCAGGATTTTATTTCACATATTGGTCAAACTGTAGCATCTCACTTAGTTGATGCTCCCGCTGCAACTCCTAGCCCTACAGCTTCGCCAAGTCCTAAAGCAACTTCGAAGAAGGGTAGCACTTCGGGAGGGGGGAGTGGCGGCAACAGTGCTACGACCCCGTTGCCGACGATGTTCGTGGGTGGTTTCCAAATTAATACGGTCGCAAAAGCCAATAACGCCGCCGCACTCGGCATTAAGTACGCTATCAACTATGCCTTGCCTCCGGATGAGAGTAGCTCGTTGGGGCAGGCCTTTAAATCTCTAGGCATCAGTGTCATAGATAGCGCGCCGATGGACTATTTAACACAGTACGAGTGTCATAAACTCAGGGTAACCGAGCCGCCCAGTTATTGGCAGGGCCTGTTATTTTGTGACCGCGACTATCCTTACTTGCCCACGGAGGATAGCGTACTCGCCAATTTAGAGGCCCATTTAAAGTCTACTCAGTCGAACGCTCTAATTAAGGGTTTTTGGGTACTTGATGATTGGCCGGCCAAGGACCCGGGCACGGCTAAATCATTGCTTGAAAGAATGCATAACTTGATTGCTCGCTACCGGCCGGGGCTCCCGGCTATTTGTGGATTTGGCGGCTCCATTGGCTTAACATCTATGGATGCGAGTGGGGGCTATAAGGAGACTCTCTATGATAACTTCACAGCGACAGGCTGTGATACGGTGGCTTTCTACATCTATCCGCGTTACATCACCGACTCGGATCCCTTACCAAACTTGGATCTAATTGACTGGTCACTTGCAAATACTTTGCCGGGGCGTTTCGCTGCCCTAGCAGCCCGCGGTTGGGATAAACAAAAAACTCCATTGATTGG
This sequence comes from uncultured Candidatus Saccharibacteria bacterium, assembly GCA_964582465.1. Classification (GTDB taxonomy): domain Bacteria; phylum Patescibacteriota; class Saccharimonadia; order UBA4664; family CAZOQX01; genus CAZOQX01. Next base: position 11,747 of record CAZOQX010000002.1, read on the forward strand.
TGTTCCGCAGGGATACAGCCGGCATGACGGTCCAAATGTTTTCAGATTTCCGCCCAGGCAGCAAGACTTAACAAATCAAATTGTAGGTTATTGCCGGCAGGGCGCCATAGGCATTGCGCCTTACGCTTGGCTGGATTCGACCGACCTGAACTGGGATCCGGTGACCCTATCGCCGATGAATAGCTTGGTGATTGCCAATGGTATCAAGGTCGGTTTAAGCAGTTGTCGCACGATTTTACATATGCAGTAACAATTGGCGGGCCCGACCGGGATTGAACCGGCGATCTCCTCCGTGACAGGGAGGCGTGTTAACCGCTACACTACGGGCCCGTATCACCTTTAAGTTTTACAAACGCTACGCTGGTTTGCAAAACTTTCTGATTCTGGAGCCGGTCAATCGTAGCAAATCGGCTGATCGGAGGCAAGTAGAGTTGGTGCTTATGGCTAAATTATGGTGCTTGAAGCTGGCTGAGATTAGGTGTTTTTCTCTTGTGTCACCGTCAGCCGTCTTGTAAGATAGCGCTCTGTGGCCAAAGCCAAAAAAGAGTCTCGGAAAGGGGAGCTGTCGCATGAAGAATGTGTATGCCGAGATCGAGGAGCTTGACTACATCGGTCGGACCGGGGGCGGGCTGGACGATCGATCGGTGTTGCTCCGCCTGCTCACGGAGCTCAAGGAGCACCCTGACAGGCGGACAGAGCTCAAGCCCGAGATCGTGCGGCGCTGCTTGGCCTTCCGACACCGCGAGTTGGGCCACCCCGGCTACTACCAGGTGGCGAAGCTCATCCGTGAGCTGCGCATTGATCTCGCCAAGGAGGCCGCAATCCGGAAGCGCCGTCGCCGCCATCTGCGTCTCGTACCGACGAGATAGCCCCCGCGCTACGCGCCCCAGTCCCGGTCTGTGCTCACGCACGGACCGGGACGTTCGCATTTTGGTGCCCGCTCAGAAGCGTTAGCATAATCATCCAAAATTAACAAAAACAACATAAGAACATTTGGACTTCCCACTAATGAGGTTGCGCGTCCCTTCAGTCATAATGGCGTTACCATTAAGGAGAGGAATAATAAAGTGGCAAGTTCAAAGGGGCGGAAGCTTAAGTCACTTTCTGATGCTCGGACGAACGACCAGGTCTTCTGGATGAGCCTAGAGGAGGCGAAACGAGCTATCGCCGATAAATATGAGTTCTTGGCTGAGCGCATTGATCGACGCGCGCTTAGAAAATAACAAAACTGTTTTTAAACTAGTGCCGCCCTTTTTGGGGCGGCCTTTTTGTTTAGACTTGGACAAAAAATTAGTTCGCCTGAAGCGCTAGCTTTGTTAAAATGTGGGAGCGGTACTAAGCGTGCCGATGTAGCTCAGCTGGTAGAGCAGTGCTTTCGTAAAGCAAAGGTCGGCGGTTCGAGCCCGCCCATCGGCTCCATGCGGGTATGGTTTAGTGGTAGAATGCAACCTTCCCAAGGTTGAGATACGGGTTCGATTCCCGTTACCCGCTCCAGGAATGACAATGTTTACTTGTTACGGCTATTTTGGTTGTTCAGCGACCTGGTTATATGGTTTAATTACTTCCTAAGGCGGTGAGCTAGCAGGCTCATCGTTTTCGATACCCATACGGAGAGAGGTGAGCCGGGAATGAAGGTCTACATCCTGGTCGAGGTGGCAGTGGGCCTGGTGCCGCAGGTCGAGGCGGAATGCCAGATGCCCAAGAGTGCCACCCGCGGCATTAGGGGGGTCACGAAGGTCGAGCACGTCACCGGTCCCTACGACGTGATCATCCAGGCTGAGTCGGCCAATCATGACACCGTGAACACACATCTGGAAAAGCCTATCAAAGACATCCCCGGTGTCCGGCGTGTGATGGTTTGCCCGGTCGCCGCAGGCTGACTCGATTGATCGGCGCGGGCGGGAGCATTTTAGCTCCTGCCCGCCCGGTTACCACATCTGGTATAATTCTAAGCATGAAAATAATCACCCCTAAGGCTCTCCGGGGGTATTTGTCCGAAAAGATTACTAGCTTTAGTGAACAACGCTTCTGGCAGGACAAACTTTCTTTAGCCGTACTAATTGCCGCCCTCATCTTAAATGGAATCACTTTTGTAGTGCTGGCAGTTCGAGTTCATCCCGCGCAGTTCGAAGTACCAGTGCGTTATTCCAGCTTGGTCGGCTTCGATGTGCTTGGCCCGTGGTACGAAATTTACCGCATCGGACTTTTTGCCGTCGCCGTGACCGTGGTGAACGGCTTGCTTGCTTATAAGAGCTTTGCCCGCAGCCGCATCACCAGCTTCTTTCTTCTAGTCGGCGCCTTTGTGGTGGCCTTGTTTTGTCTAATAATTGGTACGGCGTTTACGGCCATTGTCTGATGAGTGAACGCCTGAATTACTACGAGCGGCCAGGATTTAAACGCATGCTCGAAATATTCCCCGGCGCGCTAACTTGGACACTAATTATTTTGCCGATAGTTTTGAGTTTGGTGAAGCCGGTATTGGTGGCTTATTTCATCATTGCCTTTGACCTATTTTGGTTGGTGAAATCGCTCAGGCTAAGCTTTAACTTGATACGAGGTTACCGTACCATGCATCGCTATAGCCTGGTTGACTGGAATGGCCGGGTGGCTGATCTGAATGATCTGGAGCTAGCGGTCAAGCGCCGCCGCCAGGAATTAGAAAAATTGCAGCGCGAACATCCCTATGTGCAAGATTTTTGGCCGTCAAATCTGCAGAAGCGAGGGCAGCGGGTACGCTGGCTGAATGCGCGCAAGCACCTGCAGGAGCTTGAAGAGTTGGCCGATCGGCCGCAAACAGTACTTAAGCCTGAAGACTTGTATCATGCCATTATTCTTGCCGAGTACAATGAGCCGGTGGACATCATGGATGCGACCATCGAACAAGTGCTTGCATCCGATTATGACAAGCAGAAACTGATCTTTGTGCTGGCCTACGAGGGACGGGGAAGCGGAGAGGACAAGCAAAACGTTAAGCGCCTTATGGAGAAGCACGGTTCTAAATTTGGGCATGCTCTCTTGATTGAACATCCGGACGGTCTTCCTGGTGAGGCCCGGGCGAAAGGCGCCAATATCACCTATGCCGCGAGAAGACTGACTGAATTTGCCAGCAAGCAGGGGATTTCTCCGGATCATATCATTGTAACCACACTGGACGCCGATCATCGGCCCAGTCCGCATTACTTCAGCTATGTGACTTACATGTATGCGACTGATCCCAACCGTCTGCACAAATCCTATCAGCCTGTGCCTATGCTTTATAACAACATCTGGGATGCGGCTGCTCCGATGCGGGTGGTGGCCTCCGGTGGTTCGTTCTGGATTCTGGTGCAGTGTATGACACCGCACCTGCTGCGCAACTTTTCGGCTCACGCCCAAGGACTGCAAACCCTAATTGACACAGATTATTGGAATGTGCAGTCGATCGTGGAGGATGGACACCAGTATTGGCGGACTTTCTTTGCCTATGATGGCGATCATCAGGTAGTGCCGATTTTTGCGCCGATTTATCAGGACGCTGTGATTGCGGCGCGGTACGGACGCACCCTGAAGGTCCAGTATATTCAGCTGCGACGTTGGGCCTGGGGGATTTCCGATTTTGCCTATGCAACGTCTAATTCACTGAAATATCGGTCAATTTCTTGGAACAAGAAGGTGGTGGAATTGCTTCGTTTGCTGGAGGGACACATCAGCTGGGCAACGGCGCCACTACTTCTATCATTTGTGGCTTGGTTGCCGCTGCTTTTGAACCGCCGTTTTAATCAAACACTGCTTGCTCATCAGTTGCCGGTAATTGCCAGTCGGATTCTGACGCTGGCGACACTCGGGCTGGTGACCACTGTGTTTATTAGCCTGATTTCGTTACCGCCGCGGCCACCGCGCTACCGCCGAGTGCGCTTTATTAATATGACACTCCAATGGGCTCTCTTGCCGCTAGTTACAATCGTTTTCAGTGCCTTCCCGGCTATTGATGCCCAGACGCGTCTCATGCTTGGCAAATATCTGGACTTCCGTGTGACAGAGAAGAGGCTGGTCAAGTGAACTACTTGGCGGCGTTTGCGCTCTCAGCCCTTTTAAGCCTCGCCTTGACGCCCCTCGTGCGGCGCTGGGCGATCAAGCGCGGCATTGTGGATCTGCCCGGTCCGCGCAAGATTCATGTTAAGCCGATTGCTCGTCCGGGTGGGCTGGCAATCTTCCTGGCCTTTACCATGACGTTGCTACTATTCGTGCCGCTTAACCGCCACTTGGCTGGTTTGCTCGCCGGAGCCGTTATCTTGCTAATCGTGGGAATAATCGATGATATTAAGGGTCTCGGGCCCTGGCACAAGCTGGTGTGGCAGATTGTGGCTGCGGGAGTGGCATTGGCCGGCGGTATCGGCATCATCCATATTACAAACCCATTAGGCGGAGTTATTAATCTCGATTGGGCGCGGTTTGCTGTTCACCTCGGCTCCTGGCAGTTTCACATTACACCGATTGCCAACCTCTTTAGTATTATTTGGATCGTCGGTGTCATAAATACGATTAATTTTCTGGATGGTCTAGATGGACTGGCAGGAGGAGTATCAGCGATCTCGGCCATCATCATGTTTTTACTCGCGATTAGCCCCAGTGTGCACCAGCCCGAAACTGCTATGATTGCAATTGTGCTCGCGGGTGCAGTGGTGGGTTTCCTGCCATCTAATTTTTTCCCTGCCAAGATCTTTATGGGGGACAGCGGGGCTTACTTTCTGGGGCTAATCTTGGCTTTACTCGCGATTTACTCAGGCGGCAAGCTGGCAACGGCCGCTCTAGTGCTTGGGTTCACGATTATCGATGGAATTTGGACCGTGCTACGGCGTCTGTACGCCCGTCAGCCGATCTTTAAGGCCGATCGTAGGCATTTACACCATTTGCTGCTGGACGTTGGTATTTCGCACCGAGCGGCCGTTCTACTGCTATATGTATTATCACTCTGCTTTGGTGTGGCTGCGCTCTTCATTGGCAGTTTCGCCAAATTGGTGGCTTTGATTGTTCTTGCGATCGTGATGGTATCCCTCATTGGTACGCTGCTATATTTGGCCGTTCGACGTACTCAGCAGAAGAGCTAATATTGAATTTTCCAGATAAGGATGCTATACTTTGCGGCGAGGGTGTATGAGCCGAAAGCAGCTACAAGAAATAATTCGTAACCTTCAAGAATTCCATCGGTGTCCTTCTTGCGGGGTGGATTACTTCTTTGATGACATTAAGGTGCTAGGCCAGATTGAACCGTATTGCTTTGTGCAGTTAACCTGTCATAATTGTTCAATGCCGGTTTTGGCGACGGTTTTGGTTGGCAATGCTGACCTTAATAAAGTCGCTACAGACCTTAGTTCAAAAGAGGAGAAAAAGTTTGCTAGGCGCGACGTCATCTCCGCCGAGGAAATTGCTGATTTTCACAAGTTCATCTCTGGCTACAAGGGCTCAGTGCACAAATTACTCGTTAAATAGGGTCAAATGGAAAAGATTTTACTAGCTGTATCGGCGCGTGCAGAAACTGGCAAAAGAGTCCGGGCTCTTCGTCGTGCTGGTGATGTTCCAGCAGTGGCTTACGGCCATGGTACGGAGCCGCTTAAGATTAAAACTACCGGGAGAGAGTTGGAAAGAGCCTATCAGCAAGCGGGTACCAGCCGAATTCTAAGTTTGCAGATCGATGGAGAGCCAGCCAAGAACGTATTATTTCAAGAAGTGCAGTTTCACCCACTGACGGGCAAACTGGTACACGCTGATTTTTACCTGGTGCGGATGGACGAGAAAATTAAGACTGAAATTCCCTTGCACTTTGTGGGGGAGTCGGTGGCAGTCTATCAAGAGGGCGGTACTTTACTGAAGAATTTGGAAGCTTTGGAAATCGAAGCCCTGCCGGGTGATCTGCCGGAGAACTTCGAAGTTGATATCGCCGTGCTTGATGATTTTGAGAAAGTTATCCACGTATCTGATCTCGTCATCCCGAGTGGAGTAGAAGTGCTAACGCCGTCTGAGGAGCTAATTGCCAAGGTTGAGCCGCCCAAGACTGACGAGCAGCTCGAGGAAGAGTTAGCCGAAGCAGAGCAGCCGGTTGGGGAAGTGCCGAGCGACTTTGGGTCCGCCGAAGGTGAAGCCCCTACTGAAGCCGCTGAAGGCGAATCGACCGAAAAAACCGAAGCGGCTGAGTCTTAAACCTGATACTTTTTTAGTTCTTTTTTGAGCTGGGTTTCGCTCGACAGATCGGTTTGGAAAGCTAAATAGCGCACAAAGGCGGCGGTATTAAAGTGTTTTAAGGTAGCAAGGACGATGACCGCGATTTCGGCCGAGTTGATGTCGCGTTTTTTGGTGTCTAAAATCTTTGATTCGACGGTATCAGTGACGCCATCGACCGTCGTTTCCTTCTGGGGAATGTTCAAAAAGGCGCCGTAAATACCGGAGTAGAGCTTGGCGCGGGAATAACGCTGTTTGCGGCCGTTTTTCTTCAAAACTTTGAGAAAACCGAGGTCTGGCTTCTCATAAGTGGTAAAGCTCTCACCGCAGGTGGTGCAGCGGCGACGGCGCCAGATTTGGGTGTCAAAACGCGTAGAACGGGAATTAAATACTTCAGTGGTCTCACCTCGACAGTAGGGGCATTTCATGACTTTTTGAGATAATTTAGTAAAACCATAACAATATATTGGCATATAACTATCGAATCCCCAAGTGGAAAAGGTGCTTTAAATGTGGAAAACCCTAGCCAAAGGTAGCAACATATCTGGCTATGATAATTTTTTGGTTACGGTAGGCTTAGAACGTCCACGAGCGAGGAGGCACCATGCAAATCAAGCCCTACATTGGCGTTACGGGTGTAACCACCCCGGAGCAGGCTCTTGAGCTGGTAGAAATAATCGGTAGCCTGGGCCTGCCGCGCAGCCGCAAGCTGATGATCGGCGCACTGATGAGCTACCGTGGTCTTTCGAGGGGTGAGTTGGCTAATCCTAGTCAGTACATCTTCCCCGACCAGATAGATGAAGTCTTTCCAGACGATAATCGAGTCTTCAATCTGGTTCACTATAACAGTCGGGCTGAGGGGCTTTACAGCCAAATTCGAGATGTGGTTTCCCGGGTGACATATGCCGATGGCGTTCAGCTGAACATCGCCTGGCCAGAGCCAAAGCAGCTTACTAGGTTGCGTAGCCGCGCCTACACGGCGGTGGTGCTGCAGATCAGCATGGCTGCCTATAGAATGGTCGCCGGTCGGCCCAGCCAACTGGTAGCAGCCTTGCAGCCCTACTATGGGCTAGTAGACTGCATCTTGGTGGATCCGAGCGGCGGTACGGGCCGGCGATTTGATCGGGCGTGGTCAGAGGACATCATCGGAGAGCTGGTGAAGGGCTATCTTCCCATGCGTCTTGGCATTGCCGGAGGGCTAGGACCAGATAATCTTGATTGTCTGGTCCCGTTGCTCCGAATTTACCCAGACCTTTCCTGGGATGCCCAAGCCAGACTGCGCAACGACAAGGATCAGCTCGACGTGGGTCGGTGCCGCGCTTATCTGGAAGCGAGCATCGAGCTAGTGCGGTGGCCCTAAGGACACGGGGCTCTGAGCGAAAGCCTGGAGCCCCTTTACGTTCGGCCAAAGCCAATTCGATCCGGTACTTGCGTGGCTTCGAGCTGGCGCCCGGTAAAGATAATTCGGCCGTAGCGCCGCTCAATTTGATCAATGGCCTCGCTCAAATCTTCTAATTTGTTAGTTGGCTCAAAGAGATTCAGGTTAACAAAGCTGCGTTCAATCAGATGGGTAGCAACTATGCTCACTAACCGCACTGGACCGGGCAGGGGGTTAGGTAGCAACTTCTCGGCTTGTCTCAGTAGGGTATTGGCATTATAGAAAGGCTCATTTTGAATATAGGAATCGCCCCACCAGCTTCGGTCGGCCAAGCGTAGTGACAAGTTAAGGTGACGCGCTGACAAGCCATAGTGGAGGAGTCGCCGGGCCACTTTGGTTGTGAGTTGGCTGATGGCAGCTAGCAACTCTTCTCGATCGGAGGTAGCGTCTGGCACAATGGTAGTTTGGTGTCCCACGCTCTGCTTGTGAGTTGGTTTCAGGTCAGTTTCATAACCACGCAGGCGCAAATACCAAGCCTCACCGTTGATGCCAAGCTGTTGCTTCAAAAAGGCGTGGTCGGTGCGGTAAAGAGCGAGCGGGCTCGTGATGCCCATCCCCAAGAAACGCTTGGTCATTCGATAAGAGATACCATAGAGGTCCTGGAGGGAGAGGGAATTATAGAAGCGCTCCAGGCTTACGTGATCGACGGGTAGAGTGATCAGCCCATCTGGCTTCAAAACATTTGAGGCCATTTTAGCGAGAAAAAAATTGCTGGATATGCCAATAGAGCATCTTAGCTCACGGCCGACCCTCCTAATCTGCTCTTTGATCTCCTGGGCGAGATTTGGTACGGACTCTCTTAGATCGGCGGGCACCACCAAAAGAGCTTCGTCGATGCTTTTAACCAGAACTTGGCAGCGGGTTTGATGTAAGAGTTTAATAATTTCGTTGTGGTAGTGGCGATAAGCATTAGGGTGGTCGGCGACTAGGATTAGCTCCGGGCAGAGGGCCTTGGCCTGGAAAACCCGGTGGCCCGTTTTTATCCCATAAGCTTTAGCTTCAATCGAGGCCGCGATGACACAGGAGGCCGAGCTGGTAGGGTAGGGGCAAACAGCAATGGGTTTGCCCCGCAGTTTGGGCTGGACCTGCTGCTCCACCGAAGCGAAATAGGAGTTCATATCCACGAGCATGGCTCGGTTCGCTAGGGGCGTTTGCTTGAGCAGGTCTTCTGTCCGCACGGCCCCTACTTGGCAGTGGCCAATTGGGCAGACTGGTCTGACTTGGCCGGCTTGTTCTTGAGATATTTGATCAAGCCCCAGGTTTGTTTTACGACTCCGGTGTAGCCGTCTTGCAGTTTGGCGGTGTCGCCATACTTTTGGGCCGCAAATTGCTGCAAGAAATAGCTGGTTTCATTAGCCGTATCGATAGCTTTGTACAGTGCCTTGACCTTGTCGGTGTAGGCGAAGCTGCCATGGGCCTCGGCGATGAAGTGGGCTACGGCCGAACTCGATCGCCGCAGGTTGTCACTGAGAAGGAAGCGTTCCTCTTGCGGCAAAGCTTTAATTAAATCGTAAACTTGATCCTCTAGCTCTCTAGCGAGCTGGTACACTCTTAGATTTCCGATGGCCTTATTGGTCATTGAAAGATCCCCCTTACTTATAACTCGAGTATACCGAACAAAGACCGAAACTGTCAACTAGTTTGTATGAGACCACTGGCGTATGTCTTGGTCCGGGCTTTGAGCAGGAAATTTTTGCAGGGTCGGCTTATCCATTACTGATAAAACATCAACCCAAGCTTAATCTGGAGGGCGTCCTCAAAATGACGCGGGTCGAGGTGAATCAGCTTCTTGGTTTTATTCAACCTGTAAATCAGGGTGTTGCGGTGAATGTGGAGTTTGTCGGCGGCGGTGCTTAGGTTTAGACCGGCCTCTAGAAACGTCCGCACCGTCTTATACAGCTGTGGATCATTCAAGAGTGAGTGCAGCAGTTGGTGGGCCAGCTCGGCTTTGCGTTCCTGATTAATGTTGGCGAGGCTGACGAACATGCCGACTTTGCGAATCGGGTAAACCTTGCCGGTACCCCAGACCTTAGTCCCGACATCGAGGGCCAACCTTGCCTCCTGGTAACTTTTACGCAGACCCCCCAGGTCGGGATAATACTGACCGACTCCAAGGGTAGTGTTATTATCTGGTTCAATTGAGCGAAAGCGCTCGAAAAGTTCGCCGGTTTGCTTTGTTAACTGGTTCAAAATGCTTGCCGGGCTAGCGGTCTCGTTCGCGATCGGTAGCAGGAGCGCAAAGGTGTTATTGCCGATATAAGTAAAGATATGGCTGGGGATTTTGAGCTGATCTCGCACCCGTCCGGTTAATGTCTCGATATGGCTCGCGAGCATTAGGGCTTGCTCCTCGGCCTTCAGGTGGCCAATTTCCGCGTGCAAACGCTGCTCAAAGTTTTCAATCTGTACCAGAATCGCAATCAGAGGCAAGTGGAGATTGAGCTGCAGGATGTCGGCCTGGCGGTAGGCGTTTTCCGGAGCCATGGTGGTGTCTTCGAGCAAATTCTTAATGAAATTGCCCCTGACCACAATAGTCGGTTGCAACTTATCGATCAAAATATGCTGGTGCACAATGACTTCCGCTAGCCCCTGTAGCAGGCTAATCATATCAGGAGTAGCACCCTCGGGACCTTCGGCGAGTCCAAAGGCACCCATGACGCGGTCCTCGTAAATGAAGGGGAACCAGAGCAGTTTTTGGCCGTCGAGCATGGAGCTGGTACTGGCCTTGCCGGCGCAAGCTTGCTTAGCTTCATCGATCACACGCCCTTGGTACTTGCGATCACCCAGCACCAGTCCTTCGGTGTCGGCGATGATCACGTTTTGCTTCAAAATCGTGCGCGTCCGGTCACGAATTTGCTGGGCGAGTGGTTGGCTAAGCTGCATTTTTTTCTACGAATTTAGGGTACAGCATGGCGAGTTTAATCTGCACGGCGTCGTCAAAATTCCGAGGGTCGAGCTCAAGAGTTTCGGCGATGCGGTCGAGCCGGTACACTAGTGTATTGCGGTGGACACCGAGTGATTCGGCTGTTTTGGTGAGTGACATGTCGAAGCCAAAGTAGGCTTCAAGCGTTTTGATAGTTTCGCCGTTTTGGTTAATGCGGTCGAGCAGTTCGCGGCTGAAATGGATGTTATTTTCATCAACCCCCGAAAGCAGCGGCGCTACCACGCCGAAGTCATCGATGTGGTAAACCCGATCGGTGTCCCACATCTGGCTACCGATTTCGATAGCGGAAATGCCCTCGCTGTAGCTTTGGCGCAGCCCGGCGATTGCCGGGGCAAAGTTGCCCACGCCCATGGTGGTGGAATACTTAATTTCACCTTTCACTATCTGGTAAAAGGATTGAATCGACTTCTTGAAATTGGCGACACTTTCTTCGATCGGGCCGCCGTTGAAGCCCTTCAAAATCACGAAATGGTTTTGGCCAAGGTAGGCGACAACGTGATCGTGGCTGGTGGTGTAAAACGACTCCAGCGATCGGTTTAGGCTGCTTTTATAGCGGGCAATTGTGACTTCGTAGTCGCTGGAAGGGTCACGGTTTGGGCCGATTAAAACCGGATCATCAATGTAGACTGCAATCGCGAGCTTCGGCTTATCGAGTTCGATTTTAAAGAGGCGAGCTTCGGCTTTCACCACGGCTTCATCCGAGATGGGGCTATGGAGTAAGTCGTAGACGAACTTATCCAAACGCTCCTCTTGGTTGGGGATCTGCTCCATCAGGAGCGTTTGGTGCAACACCAGCTCGGCGATGGAGCGGAGTAAGGGCGCAATACGATCTTGGTCGGGCACCGGCTTTTCGAGAATAATGAAACCAACAATTTTGTTGCCGTAGCGTACTTCGACGCCCCCGAGATCAGAAGGATTGAGCTTGGTGCCCGGCTCGTGCTCTCCACCGATCAAGACCTGTCCATCAGCGTCAGTGATAGTCAAGTCTTGATCGATCAGATCGGCCACCTTACTCCTGATGCGACTAGCTGTTTGGGGATTTAGCATAGTTCAAAATCCTCATTTTGTAGTAATGCACAAGTTAAGCGTAATAATTAGCCGCGTCGCCTGCAAGCATGAGGGGATTAAAAAGGACGCTCTTGCGAAGCGTCAAAATGGTGGGCTCTAGAGGGTTCGAACCTCTGACCTCTTCCACGTCAAGGAAGCGCTCTAACCAACTGAGCTAAGAGCCCTCGCCGAATTGTTCAAAGCAGGGTTAACTATAGCCAATTTTGGTGAGAGCGGCAATATAATAGGTACTATGGACGAGCTTGAGACACTGGAGGCTACCGGGGAATATGTTTTCCACGGCTCACCTTATGAAATAAAAGAGCTAGAGCCACGCCAGGCTACTAATGCTGGATTGCCCGACGGGGAGCCAGCTGTTTGGGCATCCGACCTACCTGTAGTTGCTATCTTCATGGCGCTGGTAGGTGGGAGGTATTCCAGCGGAGTGTCGATTACAAATGGCGAGGTAGAGCTAACAGCTGTTCGCAGCGGCCTCACCGCGCTGCGTGGTGACAAGTTGACGGGATATGTCCACGTGCTACCGAAAGAGCAATTCACCAAGGTCAAACAACACGATTACGTATCGACTAAGCCGCAGCATCCAGTGGAAGTTATTAAGGTTAAGGCCAAGGATCTGCGCCTACCGGTAGGATTAAAGGAAGAAAATCGATGAAATGGAAGGAATCGCCCAAGATTAAGATTTATGAGGCGTTGACGGTGCTTGCGAACGACCGCGTTAAAGTCGACGGCAACTCCGCCAAAGTATCATCTTCGGCCGGCAAGCGTGTTTATCAGGTAGATTACGATCCTAAGGAGAAGACTATTACCTCAAACGACAATGGTTCGTACTGGCAAGGCTACATGGGTTATCCGATTATCGCTTATCTGCTTGCGACTGGCGTGGTAAAGTACGACCCGGTGGCGGCAGAGTTAGTCAAAGATTTTAATTGGGGTTTTTTGAACGAGCAGTTTAAGCGCAAATATGACCAAGTGATTGCATACGTGCTAAGTGAAGTCGAAAAAAAGGGCGGCGATGCCACTTTGCTCAAGAAAGCGGTCGCAGACGTCAGCTTACAGCTTAGCGATTTGGAATTACAGAGAACGCAAAGTCCTCATAAGCCACCAAGTTAGTAGAAATTTACAAAGTATTTATGGTGGTTTCGGGTAAAAATAGTGCCAAGGAGGTGCGAGATGAAAAAAATTCGACACTTACCCCAGGAAGACCCGGTTAAAATTATCGCGGCTGGGCTGCGCGGTAATCCGCAGGCCGATGCATCTGATTTTACTGATACGTATATTAGCGGTCGCCAGATGTTGCAGCTCGCGGAGAGCATGCGCGAAAATAATCACCGTAATATCGAAATATTTAATGAGCTGGTCGATGAGGTGCATTTTTTGCGCTGGGTATTACAGCGCCAAGTTGGTGCGGCCGAGTTTGCAGAATTAGCCGAAGAGTATACGGATAAGGGAGCTCAGGTTAGCTCTTCATAGTGCGAAATTATAAGGCAAGACCCCCGAGTCCGCTTGAGCGGACCCGGGGGCTAGAGGCGATCAGATGCGGGCCGATACGAGGGCCAATTCTCGGCCGATGTGGAGGTTCGCTATGAACTGATCGGCGGCTGCGCGCAACGGTTCCACCGATCGGCGCATCTCGAGTTGCAGGAAGATATTCGGCACTAGGAAGTGCGGGATGGTCTGGGCGAACCTGGGCAACTTCCCGCACAGTAGCTCTTCGATCTCCGGATTACTCTGGAAGAGTAATTCCAGTACCAGGATCAGGTGGTGGTCGGCCGGGTCGTCAGTCTCTTCGGGTTTCAGGTAGAAGAGACCTGCTTCGGCCAGGTCTTCCAGAGCGTGCAATCGGGGCAGGCTGAGCTCGCGCGGATGATTCGGCCAGCGACAGGCCATCCCAGCCTGCAAACAGAATGCAGCTAGCCCCGCGCTCAGCAAATTCACCCGAATCGAATCGGGGTAGTCGAGAGGCCACGGACCGCGATAGGCCGAGTAGCGCCAAAAATGCGTTCCACGCAACGTAACTCCTTTAGGTGCTCCAGCGGGCGCTTTTATTATGATTTGACCATCCAATCTTGTCCAACCAAGCGCTTTTCAGTTATTCTAGAGCTTACGCGCGGGCAATTAGCTCAGCTGGTTAGAGCGCTGCGTTCACATCGCAGAGGTCGCTGGTTCGAATCCAGCATTGCCCACCAATGATGAAAGTATGTTATGACGCCAAAGCTTAAAACTAAAAATTTAGACTTGCGGCCGACTGCCCCGCGTGATTTAGACCGGGTGGTCGAGATCATGACCGAGCCCTCCGTTGCCAGGTGGTGGCACCGTGAGGATTGGGCTAAGGAGTATATTTACCATGAGGCCAAGCTGGTGTGGGCAATCGAGAAGGATGGGCGCATGATCGGACTAATCCAGGCTTACGAAGAGAACGATCCGCAGTACCACCACGCTGGCATCGATCTGGCGCTGAGTGAAGAATTCCAAGGGCAAGGCTTCGGGCCGGAGGCTATCGTTGTGGTGGCGAAGTTGCTGTTTGACCGAGGGCACCATCGTTTGATTATTGATCCGGCCGCCAGCAACGAACGGGCTATTCAAGCTTATCAAAGGGTTGGCTTCAAGCCCGTCGGCATAATGCGGCAGTATGAGCAGAACGTTAGCGGGAAAGGCTTCCATGATGGGCTGCTTATGGATATGCTTAAAGGTGAATTGAAGGAATCATGATGTTCGATTTCAAGAAATTTAGCGATCGAGTCTGGGCCAATAAGGTGGCCAAGGGCTTTAATACCACCGATGTGGAGCAGGAGTTTGTGTTTATTTACGGGGAGCTCGCCGAGATGTACGAAGCTTATCGTAAGAATAAATCTGATCTTGGCGGCGAATTTGCCGACGTTCTGATGTATCTCATGGGCTTGGCCCACATGCTGGGTGTCGATCTGGAAGCCGAGCTCGAAAAAAAGATGGCCAAAAATGAGCAGCGCGAGTACAAACAGATCGGCAAGGGCTTCGTCCGTACCAAGGAGGTGGAGTAGCCCATGAGTGAGCAGCACGACAACCTGGAGGTAATGCGACATTCGATGGCGCACATTATGGCTGCTGCCATGCAAAAACTTTGGCCCCAGGCTAAGTTTGGGGTAGGGCCGGTGGTGGAAGATGGATTTTATTATGACGTTGATTTGAGTCAAACCCTGTCGCTAGACGACCTCAAAAAAATTGAAACCGAAATGAGTAAGATTGTGGCTCAAGATGTCGCTTTTGAGAAAATCGAGCTACCGATCGGCGAAGCTATCAAAAAGTTTGAAGCGGGCGGTCAAACCTACAAGGTGGATTTGCTCAAGGATCTGAAGGAACGCGGCACCACCAACATGAAAGATTTGAGCGGAGAAGAGCTGGGTGTATCTGATAATGCTGACAAAATTACAACGGTTACACTTTATCGTACGGGCGAATTCGAAGATTTGTGCCGTGGTCCGCACGTAGACTCGACCGGCCAGGTGGGCGCGTTCAAGCTGACTCGCGTATCTGGGGCCTACTGGCGGGGGAATCAGAGCAACCCCCAAATGCAACGCGTCTACGGGGTGGGTTTTGCGACTAAGAAAGAGCTCGATGAATACTTTGTGCGCCTGGCTGAGGCTGAGAAGAACGACCATCGCGTGCTTGGTCCCCAGATGGGCATTTACATGCTATCCGACGCAGTTGGAGCGGGCCTACCGCTATGGATGCCGAATGGTGAGCTGGTTTACCATCAATTACTCGAGTATATGCGTGAAAAGGAGCTGGCTCGTGGCTATAAATACGTCGCCACCCCCATACTAGGGCATGAAGATCTCTATAAGCGTTCGGGTCACGCCAAGTTCTACGACGATGATATGTACAGTTTCAAGGACGACGAAGGTAATAAGTTCTACTTGAAGCCAATGAACTGTCCGCATCACCACATGATTTATGAAAAACTGGTGCAAAGTTACCGCGACTTGCCACTTAAGCTGGCTGAACCGGGTCACATTTACCGCCGCGAGCTATCAGGCGTGCTATCGGGGCTAATCCGAGCGCGCAGCTTTACCCAAAACGACTCTCACATTTACGTGACCGATGATCAACTGAAGGCTGAATTTTTGGATGTACTCGCCTTATTTAAGGAGGTATACGACGAAGTCGGCATCGCTGATTATTGGTATCGTCTGAGCTTGCCCGATTTTGAGAAGGATAAGTATGAGGGCGACAAGAAGCAGTGGGAGCATGCGGCGGAGGTAATTCGCCAGGCCCTCAAAGAGTCCAAGTCTGACTTTGTGGAGGCTGAAGGTGAGGCCGCTTTTTACGGTCCGAAGCTTGATGTTCAGATTCGCAATGTGCTCGGTAAGGAGGACACTATTGCCACCATTCAGGTTGATGTACTGGTGCCGACTCGTATGGGTCTAAAATATGTCGACTCTAGTAATGAAGAAAAGGCGCCGATTATTATTCACCGGGCAATTCTCGGTTCATACGAACGGTTCATTGCCTTTCTAATCGAAAAAACCGGTGGACACTTCCCACTCTGGTTAGCGCCGGAGCAAGTGAGGATTGCGACTCTCAACGATTCGAAAAAGGTTGTAGATTATGCCACAAAGTTGGCTGGAGATTTAAAAGCCGCTGGGTTGCGAGTAAGCGTTGATGATTCGAGTGAGTCCGTTGGCAAAAAGGTGCGCGCCTCTGAAGTAGCGAAGGTCAACTATACGCTCGTAATTGGCGAACGCGAGGTTGATTCGGATGAACTCGCCGTGCGTGGGCGCGGCCAGGGGGGCAGCTCGAAGTTTAAAGTAGCTGACTTCATTTCTAAGTTGCAAGAAGAGGTTACGGCCAGGTCACAGAAACCCTTGATCGAATGAAACGCTTGTTCGATCTGGTTCTAGCTGTTGTTTTGTTGCCGTTTCTGGCCCTCTTCTTCGTGGTGATTTTGCCCATAATTTCACGGAATCTCGGCGAACGACCGCTTATGTCGCAAGTGCGCCTGGGGCGCGGCCGGCGCCCGTTCAAGATTCTTAAGTTAAAAACAATGCGTTCGTCTCGGACGGAAGCAGAGATTAACGATAAGGAGCTAGATAGGCTGCGCCTTACGCCTTTAGGCTATTGGCTGCGTAATCGCGGCCTGGACGAGTTACCGCAAATCGGGAATATCTTACTTGGGCAAATGAGTTTTACTGGTCCACGCGCCTACTTAGAGAAAAATTACGAAAAAATCCGGATCGATAACCCGAACATGATTAGGCAAGTTGATCACTGGGAGCGGGCCAGGCTTGCGGTGCGGCCTGGCCTGAGTGGTTGGCATCAGATACATTCCCTTGGTCCGGGTGTTATTAAATATGACCTCGAGTATCTGGATCATTGGAGCCTACTGAAGGAGCTAAAGATCTTCGCTGTTTCGATTTGGATTATGATGGTGGGGAAGGATCGCTATTTTAAAACCGGGGGCAGGCGTTGAACTATTTCCAGTTTACTAGTCCGAATGTGCCGTATCATTTATCGGTTGGCGCAGTAGTTTTTAACCCGCAGGGTGAAATCGCTTGTTTCTATAGCCCGGTGGTTCAATTTGGTGATAGTCCGGAGTTCGAGGATATCTACACTTTGATGCGAGAGACAATCGAACCCGGTGAAACAGTCGAGCAGGCACTCGCACGCGGTCTTGAAGAAGAATTAGGTGTAAGTGCGGAGTTGAAAGCCTATCTGGGAGATTTGACTTCTCAAGCCTTTGCCTTCATGCAAAAAGTCGACTTTGAAAAGACTACGCTCTACTTTTTGATGGAGTTTACTGAGCAAATCGGTCCGGGCGGTCAGGAGGAAGTGCCGGGCGAGCCGAAGTGGTTGCAGCCGGATGTGCTAAAGCAGAAAATCGCCCACCAAATTGCACGTTATCCCAGCCGCCCCGATGACGTTGATGAGCGGTTGATCATTGATCGCGCTATTAAAGTCCGCCGAGCTTTGGGGTATCAGGAGTAAAATAACATCATGAGCGAGCTATTTGACCGCGCGAAATGGCATGACAATTTTAGCCACCCAAATTGGCATAGGCGGGTTAATCCGGATTGGCATGCTTTGCGCGCCAGTTGGGAAGAGATCGAGGGTAAAGGTGAGCGCGAGACGGCCAAGCGCGATTTTTATCAATTCGTGGAAGCGCAGCTTGCGGCTGGGGACGTGGTGATTGGCGAACCGATCACAAGTTTCGACGAGCAACGCCAGCCTATTTCCAAAGTCATTCTCCATCATACCAAGGAGCCCGGCGGCATCGCCGCGACTCGCCTGAACGCCATGCACCTGATTAATATTTACGCGCTGTACTTTTGCCATCCCAATCCTGACACGGTCGATCTCATCAAAGATTCGCCGGTATTTTCGGGTCACTTCATGGACGGCGAACAGGTTTTCCAGGTCTTTCACTGGTTGGTGAGAGAGGATGGTCGCGCCGAGCGGCTGCTTGATGACAAGTACACCGGTTGGCACGCGGCGAACTGGCAGGTGAATTGCCAGAGCGTGGCGATCGCTTTTGATGGTGATTTAACCAGCGCCCGACCGAGCGAGACGGCGATTAAGGGCGCCGCTAAGTTGATTAAAGATCATTATCCCCAGGTTGAGCTCGACAATATCTTGGGCGTGCTCGAGGTCAACCCAAACACTGAATCGCCCGGTCGCAAGTTTCTCGGTCCTGATGGGTGGAAGAAAGACCTACTTTCTGCGCTAAAATAAGTTCTATGGCCAAGCTGCAACCAGTAATTGCCGTTGATATTGATGATGTGCTTGTGCCGCATTATGAGCTAATGACCGAATTTGTGAATAAGCACCATGGTTACGCGCTGAGGTCGCACGACTTTCAAAACTGGGAGAAATTGCTCCAGCTCACGGGTATTAATCGCGAAGAGTTCGTGGCCCAGGTGGAGCCTTTTATTCAATCGGAGGATTTCGTGGAGCAGTCTCCAGCGTTTGAGGTCATGGAAGCATTGAGCACGTTGTCTAAGTATTATCGTATAGTCGCGGTTACTGCCAGGCCGCGTTCGATTGAGCAGCGCACAATCAAATGGATGGCAGAGCATTTCGGAACTTCTATTCCGGAAATTGAGTTTGTTAACCCCAACCAGGCGTGGGGTAGGGGTGGGAGCGTATCAAAACTTGAGGTGTGCCTACGCCTAGGGGCGAAATACTTGATAGATGATCATCTCAAACATGCTCAAGACGTCGCTGCTGGCGGGATCAAGGTCATACTCTATGGCAATTATCCTTGGAACCAGCTCGATGCCTTACCCGATAATATTTTGCGGGCGCGTGACTGGGGTGAGGTATTAAAGATTTTGTTGCCCCATGCAGTCTGACGAAACATTTCGCGAGGCGGTGTATGAGCTGGTTGCAGCCATCCCGCGGGGGCGGGTAATGACCTATGGCCAGATTGCGGCGCTGTGCGGTAGTCCGCGGGCGGCTCGGATCGTCGGCGGCATTGCTCATTTCGGGCCAACCGGTTTGCCCTGGCAGCGCGTGGTACATAAAGATGGGTTGCTCGCGAGTGGCTACACGTCCGGCGGCTATGCTGCTCACAGACGCGACCTTGAGGGCGACGGGGTGGAGGTAGACGTCGAATTCCGTGTCGTGAATCTGGAGAAGCGGATTTGGTGGCCGTGAACCCTAAATTGGTTGCGATCGTTGGGCCAACTGGGAGTGGGAAGAGTGACTTGGCGCTGCAACTGGCGCAAGAGTTTGGGGGCGAAATTATTGCCGCTGACTCACGGACGATTTACAGGGGCATGGATATCGTGACGGCCAAGCCAACCGTGGCCGACCAGCTGCTAGTGCCACATCACTTGCTCGACGTGGTGGAGCCAGGTGAGCGGTTTACCGCAGCTGACTTTAAAAAACTTACTGAGGGCGCGCTTGCA
The DNA here is from genome assembly GCA_964582465.1 of uncultured Candidatus Saccharibacteria bacterium. Taxonomy (GTDB): domain Bacteria; phylum Patescibacteriota; class Saccharimonadia; order UBA4664; family CAZOQX01; genus CAZOQX01. Next base: position 31,272 of record CAZOQX010000002.1, read on the forward strand.
GACATTAGTCGGCGCGGCAAACTGCCCATGCTAGTGGGTGGTAGCGGTTTGTACGTGGATAGTGTTTTATACGACTACCAATTTCCCGGCCAAAGTGACGTCGATCGGGCCGAATTAGAGCGGCTAGGCATTGATGAATTGCAGGCTCGCTTGGGCCAACTGGAACGCCAAAAGCTGAACACAATCGACGTACAAAACCGCCGACGATTGGTGCGTGCTATCGAAACTGTGGGCCGAAAACCAACGAAAATGAATCAAATTCTGTCAAATACACTCCTGTTAGGACTAAAATTGGACAAAGAAACTACTCAAAACCGTCTCAAAAAACGGACCGATCAAATGGTGGCTGCCGGTCTCGCGCCAGAAATTGAAAAGTTAGCCCAGAAGTACGGCTGGGGTAATGAGGCTATGACTGGAATTGGCTGCCGCGCTTTCAAGGGCTATATCGAAGGCAGGAAAACCCTCGAACAAGCCAAGGCCGATTTTGTGGCGGGCGACATGAAGCTCGTGAAGAAACAACTGACATGGTTCAAGCGCAACCCGTACATCATTTGGCTGGAGCGTCCGGCTGATGCCCAGAAATTAGTCGCAGATTTTCTTTGAGTTCTACCGCGTAAACGGCCAGAGCTGGAATGAGTGGTTGGCTTGGTGGGTAATGGTGATGTTAAAGAAGAAGCCAAACAAGATCACGGCCGCGATTAGGGCCAGGATGATGAGTGTGGCCAGTGTCCGGCTGCCTGTCCCGGCTCCGCTACGCTCGACCACTTCACGCTCAATCATGGCGGGCTGGTAGCGCGCTGCCATTGGAGCACTCTCGTAAAATTTACCGTCCTTACCTTGTATTGGTTGCTTGCGTCTGAGTTTCATAGCCTTCCCTCCCTTTGTCTAAGAGGTTACAACTTGTACGGGCTTAAAGTCTTTGGTCAAATGGTCAAATCGGTTAAAAGCGCTACGCTGCTGGTTTGCCCGCTCGCTTTAACGGCTGAGCTTGATTCCTATATAATCGAGTTATGCCCTTATTACTGACGCTCCTGATTGCAAAATTGATTCAAAAGCTCAGCCGTCTGATTTACGGCGGGGGAGGAGCCTTGCCCGGCCTGGTGGCCTTGAAGCTCCAGCCCGAGCTGCTCAGTAAGCTCGCGCCCGGGTTCGATCAAATCGTGCTTGTGACCGGCACAAACGGCAAAACGACCGCAACCAAGATGATTGCCTCAGTGCTTGCCGCCGAAGGGAAGAAAGTGGTTGTAAATAAAACTGGCTCTAACCTAGCACGGGGAATTGCTTCGGGCTTAATCGAGGCGGTGAGCTGGAGCGGCCGGCTACCTGGCGAGATTGGTCTATTTGAAGTCGACGAAGGCGCCTTCCCTCAGGTGGCCGCTCAACTTAATCCGGCCTTAGTCGTAGTTCTGAATTTATTCCGCGATCAGCTCGACCGGTATGGTGAGCTAGACACGACGGCGCGGAAAATCGGCGAGGCGTTGGCTAAGCTTGACGCCACAGTTTACCTGAATGCTGACGATCCACTAGTGACGCAGCTGTCCGACTATCTGGGTGAAGGATCAGGGCCGGTTTATTTTGGGGTCGACGATTATCCAGCTAAGCGCCTAAGCGAGGATGAGGCGGCTGATGCGCAGGCTTGCCCGGTGTGCGCACGTCCACTCGCGTACACGCTGAATTTCTACGGCCAAATTGGCCACTGGCGTTGCCCGGACGGGCACATTAAACGGCCTGAGCCCCAGGTGGCGATTAAAAAAGTCCGGTCGGGCGTAAATAGTTTCGAAGTCCGCGCCTGGGAACAGTTGGTGGAAGTTAAACTCAGCCTTCCTGGGCTCTACAACGCTTATAATGCGCTTGCCGCTCTTAGTGTGCTCGCTGGCCTCGGTATTTTGCTCACACAGGCTGCTAAGCAGTTAGGTGAGAGCCAGGCGGCTTTCGGTCGGGTGGAGCACTTCGAATTTAATGGTCGTCATTTTTATCTACTTTTGGTGAAAAACCCGGCTGGTTTTAACCAATTGATTCAAACTTTTTTGATGAAAGAGCCGGCACCGCTTCTGATTGCGATTAATGATAATCTGGCCGATGGGCGCGATGTGTCTTGGCTGTGGGATGTGGCTTTTGAGGAAGTGCAAGCATCTGGGCATGAGGTGCTTGCTTCTGGCGTGAGGGCGAGTGATTTGGCCTTGCGATTGAAGTATGCGGCCATTCCGGCGGCTGTTGAGGGTGACCTAGCCAAGGCCTGGCAGCGTTTCGTGCGCCAAGTTCCGGTCGCGGGTACAGGCTATATTTTACCGACTTACACAGCTATGACGAGCTTGCGTAAGATTATCGGCAAGAAGGTTAAACTCGGAGACATTTGGCAATGAAGCGACAGCTTAAAATTGCTCACCTGTATCCAGCTGAGATGAATATTTACGGCGACCGCGGCAACGTCATTACGCTTACAAAACGAGCTCAATGGCGGGGCATTGAAACTGAAGTAATACCAGTGCGCGTCGGCGAGAAGATGAGCCTGAAAGACGTGGATATTATTTTTTCTGGAGGCGGTCAGGATAAGGGTCAGGTAGCGGTGGGAGTGGATCTGGCGACGCGCTCGGCACTTTTGCAGCAACTGGCGGCGGATGGTGTCGCGATGCTCACGATCTGCGGCACTTACCAGCTGTTTGGGCGCGGCTTTACCACCCTAGAAGGGCAGGAAATCCCAGGCATTTCATTATTCAAAGCTTATACGCAAGGGTCAACCAAGCGCATGATTGGTAATATTGTGACTGCGAGTCCATTTGGCCAGTTGGTGGGATTTGAAAACCACAGTGGCCAAACCTTCCTCGAGCCGGAGCAGGCGCCGCTGGGGCAAGTCGCCAAAGGGTTCGGCAATAATGGCGATGATGGTAGTGAGGGAGCAATGATGAATAATGTCTTTGGCACCTATTTGCACGGGCCGATTTTACCTAAGAACCCGCATTTGGCCGATACGTTGCTGAGCCGAGCCCTGGCGCGCAAATATGGCGATGGCGAACTTGAGCCCCTGGATGACGACCTGGAAAGGGCGGCCAGTCGGGTAGCCTCATCGCGTCCAGCCTAACCAAAAAACCGCCCAGAGGGGCGGCTCTTGGAAACGTTAGCCGTTATTTCTTAACGTTTAAACTCTTACGCATATTGTCCAAGGTGTCGCGAGCCAGGTCGCGGCCCCCAAGACCAAAGGCCAGCCCGCCGGCTAGAGCCAACATCACGACAATGGCCGTGAATAGTCGGTCCAAGAACGTGGTATTCACGCCCAGTTGAGCCAGGGCTGTGAAGATCACGACCGCCCAGATCGAATATCGAGTCAGGGCGCTCAAGAGGCTAGCGGTTCCACCGCCAAGCACTTGGGCTGCGTCTTTAACGACGCGGCTGGTGAGGTCAGCGATGACCGCACCAACAAAAACGACCGCCGCAGCGGCCAAAACGTTAGGCACGTAGCCTAGCAGCTGGCGCACAATGTCGCTTACTTGCTGCAGATGAGCTACGCTCAGAGCCTGCAACAGGAAGACTACGACGAAGAACCATTTGACTAGGTCACCCAGCAGGGTAGCCAGATCAATGCGAGTCTCGAACACTCGCCCTAGACCAACACGGTCGGTCCATGGCTTGAGCTTGAGACTGCTCAGCCCTCGGAAGATCCGCACTACGATGGCTTTGGCAATCGCAGCGATGATAATCCCGACGATCAACACTAAAATGGCTTCCACAATCTGTGGAATGCCGTTGATCACTCGATGGAGGGCGTCGGTAACTCCGTGGCGGACATCGGAGACCGTGGAAGCATATCTCGCAACCATAGTTTATCCTCCTTAATTTTCTGCCACCTCACCAAACGTGACATTACTTAATGTATTACTCTCTTCAGCATATCTTTGTCAATGCCGGCTACGCTTATGTTTTTACACCAAAAAAGTAGTTCGGATTTCTGTCCTTTGTATAAGCACTATGGATTGAGAACAATTTTTGTTATAATTGGCTTGTTACTATCTGGGAGGCTAAGTAAGGTGACCGAGCAATTATTTGGCTCAAAGACGCGCGTAAAGCTGCTGAGTTTATTCCTGAATAACCCGGGCAGGCCGTTTTATGTGCGTGAAATTACTCGCAAAATCGATGAGCAAATTAACTCTGTGCGCCGTGAACTCGCGAACCTTTTGAGCGTCGGTGTTATTAAATCGGATACTGAAAAAAACCGGCTCTACTACGAAGTAAACCAAAAGTTCAGATATTACAATGAGCTTCACAGCATTTTCGGCAGCATCACTTCTACGCCCGCGATTGAAGAAACCAGAGAAGAGGATCACATTCTAAAGCAGTTGCGTTCGACCGGCACGATTAATCTGGCCTTTCTTTGTGGTGATTTCGTGCGCGATAACCACATTGGTATCGACCTGTTCGTGGTGGGGGACATTAATCGCACTCGTATCATCAAAGCCATCGCTCAGCTGGAAAATGAGCTGAAGCGAGAGCTTAATTACACCATTATGTCGTTGGCCGACTACAATTACCGTCTTAACCTGAGCGATCGATTCCTGGCTAATTTGCTGGATGCTAAAAAAATCGTTTTGATTGACACTATGGGCGTTACAGATGGAGCTCAGGTGCTTAGCCCCGAGCCGGCTAAACCGGTGGAGCCCCCGGCAGAGACCGAAATTAAAGAAGAGCCGGTGAGTGTACCGGTGGAGGCGAAGAAGTAATGGAGATCGTCTACACGGGCGGCAATGGTCTGAAGCTCGGTGGCAAGAATTTGACTATCGCGATTGAGCCTTCCCAGCCGACCAAGTCTGATGTCACATTGCACTATTCGCCGCAGTCTAGTGGGAGCGGCCTAGTAATCGACGGGCCCGGTGAGTATGAGGTGAAAGGTGCCAATATTGTTGGTTTAGCCGCCAAGCCATACAAGGGTGAGGAGCCGGTCGCGATCTACCTGATCCACCTTGATGACGTCAGTGTGGCGGCCATCGGCAATGTTGCACCCAAGCTAGATGAGGAGCAGTTGGATCGTTTGGGGCCGGTTGATGTGTTGGTTTTGCCGGTCGGCGGCACCGAGCAGACGCTCAGTCCGGCTCAGGCGGCCGAGATGGTGAGCCAAGTTGAGCCCAGATATGTCGTGCCCGTATATTTTGATGATGGCAAGACCAAGTACGACAAAACGCCCGAGAAAATCGATGCTTTCCTCAAAGAAATGGGCGCGACCAGTCAGCCGCAGCCCAAGCTCAAATTTGTCCAAAAAGATTTGCCGGTCGAAATGACGGTTGCAGTATTAGAAGCCAGTAACTAAATTATTCTTTGGCGGAAGCCGCTACCTGGCGCTTTGCCATGGTACGGAGACATTGAGAGCAGATTTTTACCTGGAGACTAGTGCCATCAACCTGGATGGTTTTGGCATGCAGATTAGGACGAAAAACCTTATTGGTCTTGCGCTGCGAAAAGCTGACGTTATGTCCGAATTGTTTACCTTTGCCACAAACGTAGCAGACGTAGGCCATGGCCTTGTCTCATAATTAATGCTGGGTCAATTTTACAGGTGTGGTTCGGATTCGTCAATTAGCCGGTATAATGAATCCCATGAACTTAATTGCTTTAATCGTAGCTTTCCTGCTTGCCCTGACTTTGCACGAGTTTGCTCACGCTTGGGTGAGTAACTATCTGGGCGATGATACCGCCAGATTGCAGGGCCGTTTGAGCTTAAATCCGCTGGCGCACATTGACCCCGTGATGACGCTAGCCCTGCCGGTGCTTCTGATCCTGGTGCATTCGCCGGTAGTATTCGGCGCCGCCCGGCCGGTGCCTTTTAACCCTTGGGCGGTCCGTTATGGCAAATGGGGAGCAGCATTGGTAGCTTTGGCTGGCCCAGCTATGAACTTTTTGCTGGCAGTCTTATTTGCGCTTTGGCTGCGGTTTGTGCCGTTGTCGCAAGGCGCTATCAGCTTCTTCATCACCATTATCTCGGTTAACGTCGCTCTGGGTGTCTTTAACTTGATTCCGATTCCGCCACTCGATGGCTCCCGGGTACTTTACGCCGCCGCTCCACCCGGCTTACGCGAGGTAATGGACCGGATTGAGCGGGCCGGCTTTGTGGCGATCTTGGTCCTATTCTTAATTGCTGGGCCTTATTTGGGCCAATTTATCGCCGTGATCGTTCGCGCCGTTCTAAGCTTGCTCATACCTGGGCTCACGGGCTTTTAACCATCTGCCGCCGCGGTTATAATGAAAGAGCCTCTGTGGCATAGGCTTGAAGCGGTAATTTTTCCTGGTTACTCAAAGCTATAGGGAATCTTAGATCAAGCGAACCCGTGGGTTGGCTTTGCGGATACCCACCTGTCTCAAGACAGGAAAAGAGCTCGCTTCTAACCGTGAACCGGAGGCTTTTTGATTACCTAAATTGCAAACCGTCGTTCGGTTTGCCAAACTTAGATTACGGGGTGTGGCGCAGTTGGTAGCGCGTACGGCTGGGGGCCGTGAGGTCGCAGGTTCGAGCCCTGTCACCCCGACCAAAAAGCTATGATTAAAAACTCTCAAAAACTCTGCGAATTTTGTGATCGGTCTCTGCTTGAAAGAGGCCAATTAATCGTCGAAAAAAACCTTGTTTATGCGATCTGGGACAAGTATCCCGCCAGTCCGGGCCACGCGTTAATCATTCCAACTGCCCATGTAGTCTCTTTTTTCGACTTGTCAGACCCTCAAGCGCAGGCTCTCTATCAGCTTGCAAGAGAGATTAGAGATGTAATCAAGGCGAAATTCAAACCTAATGGGTTTAATATTGGCGTGAACGATGGCGTTGCCGCGGGCCGAATGGTTCATCACCTGCATGTCCACATGATCCCTCGCTATAAAGGTGACGTTAAAGATCCGAGCCAGGGAATTAAAAAAGGACTAATTATGCAATTCGAGAGCAAGGAATAGTATGCACTTCGACGAAGTAGTGGTTTATACGGATGGGGGAGCGCGGGGTAACCCGGGCCCGGCAGCTTCTGGCGTGGTGATAATGACCCCCGACGAGCAGATTATTGATGCCTTTGGGGTCTATCTCGGGGAAACCACCAATAATCAGGCCGAATATCGGGCAATTAAATTTGGTTTAGAGAAGGCCAGGAGCCTCGGCGCGACCAAAATTCGCTTTTATATGGATAGTGAGCTTGCGATGCGGCAGCTTACCGGCCGCTACCGGGTTAAAAACCAGGATCTATTGCCGATCTTTCAGGAAATTAAGATGATGGCCGCGGCCTTGGATGTAACTTATGAGCATATTCCGCGGGCTAAAAACAAGCTGGCAGACGAGCAAGTGAATATTGCGATTGATCGCGCTCTCGGATTGCAAAAGTAGTGCGCAAGCGTTAGAATTGCAGTCGGTCCAGATTATTGGATAGCTGCTCGTGTCGAAAGGCGCGAGAGGAAAGTCCGGACAGCTTAGAGCGTGGTGGTTGCTAACGGCAACCGGGAGTAAATCCCGCGTCGTTTCTCTCGAGAAAACGGTGCCGGGAAGAAGCCTAGGGAAAGTGCCACAGAAACAATACCGCCTTCGTTTTCGAAGGTAAGGGTGAAAAGATAAGAGGTAAGAGCTCTTAAGTCCTTGTCGGTGACGGCAAGGAGCGGTAAACCCCACCTGCTGCAAGGAGTCGGCTACCCGAAAGGGCTGGTGCTCGCCAGGCCGGCGTTTGAACCCGCACGACCCTACTGGCAACGGTAGGGCAAGATAGATAGCTATCCATTTCGCCGTAAAAAGCGGAGGGACAGAATCCGGCTTACAGATAATCTGGACCATCAAAGATCCCGCCTTTTCGGCGGGGTTTTTGATTTGCTAACCTTAAGCTATACTTGTAACTGCCAATGCGTACGCGTTTCGAGCTATTCTTTAACCTGATTTTAATCCCAGTTGACTTCCTAGCCACCATGGCCGCCTTTGTAGTGGCCTATATTATTCGCGTCAAAATCTCCGGTCGCCCCGTGGCGCACCCCCTAAGCGCCATACTTTATCTGAAGATTTTTTTATTGATCCTGCCGGTCTGGATCTTAATTTTCGCATTGGCCGGATTATACAACATGTCGGGGCTCAAAGGACGCTGGGAGGAGATCGGAAAAGTGTTCGTGGCCGTTTCTGGTGGTACGATGTTCGTGATTTTGGTGGACTTCTTGAGCCGGCAACCCATCTTTCCCTCAAAGGCGGTGCCAATTTATGGTTATGCGCTGAGCTTTATCTTCGTGCTCCTGGCGCGTTGGATCTTGAAGAAACTAAGACATTACCTCTATCACTTTAAGATCGGAACCAAGAAGGCTCTAATCATTGGAAGCGGCGAGATTGCGCAGCAAATCAAAGATTATCTTTTTAACACAGCAGTCTCGGGGTATCAGCTAGTCGGTGTGGTCGATAATTCTCGGGGGAGCAAGCGTCGGATGGCGCCTTTGCCGCATTATCGCACTTTTGTGCAGGCCATTGCTAAGCACGGCCGGGCGATCGATGAAATTATCCAGGCCGATTCTGCTCTGGAGCCGGACGAGATCTTGGAAATGGTGAATTACTCCCAAAATAACCATTTGGTTTACCGATTCGTACCTAATCAGTTTGGGTTGTTCGCCACTAATTCGACTGTGGGCACCATGGGTAGCATCCCCATGGTTGAATTCAAAAAAACGCCCCTCGACGGATGGGGAAGAGTGTTCAAGCGTGCCTTCGATCTATTAATTGATATTCCGGCTTTGGTTGTAGCACTACCGATTTTTGTGATTATTGGACTGGGCATTAAATTGACCGATCCGGGTCCGGTTTTCTATAAGCATAAACGACTCAGCCGGGTGGGTAAGCCGATGTACGTTTATAAGTTTCGGACGATGTACCTCAAATATTGCACTGGCGAAGCCTATGGCGGTAAGACTGATGCCGAGATTTTTACAACGGACCTGAAACAGCCGGAGCTGGTGAGGGAGTTCGAGAAAGAGCAAAAACTAGCCGACGACCCGAGAGTAACACCATTTGGGCGCTTTTTGCGCCGGACGAGCCTGGATGAACTACCCCAGCTAGTTAATGTTCTGCGGGGTGATCTCAGTCTGGTGGGCCCGCGCCCAATCGTGGAAGCAGAATTAAAGCATTACGGTGAAGATCAGGCCACCTTCTTGGCGCTAAAGCCAGGCGTAACGGGTTTGTGGCAAATATCCGGCCGCAGCGATTTAAGCTATAGTGAGCGGGTGAAATTAGATATTTATTATGTTGAGCGCTGGAGCATTTGGCTCGATATTAGGATTCTACTCAAATCAGCGGCGGTAATTTTAAGGCGCAAAGGAGCCTATTAGTGGCCGAGGCGCTGCGAGTTGCCCTGGTTCACGATTGGCTGACGAATCAAGGTGGTGGCGAGCGCGTGCTTTGGGCGCTGCACCGGGCTTTCCCGGAAGCGCCGATTTATACCTCGGTTTTTAAGCCCTCAGCCTTGCCGCAGTTTGCCAAACTTGACGTTAGAACCTCATTTTTACAGGGCTGGCCGCTTGCTAAAACCAAGCACCAGCTCTATCCAGTACTTAGAACCTGGGCGTTTGAAAGCTTTGATTTTAGTGATTATGATGTTGTGATTTCTTCAAGCTCAGCCGAATCGAAGGGAGTAGTGACGCCTGCTGCCACCATGCAAATTGCCTACATTCATACGCCGGTGCGCTATTACTGGAGTGATTACCAAAGTTATATGCGCTCGCCAGGCTTTGGGCTGCTTAACGGCCTCGTTCGTTTAGTCGCACCTCGCCTGATTCGTAAAATGCGCGAGTGGGACTTTGCAGCGGCGCAGCGGCCCGATTACTTAATTGCTAATTCTAAAGTGGTACAGCGGCGAATCGAAAAATATTATCGCCGGCCTTCCGAGGTAATACACCCACCGATCGATGCCAGTCGGTTTCGGGTCGGTACTGGCCAGCGTGATTATTTTTTGGTTTTGTCTCGGCTGATACCGTATAAGCGGGCAGATTTGGCGGTAGTAGCGACTAAGGAGCTCGATTTGCCCCTGGTTGTGGCCGGTTCGGGCGGCGAGCTGGGGCGCTTGAAGAGTTTAGCCGGCCCCAAGACTAAGTTCATACATGGCCCCACAGATGAGGAAGTGTCGGAATTAATGGCTGGCGCCAAGGCGTTAATTTTTGCAGCTGAGGAAGATTTTGGCCTGGTCCCCCTCGAAGCAATGGCAGCTGGGACACCAGTCATTGCCTATGGCCGTGGCGGGGCGCTCGAGACAGTTATTCCAGGTAAAACAGGTTTGTTTTTCTCAGAGCAAACGGTGGTGAGCTTGCTTTCAGCTCTACGAAAATTTGATTCTTCAAAGTACGATCCAGCCATGCTTAGATCTCATGCTGAAAAGTTTGACGAAGCCGTCTTTATTCGCCAGATGCAGCAGTTTGTAACTGATAAAAACCGAGAGTTTACTTCTTAGCTTGTTCAACCACGGCCTTGAAGGCATCGGGATGATTAGAGGCGAGCTCGCTTAAAATTTTGCGATCAAGTTCAATGCCGGCCTTTTTGGTGCGCCCCATGAATTCACTGTAAGATAGGCCAAAAGCTTCGAGTCCAGCGTTAATGCGAGCGATCCAGAGCGAGCGGAAGTCGCGCTTCCGGCCACGCCGGTCGCGGTAACTATAGCTCAGTGATTTTAGGACGGCTTCGCGGGCGCGCCTAACACTGCGACGACGGCTTAGACCCATGCCCCTTACCTGCTCGCGCAGTTTTTTATGTCGCTGGTGTGAGGTGACTCCTCGTTTGACTCTCATTACTTCCCCAGTAGCTTCTTAATGTTGGCCATGTCGCCGGCGGAAAATTCAAATTCTTTGACATAATTGCGTTTACGGGAGGCCTGTTTGCCAGCCAGCAGGTGACTACGAAAAGCGTGCCGGTGCATTAATTTACCAGCGCCGGTCAGCTTTATCCGCTTGGCGGTTCCTTGATGAGTTTTTAGTTTAGGCATTCTTTTTGGCTCCCATCACCATATTTAGTTCTCGCCCAGTGAGCTGAATGGCTTGCTCGATTTCGCCGTGCTCGGCGAGGCCCGTGGCAAACTTCTGGATAACGTTCTGCCCGAGCTCGCGGTGGGTAATCTCCCGCCCCCGCAGTAGCAAGCTAATTTTTACCTTTGATCCTTCTTGGAGGAAGCGCTCGGCTTGCTTATGCTTCACATCTATATCATGCTCACCAATTTTGAGGCTAAGGCGAACTTGTTTGACTTCAATGCTGCGCTGTTTCTTCCGGCTCTTTTGCTGTTGTTTGGTCTGTTCGTAACTGTATTTGCCCCAGTCCAGAATTTTGGCAACTGGAGGATTGGCTTGGGGGGCGATTTCGGCTAGATCCAGACCTTTGGCCTCAGCGCGGGCCAGTGCTTCCGTTAAAGCGACGACGCCAAGCTGCTCACCACCAACATCGATTAATCTCACCTGAGGTGCGCGGATTTCCTGATTGAGTCGAACTCTTTTGATTAACTACTCCTTAGCTTCTCTGGTTGCCTAGTCTATCAGAAAACCGCTTGCCGGGCAATAGCCAGGAAGGCTGATTATTGTACGCGGGCTGTCACGAAGCGTACCTTGCGCCCAGTTAGGCGAATGGCAATGGGGGTTTGGGCACCAAGCTTGCCGTCAATGGTAATCTCGGTAGCGGGCTTGGTCTCGATAACGGCGCGGTTGGCCGTAAAGCGGCTGCTAGTGAGTTCTTCCGTATTGCCCGTCAATTTTTGCCAGGCTAGACTGACTAAGCGTGGTGTTGGTTGACTACCCCAACTGATCACTAGCTTATCGCGCAGCAGTGGGTTTAAAAATTTCTGATTAGTGATGGTGAGAGTGGTCATTTCCGCAAATATTTCAATTGCGTCATCTAAGGTGATGTGACAGGAGAGCGGGAGAGTATCTTTAGCCTGCCTGAGTTGCTGGCGCAAACCCAAGATAGCCTGGAGCTTGCTCGCAGATGTGTCCTCCTGCTCGGTTTCACGCCCGATGGTGAGGGTAGAGAGAAAGGCGTGCTGTCCGGCCGCGATCAAACTGTAGCTAACCAGCCGACGACTAGCCAGGGCGGCACAGGCCTGCTGCCAATCGGTGATGCCCAGTTGCTCAGCTAGACGATTACGCTCGCCCAGCGGTATAACGCCGATTGCCACATCGGCCGTGCGGGCGCCATTTATGACCTCATTTACCGTGTCGTCTCCCCCGACAGCTACAATTGTCGTGGCACCGGCGACTACGGCTTGTTTCGCGAGTTTGGTGGCATCACCCAGTCCGGTGGTTTTGACGAATTGGCCGGAGATGCCAAGTTCGTCTAAGCGCTGCTTGAGTTTATCTTGCAGGCCAGCCAGCTTGGCGCCGCCTGCGACCGGATTCAAAATATAGTAGTACATCAGTCGGTTTTATTATCTGTTATAGCTGTTTCCGCGGCTGTCATCTTAGTTTGTCCAGAAAAAATCGCTCCAGCCGATATGGCTAAACTCGAAGTAACAATGTTGCCCTGGACCCGTCCAGTTTCCAAGATTGAGGTTTGCTCCTTCGCGTTGATGTCGCCCACCAAGTGGCCTCCGACAGTGATGTTTCTCGCCTGAACATTAGCCTTCACCTTGGCGTTGTAACCAATCGTAACGTCGCCGGTGGTTTTGATGTCGCCCTCAAGCGTGCCGTCTACCACGACATCGCTCTCGCTTACTAGATCTCCCTTAACCTTCACGCCTGGTCCAATGATGGTATCGGCTTGGATGCCGAGGGCGTCGTGACTGCGGTTCATTTTGCCTCCTTTAATGTGGCCGTGCGGGCCTTCGCCTGCTTTAAGGCCAGCTTTTCTTCCGTTGAAAGGGTGTATTTGCTCTTGCCGTAGTCTACTGGCTTCACGTAGACTCTGGTACCTTGTCGGCCGTGGATACTAGTTAGGACGTAGCCCGAGTCTTGTCCGTCCAAAACGGCGATGGCAAAGCTCTGATCGCCGCCGGTGTCGCCAAACGGGTTAAACCGCACGATCGAAACCTTTTGCGAGGCCAAGGCCAAATTAGCCTCGATAGCTTGGCGTCTAGTGTCGAGTTCGTTTAAGACTTTGGCGTTGCCTTTAAGCTCGATTTGAATATGTTTCAAAATCTGTTCTAGGTCGCTTGATTCTTCCCCGAAAAGCTGCTTTAAGCGATTCCTGATTTGATTAATTTGCCAGAGGGCCAAGGCAATTAAGACCGTAAGAACGGCCAAACCGATCGTACTCCAACTCGCCGGTAGTGTCATCTTAACCAGTATAGCAAATGCTACTCTGGTAGCGTGATAGAATACCTCTATGGCAAAAACTCGCAATAAAAAGAAGCACAAGGGGCAGCACAAACGGCGTGATCACAACCGTCCGGTTGCTGCGCCTAGCTCAGTTTCTCCGCCGGTGGCGGCAGCCGTGGCAGAGCCGCCCAGAGAAGTGCAGACACCCGAACCGGCCACAGTATCCACGAGCGATTTTTATTATGTGCGCAGCGAAGTAAGGCGGATTGGGTTGTTAGCGTTATTATTTGTTGGGCTGGAAGTCGGATTCTGGATAGTTGCTCACTTAACTTCTCTAGGCTCTAAACTCTAGCCCGATACTGCATGGCTTCGGCCAGGTGAGCAGCCGAGATACTTTCGGCTTCCGCCAGATCCGCGATTGTCCGGGCGACTTTTAACATTCGGAGGTACAGTCTGGCTGATAGGCCCAGGCTGGAGAGGGCTTGCTCGGCCAACTGCTTTGCCGACTGATCTAGCGCACAGTAATTTCTGATGTCGGAATTATCCATATCGGCGTTAGTCCGATCGTCGCCGAATCGAGCTTGCTGAACCAATCGAGCGTTTTGGACTCGCGTAGCCACGGTTTCGCTGGGCTCGGTCGAGACCCCCTCAATCAGGCTTGATTGCTTCACTCGGCTGACATTTACAATCAGGTCGATGCGATCAAGTAATGGACCGGAAATTTTGCGGCGATAACGAGTGATTTGACTCAAGCTACAAGAACAATTAGTCGAGCTATCGCCAGCATATCCGCATGGACAGGGGTTTTGGGTAGCAACCAAGATAAACTTGGCCGGTAAGGTTAGTGAACCGGTCGCTCTCGCGATGGTCACTTGGCCATCTTCGAGTGGTTGGCGTAGAGCTTCGAGCACACCACGCGGGAATTCCGGTAGCTCATCAAGGAATAGGATGCCGAGATGACTTAAACTAATCTCACCGGGTTTAGGAAAGCGGCCGCCGCCAATCAGGGCGATGTCGCTGGCTGTGTGGTGAGGGCTGCGGAGGGGTCTGGTTTCAACTACACCATGGACCGCTTGGCCGGCCAGGCTGTGCAGTTTGGTAATCTCGATCATCTCTTGGTAGGAAGGTGGGGGCAGCAGGCCAAGCAAGGCCTTAGCGAGCAGCGTCTTGCCTGCACCGGGCGGGCCCGACATCAGTAAATTATGCCCGCCGGCAGCCGCGATTTCGAGGGCACGCTTAGCCTGCTCCTGACCATAAATCCAGCTCAGATCGGCCGCTCCTGTGGCCATCTGTCCAGCCGGCTTGTGAGCGCGGCGGTAAGGTGCAAGTGGAGCCTCGCCGATCAGGTGCCGATACAACTGCCGCAAGTTTTCTAGCGGATAGACATCAATCCCCTCAACTAAAGCTGCCTCGGCCGCGTTCGCCTCGGGCAAAAAGATTTTACTAACCCCGGCGCGTCTGGCTAGCTCAGCGTAGACCAAACTGCCCCGAATCGGTCGCAGTCTTCCCTCAAGTGATAACTCTCCGACGAAGAGGGTATCGGTGGGTGTCTCTTCAATTTGCTCACTGGCTGCCAGGATGGCTACGGCCATGGCCAAATCGTAGCTGGTACCATCTTTGGGGAGATCGGCCGGTGCTAGATTTAAGGTGATGCGTTTGGGCGGCAACACGAGATTGCTATTTTTGATGGCGCCGCGAATGCGCTCTTTGGCTTCATCGACGGCTTTATCGGCCAGTCCGACTATGATTAAAGAGGGCAGACTGTTTGAGAGGTCACATTCAACCTCTACTAATGCTCCTTCGAGTCCGGCTAGGGCCGGGGCATTGACTTTTGCTAACATGGTTTTCTCCTGTTGCCGGCTATTTTAACCGAACACAAACCGTACAGTCAAGCATGAGAGTAATATTGTTGTCAGTGATTATTTACAAACTCACAAACTCTTGGTATAGTTAACGCCATGGAAGATAGTGTCGTTCAAAGCTTAGAAGAATTAGGCTTAAGCGAGAAGGAAGCCAAAGTTTATATGGCAGCTCTGGCGCTTGGGCCTTCGCCGGTACAGAAAATTGCCGATGCAGCCGGCATTAAGCGCGTCACCACTTATGTAATTTTGGAATCGCTCACAAATTTGGGCCTCGCCAGTCAGTCCACTCGGGGGAAAAAGACTTACTTCGTGGCTGAAGATCCTATTAGCTTGCGCCGATTGGTCAAAAAGAAGGAGCAAGAACTGGATGATCAAAAGCAAAACCTGGAGAATATTCTGCCGGCCCTGACAAAACTCAAAAGTCGACCCAAGGAAGTGCCGCAAGTGCAATTTTATGATAGCGTCGAGGGTATTCGCTCCATCATGGCCTCATTTATTGAGCTCCGGAAGCAGAAAGACGTTAAGAAGCTTTACGGAATTAGTAATTTAGATCAGCTCTACAGCTTCTTTCCCGATATGGAGGGAGGGGCAAATCCGGAGCGGATGAAGAGCGGCCTGGCCAGCGAGTTTATCTACACCTATAGCGGTGGGCCGACACTGAAGGATTCAGACAAGCAGTCGAAGCGCATTTCTAGGTTTGTGCCGCCCGACGTTTTTAGTATTAATGGGGATATTTCTATTTTGGGCGACAGTGTGGCAATCTTGGCCCTAGGCGGTCAGCGACCGGTTGGTATCACCATCAAGAGCGCCGAGATCTCCAAGGCCATGAAGGCCTTATTCGACTTGGCTTGGGAAGCCGCGGCCAAATTCAACCAGTAAACCGGTTTTGCTAGTTATAATTTACACTATTGACGTAAGAGGCATCGTTAGGTATACTGAGCGCACTTGTTCAGGTCACCCAGCACCTTTCTTCTGCTAGATCCCCCTGTCCACGTGCGTCTCGCGAACTTCCCCTAGAGACGATCGTTTGTATCAACCGGACTTCGCGGTGCGAATCGCGCCCCGTGCGGCCCATCGGACGCCAGGAAAGGGGGATAATGAAGAATGGTCCAGTGATCAGAACAGCGAGACCGCGTCACCGCCGGAACTGGCGATCCGGCGCATGGCGCACACGGTCTCATCGGAGTTGATGCGGGAGGGCGACCCACGGTGTTGATCGGCTACGCCGATCTGAGGGGCCGGCCGCCCCACACCACGCCCCCCGCATCTCTCCGGACCCCAACTAGCGCTTAACGGGCGCCTTTTTTATTTCAAACTAAGCTTTACCCTGATACCACAAGGCGGCATATTCTGGGAACACTGCGTTTATAATCATACCGGTTGAGAATTCAAAACCAGCCCGGGGTGTCTTTGGTACTGGTTCTAGCCGCAACATGAAGTGGTGGTCCAGGCCTAGCGCCGGCTCCTGTAGGTAATAGTTATAGTCGATCTGGGAGTTGTTTAACCGTGAAGTTAGATTCTTAAGTGAGGTCGCGAGGCTCGTGCGCTCCGCCAGCTGCGCATCTATCAAAGAGGCGAAGTGTCGGCGCGGGATCAGCCAGGCCTCAAAGCGTTTTTTGCTCGCAAATGGGGCAATTATTACCAAGTTTTTGTCTTCATAAATAATGCGGGCCTTATGCTGAATTTCCCAATCAATAATGTCGCAGACAGGGCAGCGGTCATGCTTCGCGTGATAATCGGCATAGGCGGCAGCTTCTTGAGCCACCGCCGGAGGAATCATCGGCAAGGCCGAAATCTGGGAGTGCAGATGCGCTCGGCTGGCCCCAGCCTTATGACCGTTGTTACGAAAGACGCTGACGTACTTAATTCCGGGGATGGCGGCGAGTACCTTAGTCCGTTGGACGTAGCCTTCGAGTACAGCTTCGATCTGAGCTACCGGTAATTCGTTAAACTCTACATTGTGCTCCGGCGTATCTAATAAAACTTCTTGTTCACCGAAAGCGTGGGGGTTCGACAGGGTGAGAGAGGGATACTTATTCTTGACGGCGCGGACTAGCCAGCCACCCTGGCCATCAGGCAAGTCCCAAACTATCGGCTCCATCATATCCTGGCAGTCGCTCGCGTTATGGCGGTGGTCCAGGCCCGGGTCTTCTTCCTTAAAATCGCGTGGCCTTTGACCACGTTTGGCCGAAAGCAGCACGTAACGCTCTTCATAATAATCTTTGCGGATTTCGGCCTGGGCCGGTACAGGATCCGCGACGAGAGTTTCAGGCTTAAGTTTAAGCGGTTGACTGTAGGGAGACATAAACCTCACCATTAGCACTTTCACTAAGCTTAACAGTTATGGGGCAGCTTTTGAAGAGGTTTTAAGATTTTATAAAGGTTTCAATTAGAAACTTGGCGATGCGATCGCTCTCGTCAGCTTTAAACTCGGAGGCACGCAGGGCCTGGTTGAACGGCTCAAGAGATTGGGGCTGGGATAAAAACTGCGTCACCAGTTGAGCGGCTCGCCGCGGCGTGGTAGCGATCAGACCGAAGTGGCGGAGTTGCACTAGCTCGGCGTTGGGCTCTTCCTGGCCCGGCACGATGTCCAAAATCAGATTGGGACGCTTGGCGACGATAGCCTCGTAGACAGAAATCCAGCCGGCTTTACCCACCACAAAGTCGCTCGCGGCTAGCAGATCGGGCATGTTCGCGACATACCCAAAAACTCGAGTCGGCGTTTTAAAATCAATTTGTCGGAGTTCTGCGGCAAGCCGACGATTATACCCGGCTACAAATAGGTACTGGGCATTTAATTCCTGAGTAGCGAGCAGGCGGGCCAGCGCCAGCATCTTCGTGCTAAGGCCGAGGCCGCCACCGTTTATGAGTACGGTTGGCTGGTTGGCGAGCCCCAGTTTGGTGCGGGCTGCAGACTTAGTGGGCAGCCGGCGGAAGCGGGGATCGAGTGGAAACCCCAGATAGTGGACCCTGCGCGCGCTCAACCCCGCCTGGACCAACAGATCAGCCGTTTCCTTGGTTGGAGCAAGAATGGCGTCCTCGCCGGCGTAGAGCCAGGCGCTATGCACTTTGCCCGAATCTGTCACCATTGTTACCAGGGGCACTTTAAGGCCGGTTTTCTTTAATGATTGGGCTAAGAAGTGGTTCACGATCATATAAGTACAAATGATTAAATCGGGGTTTTTAGCCTCAAGATAAGATTCCAGGGTTGGCCGAACCGCCGGCGCCCACAATTGAATAAACTTTTTAAGCGACTCAAAACGGGTGTCCGAAAGGAAGTAGGACAAGCGAAAAGGGTAACTGCCCAACCACTTCACACTGTTTTCATAGAAGGGCACGGCCAACTTTTCGAGCGGCACAATAAACTTTAAGTCCTTAAATACGTCCGCCACTTCCACATCAACTTCTTCCTTATATAGACGCGAAATAGTGGCGGCGAGGGCTCTAGCTGTCGCTTTGTGGCCGCCTCCAACAGAGGTGGTAACGATTAAAATCTTCTTCTTTGCAGGCATAATTTAGTCGCGAAGTAATTTCGCTGTATCATGATTAGCATAAAGATAATAACCGGAAGAATCAATGCGTCGAGCCCGTTTTAGGACCATAGTTCTGGCCACTTTGGTGCTGTTTGTTGTACTTTTTACCGCAACTTGGCTTGGTTTACACAAACTAGAGACTAATAATCGCGCCAAACCGGCCACACTTGGAGTTAGTTTCTCGGATAAATATGCCCGGGAGCTGGGCCTGGACCCTCATCAGACGTTTTTGGCCTTGCTCGGCGACTTGAAGATTAAGCATTTGCGCCTGATGAGCTACTGGGACGAGGTCGAGCCGTCCCAAGACCATTTTGACTATAAGGAGCTAGATTGGCAGCTGGCACAAGCGGCCAAATATCACGCGACCGTGACTCTCGCCATTGGTTTACGCCAGCCGCGCTACCCGGAGTGCCATTACCCCGGGTGGGCCACCAACTTAAGTTATGATAGTCAGCTTAAAGCCTTGTACACTTACCTGGCCCAAACAGTCAATCGTTATAAAGATAACCACACTATCACTAGTTGGCAGCTCGAAAATGAAGCTTTGAACCGAGTGTTTGGTCAGTGCCATGACTTTAACTACGATCGCCTGCAAGCCGAGTACCAACTGGTAAAACAGATTGATACGGGCCGGCCGGTGATCACCAATTTAAGTAACGAGTGGGGATTGCCGCTGCGCGCGCCGCTGGGTGACCAGATTGGCTTTTCGATGTACCGGGTGGCTTACATTAAGCCCGTGTGGCACGCCTACTTTTACTACTGGGCACCGGCTTGGGGGCATACGCTGCGTGCTAGAGTGATCCAACGGCTGTGGCATAAGCCGATTATGATCCATGAGCTGCAGGCCGAGCCTTGGGGCCCGGCGCCAACGGGTCAATTATCGCTGGCGGAGCAGAATAAGAGTATGAATGCGGCCAAAATTCAGGCAGCCGTAAATTATGCCAAGTCGACTGGGCTTAGTCCGATTTACCTCTGGGGCGGGGAGTGGTGGTACTGGCGCTATACTAAGTTTCACGACGTCAAACTGTGGCAAACTGTGCAACAGATTTATAAAACTAGCTCTTAAAATGCGAGGAGCCCTCCACGACGAATCGTGAAGGGCTCTCTCGGACAGACTTGGTGTATCAGGGCTCGTGGTGGTAGATGCCCTCGGGTGGCATGCCCGTCGGGAAGGGCTGATGCCCGCGGAAGATCTGCGGCTTCATCAGCTCCCGGTACCGCGCGATGCCGTCGGCCGTTTCCGGGATCCGAACACGACTCGGGTCCAGGTTGTACCGTTCGTCCTTCTTCCAGTCGTGAGCCGAGGCGTACCACTGCTGGTACCACGGCCGCACGAACATGATCAGGAAGAGCATGCAGGCGATCGTCCAGCCCTGGCGGGCCAGGTTGGCTTCGACTGCCGCCACCACGGCGTGTCCGGTGACGGTGCCATGCTCGAGCCCCGTCACCAGTCCGCTCAGCGCTGCAACCACCGTGGACATGGTCCAGGCGACGTAGTAGCTGAGCGGCAAGTGGAGAAAGCTAGGCTCCTGAGCGAACCACCACACCCGGTAGGGGAAGTCGCGCAGCCGGTACGCCGGGTTCAGGACGAACCAGGCGAAGTCCCAGGCTGAGGCGAACATCAGGTAGATCGCGAGATCCTTCAGCACCTCCGACCAGCTCCAGCGCCCCGATGAAACCATGGGGTAGAGGAGCCAGACCAGGGGGGTCGCGAAGAGGAACGCGTGGTAGCCCGTGAGGGGCTTCCCCGTGAACCTGATCCACACCCTCGCTGCCACCGAGCTGCGGCGGTAGAAGGTGGGGAATCGCTCCGCCCACCCGTAGGGTCCTTCGGCCTCGATTTCGAAGCCGGCGAACAGGAACTCGAGCAGGAACAGCCACAGTGCCGCGTACAGCGGGTGCATGTCCATTTCGTACACCTCCAAGTTGTCCGAAGGTTCAGGAATGCCGGATTGGCACTCGAAGGCGTTAATATAGCATAATTCTTCCAAAACGTCAATGCTTAACAGGTTGAAGTTTAGACATTCCTCTGCTAAGATATATTTCTTAGCGACGAACCAAACCAGGCTATAGCCGTTTGGGTCGTCGAGAGGAGAAACTGAGCGCAGGCGACAAGTAAATTAGTTTTACTTCAGCCGGAAGCTCAGTTTGGACGAGGGGCTGACATAGCTTCGACGTGAGTACATTTACAGACTATTTAGCAGGTCGGCTGGGGGCGTTACCTCCAATCTCAACAACCGAGAACTTTGTAGCTAAGCTGAAGAGCCTTTTCCAGGTTCCTCAAGCCGCTTTTGCCCTAGCTTAAGTCTAGAGCCATCGGCACCTGACACCAGATAGGGGTCTGCCGGTGCCAATCATCTGGTTGCCTTGCTTCTGCTTGCTCAAGCGCTGTAAGTAAGATATAGAGCTGGATCACCGCTTGTTTGTGAGTTTTGCGGACGGTGATTGAGAGGATCAAATCTCACTAAACCTGTAGAATGATAGTTTGTTAGCTTGCGGACCGGGGTGCGATTCCCCGCAGCTCCACCAAAAGGGAATCTGACGAAATTCAGGTTCTTTTTTGATTCAAAGAAACGATCCGCCCCATTCTACAATTGACTTTTCATTACTCTTATGCTAGAATAACTCTCAACGACCTCGGAAAGGGGGCAGAAATGCCGGGTTTGTGGTTCTTCTTCAAGGCCAGGTGGGCCCTGCGCAAGCAGCTTCGCGGTCTGAAGGTTCGTCGTTTCAACGGCGAATTGACGATCCGCGGGGTCACGCTACACCAGGTGGGTTCCCCCAAGAGCGTGCATCGCGCCCTCGGCAGCTCGGACGGCTGTGTTGGTCCTCAGTACACGGGTTACCCGTCCGGCATCGTCACCAGCTACTACAGCGAGGACTACGACGGGCAGTCGGTGACGGATGCGACCTACGCCCTCGTCGTCGACCAGATCGGTCGTGCCGGGTTCATGCGGCATTACGGCGTGGCTGACACGGAGCTGGTCTCCTGCGTGTACATCGCAGCGGGCTGTGACATCCGTCGACTGGCCCTACTCCTCGGGAAGTACTCCCGGGCGGGACACATCAACTTCGACCGCTACCGGCGGCCGGCGGAGATGCTCTCCGCCTGATCAATTGCCCGCTGAAGCATTCGTTTTCAAGAACGTCTGCCTCGGCGGGCGTTCTGTTTTTTACAACAGTTTTACCAGATATAACAAATCAAGCGTTTTAACGAAAATTGACACAATTATCACGTTTTTGTTGTAAAGGTTAACCTTTATCGCTTGTGGCAGAAAGGGGATCATAGCATGCATGTGCACAGAAATTTATGAAGAAGCATGCGAGGATTGTCAGGGCCAGCTAAGGCTTATCTTCCGCCACAAAACAGAAGATCTGGGCTGTAGCGCCATTTACGTCTGTATAAGCTGTAATCAGAACTATTCTATTATTATTCCGCCAGTTTGCTCCGCCAGCTTGCCACATCTATCAACCGCTTAAGACTGTTACAAATCAAAAAGAGGTGCCCTGGGCAAGGGAACCCTCTTACAGCAGCCCGGTCACCTTCAACCAGGCTTGGTTCTGATCGGCGAGCAACTGGGTCATGTTTCGGAAGATTGATTCCAGCACAAGCCCCATTGTCTCACCGAGGTGATCCCACTGCGCGAGGCCAACGACAGCTCGTATGGCAGCCAGCTGCTGAAGGGCGAAGTGGGACGAAGCCGGGACCAGTGTGCCGCGACGGGTAATGACCACCTCTGATCGATTTGACAGCCAGTGTGGGCGAGTCGACCAGCGCTTGATAACTGATTCGAAGAATGCCTGGCGATGCTCATCATCGAAGCCAATTAAGTCGAGGCTCGAGAGAGTACAGCCCAATTTCGTGCTGCCGTCAGCGAACACGAAGTAGGCAGCCTCGGGCTCGGCCCGGTGCAATGATGCCAGGATCTCGTACCCGTATTCCAGAGGCGACTTGGCGTCACCCCGGATCACCAGCCGGCCAGCTTCGAGTAAGGCAGCTAGCCGGCCTGGATTCATCGGAGAACCTCTTGCCATTTCAATCCTCCAATCGTCTAAGGCCCCACTTACACTTCGGCCATTGACTATGGACCACTTGCATCCCTTGCCCAGGGTGATTTGATGATACGCCCTCCAGGAAGGGGCAGCAAGCATTTATTGACCGTAAGCGGTTTTTATGGTATAAACAGCAAGACGTTTGCCAACCCGGCAAACCCGGACCCTGAGGAGGGTTCATGCTGGAGTACAAGGTCCGTCTGTACCTCAACCCGTGGGGCGAGACAATCACCAAGGACGAGCTCCCGCGGATCCTGAAGCACGTCGCGGAGACGCGGGCCATGCACGTCGGCAGGCAGTTCGATCTCGGGCACTACAAGCGCAACAGCCTCGGACTCGCCATCCTGGACCCGACGGCCCCGATCTGGCGCCCAAGCACGCACACCCTGCTTGCGACCATCGCCATCGGCCCCGAAGGTGAGCGCTTTCTGCCGAACGCCGTGGCGAAGGCCGTGGAGCACCGGGACAAGGGCCAGCTCGCCGGCTACGGTGCCTACGTGGACTTGACGCAGACGGCCGACGGGGACTTCACCTATGGCTTCTCCTGCCGGGTCGACGACACCATCGGCGGGGCCAGCGGCCAGACCGAGATCCAGGATGCCTGCGAGGCGGGCCATGCCCTGGTGACGTTCAACTACCTGGTGCGGCAGGCGCGTGGCCTGTGGCTGGCGAGTCGCCAGGGACACCCTCGATGGTTCAGCGACGCCGATCAGCCCGCTGCGAAGTACGTCTCGATGACGCAGGCCGGCGCGCTCACGATCGTGACCTCCGACTCGTCGCAGGACAAGTCTGACGACGAGGACATCGAGCCGACGCGCAGCTCCACCGACGCCTACGACATCGGGCAAGGCACTGCCGGGCCCTAGCGGCTCGGGCAACACATCACAGGGCGGGTGGCTTCTCATCGGAGAGGCTGCCCGCCCTGGCTCTTTTCAAGGATAATTTAGTTGACAAAATAATGCTTATGTATTACGGTATTAAAGCTATGACTAACGTAGTTACAACTAAATTCGTTACGGTAGGCCGAGTGCAGTATCTGCGCGCGGGTTCTTTCCGTAACCAGGAGGCCCTAGTGCCGAGTTAACAAAAAGAGTTTGTTGGGGAACTTTTTATAGCTCGGCGCGAAACGCCGGCTTTTTTGTTGTAAAAAGTTCTTTGACAATCTCTCTATTCGCCATCTAGCAGAAAGGGGAAGGCAGTGAAGTTCGCAACTGTCAGACGGATGTGGCAGCTTTTGCGGGACGACCCCCTCAACGTAGAGCAGGTAACACGCCTGAAGCGAGTGGCACTTCGCACGCTTGGTTGGCTAATGCTAACCGAGCTAATGATCGTGCTTGCGATCTACCCGCTCAAGTACTTCTTCGATGCCATCGCCAAGCCCAACCAACGCTTCTTCGGCCTGAGCCAGGTGCCGTTCATGCTGGTAATCGGCGCCATGTCGCTTGCTACCTACCTGGCCACGTCGCTCGCTAACTTCAAAAACGAGATCGGCCGCAATGAAGGGTCCTGGCTGTTCTACGTCATGGTGAACGATTTCGGCAACCGTAAACAGTTGTCGCTCGGAGCCGATTGGCACACCGAAAACTCCACGGGCGATAAGGAGTCGGTGTTGTCGAAGAACCACAAGAAAGTCGACAACATGGTGGACTGGCTCATCTACTTCATCGCGCCCTTAAGCTTCAAACTGGTCTTTGTGACTGTGGCACTCGCGGTCATTAACTGGCAATTTGGTCTGCTCACCTTGGTGACAGAGCTCGCCTTCTTCGCGGTAATTCGCCGCAACGAGCGGGTGATTTCGCCTTTGCGCAAGGAGCATCGGCGTTTCACTAAGCAAATTGAGCGGGAGGATTCGGAGCTTGCCGGGTCTGCTACCACTATTAAGGAGCAGGGTATTGAAGACAAGCTGGCTGACGACCATCGCTCGCTGGGCCGACTATTCCTGGAAACAGAGGGCGGTCGCTACAAGCGTTTCCGTACGCTCATCTGGTATCAGGATCAAATCCTGGACCTTTCACGCCTGGCCATCCTGGCGCTGTCGTACTTGAACTTTCGGCAGGGGCTATCGATTGGCAGTGTTGTGCTCGCGAACTCCTGGCTAGCTTGGTTGTTCAGCGATCTGTGGCGCTTCTCGGAGTTTCAGAACATTCTAAATCAGGGGGTCGAAGCACTAGGCGAACTAGTGGAGCTATTTGAAACCGAGCCGACCATTCAGACGCCGGCTCGCCCGCAGTGGCCGCCGGCTGTGCAGGGTCGGATTGAGCTGCGGCAGGTTTCGTTCGAGTACCCGCGTGGTCAGATCGCCCTCACAGACATTGACCTCACCGTCGATCCGGGAATGACGGTGGCTCTGGTCGGCCCGTCGGGTGGCGGCAAGACGACCTTGGCGCGGCTGGTGATGCACCAGTACGACCCCTCGGCTGGTGAAATCTTAGTGGACGGCGTGAATCTGCGCGACATCGACGACAAGCGCTACCGCTCGGAATTACTCGGTGTGGTGGCGCAAGATCCAGGTCTTTTTAACCGCTCAGTGCGGGAAAATATCCGGATCGCAAAGCCCGGTGCGAGCGACGATGAGGTCTTGGGGGCCGCTCGTCAAGCGGCGGCGGAGGTCTTCATTCAATCCTTGCCTCAGGGCTTTGACACTCTGGTGGGCGAGGGTGGCGTGAAGCTTTCCGGTGGGCAGCGTCAGCGCATTGCCATGGCCCGGGCCTTTTTGCGTCGGCCGGCTATCCTGATCCTGGATGAGCCCACCAGCTCACTGGATGCAGTGAATCAGCTGCTGATTAAGCAAACGATTACGCGGCTGGCCGCCAGTCGGAGCTCGACTATCCTGATCATCGCGCATCGTTTCAGCACCATCGAGATGGCTGATCTGGTAGTGGTGCTGGAAGATGGACGCATTTCCGAGATGGGCACCCATGCTGAACTGGCGCGTCGGAATGGACTGTACATGAGACTGCGGCAGCTGGAGGGGCTGCTGGATTAAATCCTGTGGTAATAAACTACGGGAGAGAGCCCTGCGTTTTAAGCGCGGGGCTCTTTTCTATTGACTAGGCTGACTCAAAACACTATATTTTGGTCACTCGTTGACATCTGTTAGGGGGTGGGGAATTGGTTCCGCGAATTGCCGCCGCTGCCTTAGCCGTCGCAGTAGCATGGGCCATGATTCTCCTGGTGGCCCAGGTCAATCAAGGTGAGGCAGAGCTGGCTGCTCTAGTCTTCTTCTCGCTGCCGTGCGGCCTGTGGGGATATTTCGTGCCGGCGGATTTGGAAAGCGCCTTCCTTTCCGGCGCCCTGACGCTGTCAGGGATTATCCTGCTGGTTGTGGCTATCTCGGGCGAAGTGAGCTGGCGAGGGATGCGACTGGCAGGGCAGATGTTCATGGTGGGTGGCATTTCCGTGGGCCTGGCCTGTATTACCAAGCACCGTCTCCTGCGTGCACAGCAACTTTGGAGGGAGTCGAAAACACGATGAACGCCTACCGGTTGTGGTTGTTCTTGGCAGCACTTGGCCTGATCGGCGCCGTGATCCTGGTGTTCCACCCCTGGAGCAAGAGTCAGCACAAGTTCGCGCTGTCATTCCAGGAAGTGGTTCGGGAACACCTGGAGAAACGTGGGCTTTCCGACGACAGCATCGAGCGCTGGCTGGATTATCCGAATGCGCAACTGCAAGGTCGGACACCCCGCCAGGTGCTTCAAGACGGGGACGGTCCACTTGTGCTGGATCTGGCCGACAACTGTCCGGAGGGTGTGCGCTTTCCTCACTTCGGCCACTCTCATCACATCCGGCTGGACACGGTGGGAAACCTGCTTCCTCTTAGCTCTCCGGACTGCAATCTCTCCGGCTGGGAGCTGCTGCGATCGAGCAGAGGCAGGTGAGCGAAATTAGACTGGGCGGGGCAAAAGAAGCTCCGCCCAGGAGGGCCTCGAGGTAACTCGGGGCCGCCGCTGTTTTAAAAGGATTAATTGATTATAATCTTTGGAAGAGGTGCGCTCTTTGCAAAGAGAGGTAATTGTGAACACGCCCCTGGAAGAGCTAGTTGCACTGATCAGCAAGGGTTTGTTTGGCACGGAGCAATTTCTCCCGGTCGCTTTTGCGGTAAGCGATCGTCGTAGCGATGGCCAGCCATTTTCTCCTCGTGACCTTAACGCTCGGGCTACGTCTGTGCCCAACATGCTGCGTCGTCTGGAAAAACTGGAGTTGATAGAGCCATATGATCAGCCCGGTGCACGCAAGCAGTACACTGTTTTCGATGGTCCGCTTTGGCGAGTTATTGAGGTCACTCAGGGGGCTCTGAAGGATATCAGTCTAGATCGGGGCTGGGAGCCGCCGGAGCAGCCGGGCTTTGGTCCGGCCAACTGGAAGGATCTTGAGGAGTACTACCATTTCTGGGGCCGTTACACCACGGGCTCGTTGTTGCGTCTGGCCTACTTGATCTGGATCAGCCATTTGCCGGAAGCGGAGTTTTGGCCGACGGATCTGATGAGGTTAGTACCTCGGATGCACAACCCGATGAGCCAGCTCGAGGCGCTGGCGCGGCTGGAGATGGCGAGCGGCTTTAACGTCGATCAGCAGTGGGTACGTTTGCCTAATCCCCTCTGGGAGATCGGGGTGACATTGGGCGAAGTTTTGCCCGAGCTACTGGAGGAGAGGCGCGCCATTTCCTCGCCCAGGCGATTCAAGCTGCCACCATTGCCCGAGATAAAGGATATTCCGATTGATCTGGAGCAGAAGATGGCTGGTCGCGGCGGGTTGGTCCCAGTTTTAGGGGACGACCCTCTAGTCCACATTGCTCCGATCGAAAAACGTGATATCGAGAACTGGAAGGTCCAAAAAGGGGTGTTCGTGAGAGGCGGCCCGACCAAGAGCAACGTGGTGGCCGCGAGCTCGCAAACACTGTGCAGGAAGCATACCTCTGAGCGCTTGAGTGCCGAGATCGAACCCGACTGCGAGAAGTGCTTAGCCGTAGCGCGATCCACTTACAACTATCGAAGTGCGACCGAGGTGATCGAAGTCCGCCGTGCCTACAAGGCTGCCATGGTCGAGGCCTACAACAACGTCGAGGTAGTCTATACTTACCGCGAGGTTATGAAACTAAGTTCGCTTGATCTACTGGTCGGTCATTGGGCCATCGTAACTGATGGAAACCTAATCGTCGCACTCAGGCGAGTCGATCCCACCTACTACGATCTTGTGGCAGCTCCGCCTCTATTCTGGTTTTTTAGTAACAGCTGGGGGCGGATAGGCTGGAGCCTGAGTGATGCCTTCGACCCTGGTTGGCGAAAAAGAATTGGCCAGAGCCGAGAATCAGCCCGCTGAAGTGTGCATGAGGCACTGCTTCGGCGGGCCTCATGTTTTAATAATCACTTTGTAGTTAAAGCTACAACTATCCGCAACAGATCGAACAAGTTATTTCTGAAGCTTTTTGGTCCTATCTTATCGAGAAGTAGTAAAATTAGTGTTCAGATATACTGCTTATGCTAAAATAGCAGCATGGAAAGTGCACAGGCACCGTTAAGGTGGAGTCGTGTCCGCAAGGTTCTGCATTATGGGCAGATCACTCTTTCTGTCCTCATCCTTATTGCTGGCATCGGCGATATTGTATTTAAGCAGTATTATGCCCACCGCATTTACCCGGGCGTAAAGGTGCTGGGTTATAACATCGGTGGTAAAACTCCGGCTCAGGCCGAGCAATATTTGAACCAAAAAGTGTCAGCGTACAGTCCGCAGCTGGTGATTGGAGAGCAAATCTACCCTCTCGATCCAACTAAATCGGGCGTCAGCTATAATATCTCTGCCATGGTGGCTGTGGCAGATCAGTATGGTAAGCACGAGCTGTTCGCGCCGTCGGCCTTAATCAATCCGCCTGATAGTCTAGGGACAGCCTACAACGTTGACCAGGCCAAGCTTAAAGCCTTCAGTGCTCAAATTATTACTACCACCAGGGTTGACCCAAAAAACGCTACAGTGAAGCTCCAAGATAATCAACCGGTGGTGGTGCCTGAGTGCGATGGCGCCGCCATTTCCCAAAATGACCTGCTCGTAGCGATGGAGATTGGCTTGTCTAAGCATTACCAGTCAGTCGACGTCGCCCTGAAAAGCGTGCCGGCCCAGATCAAATCGACCGACTTAACGGCTACAGTCGTTGCCACCAAGCAGCTCCTGGCTGCGCCGCTGACCCTGACTTATCAAGACAGGGCGTTTAAACCAACTAGTAGCGAAATTGCAAGCTGGGTGGTATTTGCGAACGACCCACAGCTCAAGGACCAGGCCACGGTTGACCAGGGCAAGGTGGCGGAGTATATCAAACAGATAGCAAAACAGATTGACATCGCGCCGGTCAATAAAAACATCTCCTTACAAAACGGGGTGAAGCAAGGGGAGAGTGGTGGGGTTAACGGTTTGGCTGTCGACCAAGATAGTATGAAGACGGCGGTGGTGGATAGCCTAATGAACCAGCATAACTTCACTCTGGCAGTCGCAACCAAGCCAGTAGCCTATAAGACGGTCACAAATAATACGCTAAGCTTAGACGGCAAATACATTGAGGTGAACTTGAGTAGCCAGCACCTGTGGGCTTATCAGGATCACGAAGTACTGTACAATTCGCCGCTAACGTCCGGCGCCGCCAAAGTCGGCTTGGGCACAGTCACAGGTCTCTTCAGTATTTACTACAAGACGACTAATACTCACTTGGTGGGGCCGGGCTATGATGTGGCTGTACAGTACTGGATGCCCTTTTACAAAGGCTACGGCCTGCATGACGCTGCCTGGCGTAATGGTATTTTCGGCGGACCCGATTACTTCTGGAACGGATCGCATGGCTGCGTGAATTTGCCGCTGGCCACAGCCGCCTGGCTTTACGGCTGGGCTCCTGTCGGTACGCCTGTCTGGGTGCATAACTAGTCGCCGTATAAATTACAACACTAGTTATTTCATATCTGTTAAGTTGGGCCTGATATAATTGGCTTATGCCTAAAGAGCAGTTTTCCGAAGAGTCTAATTACACCGCGGACAGTGATTTTGATCAGCCTAGGCGGCACATTCTGCGCAACGTCTTATTGGTGCTATTTGCAGTCTTGTTCTTGGCGCTTGGTGTCGTCATTTATAATCTCTCAAAAATTTCGGTTAATCCGCTTGGTTTCGGCCCCCTGGCCGGCTCCAGCGAAGGTCGGATTAATATCTTGGTCCTTGGCATTGGTGACCCCGGCCACGCCGGTCAAAACCTATCTGATACCACCATGGTGGTAAGTTTAGATACCAAGGACCATAAAGCCGCCATCTTTAGTCTGCCCCGAGATCTTCGGGTAAAAATTCCTGGTTACGGTTACGCCAAGGTTAATCAGGCTAATTCAATCGGGGGACCGGAGCTGGCTGAGCAAACTGTGGCAAATACCCTCGGTATACCCATCCATTACTACATGGTGACGGACTTTACCGGGTTGCGCGATCTGGTGAACGCAGTGGGCGGCATCGATATTACCGTGAGAAAAGAGCTGTATGATCCGGAGTATCCCTGCGACAGTAATCAATATCTTGCCTGCGGCATTGATATCCAACCTGGACAGTATCACATGGATGGGGGCTTGGCCCTCCAGTACGCCCGCTGCCGTAAGGGGACCTGCGGCAATGATTTCGGTCGCGCCGAACGCCAACAAGAAGTGCTGCAACAGATTAGGGAGCGTGCTTTTCGCTGGCAGACCTATATCGATCCAGCCAAGCTCACTGCCATTTCGGTAGCCTTAAGTCGCAGCTTAAAGACTGATCTAACTGTAGACGATATGATCGAAGTTGGCGCCCTGTGGCACCGGATTCCTCCCGGGAACTCTAAGAGTATTGTTTTTAGCGACGCTCCGGGGCATTTTCTAATGGGTGTACATGGCAGTAGCGATCTGGTCCCGGCCGATGGCAATTTTAGTCAGATTCAAAACTATGTTTCTAATATTTTTAGCCAGTAGCGAGCAGAAAGGGCAGCAATGAAATACATTATGGCGCAGTACAAAGTTAAGTCGGGCAGGCAGGCCGAAGTTTGGCCATTGGTACGTGACTTTGTGGCGGCGGTTACGGCCAATGAGCCCGGCACTTTGTATTACGACGCCTACGTCCAAAAAGACAATGTGACGTTCGTTCACGCGATGGCTTTTCGCGACGCAGCGGCCGAAAAAATTCACACGTCGAGTGGCTACGTTAAAACATTTGTGGGCGCACTTTATCCACTTTGTGTGACGCCGCCGGAATTTTATGACATGAAATTGGTAGCCTCCAAAACGGCGCCGACCAAGTCTAAGCTAAAAGGCTAGTACGAAAAAACGGCTCTTTCAAGCCGTTCTTTCGTGATTTTTTGTTTTGAGTACTTTTTTTGTACAAGTACCTATAGCTAATGTAATACAGGTGAAATCACACTGTCAATACTTTTTATGTTAAAAAGTCCAACTTTTTTTGTTGCATTGTGCGAACGCCAAATTTTGAAAGTCGCCCGCACGCAATGTTTGGCATTTTGGTGGCTAGCGTTTTTGCGGTGCGGTCTTTACAATCGCTAAGTTATGTGAGGAAAAAGTTATGCGCGTAACGAAGTATCCGCAGTCATGTTTGGTAGTTGAAAAAGGCCCGACGAGGGTGCTGATAGATCCCGGCTCAATCGCCATGGGTAAACATAAATTGGCCGATTTCGGCAAACTCGATGCAGTGTTGTACACCCACGAACACCAGGATCATTTCGACCAATCGATCTTGGATGATCTAAAGGAGCAGGGCATTAAAATTTACGCCAATGCTTCGACAGCCAAG
Source organism: uncultured Candidatus Saccharibacteria bacterium (assembly GCA_964582465.1). Lineage (GTDB taxonomy): Bacteria > Patescibacteriota > Saccharimonadia > UBA4664 > CAZOQX01 > CAZOQX01. The sequence goes on from CAZOQX010000002.1 coordinate 62,707, forward strand.
CTGATTGGCGAGGGCGCGGAGGTGGTGCAAAGTGGTCAGAAATTCAAGGTTGGGGAGTTTGAAATCGAGCCTTTCGATCTGGCGCACTGCCCGATGGGTGAGATGGGCGGCGAGCCGCCGCAAAACACTGGCTACTTCATTGACGGCTACTTTTTTGACGCTGGTGATGGCTATGAAGCCAGTGGCCGCACCGCCAAAGTTGCAGCCTTGGCAATAGCTGGCCCAACAATTACGCTCGACGGGGCCGTTAAGATGGCGACTGATCTGGGCGCAGATAAAGTAATCCCGATTCACTATGATTATTTCAAAAACGACCCACACGAATTTGCGGCCCGCTACGGCCCCGACAAGGTGATTGTGCTCGGTGACGGGGAAGAGACGGAGGTTTAGCCTAGTAAGTAGTCCCTTAATTCCGGAAATTGATCTGTTTTCATGTCGCCTAAGGTAAAGTGACCACGATCCGCAAATTTTTCGAATTGGGCCTTTGGTAATTTGGCTTGGAGCAACTTTACTGTGGTCAAAATATCTGCATCGTCATCTGATGAGTAGAATACTTTTAGGCTTTTAATGCGATTTAGTAGATCTGGATCAATTGCAAATTCGAAGAAGTTATTGGCAATTGTCCTTTCTGGGTCCATCCAGGGGGCCACAAGAGCGACTTTGCCAACCTTGACGGAATTTTCGCTGAGCCATCGTACCAAAAAACCCGCCCCACAGCTGTGGCCAACCAGAACCGTACTAGCGTTAATAGTATTTCCCTCAAATAACTTCTTCCAGTTGCTGTAATTAGGACTGTAAGGCTTTGGCATCTCGGGGGTTTGTGTTTCCAGCCCAGTTTTTGTTAATTGTTTTTGCAGCCAGGGGAACCAATGGCTATTGGATAGGGAGGGATACTTGTCGCTAAAGAACTCCTCTTTATCGCAGCACCCGTGGACGAGAATAGCGTTTTTCATTGTTAACCCTTCAACTTTCGGCCGAGTTCGCGCTCGGTATCGCGCTTTTTAATACTTTCACGCTTGTCGTATTTCTTCTTGCCTTGGCCCAGGCCAATTTCCACTTTAATAAGGTTGTGGTCAAGCACGATGGCGGTTGGAATTGCTACCAGCCCGGCCTTTTTTTGTCCAATAATGCGCTCTAGTTCGCGTCGATGGAGGAGCAGTTTGCGGCTGCGCGTCGGTTCGGCGTTATTTTCGGCAGCTGGGGCGTAGGGATTAATTTGGGCATTGAGAAGGTAGGCCTCACGGGACTTTACGGTCACATAACTGCCGGCGAGGGAGGCATGGCCGCCGCGTAGACTCTTCACCTCCGGACCTGATAGGACAATTCCTGCAAGCAGGGTCTCGGTGATGGCGTAGTCGAACTTGGCGCGTTTGTTTTTAACCAAAACCTTCATAGCTTGATTATACAAGCATAAGTATTGGCTGATATAATTTGTCCATGACTGCCGAAGTGAACCAGATTATTGAATCCGCTTGCCGTCAGGCTTTTAACCTGAGTGACGTAGAGGCTCTGTGTGAGCCGGTGGAGGCTAAATATGGGGATTATGCCACCAACGTGGCACTGCGGCTCGCCAGAGGGCTAAAAATGACCCCAACCGAGGTTGCCACTAAAATCGTGGCGGCCATTAATCACCAGGCGGTGGCGAAAGCCGAAGTGGCTGGGCCCGGGTTTATCAATTTAACCATGCAGGCCTCCTGGTGGGGCGAGCGTTTGCATGAAATTACTGACCAGTATGGAGCGGCGGATTTGGGCAAGCATAAAAAGGTTCAGGTGGAGTTTATTTCTGCTAATCCGACTGGGCCGGCCACAGTTGGCAATGCTCGCGGCGGTTACATCGGCGATGTGATTGCACGCGTGCTCGAGCTTACTAAGCACCAGGTTACGAGGGAATATTACTTTAACGACGGCGGTACCCAGATTAAGAAACTGGGCGGATCGATTAAGGCGGCGGCTGGCCTGCCCAGCGATGAGGAGCAATATCAGGGTGAATATGTGACCGAATTGGTGAAAAAACTGAAACCTACGGCTAAAGATAGTGATGAAGATGTGGGCGCCAGGGCGACCGAGCTGGTTTTTGCCGATTACATTAAACCGGCAGTGGCTAAGATGGGAATTAAGTTTGATGTGTGGTTTAACGAGAAGAGCCTGATGACATCAGGGCAGCTGGCCTCAAGCATTGAGCGCCTGAAGGAGGCTGGTTTAGTTTACGAAAAAGACGGGGCTGTTTGGGTGGGCACCGAGAAGCTAGGGGATAATCAGGATCGCGTACTGATGAAATCGAACGGCGATCCCACTTATCTGGGAAACGACATCCCTTATCACATTAATATCTTCGACCAGCGCGGCTTTGATGTGGCTATTAAGGTTTGGGGAGCCGATCATGCCGCTAATATGCGCTCGCTGGGGCTAGTGATGCAAAAATTATTTCCGAAGAAGAGTCTGGTATTTGTAATTAACCAGTTTGTTCGCCTGGTCAAAGATGGCAAAGAGTATCGGGTGAGCAAGCGGGCTGGTAATTTTGTCACTATTGAGGAGTTAATTGATCTGGTGGGAGCTGATGTGACGCGATTCTTTTTCTTGATGCACTCGGCGGATAGTCACATGGACTTTGATCTGAACTTAGCTCGCGAGCAGTCCCAGAAAAACCCGTTTTGGTACGTTATGTATTCCTTCGCGCGGGCTAACTCGATCCTAAAGCAGGCCGACAAGCGTAGGTACAAGCCGGGAGCTGCACTCTCGGAGCCAAACGCGGTGGAGCGAGCGCTGATCAAGCAAATGGTGCAGTGGCCAGAGCTCATCGCCCAGATGGCTCAGGATTATGGTGTGCACCGTTTGACCTTCTTCGGCATGGAGATCGCGCGGCGTTTTCATGATTATTACGAATCCGAAAGAATCATTGACCTCGGTGAAGCCGAAGCTAGCGCTAAGCTCTATCTGGTAGAGCAGTACATCACTTTCATGCGGGTATATTTCCGGACGCTGGGGATCGAGCCACGCTCCGAGATGTAGCTAGGGGGCGAGCGTAAACTCGGCTAGCCTGGTATCCATGAGAACCGCTACGGTACCGGATTGTTTAGGCACAAAGCGGGCTCCGTATAAAGTTCCGAAACCATTTAGGATAAATTGGCTATCTAAGGTCAGGCTCTTATCTGTTACCTTCACCAAGCCAATCGTCTTGGTCGTCGGGTCGGTTAGGATTAGGCTATTGCCGTCGCTTGCGATATCAAGTGAACTAGCGTGGCTCAGGCTGCTGGGCACGTTCATCTGAGCACTCAGAGTGGTGCCGGCATAGTGTTTTAGGTTGCCTGGTGTAATCACGTAGATGGTGCCATCAACAGCCAGAACTTTGGCACTCCCGAGCGGATCTGTAAAGTAGGAGACCGGACCGGTGAAGGAACCGCCTCCTAGGGGAGTCTGCTTAAGCATTTGATTGCCATCTGTTGAAAGCAGGTATAAGTTACCGGCGTAGGTGGTAATAAAGCTAGATTGGGGCCAGCCGTTACCGCCGGAGTTTTGCTTTACGAGGGTGCCACTAGCCGGGCTGTACGCCCAGACCGCTGGCTCCTTGGTAAGTAAGTAGATCGATCCGGCGTCACTACTAAAACTGCTCGAAACAATTTCTCCGAGGCTAGGGTTGACGGCATTACCAGAGCCTAATCGGTGGTTTGCGAGGTCAACGGGCGATACCTGGCCGTCACGACTCGCCAGGTAAATAGTATCTACTGAAGCGTTAATAAACTGGAAGTGCTTAGATGAAAGCGTCAGCAGACCCTTAGGAGTCACATGTACCAAACCGTTGGCTCGACTGATCAGATCGGCGGCTGCTTGTTCCACGGAGGCCAGTGATTGGTACTTACCGCCGACTTTTTTCAGGCGGGCATCAATTTTTTTGCGGCCGGTCTTCGCTAAATCGGCAGCGTCGGCCTGGGTCGCTAGTGCTACTCCTTGAGCAGTTGCTTTATCGCCGGCGGCGAGTGCACTGCTGGCTTGGTCGAGCTGAGCTACATCCTGATTGAATCGGTTGAGTTCCACCGCCGTAACCTTCGAGCCGGCGCCCTTAGCTAAAACTAGTGCGGTAATAATTACAACAGCTACCAACATCCCTCCTGATATGGCAAGCGTACGGCGAGAAGATTGGCTGAATTGCTTCCGCACAGACCGATAAGTTCCTCTGGTTGCGTCCTTAATCTGGGGCCAGAGCTTGGTCTTGGTAAATGTGACAGCATTTAAGCTTTGGGTTTTGGCTCCCTGAGCCAGTTTATGGCCAGTGGTTTTGGCGGCTTTGAGCGTGGTTTCTAGAGCGGGCTGAACGATGGTCTTTGCATCATCGAGTAGCTTGGCGGCTTCCACTTCCTGGGTAGCGGGCTGGCTGGGCAAGGGGTTGGCGGCGGCCAGTTCGGGAGTGAGGACATCGGCGACTACCGCCGCCACGCGATCGGTCTGGCGCTGCGAATTAATAGCGTCGGCGATCTGGGTAATGGCGGCTGGCGGCGTGTGCTCGGTCACTAGCTTTAGCAGCTCAGCTTTGGCTATCTGGTGCAAAAGTGCTGGCGTGGTGATGAGCACATGATCTTGGTTCTCGAGTGGACCACTTATGATATTCTCGAAAGTTCTAGCTGCCTGGTACAGGCGTTGATTCTTTTCAGCCGCGAAGGGGTGGGCGCGCCCCTCTCGATATAAGTAGGCTTCGGCTGATCCGGTGAGGCTAAGCAGTAGTTCGGTTTCAGCCAGCGCAAAAATGACGCCGCTAATCTTCCCAACCCAGCCGCTGTTACCAGCTGCAGCGTAATCCTTCAGGGCTTCATTGACGGCCCTAATTGTCTCTTCGAATTGCTTTTCAGGTTTGGAGCTGGCGGCGTCTCGCTCCGGTAGGGCATAATAGTGATCAAGGGCGGTATTAATTATCAGATCAACTAGGCGCTCGGCCTGCCGCGCGTCACCCAAAACTTCCACTACCACGCCAAGTTGACCGAGGTGTTCCTCAGTATAAATGTCTGGTTCGTGGACGTAAGCCGTGGCGAAGCTCGCCGAAAAGCGGGGATTACGGAAGTGAGGAACCAGCGCGGCTGCCCTTGCAATCAGTTTTGCCATCGCTTGCTAATATATCATCCGGATCCAATCACCTACAACTCTTACGCTTCCTGGTATACTTAAGTTTAGTGGATTTAAGCGATCTAAATGCCGAGCAAAAGCAGGCCGTGGAGCATGATCAGGGGCCAATTTTAGTTGTGGCCGGGGCTGGTACCGGTAAAACTGAAGTCATCGTGCGCCGTATGGCTCACTTGATCAGGGCTGGCAAGGCCAAACCCAGCGAAATCTTGGCGGTGACGTTCACCGAAAAGGCGGCTCGCGAGATGGAGAACCGTTTGGTGGATATGGTTGGCTATCTATACGACGGGCGGATTATGACCTTTAACGCCTACGGCGAGGATTTGCTGAGCCGCTACGGCCTCGAGGTTGGCTACGGCCGGCTGCAGTTGATTAACCAGGCCCAGCAGCGGATTTTGATTACTGAGAACATTGATCAATTTGATCTGGATTACTTTGCGCCAATTTCCTCTCCTGAGCGCTATGTGGCCGAGCTAGCGCGCTATTTCTCCAAACTCAAGAACGAGCTAATTGATCCGGTTATCTACGAGAAGTATGCAAGCAAACTTAATCAGGCCGCCAAAGAGCGAGAGGAGAAGTTCGAGGCGAAGCGGCAGCTCGAATTAGCCCGCGCTTATAGCGTTTATACCCGGATATGTCGCGAGCGGGATTTGATCGACTTCGATGATCAAATTCTCCTGAGCCTGGAGCTACTCGAGCAGCGGCCAAATCTGTTAAAGCAGGAGCAGGCCAAACTCAAATACATTTTGGTCGACGAATTTCAGGATACTAATTTGGCCCAAAGCCGTCTGCTTTATACTCTGGCGGCGCCCCCGCACAACCTGATGGTGGTGGGCGATGATGATCAGAGTATCTACAAATTCCGAGGGGCAGCGATTTCCAATATCCTGGCGTTTCGTGAGCGTTATCCAGATTCACAGCTAGTGGTTTTAACTAAGAACTACCGCTCAGCTCAGCCAATTTTGGACATGGCCTACCAGTTAATTCAGCATAACAACCCCGATCGCTTGGAACAGAGGGAGTCAATTTCCAAACATTTGACTGGTAGCGTCAAGGGAGAGAAGCCACAGTTGATGAGATTTGATACCACAGAGCTCGAAGCCGATTATCTGGCGACGGAGCTCGCTACGCGCGGCAAGAAAGGCCAACCCGACGGGACAGTCGCGATTCTACTGCGCAAAAATAACCAAGCCGGGCCGGTGTTGCATGCCTTGGAGCGGCGCGGAGTGGCCTATGAACTGGTGGGGCAATCGCAGAACCTGTACCAGCAGAAAGAAATACAATATCTGTTGTATTTTTTACAATTCTGCGTCGACCCGACGGATTCAACTAGTCTGTACCATCTACTTGCCGGAGATGTATTTAAAGTGCCAGTGGCATTGCTAAGGGAATTGGCCGCTCAGGCTAAGCGCCAAACTATTAGTCTGTGGCAGTTACTGAAACTCGATCAGCCACTTGGTCTCGCAGATACGCTAGAGCGCCTCAATCGCTTGAGTGGTCAACTACCGCATAAGTCCGTCGGTGAGCTCGCCTATAATTTCTTGGAGGAGACTGGCTATATTAAACAGCTGGTGGAGCAAGCCGAAAATGATCCCAGATATGATTATGCGATCGTGAGCCTCAATCAGTATTTTAAAACCTTAGGTGATTATGAAAGGGTGGCGAAAGATCGGTCAGCCGTGGGCTATGTCGGGCAGCTACCCGGTCTAATCGAGGCTGGTGAGACGTTTGAAACCGGGGAAGCTGATCTAGCCTCGGCCGCGGTTCAGGTGATGACGGTCCACCGTGCCAAGGGCTTGGAGTTCGACTCGGTCTATATCTATGACGTGTCGGCTGGAGCTTTTCCGACGCGCAACCTGGCCCAACCCTTGGTGATCCCGGATGAAATGGTGTGGCATGAAGTGTTGCCCGGAGGCGATTGGCATCTTGCTGAGGAGCGGCGCCTGATGTATGTGGCGATGACGCGGGCCAAGAAGCGCTTAATTTTAACGTATTCGCCTGATCACGGCGGAAAATTATTGAAACAACCTTCACCCTTCTTGGCCGAAGCTGGCCTAGTTACTGCGCCGCTTGCAAGTAGCCGCCGGCCCCTGAAGCAATTGGAGCAAATTGAGCTGTTTGGTCAACGTGAAATCGAACCGGTCGCCCAATTACCGCGCTTTTATGATGGCGACCGGCTGTCTTTGAGTGTCCGCCAGGTCATTGACTACCTGGAGTGTCCCGCCGAATTCCGCTGGGTGCATATTCTTCAGGTGCCCGAGCGGCCCAGTCCTGCCCTGATGTACGGCAACATCATTCATCATGTGATTCAACGCTACCATCAGGCCAGCCGGTGGGAAGGTGTGAAGGTGGAGGATCTAGTGCAGATTCTGAAGGATGAATGGAAAAATGAAGGCTTTTTGTCGCGCGGGCTCCAGGAGCGTAGCTTAGCTCAAGCCGAGCAGACCATTCGTAACTTCTACGCTCGGGAGAGTGCCACAAAGCGCCAGCCAACTGAATTTGAGCGCTCATTTAGCGTGGAGTTTCCGGAATTAAAACTGATTGTAAACGGTCGATTTGACGCCGTTTACAAGGAGGAGGAGACGGAAGTGCGCGATTATAAAACTGGGGCACCACGGATTACCGATCAGGAAAAAGCCGACAAAGCCGCCCGCACCAACCTGCAGCTCGCAATTTACGCCCTGGCTTGGCAGCGCCTGACGGGTCAGCTGCCAGATAGATTGACGTTAGATTTTGTCGACGTGGGATTAATCGGCGCAACCAGTAAGTCCCCAAAACAGATCCAAACCCTCGAAGACAAGCTGCGCGAAGCCGTAACTGGAATCAGGCGGGGAGACTTCTCTCCGAGCGGCAACTGCACCAGGCACCGTCACAGCCAAATTTATGAGGAGATCACATGAGAGACCAAGCTTGGCTCGAAAATTTGTTCAATTCTATCTGGGACGACTACTTTAATGACGTACCTTACGACCATAAATTAGTTGTTCAGTTTGGGCGCAAAGCTAAAACCCGATTAGGGTCAATCCGATTGGGCGCTAAAGGAGAAAGCATCATTACTGTTAACGGTTTATTTAAAGATTCCCAGATACCAGAGATAGTTGTAAAAGCTACAATAGTACACGAACTTTCACACTATGCCCATGGCTTCAACTCCCCTTTGAGCCAAAAATTTCGCTATCCGCACGCTGGCGGAGTGATGCGAGCCGAGTTCCGAGAGCGAGGGCTAGAGGAGCTCTACGTCCAGCAAAAACGTTGGCTGAAAGATAATTGGCGCCAGATAGTCGAGACTAATTTCGTACCCAGACGTCGGTCGAGTCGGAGCAAAGTGCCAAAACCGTTTTGGTTTTAAGCTTGCTCCCAAGTAAAATAGGTAATCACGGGGTGTGGCGCAGCTGGTAGCGCGCAGCGTTCGGGTCGCTGAGGCCGCCGGTTCGAGTCCGGCCACCCCGACCATAGTATTTACGGTAATTGTTCGGTTTTGTGATATAATCAGATAATGAAGCGCGGGATTGCAACATTCACGCTAGATCATGGCCATTGTCCGCCCTGGCTGTTTGCCCGGATGGTGAAGCTGGGCCGCGAGATGACGCGGACGATTGTGGACGAGTATGGCCCGGACGAATTTATTAAGCGCATGGCCGATCCGGTGTGGTTTCAAGCGCTCGGTACGGTGCTGGCTTTTGATTGGAACGCCTCGGGGCTCACCACGGTGCTAACAGGTGCGCTCAAAGAGGCGATTCGAGGTGAGGAAAGTGATTTAGGCGTGTTTATTGCTGGTGGCAAGGGCAAAACTTCGCGCAAAACGCCAGATCAAATCGCCGAATGGGGCGGCCGGCTGGGTTTGGCCGATCCCTATGTGCGCAATTTGCAGTACAACTCCAAAATGAGCGCCAAGGTGGATAGTGCACTGATTCAGGACGGTTATCAGATTTATCACCATACTTTTTTCTTTAGCCGCCAGGGTGCCTGGACGGTGGTGCAGCAGGGGATGAATACGCTCAGCCAATCGGCCCGGCGCTATCATTGGCACTCAGCGGATGTCCGCGATTTGGTGGTGGAGCCTCATTCGGCCATCGCGGCGCAGATGAAGCACGCTAGAACTTTGAACCTCACAGCCTTCGCAAGCGATCCGGCCCGTTTTACTAGCGTTGAGCTCGTGGCAGCGGGGGCGACTAATTTGCACCGCGACCTGGAGGTGCTGGACCGTTATCGCTCGGAACTAGTTGATACGCTCCGAATGCGCAGTGGCGAAGAGCAATTAACATTGTTGAGTTTGGCGCGTGGCGAGTTTAAGCATTACAAAACCGAGCTAGAAAGCTTTTCGACTAGCCCATATCTGAAGAAAATCCTGGCGAAATTGGCCGAGCTGTCGCCCGAAACTTACGAAAAGCTGCTCGCAACTGAAGGGGTGGGGCCTAAAACGATGCGGGCACTGGCATTGGTATCGGAAGTGGTTTACGGAGCCAAGGCCTCGTACACTGATCCGGCGCGTTATTCCTTTGCGCACGGTGGCAAAGACGCTACGCCTTATCCGGTCGATCGGCCAACCTATGATCGGACTATTTACGTCATGCGCGAGTTGGTAGCCAAAAGCCGGCTAGCCGCACCAGATAAGAACCAGGCGATTCGGCGGTTAGCAGCCAGTAATTAACTATTGACAATGTGTTAATACTATGATATTATAATCGTCGATGCTGAATAAACAGCCGACAACCCAGAAAACCATCCACCGCCTCAGGGCGGTTTTTTTAAACTCTCGGAAGCCTACCGCCGCATAGCCGGCGGTTTTTTGTGCCCTGCGCCGGCTTGGCCAAGGCGAAGCCAGGCCGGCGGAGCGCGCAAACCCGCGAGCTCTAGTACCTCGACAGAAAGGGGACCCAGATGGACCTCAACAAGGAACTGCAGCTGCTGTATGACCTCCTTAACTTCTTCATGAAAGTCGATCTTGACAGCTCAGTTATTGAAAGCCGGGGCTTCATAGGCTCCCTGCTTCTAGAGCTGTCAAGATTTAGCGAAGAAAGAGCCGAGGTGAAGCTAAAGGACGAAATATCCTGGGTAATCAACGAGCTGAGTCGTCGCGCGCCAAGAGGATACTTCTTCGAGCGAGGCGATGACGGCAGCTACGGTTACCACGAGATTCCCGACTTTAGCGACACTCTAAGCTCGGACCGACGGCAAAGAATGGAGGAGCAATGGGCTGACCAGGATGGCAACGACGCAGAATTCGACCAGAGCGCCGAGGAAAGGAGAAGGCAATGACGTACTATCAGCGGTTGGGGATCGTGGGGTTCGGCTTGGCTGCGGTCTACTCGGCGGGGATGGCGGTTACATTGGCCATCTACCGGCTGAGTCCGCAGGCACCGGCGGCTCACTTGCCCTGGCTGCGCTGGGGGCTTCCAGCCCTCTTCGCAGCACTGGCGGTGACCTTCGGGCTGGCCTTCCGGCTAATTTACCGTAGCTGGAAGACTGGGCTCGCCGGGTTCGAGGGGAAGGAGGAGTAAGTCCTCTAAGTCGCTCGGGAATAAAATTCCGGGCGACTTAGCTTTCGTTCGGCTTTTGTTTGACAAGTAAATAACGCTTATGCTAAGTTGGAAGTACTCGCAAGCCTTGCGAGGTGGAAAGGGAGCACGCTCCCCAAGAGCCGGAAACACCGGCTCTTTCTTTTGCTAGAATAAGACCATGAGTGAAAAAGACCCCGGATTTAGATCAGAACTGTCGCCGGAAGAGCCAGCTCCCGAGCCTGGTCACGAACATGATCTTTCGTTGAGTCATTTGCTGGAAGCTGATTTGCAGGATCAAACTAGGGTGCAAGGTCATCCCGAGAACCCTACGTTCGATGCGGTGGCGCAGACGGTGGAGAATGAAAAACTAGAGCAAGCTCTGGGCAAGTTGTCTCCTCGAGATGCTGAAGTATTACGGCGACGGTTTGGCCTATACGACGGGTATTCCCAGACTCTTGAAGAGATCGGGCAAGCCCTCGGGGTTACTAAAGAACGAGTGCGGCAAATCGAGGGAAAAGCTTTCATGAAGCTAAAAGGGTTGGACGGTGACTTGATAGCTCCTGGTGAGTCCGAGCAAGCCGAGTTAAATAGAGACATCTATAGATTGAAGTATGAATTTAGAAATAGTGAACATCATTACCTTAGCAAAACCCGATGGTCAGGCACCCAACCGATAAGTGAAGAAGAAATGGCCGTAACCATCCCTGAAAAAACCAGAGAATTTGTTCAGCAGCAGTCAATTTTACCAGATTATGAAGCCTTTATTGCTGGGGCGTCGGAAGAGCCTTACGTCTTGGCGTATAGATTTCTCCAGAGTCGGGGATTATGGGCGGCATTTCTTAGTGATTATTTTAGAAAATAGTATTGACATACGGTTTTTGTTCGGCTAAATTAAGAATAAGCACTATAGTAGTGCTGTAGCTAAACAGAAAGGAGGGGGGAAGGAGTAAAAAATAAGGAGTAAAAACGTGGCAGGACGGTGAGGGTGCCTTTAAGAGCGAGAGGCACCCTTTCAATTCCAACTTGGAGGGGAAGAAGGAATGCCAGAATCACAGGAATCATTTGGGGCTGGCCACGACAATGGTTGCCGCGAAGTGAAGGTGTCGCAGCCGGGGGCGCTTTGGACCCCGGTAGTGACGGAGCTGACTTGCTCCAACGGTCACTTGTACTGCCCTTGCTGCAAGGCGGTGCTACCGAGCCGCGAGACCTGGTGCTGCGGGAAGCGTATTGAGGTGATGGTCGCGCTGAAGATCGTGACAGATGACGAGCTGGCGAATTTCCGACTCTGGCCGTTTGATCTGGTCGAAGCCGGTTAGGCACAATGATCCTGGAGGGCGATCAGACCTTCCGGGGTCTGATCATGTTATAAAAAGGCTCGGGGCGCCTGTTGGGGCGCCCCTTACGGCCACTTAGTGCGGAAAGTTCGATCAGCCCGAATCGTGCTGAGCAGGGCCTGGCGGCTCGGGCTCCTCGAAGAGGTTATCGAGCGAACCCACATCAATTCTCGGCTCCCCGAAATCTGGCCAAGTATTCTCGCCGGCGGGGAGCTCAGTGATCTCGGGCTCGGGCTCCTCGATGTTCACGCCGTGCTTTCTCAAGGTGGCTTCGAGCGCCACATTGGTCTTGGCGCCAGCAGGCTGCAAGCACCGCGGGCAGACGAAGTAGTAAGCGTGCTCGGCCGGGACGAAGTTGATCTCCCCTGGCCTGAGCTTTCTCTTGCCGCATTCGGGACAGTTGACCTGCAGCCAGACCATCTGATTGCCTCCTGGAAGTAGCCTAGCTAAGTTTTACGCCCGAGACAGTCGGTAGTCAACAAAAAGCGTAAGTTCTATCTGTAAAAAAGGCTTTTTTTCCGGTCGCGGCTCTTCTACAATTAAAACAATTCGAACAAAAACTAACTGTGGAGAATCAAAATGCGCTACCAGCCCGACAAAGTTAACCTGCAAAGCCTTTACCAACTTCTCATTGAGTTCGAGGATTTTCCTAAGTCGAGTCATGAGCTGGAACGACTGGCCCGGGACCATGGAGCCGATCACAGTGTGATCAGTTTCTTCGAGGCAATCCCTGGCCGAGTATTCGAGCAGCGGGCCGATGTGTTTTATGTAGCTGAAACGATTGATAATTTTTGGCATGACGCCGGGCAGCCAGACCGACCGAGTATAAATCTGTAATTTTTTATTGCTTACGCTGTTTAGCCTGACAATATGTTATAAAGAGCCGACTTGAGCTTTTTGGAATAAGTGCCGAAGCTGCCACTTGGCGGCTTGTTCTATGCTTGATTTGGCAATAAAAAGAGGAGGGTGATATGGCAGACAGGGAAGGCTTGGACAGAAGCCAGAAGATCGATGAAATCGTGGGCGAGGTCCAGACCCCGACAGATCGCGACACCGTGGAAGCGGTGATGCGGGCAAAAGGTCTGGAGGTGCCAGAGGGCTTCCACGAGATGGTCCCGGAGCGGATTGAAAGCAGTGAGGAGCTGCAAAATGCTCTCCAGGGTTATGGTACAGGGGATGAAGAGTACGCCCCTCTGGATGACGACAGCGATTTAATGTAAAACAAATACTTACCTTACGAGGTGCCCCACAGGGGTGCTTCGTTTTTTTGGCTCGGGCGCGGTATGATGCTTATGATGAAAAATGAATTTAAAGCTATTGGATTTGATCTAAACGGCGTCGTAGTCGGTAATGCTATCCCTCACATGCTTGATTACGTGAAGACGAAACTGGATGTGCCGGCGGTCAAGCTCAAGGACTGTTTTACGAAGTACAGCCCGGCGCTCGATCGAGGCGACATTACCGATCGCGAGTTTTGGGAAATGGTGAACCGCGATCTGGGAATCAAGGCCGATATTGAGCTGGAGGAAGAGTATCGCATTGGCCATTACCTGAAGGATGCGCCCTTGCGCAAGCGCGTGCTCGAGCTGGCTGACCGTCTGCGCGCGGCCGGTTACAAGGTCGGGTTACTCTCGAATATCGAGGCGGAAGAGCTGGCGCTTAACCGGACCAGGCATATCTTTGAGCACTTCGACGCTGTCGTTTTCTCGAATGAGATCGCGGCAGTCAAGCCGGACGTGGCGGCCTACGAAGAGTTGATCAAACGCCTGGGCCTTCAGAAGCCGGAGGAGCTAATTTTTATTGATGACCTGATCGAAAACGTGGTCGGCGCGCAGAAGCTGGGTATTTACGGCATTAAGTTTGCCGGCTACAGTGTTTTGAAGCAAGAGCTGGAGGAGCTGGGAATTAGGATCTAGCGCCTGAAGCGCTTATCTTTTACAATGGTTGCAATGACTGGTTTGGTAATAATTTTGGCTGTTATCATTATCGCGGGGTTTGGGGCGGTGATTTTCTTCTTGAACCAAAAACTCAGCGAGATAAAAAACGATTCGGGGATCGGCTTGATCAAGCAGGACTTGGCCGGTATGAGCACCCAGCTCGCGGGCACTACCAAGGAAATTAATGATCGCTTGAACCAGGCGGCGACCTATATCATGGGCGTACAAAAAGGCTTGGGTGAAATGCAGGAGATTGGCCGCAATATGAAGGAATTACAGGATTTTTTGCGGTCGCCGAAACTGCGGGGTAACGTTGGCGAGCAAGTGATGAAGGATTTGCTGGAGCAAATGGTGCCGAAGCGCAATCTCAGTTTTCAACATGGCTTTAAGACCGGCAGCACTGTAGACGCTATTATCAAGACTAAGAACGGCTTAATTCCGATCGATTCGAAATTCCCGATGGAGAATTTTAACAAGGCCGCCAAGTCTCAAAATGATGCCGAGCGCAAACAATTCCTCCACGAGTTCGCTAAGGACGTGCGTAAACACGTATCTGATATCGCCAAGAAATACATCCTGCCGGGTGAAGGCACGGTGGACTTCGCGCTCATGTATGTGCCAAGTGAGACGATTTATTACGAGATCATTGCAAATGACGAGTTGATTAATGTGGGGGCGGACCAGCAGGTTTACATTGTGTCGCCCAACACGTTCTACTACTTCGTTAAAACGATTATGCTGGCCCTAGAAGGCGAGAAAGTAGAGGAGCGCGCTAGAATGGTGTTGCAATCGCTCAAGGGCATTCAGCAGGATGCTAGGCGGTTTG
>CAZOQX010000003.1:0-66623 GCA_964582465.1 uncultured Candidatus Saccharibacteria bacterium
ACGTAATTTTGCCTTCGTGGATTAGATTCACTAGCACGCGGTCCATTGATTGCATGCCATGATCCGCACCGGTTTGAATAACCGCATCAAGCTGATGAGTTTTACCTTCACGTATAATATTTCGCACCGCTGGAGTAGCTACCAGAATTTCCGATGCTACCACGCGCCCGCCGCCAATTGCCGGTATTAGACGCTGCGAGCAAATGCCTTGCAGCATGGCAGCTAGCTGAACGCGGATTTGCTGCTGCTGATGCGGCGGGAAGACATCAATGATACGGTCGATCGACTGGGCGGCTGAATTCGTGTGCAAGGTAGTTAAAACTAAGTGACCAGTTTCTGCAAGCGTAATAGCCGACGAAATGGTTTCTAGATCGCGCATTTCACCTACCATCACTACATCCGGGTCCTCTCGGAAGCTAGAACGTAGGGCGGCTGCAAATGAGTATGTATCATAGTGCACTTCACGCTGAACCACGATCGACTTCTGGGAATGGTGCATGTACTCAATCGGGTCTTCAATGGTCACGATATGCGATGCCTTTTCCCGGTTTATCTTATCAACCATGGCGGCAAGCGAAGTTGATTTGCCCGAGCCGGTGGGACCAGTTACAAGCACCAACCCCCGCGGGAATTCCGTGAATTTCTCGAGAATTTTCGGCAAGCCCAGATCATCAACACTGCGAATCTTAGCTGGAATTAGCCGGAGCGCGGCAGCTAGGTTACCCTTCTCGTGGAAGGCATTAACGCGAAAACGGCCGTAGTCACCAAAAGCAAAGGAAAAATCAATTTCCTTATCCTTAACCAGAATTTCCTTCTGATCTTCATCCAAAATCGAAAAAATTAAGTGCTCAACATCGTCGTCAGCAAGATTAGCGTGGTCATCGATTGGCTTCAGAGCACCATCGACACGCAACATCGGCGGCAGGCCAACCTGCAAGTGCAAGTCAGAAGCGTCAAGTTTAATCACTTGCTCGAGTAATAATTCAATTTTCATTGCGGTGTTTGCCATTCTAGTAATCGCTGGCGACGCGCGCCACCTCCTCCAAAGTTGTTAAACCACTTAATGCTTTAAAGTACCCATCTTGTTTCATTGTAATCATGCCATCTTTTTGGGCTTGGATTTGCACCTCGTTAGTTGTAGCTCGATCGGTCAGCAATCGTTCCATAGTGCCGGACATATGGAAGACTTCAAAGATACCGAGACGACCCTTGTAACCATTGTTGCACTCCTTGCAGCCCTTCCCCCTGTACAAAGTATAAGCTTTTTGGCCAGCAACTGGCAAATTTTCATATCCCAGGTCTTGACGCAAAGATTCGACTTCGCTCGCGGACTTGGGTAAGAGTGAGCTAAGAGCGTTCATAATAGAGAGAGTCTGGGCCGGTGTACTGTCGTAACTCTCGGCACAGTGCTCACAAACTTTACGCACTAAACGTTGACCAATCACTGTATTAACCGTTGAGGCAATTAGGAAGGGTTCTACGCCCATATCGAGTAGTCGCGGCAAAACTCCGGAAGCAGAGTTCGTGTGAAGCGTAGAGAGCACAACGTGACCTGTGAGAGCTGCCTGTACCGCCAAGTCAGCCGTTTCACCGTCGCGAATCTCCCCTACCATCACCACATTCGGGTCTTGGCGGAGAATTGATCGTAAGCCCGAGGCGAAAGTGAGTCCAACCTCCGGGCTAACCTGCATCTGGTTAATGCCGTCCATTTTGTACTCCACTGGGTCTTCCAGCGTCACAATATTAATCGTTGGACTCTTGATTTGGGCGATAACGGCGTAAAGCGTAGTTGACTTACCCGAACCGGTTGGGCCAGTCGAAAGCGTCATACCATGAGGGCGGTGAATGCCGTCGGTGATGAGGCGAAGTGATCGACCCTTGAACCCCAGCGCATCGAGGGTCAAAATCGAACCATCCTTGTCCAGCAGTCTGATAACCACCTGCTCTCCAAATACAATAGGTGCGATGGAAACACGTACGTCAATCTCCCGCCCGGCGGCTTTGAACTGAAATTGACCGTCCTGCGGAATACGGTGTTCGTCGATTTTCAGATTGGATAAAATTTTGATACGAGAAATCAACGCCGCCTCCACCTCCTTCGGTAGCGTCATGGTTTCTTGCAAAATACCATCGACGCGCAGGCGCACCTTAACTTCTTTCGCCCGCGGTTCAATATGGATATCAGAAGCCCTGGAGTTGGCGGCATACTCCAAAATAGTATTCAAGGCGCGAGTAATCGGGGCGTCCTGCACCAGATTAGAAACATTGTCTTTATTCTTCTTGTCCTCCGAAGAATTTTTCGGAGAGTTATCCGCCATTTCATTGACGGAATCAATCACAGCTGATACTTCCTGCGACACATCAGCTTTGTACTGCCCCAAAACATGCTCAACGCTGGATTCTGATACCATGAACGGGATTAGATTGCGCCCGATCTTGCGGCTTATAAAGTCAATGGCCTGCACATTCGTCGGATCAACTGTGCCAATAGCCAAACGCCCACGCATTTCACCAAAGGGCACCGTCATGTAGCTTTTGGCCAGATCGCGAGGCATGGCAGCCAGAATATTGTCAGCCACCGTCACATTGTGCAAATCAGCATATGGGATGCCGTTAGCCTGCGCCATCACTCGGGTTAAATCCTCCTCACCCACAACTTTTTGCTGGGTCAGAAGTGCTACCAGAGTAGTTTTTTGTTTCTTGGCATCGCTTCTAAGCGTACTCAACTTTTCCTGCGTTACTAGCCCCTGCTGAGCTAAAAGCTGCTCAAGTAGTTGTTGTGTTTCGAGGGCAAGCATACGGCACTACACAAGAGACCTTTCGGCCAAACCAATTGCGACCGGATATTCCAAGGCCATTTGGTTCAGCTGTTCCTGCATCACTGCGGGGAAGCTGACATGAGCCCAAGGATTCGCAATCGTGACAGGCAGGCCAGTTGCATTTGCTAGGTAGGTCGGTAAATCTGGTAGGGCCGCCGCACCTCCGGTCAAAATAATCTTTTCAATTTTGACAGTTTCATCTTTGGAAGCAAAAAACTTTTCCGATTTGTCCAGCTCACTGACCAATAGGTCGAGTGACGGCTTAATGGCCTTGTAAACTTGTCCTTCTAGCTTGTCTTGCATTAGACCGAACTTTTTTGTGAATTGCTCGGCTTGTTCGGCCGCCAAACCCAACGATTGGCTCACCGCCTTGATAAATGTCGACCCACCAACGTTAATCGAGCGCACCAGCTTTGGAGCCTGTTTGTGTACTACCGCGATATCGGTGTAAAGGCTTCCGACGTCTACGATCATCACGGCCGTATCTTCACGAGGCATCAAGCTACGAATCAGCGCGACGGCGTTCATCTCCAGCGCTTCAAGTTGTAACCCAGCCCGGTCAATGATATTCATGTATTTATTTACGCCGGTGTTGGGCGCAGACACCAAAAGAACTTCCATCTGATTGGGATCTTTCGCTGGCCCCACCACTTGCCAGTCCATTTTTACTTGATCAGCCGCAGTCGGAATGTATTGATCGGCCTGCAATTTAATGGCCTTGGCTAGCTCCTGATCATTCAGTTTGGGCGTCGTGATCACAGTAGCAAAAGCCAAAGCGGAAGGAATCCCTGCCACCACGTTTTTAGTCGTGATTTTGGCGTCCTTCACTAGCTGTTTAATAACGTCCGCCACCTTCGATTGGTCCATCGGTGAGTCGCTAGTTGATAGTCCCGGTGGCAAATCAGCCGAGCCATAGGTCACAAGCGCCGGATTACCGCCACCAGCCCGAAGCTGCACCACCCTGACGCCAGTGGTTCCGATGTCTAGACCGAAATAGCTATCTGAGCCTTGGAATAAGTTCATTAGCCAAATCATACCATAAGCAATATGGCTTGCCAACTAGAAACTAGCGTAGTTGCGGCAATAGTTTCAGGATATGCGCTGTTTGGCTTTGTGCGGCGAGCCAGCGCGCAAGCGTGGGCGGCTTAAGTAAGATTATTCTGGCTAAAACAACGCCGTCGACTGTTTTTTCTCGCTTCAATATGTAGGTATTACCCTTAGCCGTGACCGCACCCGTAACTAACTGACCATCAGCCACGGCTGTGACTGCGTCGGCCACCGAAATCGGCAAGTTGCCGGCGCTAACCAACATGGCGTCTCCTGTTTTAGTCGCCGATACATCCTGCGAGTAGAGCTGCTGCAAATTAGTAAAATCCGCACCTTGTTTCAGCTTCTGGAGCAAACTCGCCGCCTGATCTTGGCTTTGCTTCACTAAAGTCGGATCTTGCTGCAGAGCCAGCGTCACCTTCTGATCTAAAAGCTGCTGCTTAGCACGGTAGCTAAACTCGAAACTATCTAGTCCGTATTGCTTCTTAATGTCACTAAGCGCCTTCTTTTTACCACCACCGTCCTTGTACAAACCATCCAGCGCTTTTGTACTCTCCTGATCAGTTAGCTCGATATGATGACTGCGCGCCCAGGCCGAGATTAAGGCCTGATTAGCGGACTCGGCCATAGCCTGTTCGTTTTGCTGTTTAGCGGTGAGCTTTTGGTTTACTTTATGTATTTCGAAATATTTTGCCTGGCTGCGCAGATTCAACAAGTAATCGTAGACGCTAACGGGGGTACGATTAACATACGCTGCCGGGATTGGTAATATGCGGGACATCCGATAAGCGAAGTCATTCTGCCAACCCAGTAAATATATGCCGACGGTTGCAGTCAGAATGGCAAAACCTGCCGCCACCATTAGCGCTACAGCTGTTACAGCAGTCACTTTGCGCTGAGACTTGTTCGTATGAGCCAACACAAAGCGACTCACTACCTTCGCACTATCCCCAATGAGCGACTTAAGCTGCTCACCTGCCTCTCGAAAAGTATCGCGAATCTCGCTCATTGGTTCACCACCGAATTATTTAAAGCACAGCTATTATAGATGCCAGCGCCGTTTTGATCCGTAGACTGCGGTCCCACCTTGCAAACCGGAGAGGTACTGCTCCCCGAGAACAGGGCGTAATCAAATATACCAATCAGCTGCCCCGTCAGGGTTTTGGTCGCCACCACGCGTCGGCGGATGTCGCCCGACTGCCCTACTACGTCGATCACCAACTGCGACCCCGGAATTTGTAAATCTGGACCGTTCGCGTAAATGCCATCCGATAGCAGCTTCACTTGGTAATCAACTGAATAGGCTTTGCCATTTACGTCCTGATCAGCCGTACTCACTAACCGAACGCGGAAAATATATCCACGGCTACGATTATTGGGCGTACCGCTGCTCGCGATTTGATACAAAACACAGCTATAATTCGCCACCGTCGTAGTGTCGAGCACGACGGTATTTCCAGTCTGCGGCAACGTCGAAGGGCTCGGCGTCGTAGAGGTAAACTGGGTTTTTTCCACCTTCACATCCTGAGAAGTACTGCCGTTGAAAGACACCGCTGTTAACTCGAAGGCGGCACTGGGGTCAACTGCCAATATTTTATCAACACCATTGACGCCGCTCGAGGAAGTGCGCGCCCAGCAGAAACGGAAAGCTGAATAATCCTGAAAGAGTTTGTACGCGCTGTTACAATCTGGCGGGTTCTGGCCGATTGTACCTGTAGCCGCCACAGTGGCGCTGCACTTACGTGTCAAATAACTGGTATCAAATTGTAGGCTTTGATCCTTCAACACCGAGCCAGCAAAATTAGCATTGGTGCTCGGATAAACCTTACGTTGGCGCCACGATACCAGCCCGGGCGGATCAGTCGCCGGTGGCTCCTTGGTAATGGTGTAGTTCGGCCAGTTTGAGCTGGTAGTATCGGGCAGCACGGCGTAGTCCCCTACCAGCGTGCCATTATCGTATTGATTCGGGAAAAGCGTCTGGAGCTGACTCGTCGGGTTCGCCACACCGTCCAAAGTTTTAAGAGCATCCTCAATGCCCGCCTCGGCCGCATAAAAGGCATCCTCCGAGCGATCAACTTGACTCGATTGATTCAGCTCATTAATCGTCAGCTTCGCCGCATAGCTAGTCGTTACCACCAATAAGATGGCAATAATTGACACCAGGTAAATGGCGATGGCGCCGCGCTCGTTAGTTTTAACTACTTGCTTCATTATTTGCCCCTCAAGGTTGCAACTGTCGACAAGCTATAGGCGTAGGCGTAGGGATCACTTGAGCTAACGCTCCCAGGTTGCTTCAGCCAAACTGCCATATCAACCTGAAGCGCCTCTTTGTCACCCGCTGGGGCTAGGTTTTGATAGCGCACCGCCTGAATAAATACTCCGTCGGTCACTGACACACCGTTTCTGAGGATGGCATTATTTGCAAAAGTATAATTCACGTCCGTCGCGGCTTGACCATTCAAGTTTTGGTTGTATTGCAAGGTTAGCGCAGTGGGACTGTTCACGGCGGCAGCCTTGGCGTTTCTAATGTCTCGCGCAATGCCCTCTAGTACATAGCGGCCGTTTTGCTGTACCGCTCGCTGCGTGGCACCCTTTTGCTGCAGCTTAGAGATCGAGGTGAAGGTCAGGCTGGCCGTAATCATAGCGGATGATAAAAGTGCCATGCCAATCACCACTTCAACCAGAGTAATGCCATCTTCGCGCCTCACGACTGCGTCCAATCGGTTAAAACGGTCCGCTCAATTACCTGCCTGGTACCGTTACTCTCCGTCCAGTTCACCTGCACCTGCACGTTTTTAGTATGAGAATCACCGTTGGCATCGCAGATTGTGAGCATACGGGAATAACTTGAATAAATCTGGCCAAAGTTGACACTATTACCATTAATGTCCAAGCTAGTGCCATCGAGTGCACCGGAACTGTAGGCGGTCGGACTAGCCACGGTCGCCTTACTCCAGCCACCTGGTCCGGCCACGCTCGGACGCATTATCCACTGGTGAGCTTGATCATTGGCGCAGCCGGTGATGCCATCCAAAAATGTGGCTGTATCGCGTAGCTCACTATCACGGTAGGCTCGAAGCGCTTCCATCTCTCGATCAGCCAGTGCCACGGCCTGACTGCGCCGCCCCGCTTCTCCACTGGTTTTGGATGATACACTCGCAAGCGCCGCGGCTGATGTGATCGACATCGCCATTAACGCCAGCGCTACCACTAGCTCGACCAAGGTTTGTCCAGATTGATTAGTCTTCAATGCCGCCACGAATTATTACTTTACTGATACGTCAATCTTACCATTAGCGGGATAAAAAATCACTGTGCCGGTAAGTGCGACGTAATCAGCCGTTAGTGTAAATGTGACGTTTTGAGCGCCCGTATAGGGTTTGCCGGTAGAGGTTGTGACGGCCGCACACGGCGTACCGGAATCATCACAGCTAGTAAAACTCTTGCCGTCCGGGGCCAGAAATGCCAGCGATATGCTACTTGGCGCCGAGTTGCCGGCATTGTTTACGGCGATAGCCGAGATCTTGAGCCCCTCGGCGGTCAAGCTGGTCGAAGCGGCGAAAACTGGATCACTAATACCCGTCTGCTGAGTGTTATCGGTAGCAACCGACGTGTTTGTAAAATCACTGCCGTTTAATAGCATCGAATCATACTTGTTCCCGGCCGAATTGTTATAAAAATTTAGGGCCGTCCCCCGCCAATAGCAGGGCGAGGTGGCACAGGTGCCAACTTGGCCAGTGTACGAATGCACCTGGGCCTGGCGAATGTCGTTCGCGAAGGCCTTGACCTCATCACTAAAACGCTCAGTTTTGATACTTGTCCCAGCTCCCCGGATTAAAACTAACGTCAACAATCCTATGATAGCCAGAGCCACCGTAGTTTCGATCAAAGTGTAGCCTTGTTTCCTAGGTAGTATCATTCTTAAAGTCCTTGAGCTTATACTACCAAATAAATCCAGGAATACTAAATCCGGTTTTACCTAGGAGTAGAGGAACGCTATCTCACCGGGAATAAACCGGCGCCTTCGGTACAAACCGAAAGTTCGAAGTCACGATTATTGGCAGATTGAGCATAGAGTACTTCATATCTACTGGCATCAGTCGTAGCCGCACAGGCACCCGTCAAGTTTCCTGACGCAACATAAGTACCAGCGGTAAAAGTATACTTGCCACCCAGCTTTGCGTCTAAGGTCGTCACGGCCGTTTTAGCAGCCGCATTGCTCGCAGGATAACTCGCGCCGTTATTAGCCGCATACTGATCAAGCAAGCCACCCATGCGGCCAGCCTCAGTCTTACGCGTAGTGTCACGTTGGGACTTCTGGGCACTGGCAATGGCGTTAAAGACCACCAGTATGATCAGGGCAGCGATGGCTAGCACGATCACTACTTCGATTAATGTAAACCCTTTAGATTTTTTCAATTCTCTCACCCACTTGATGCTTATGTTTACCTATTTATACCACTTCTCCCGTCAAAAACAAAACCGGGAGCACGGCCCGGCTTAGTTTTTGACTTTCGGATTATTTAACTTGGACTAGTCCGCCACCTTCTGTACAAACACTCAACTCGTAGTCGCGGTTCGTTGCTCCATTTGTGACATATAACACCTCATATATCGCAGCCGTTGTTGGGCTAGTAGCACAGGCACCGGTTAAGGCCCCATTGGCGACGTAGGTGCCTGCTGTAAAGGTGTACTTAGCACCTAGTTTAGAGTCAAGACCGGTTACAGCCGTCTTGGCTAAGGCAGTGGTAGATGGATATACACCAGAAGCATTAGACGCGGATTGTTCTAGTAGACTCACAATGCGGCCAGCCTCAGTCTTACGCGTAGTGTCACGTTGGGACTTCTGGGCACTGGCAATGGCGTTAAAGACCACTAGCAGGATCAGGGCAGCGATGGCTAACACGATCACTACTTCGATTAATGTAAACCCTTTAGCCTTATTTAGTTTCCGTAACATAATATTTGTGCTCACCTTTCTATTACTTATAGTGCTTACGTTTAATTTAAAGTCTTTCAGCTCAGTTGTCAACCTCCCCTACCTAGTTGGCCCACTGCTGACGCCCGACACTAAGCCGTAAATCGGCAGAAGCACGGCGCCGATCAGGAAGGCCACCATCACGCCCAAAACTACCATGGTAGCAGGCTCAATCAGGGTGGAGATATTTTTGACGGCCTGATCGACCTCATCTTCATAATAAGAAGCTACCTTCTCCAGACTATCGCCGAGCGTACCTGTTTGTTCACCGACCGCGAGCATTTGGCCAACCAGCGGCAAAAACATCGGGTGGTCCGTAATTAATTCCGATAGCGATGTGCCGCTTTTGACACGATTAGTGATATCTAAAATAGCCCGCTCGAAATTAACATTATTGATGGATTGGGCCACAATAGTGAGCGCCTGCAAAATAGGCACGCCAGTTGAGATCAGTGAACCCAGCGTCCGCGCGAACCGCGCCATGTAAACTTTTTCCATCAATTGACCAAATAACGGCACCTTCGTCTTCAAGCTATCCAGCTGGCTGCGGCCAGGCGCAGATTTAATATACATCCGTAGGCCATAGCCTGCCCCGATCAGCACTAACACGGTAATGTACCAATAGTGGGTGGTGAAATTGGAGAGAGCGAGCATTATTCGCGTAAAAACTGGCAAGGGCTTTTTGAGATCTTCATACATCTTGCCCACCTGCGGTAAGACCAAAGTTAGCATCAAGGTTGACACACCCAAAAGCACAGCCAGCACCACAGCAGGATAGGTTAAAGCGCCTCTGATTTTTGACCTAATCGCCTGGTTTTTCTCCTCCTGGTCGGCCAGCTTGAGCAAAACTTCGTCCAGATTACCGCTCACCTCCC
Organism: uncultured Candidatus Saccharibacteria bacterium; assembly: GCA_964582465.1. Taxonomy (GTDB): domain Bacteria; phylum Patescibacteriota; class Saccharimonadia; order UBA4664; family CAZOQX01; genus CAZOQX01. The sequence goes on from CAZOQX010000003.1 coordinate 9,720, forward strand.
CCGCCTCGACCATGCTGATATAAATCGTGCTAAATATGTCGGCATGCTGAGCAAGCGACTGCGATAAACTCACGCCCCCCTCTAGACTGCTCGACAGGCTTCGAATTATCTCCTTAAGCTTCGGGTTGGTCATCTGTTGCTCTAGCATACGCAGAGCTTTGGCAATTGGCAGGCCGGCCTTTACCATGGTGGCCAGCTGGCGGGTAAAGATGACCTTCTCTTTCGTGCTAACACGGTGCAAGATTTTATCGAGGAAAGAAGAATCTAGGCCCGGTTTTTTGGTGCCAATTTCCAGAGGAAACAACTGTTTTGCAACCAAGAGTTTGGTGGCTTCTTTTTCGCTCGCCGCCTCAACTTCGGCTTTGACCAGTTGCCCGGTCGCGTCTTTAGCTACGTAGTAATACTGCTGCATCGAAGTCTCCTACTGAAAGGGATCACTCTTACCTAGATCGCCTGATTTCGGCGAAACATCGGGGTAATCCGTGTCCTTTGACTGGAGTTGCTGAAGAGCATTTTGATCAAAAGAGGTGTTGATCCTAGCGGGGCCGGCAGCCGGCAAGTTGCCAGATTTTTGGGACTTTTTGTGGTGCGGGAAAAGCATCCAGCCTAGCACACCGACGATTAAGACTAAAATAACGATTTCTTTTACGAGCTTGCTTTGAGCCCGATTCTGAGGCATGGCAACTTTGGGCATTTTCATTGCGTCCCTCCTGTAGTGCTAGCGGGCGGCGCCGCCTGATAGTAGGCTGTAATGTTTACGGCTGCCTGCACATTAGTACTCCCGGCACCATTAGGTGCCAAGTTGACGGATTGAACGTCAATATAGCGAGCAGCGTTTTCGAGTTTTTGCAATAAGCTTTGGACGCCGGCGTAAGATGCACTGATGGCTAGATTTACGGGATAAGTAGCGACCCCTGTTGCTGCGCTGGCGGCGACACCACCCGGCGAAAACGTAGTCATTACCGCACTGCTTTTGGACGTCAAATCACTTACCATCGCCACCAGCCTCTCCTCTTCGTTAGCTGTAGGTAGTAGGTGCAGAATTTGATCATGCTGATCTTTGACGGCGGCGTAATTTTGGCGCAGGGTCTGAGTATCTTGATCCAGCTGCTTTAAGGCAGTGATTTTATTGTTGTAATCTGCGATCTGCTGCCCATCCTTCCCGGCTGTGTTTAAAATTGGCTTAATGATAAAGAAGCCAACTACGGCCGCAGTTGCAAGCCCAATCAATAAATACAGCCCGACTAGGTTCAGTAATTTGTGATCTTTCATTTCGCCAAACCTCCGGTGGGATAAACATAGGTTGCGGAGAGCGAAAATGCCACGCGGGTTCCTTGGACGCTGGCTCCACTAAATGCTACGGAGTTAAAGTAGATTTGTCCTCCCGCATTCGCCACACTGGTCGTACTTGGGTCGGGTGTTGGACTAGACTGCTTAAGCGCCGCGATGGCTGTGCCCACTTCATTGTAGGAACCAGCCGTGCCGGCAATGACAACTTTCTCGCCATCGACATTAAGCGATTGCAGTGTGACCCCCTTCGGCAAAAGATCAGTCACCCGCTTAAAGATGGCCGAAAACTTATGTTGATTGCTAAACAGCCCGTTCAATTCTTGTAGGCTAGCCTGGACAGCCAGGGCTTCTTTACGAAATGCGACGTTATCCGGTGAATTCACCTGAGCGTTGAGGGTGGTATAGCTATTTTTGGCCGAAGTCAGCCGCACTTTCTGGACGCCCAAGTACACGCCAGCAAGAACTGCCAAGCCCGCCACTAAAATTAGCCAGCCAACAATACTTGCCGTGGCTATCTTCTTAAACTTCTCCTCACGCTGACGGTTAAGGACTAAATCTGGTAGTAGGTTTACCTTGATCATGGTTTATGCCTAAAGCTTACACTATCCCGCTTATGCTAACAAGTTTAATTACTTGGTACCGCCTCATTCCACACCGCCGGAGCACTATTAAGAGTACTGAACCATGGCGGCGGGTTGCTCACCACCGTGCCATCGTAGACGAAGTTCTCGGATGGGTTGATGTCAGGATCTAGTTGTGTGCCAGGCTGGCGCTGTAAGTTGAATGATGAGGCAATTATCAAACCGTTGAGTGTCAGCGGTTGGTCGACATTGACGCGATCATTGTTCCCCACTAAGCTGGTGCCCGAGCTAAATGCACCATTCGCAAAGTAGTTGCCGGCTAGATTACTCACGCAATCGTCGGAATTGAAACACTTAACGATGATATTGCCGGTCACAATGAATCCAACTGACGTCTGCTGGCTGCGATCAGTACCGCTATAGCCGTTATAAGAGACATCACCGTTTACAATTAGATCGCCATTTACAACTATTGTGCCCGCTCCGCCTGCAAAACTGAGCGCGGTATGGGTAGCAGGATCGCCTAAGTTCAAATTACCATTAGCATAATAGGTTCTCCCGTTGGCGAGCGTAAAGGTGTCGTCCATCGTATAGTAATTTTGCCCGCTGACCTTAGTGAGGTTCGTGGCCTTCCCCACAATATTATTATTGTAATTGGTCTGCCCCCAGATGGCGTAAATCGGATTATTAGCATTGTCATACGTTCCCGAATTGCCGGTGTTGAGAGCGTAGGGGCTGAAGGCTTTTCCTTGACTAGGATGACCCGATACGCCTGGGCTGGTGAAGTCAAAGTGATTAATTAGTCCTTTGGTGTACAAGAACGCCGATTGCGCCAGGGAGTGCGCGAAGTAGCTATCGATCTTCCCGCCAGCGTAAACGTCGGAATTTTGGAAAGATATGGTCGGATTATAAATGGTAGCAACCCCGCGGTCGGGCTTGGCAGCACTATCCGATTCTATACCGTAAAGCACATTATCGGGCTTGGAGGCGCTCACGTCGCGCGATCCGAGGTCTCGGGTGTGTCCCTTAAAGGTACTCTCGTAGCGAGCGCGCTGGACGTTACTTGACCAACCCCAGTCGACATTGACTAAACCGTCCTTGGTGCCATCGTATGTTACGTCGCATTCCCCATCGAAGTTAGCGGGACAATTGGCCGTATCTTCCTGAAGTAATTGGCCAGCGCCGGTGTAGTACTTGGTGTTGGCGGCACTCGCGGTCAGGTTAAAGAAACCGCCGGGCCAATAGGTTGCCGTCACATTTTGAGTGCCAGACTTGGTGTCATCAAAGCCCGTGATTACCGGCTCCACCACCTGCGTGTCATAAATCATGCGATTCGTATAAAGCGGATCGGCGCGATCAAATGCCCAGCTTACTCCAGCGCCGTGAGCAAGCGGTGTCGAATCCCCCGAGTTATCCATCGTAGTAACGGTGGTCGAGTCCTGCCAATAAGTGGGGAGGTCGGCCGTTGCTGGGTCATTATCACCATCGGCCCAAGTCGGGTTGGTCTTGTTAAATCCCCCACCAAAGTAACTATCTTGGCCTAACACTTGACCTTGAATCGTGGCATTGGGATTCAGCCACCCCCACTTGGTCTCTCTTCTGCCCAAGTAGTAGGTAAAGTTGCTGACGATAAATTTATTGCTAATCTTTAGCGTCACGGTGGTACCAGCAGTCCCGTCGGCAGTTCCAGGGCTATAGGTGAAGCCGGCCGCGCCGCTGGCATTGGTTGCACCCCCCAACTTCACGCCGATCGGCGTGTCGTGAGCAGCAGCGTTTTTGGTTGGATACCAGTGGCCCTTGTCGTCTAGTTGCGACCAATTCACGTACTCATCCCACTTAAGCTGCGCATTATCGACGTGTGTAATGCCCGTAGTGTAGGTCAACGGTTCTTGGTTATTGGCCTTATATTTGAGTGTGCCGTTGTCCTGACTGTCCTGCAAAAGCGACGTCACAGTCGTAGTGCCCCACGATTTCAGTGGCAAATCACTTACACCCAAGCCGCCCTTCAAAATATTGTCTGGATCAAGCGTAAAGTTAGTCGGTACATCAGTATTGTCCGAATCAGCCTGATTGGTGAAGTTAGCATCGTTAATTGAGGCACTATACGTACTCGGGAAAAGTTGTGGATTTCGAACGTTATCCCAAGTGTTGGGCTTTGGCGAGTTATCGGCCTTAACTGGTCCAGCACTATTATCGGGCAATGACTGCCGCGGATCCGCTCCCTTATTGGTATCGCGCTGCAATAGATTTTTGTCGATGCCGCCCTGCCACTGAACGCCGTGGTCGCCCACCACTGAGACATCATCTGAGTTGTTAGCCGGCGATTTAATTCCTTGGGCGTTAATATGGAGGTTAGAGATCTCGACAGCGTTGATGTGATTACTGCCGCCGCAGTCCCATACTTGTTTGCCGTCAGTATAAAAGTAGCTGCCGTCTTGGCAGGCGATGCCGCCGTGGCGGGGGTCAAAAGCATTGCTATCGCTGGTCGAGAAGTTCACGTCGCGAATGGGTTGCCACTTATTGCCACCAGGAGTGGACGAGCCGGACGTCACGGTGCCGTCGTTCTTCGGTACGTAAGCGAGCGGGATGCGCTGCAAGCAACCGGTGGCCGCAAACGAAGCCGGGCAACCAATCTCCGCCTTGTTATTAAAGACACTCATGCTGTTTAGGTCCGTATCGAGATTTTCGCTGGTGGTATTGGTATCCCCAAAAGCCGATCCCCAAGTACCAGCCAGCCAGAAGTTAGTCGAATGATCGTTGCCTTGGTATGTTCCTTGATCGGTTTTGCCGCGATTGCCCGCATCCGGCCACATGTAGGCCTGCAGGTTAAAGAGCGGATATTTAAAGTTATCGCGCACGAACTGTAAAACGGGGTGAATGAAGTTGGCTAAGTAGACTTTCGCTGGCGTGTTTAGAGATTTAATGGTGATAGCGCAGGTGTCGCCGAATAGGTCATATACACCGGCCACGAGACTAGGCGTACCCATCTGGAAGGTTAGGCGATAGACGCCGGGGGTCGCTGGTGTTACATAGCTCGCATTCGAGAAAGTAGTAGTCTGATTGGGGCCGATAGGTGGACTATTAATCGACTGAGTCGTAGGTCCAGTTACAGGAGTGTCATCAGTACGAACTAGCTTATACGAGCTGGTCCAAGCCACATCGCCGGTATTCTTTAATGACTGGGTAATTTTTACAGTCGACCCCGGCGCGACAGGGTTCGGAATAGAGCTTTGGATGCTTTGGCAGTTTGAGTTCTGGGAGCAAGTATCGTTGTAGGTTTCACTATCGTACGGGATCCAAATTTGCGGATCGTTATTGTAGCTAATGTTGTGCCATACCCACATAAACTGCATACTATACGCCGCGGCAAAGTCTAGAGTTTTAGTTTCACCGTTGCCGCCAATAAATTCAGGGTATTTATCCGGATTCTGATCGGCAACTGCCGTCTTTACATCATAGCCCCGCCGATGAGCACTTCCCCCATTGAAAATATCTGGAGTTATCTTCCACGGCCCGGGACTAGTCCCGCCAACGTCGCGATAATATAAATCAAAGTAGATTTGTGGGTTAACCGGAGAAGAGTCGCTAGCCCCGTCCGCATCCTGCCACCTCAGCTCGTTATAAAGAATAGGATAAACCTCTTTTTGCGACAAGCAGGGGGTTGCAAACGGAATATAGAGGTCGTAGGTTCCACTCGTGTTGGTCGTATCAAGCGTGATAGGCTGATCACCTTTATCAAACCTCGCCCACAAGCCCACACGGTTCCCACCACAAGGGAAATTTTGATTTGCCCCCTGATTATTTACATCTTGTTGCATGCAACCATCAGCTTGTGTCCCGGAGCTATAAGCTTGGATCCTGAAGTTCGCCCACCGGTCGTGACCAGGCTCAACGACCACACTGTCATCTGTGTTCATCGCCGAAATATACCCAACTGCAAGTCGGTATACATAGTATCCGTTGCTCTTATTACTAGGCGATGATAAACATCCGCCATCGCCGTAGTTGTCAGAGTCGGTATCAAACTTAATAGGGTCGCTCCACTGACCCGGGCTTGTAAAGAATACGGACCCTTGCTTGCCCTGAGAGATACATTTTTTGGCGTTATTATTATCGTCGAAGATTTTGTAGGATTCGTCAGCGTTGGCGGGGGTAAAGAAAAATTTCATGCTTTTGAAATCTTGGTCAGAAGAACTTCCAGTACCTGTCCGAATTCTTATGTAGGTATTGTGGGGATCTTTGAAGTATAGCTTGATGTAAGATACGGGCGTATCGATAGCTCGACCTGTAGTGCCAGCATTGCATTGGTGGTTTGGATTGGTAAAGTAGCCTGAACATGCTTGGCTAACATCGACTTGAATATCGCCGTTCCCTCCATCGACTGTTTGATTCGGTAGAACATCATTTACTCTTACAAAGCTAAAGTCCGGGGCAGCCTGGGCTGGCTTAACCAAACTGAACAGGTTAACCGGCAGAAGCACCGCCAAAATAGTTAGCCACCTAATAAGCTTAGCCATTAGAGTTATTGTATGAGCTTATCCACTACCAGTCAAACCCCTTAAGCTTATTGACATCATGACTGCTCCGGTAGACTATTAATGTTAATGGCTAAGCGCAAAAGGAAAATGACCAGACTACTCCCATCGCTCGGCAAGCTCTCTAACCTTTCTTTCGTAGCGATCGTATGTGGCGTGGTGACTTTTGGAATACTTGCCTACTACGTGGTACACGCGCTCTCTTATCACAGAATCGGCATACTACAAGAACACGGCCAAACTTTTTACTACACCAACCCCACAACCGGCCACGTAACTGCTGAAAAAGTTATTCATCCTGATCAAGGTGATGGCGGTAAACTGTCATGTAGCAATACTTGCTGGCTCTCGGCTAAAGCAAGTTCAACCTTCCAAGACGCCTGGACTGGTCCAGGGTTTCACGTAGCGTCCAGCGGCGTAAACTCAACTAACAAGAATCAACGCGCGTGCTTTGTTATTCGGGTTGCTCCAGGTGCATCCTCAGCAATAGCAGGAATATCCGTCGATGGGACACCAGTAGGACAATCTACATCTGTTACAAAAGATTTCAAGTGTTATTGGCTGAACTACACAGTCAAAGCAGGCCAGACCGGCCTCAGCTGGACCATCCATGTTCAGTCTGGGCAAGTTCAGATTGACCGTGTAGAACTGTGGCAGGGCGGTGCTAGTGGCAAGAGTGTTTTTGTAGAACTGTAGCTTGCTTTTGCCGTAAACATGTGATACAGTTGCATTCAACTAAACACTATGTTGAAGTTTCGTTTTTCTATACTAACAGTCTACCTGGCCAGCATAATTGCTGGCTTCTTAGCTTGGAGCTTCCCTGCCCAGGCTATTACGTATCACAAAGTCTCCACTCTCCAGGAACACTCAACTTTCTCTTATACAAATGATGGGAAAACGATTAAAGAGAAGGTTCAGCATCCTGACTGGAGGGACGGCGGGCACATGTCATGTAGCAATACTTGCTGGCTCTCGGCTAAAGCAAGTTCAACCTTCCAAGACGCCTGGACTGGTCCAGGGTTTCACGTAGCGTCCAGCGGCGTAAACTCAACTAACAAGAATCAACGCGCGTGCTTTGTTATTCGGGTTGCTCCAGGTGCATCCTCAGCAATAGCAGGAATATCCGTCGATGGGACACCAGTAGGACAATCTACATCTGTTACAAAAGATTTCAAGTGTTATTGGCTGAACTACACAGTCAAAGCAGGCCAGACCGGCCTCAGCTGGACCATCCATGTTCAGTCTGGGCAAGTTCAGATTGACCGTGTAGAACTGTGGCAGGGCGGTGCTAGTGGCAAGAGTGTTTTTGTAGAATTACAGTAAACTAAACCACTACCTCTTTAGGCCTGTCGCGCAAATTATAATCCGAACTCATCACATAGCCGTAGGCGCCGGCGTTCAGTATTGCTAAAATCTCTCCTTCTTTCGGCATGGTAAGCTCCCGCTCCTGGGCCAATAAATCGCCAGACTCACACACATTCCCAGCTACATACACCACCGCCTGCTCGCCCTCTACTCTACTTGCATTCATAATTTGGTGATATGAGCCGTACATGGCCGGTCGAATTAAATGATTAAAGCCCGTGTTTACGCCTACAAATGTGCGATCCGGGTTCTTTTTTATATCCGTCACTTTGGTGAGCAAAAAGCCGGTCTCGGCCACCAAATAACGCCCGGGCTCGAGCCGCATTGCAACCGGCGAGCCATACTCCCGCGTAAATTTCGCCATCAGCTCGCTCGCCTGCTTACCGAATTCGGCTACGTCCAGGGGTTGCTCGCTAGGTCGATACGGCACGCCCAAACCGCCGCCAAAATCTAAATACTTCAACCCCTCAAACCCCCGTGCCGTTTCGAGTAATACACTCATGGCGTGAATTAGAATAGCGACATCTAACACGTTCGATCCAATGTGCTGATGCAAGCCCACGATCTTTAGGCCGTGTTTTTTCGCGATTGCTTTGGCCTCGTCGAGCTGCGAAATATCAATCCCAAATTTACTAGCCGGGCCGCCGGTAATCACATGAGCGTGGTGACCGGCCCCAATTCCTTGGTTAACCCGAATCCCCACTTCCTTTCCCAGCCCTAAGCTTCCCCACTTTTCCAGCTGGCCAAGCGAATCGAGGTTTACGGCCATTCCCTGCTCGGCCAACCATGCGAGCTCGCTCGCATCAATATTGCTACAGGTAAATACCAGGCGGTCAGTCGTAAAACCGGCCGCCTTTGCCCGCTCGACTTCGCCGGGACTGACGCATTCGGCACTAGCCCCTAGTTCACGAAGTTGCTTTAAAACTTCCAAATTAGAATTAGCCTTAACCGCAAAATGGATCTGTGCCGGTTGATAAGAAATCGCCTGCTCGAGCGTCTGGTAGCGCTCCTTGATTGTCTCTAACTCATAAACATAGAGCGGCGTGCCGTATTTTGTCGCGAGCTTGGTCGCCAGGTCCCCGCTGATATCGAGTTTATTGTCGCGTACCTGCATTCCCCGATTATAAAGGAAGAGCGCTAGGCCGGCTAATAAACGTCGACGGCAATATGAATGTGGTCGCGGTGATCAGCTTCCGTGGCCGGGTCATAGTGATGAGGCACACCTTGGTCGAGATTAAGGGGCGAGTTCCAGTAGATTAGCTCATCCACATGATACTCGGCGCGATGATTAAAGACGTAAGGCATGATCGAGACATGCTGCTCCTGGTTGGCAATATCAACCGCTAGACCGCGGTAATGGAAGCTATTTGTCACATGATGACCATTAGTGAGGTACGCTATCACAATCGGAATGCCACGATTTGCCATGTCGTTCACGAGTTTGAGCAAGTCCGCGCTCACACGCACGCATTGGCCAGTGGCTTCCACGGGTGCACACTCCCCCCGTGCCACTCGCTGCATAATACCTACCGTCTGCGGCTGAATCGAAATGTGCGGATTCTGCAAAATTAGCTGGGCGTAATAGGCGGCATTATTTACAGGTTGCGTTAAGCTCGCACAACTCTTGCCCTGGGTGCGGTAAATGGCACACCAAGTGTTGAGGTTAGCAACGCCAATGTTTGCCGCACTTTGCCCCAGTGGCTTGTTACCTAGCCCGCGGTGATTGGGATCAAGCTGGTAATAAATCAGAGCTGATTTGGTTGGCCAATCGAAGTAGCCATTAATTTTGAGCGCCTGCCTGGCAGCAAAGGATACGCTTCCGGAATTCTTGAGGTGCCACTGTAAATTCTTCACGCAGACGCCTGTGCTGTTCATGCTAAGCACTGGCTTAACGGGACAGGCAAAGGGATCTTGGCCAGTCGCATGCGCTGGGGCAACTGCAATAAGCGGCATCACTACCGCAACCAGCGCTACTATAATTTTTGCAAACTTCAACTTCATAGCCAAAACTGGCTGCCCGAGGGCAGCTCACTTAATTTACGTGAACTTTAACATTTTTTGGGCTTAGTGTCAACATAACTACTCTCTTAGGCTAGCAATCACCGCTTCAGTTGATAAATGCCGGACACTTGGGGCACAAACAAAAAGTTAAGCCCCGAAGGGCCTAACTTGGTGAGGTGGTTTTGGTCTACTGGCTAATCGGACCGAGGCCTTGCAGCAAATGCTGGCGTACCTGTAGATGCTGATCAAATTGGCTCAGCCGCTCCTTGATCTGGCTATCGCTTAGGCCCTTGCCCCTAAGCTTAGATGTCAGATCATCTCGAAGCTTCTGGTGGAATTGATCAAGCGTCATTCCATGCTCCTGCACAATTTGCTGAAGAGTTTTGGTCTTCAGCTCACTCCGCAGGTCAGCTGGCTTCACGCCTAGCACACTGGCTACTCCATCAAGCGGATGCCGATGCATTTGCCGCATCGAAGTCATCCCAGGATGTGCAGGCCGGTTTGAGCTCGCGAAAGAGCTCGCTCCCACCATAGCCGCAGCTCCAACTAAGATCCCGCCGGCCATTAAAGCAATTTTTTGTTTAACCACGGTTCCCCTTTAATTAACTTCCCTATTAAAACACTGTCGGCTGAGAAATCGCTTAACACAGAGGTAGCCTGGAGCGTTTGCTCCAGGCTACCAGTCGATCGACGCCGCCCTACTTGGAAACCGCACAGGCCTGAGCGAAGGAGGCGTGGTAGCCTTTCTTCGCCGCGAGGTGGGACGCCCAAGGGTACATGTCGCCAGACCGGCGAGTCAGCAGGACGTTGTAGTCCTCCTGGGCGCCTGCCGGGTCGGTGACGAAGTACACATAGGCCCGAACCGGCCGGTAGCTGCTAGACACGGGCCAGGTCAAGCGTTGCCGCCCATCCCTCCACCCGATCTGGATTTTGACCGGACCAGTGAACTTGTAGCGATACGGCCGGTGCTGCCGTGTGGGCTTCGCGATACCATGAATCTGGTTACCACGACAGACCTTGCCGCTCGCCTGAGCAGGCAAAGCGCCCATCGCCACGACGGACACAATCACTGCCAACCAAATGAAACGCCGCATTCGACGGCTCCTCTCGGTGGGATTGTCAATACTTAACCATGATGTGTGCGTGCTGTCAATGACAGTAGCTCCGGCTCTGTTAAAATTACTGCTATGAGTTTAAAAATCGGCATCGTGGGTTTACCAAACGTTGGCAAGTCTACCCTCTTCAATGCCCTAACTAAAAACAACGTCCTTGCGGCCAATTACCCATTTGCGACCATTGAACCGAACGTTGGCATTGTGGCGTTGCCCGACAAACGTCTGGATGAACTCGCAATGCTTTTTCATCCAGAAAAGATCACCCCGGCCACAGTTACCTTCGTAGACATCGCCGGGCTCGTCGCCGGTGCCCACAAGGGGGAAGGGTTGGGGAATCAATTCTTGGCACACATCCGCGAAACTGATGCGATTTGCCAAGTTGTGCGGGCGTTCAAGGACCCCAACGTCACTCATGTCGACGGCCAGGTTGAACCAAAACGCGATATCGAAACCATTCGTACCGAACTTGCCCTAGCCGACCTCGAGCAGCTTGAGCGTCGAGAAGGAAAATTGACCTCGGAGGCAAAATCGAGCCACGAAGCCGCCGCAGCACTAGAAGCGGTGCAAAAAGCCAAGCAAGCGCTAGATCAAAAACAATTCTTGGAGTCGAAGCTTGTCGAGAAATTACCTCCGGACCTTAACCTGCTCACGGCTAAACCGTTCATTTACGCCTTTAATCTAGACGAGGCCGACCTAGGCAACCAATCGTATCAAAAGGAATTGGCGGCTCTTGTTGATCCATCAAAATCGATTTTTTTATCGGCCAAAATCGAGGCCGAGCTAGCAGACTTGCCGCTCACAGAAGCGAGCAGTCTCTTGCAAGATCTCGGCCAGAGTCAGTCCGGCCTGGATCAGCTCGCACAAGCTGGTTTTGAAATCTTGGGCTTACAAACTTTCCTCACCGCCGGACCAAAAGAAGTACGCGCCTGGACGATTCATCAAGGTGATACGGCACCACAAGCCGCCGGCGTCATTCACACTGACTTTCAAAAGGGCTTCATTCGGGCTGAGGTGGTAAGTTTTTTCGATTTAATCGCCACCGGCTCCGAATCTGCCGCCAAAGCCGCCGGTAAAGTCAGGTCCGAGGGCAAAGATTACGTCATGCAAGATGGAGACGTCGTTGAGTTTAGGTTTAACGTTTAATCAACACAAAGAAGCGCTCTACGTTGCCCTTGGTACCGGCAATCTTAGAATCAGCCTCTGCTTTGATCTCATATTGATCACTTAATTGTTCACGAAATCGCTGCAATATCTGGATGCGCAAATTATCGTCTTTGATGACACCCCGCGCCCGATTAGCCTCACGCCTGGTCGCCTCAAATTGCGGTTTGGCAAGCACAACGATTGGCCCGCCCGGTTTAATCAAGGCGGCCATGCTACTGAGTATTTGTCCCAGCGCTATAAAAGAAACATCTGCCAGTGCCACATCGGGTATCACGGGCAAGCTGGTGACCTGCCTGATATCAGTTCGCTCCATCACTGTGACGCGGGGGTCATTGCGCAATGCATAAGCCAGTTGACCATGTCCGACATCAACCGCAATAACCTCAGTCGCGCCGTGCTTAAGAGCAAAGTCAGTAAAACCACCTGTGGAAGCACCGACATCCAGAACCACCTTGTCCTCTACATTTAGACCAAGTTCGCCAAAGACAGAGGCCAGCTTATCCCCTCCCCGTGAGACATACTTCGGCATCGGCTTTAGGTCGATATCTGCATTTGAATCAACTGCAAGACCAGGTTTCGCGAGCCTACGCCCGCGTGAAAAAACCTCTCCCGCCATGATCATGGCTTGAGCCGCACGCAAATCCTGAGCCAGGCCTCGTCTGACAAGAAGTGAGTCCAGGCGCTCCTTCATTTGGCTCGTTCGAGGTATTGACCAGTGCGAGTATCAACTTTAATACTGTCACCAACTTGGATAAAGAGGGGCACCTGGGTTTTTAGCCCGGTTTCAAGGGTGCACGCCTTAAGCGCGGCCGTAACTGTATCGCCGCGGGCACCGGGCTCACACTCTGTGACTTTCATGTAGACGGTGTTGGGCAAGTCGATCCCTACCACCCGATCCTGAAATTTGAGAAGCGTTACGGTTGCACCGTCAGCCAAATAATTTACCTGCTCTCCCAGCTTGGATGCATCAATTGCCTCTTGTTCAAAGCTGGTTTGGTCCATGAAGTAATACTGATTCCCCTCGCGGTAGAGGTATTGTAGGGCGGCCCGCTCGAGTTCGGCCGATTGGATTTTATCGGCCGCGCGGAAGGTCTTCTCCACCAGTGCCCCGGTCAGTAAGTTTTTAACCTTAACCCGCGCTACGGCACCGCCGCGGCCCATAGCCGCATGGGAATAATCCACCACGCGGTAAAGCTCACCGTCGAGCTCGATGAGAGTATCTTTGCGTAAATCCGTGTGACCAAGCATTGCCATAATTTTCTCCTAGCGCACTACAAAGGGCAAAAGCGACAGATGACGAGCTCGCTTCAGAGCCAAGCTTAGGCGGCGCTGGTGCTTGGCGCAAGTACCGGTGCGTTTGCGCGATTCGATTTTGCCATAGCTCGACAGGTAACGTTGCAACATTTTCACGTCCTTGTAGTCGATGTCATCAATCTGATCGACGCAAAACCGGCAAACTTTTTTGGAATAGAATTGGTTCATTTGGGTCTCCTAAAACGGAATATCGTCTAAGTTAACTGCTTCATCAGGAACGTCTTCAATCACTACGTCATCGCTTTGAGCGGCAGCAGGTGCGGGACGACTCGGCGCCTCACCAGAAGCATCTCCAGCGCGATCCAAGAAGCTGATATCGTTTGCAACTATCTCGGTCCGGCGCTGTTTGACGCCGTCTTTTTCCCAAGTCCTGGTTTGCAAACGACCCACCACCATTACCTTACGGCCTTTTGATAAGTACTGGCTGGCCAGTTCAGCAAGCTTGCCCCAGGCCACAATCTCATGAAATTCCACGGCTTCCTGGCGCTCACCATTTTGATCCTGCCACATTCGGTTGGTCGCAACTGCAAATGATGCCACGTTCTGGCCGTTCGGTGTAGTCCTAAGCTCGGGGTCGCGCGTTAAATTACCCAGCACGATCGCTTGATTAAAACTTCTAGCCACTTACTTCCTCACTTTCTGCGAGAGGGGCGGCTTCTTTGGCCGCGGCCTTCGCCTTTATCTTAGCTTCCTTTTGGGGACGCGGTTCCGGGCGGCGGACCAGCAGATGTCGCATAACCTCGTCTGTAATCAGTAGATTGGATTCCAGGCCCCTGACTTTCGCTCCATCCATTAATACTTCAAAAAGTACATAAACACCGAATTCTTGATGTTTAACTTTATAAGCCAGGCGGCGCTTGCCCCAATTATCGCGCTTCACCACCTTTCCCCCGGTCGATTCAATCAATTTCTCGATCTTCGCAATCGGGGTATCAATATCTATTTCTAGATCTGGGTGGAAAACCACTACCAGTTCATATGGTCGCATGTTGCTCCTTTCTGCGGAAATCCTTTGCGGATTGCGGTCTGCTGACTAGCAGAGCGCCAAAAGGCATGTTAGTTGCTTTCGACGTCTAATCATAGCCGCTTCAGATCGCCAGGTCAAGCTTACCTGTTACAATTGGGCTAATGTATATCTTGGCCAGTCAGTTTAAAGGTCTTGCCGTAATTAGTCTGCAACATGGTCCGCTCGGCCATGTCACCAGACCCCTGATTGACCTAGGCCGGCTGTCGCTCATGGCCTTTTTGTGTGAGGTGCCGGAAGAAGGTGAACGCGTTTTGCTTGTTAGAGACGTCCGCCAGGTTAAAGCGAAGGAAATTGTAATCGAGTCGGCTGACGATCTAAGCCCGCCCGCTGACATCGTGCGCCTCCAGGGCTTACTTTCCAGACGTACTGATCTAGTCAAGCTGCCCGTGGTCAACGAATCCGGGCTAAAACTCGGAAGGGTCGAAGACTTTACGGTTAGCCCGCCCGATTTCATTGTGCAAAAATTGCACATTAGGCAAACCCCACTCAAGAACCTCCTCATGAATCGCCTGGTTGTAGATCGCAGCCAAATCATCGAGGTAACACCGAAGAAAATCGTCATCCAAGATGCTACCGTTAAAGGTGCCCTCTTTGCGCCGGGATCAGTCGCCCCAGAGTAAACCGCCCTTGCTTCCGCATGCCGCTTACGCTAAGATGGGAAAAGCAAAAGGAGTTTAACTGTGGCAATTGTGGTTGTACTGTGGGGACTGGCCTTCGCTCTAGCTTACCGGCTAATCGTAGCTAACCGCGCCTAAAATCTAGTCCGCTTTAGTTGTCCTTCGTAAACCGATCGACAACTTTTTTGATACTTTCGTAAGTAAACCCTTTGCGCCCCAAGTGCGCCATTAGCTTTTGACGATCGGGGTACTTGACCATCAGTTTTTGGCGCTCAACTAGATCTGCCAAGACTTCTTCCTCATCATGTCCCCCCAGCGCCTCTTCAATCTCGTCAGTTCCCAGGCCTTTTTGGCGCAATTCCTGCACAAGCTGTAAACGCGAGCGTGGGCGCAGCAGACGGCGGCTTTCTACCCAGCTTGCAGCAAAATCGCTATCGTTCAGGAGGCTCCGTGCCACCAGCTCACGGACAATGTCGGCTGTTTGCTCCTTTGAATAGCCCTTTCTCTCGAGGTATTGCAGCACCTCATCTTGACTGCGTGGCCGAATGGCAAGATACGATAGCGCCTTTTCCAAAGCCTTGTTCTTTTCGGCCGCTGACTTAAAGCGTTCAAGTTCCTCAGCGCCAACTTCACTCCCCTCACGCAGACCACTGTCCGCCAGAAACAAAGCGGAGCAAGCAAACGAGTATTTACCGTCCACGAAGATTGAATAGCGTTCGCGGGCCGCTTGCTTCTTGATCTTGGTAATTTGCGGCATTACTAAGTAGTTTGGGCTTTTTTGCGTACGGCGCCTGCAAGTTCTTCCAGGATCTTGGGATTATCCTTCAGATATTGCTTGGCCGCCTCGCGTCCTTGGGCGATCTTCTCTTCTTTGTACTCGTACCAAGCGCCTGTTTTTTGCACTAACTCGTGCTTAACCGCCAGATCGAGCACATCACCAGCGCGCGAGATGCCCTCGTTAAACATAATGTCGAACTCGGCCACCTTGAAAGGCGGTGCGACCTTATTTTTAACTACCTTGACCTTTACGTGATTCCCTACTGGCGTATCAGCGTCCTTAATTTGCTCGGTACGGCGGATGTCCAAACGCACCGAAGCATAGAATTTCAAAGCGTTACCGCCGGGCGTAGTTTCCGGATTGCCGAACATAACGCCGATCTTCATGCGCAGCTGGTTGATGAAAATGACAGTAGTTTTGGACTTGCTGATGACTCCAGTGAGTTTGCGTAAAGCTTGAGACATTAGCCGCGCCTGCAGACCCACGTGCGCATCGCCCATGTCGCCCTCAATTTCAGCCCGGGGCACCAAGGCTGCGACAGAATCAATAATCACGACATCAACAGCGTTTGAGCGCACCAAAGTTTCGGCGATTTCTAAAGCCTGCTCGCCTGTATCGGGCTGCGAGATTAGCAGATCGTCGAGATTAACCCCAATTCTTTTAGCGTACTCGGGATCCAGAGCGTGCTCTGCATCCACAAAAGCCGCCATGCCGCCCGATTTCTGGGTGCTTGCTACCACATGCAGCGCCAGCGTGGTTTTTCCGCTCGATTCCGGCCCATAAATTTCGATAATTCGGCCCTTCGGTATACCTCCACCGAGAGCGAGATCCAGCGACAAACTACCCGTAGGAATAGTTTCGACATCAATTTTGTGCGACTCGCCCAGGCGCATAATAGCGCCCTTACCAAATTGCTTTTCGATTTGCTCGACCGCAAGACCAATCGCTTGCATGCGCGAGGATCTATCGCCCTTTTGTTCCACGATTTTCTCCGCTACTGCTGTTGCCATTTTACCTACCTTTACCTTTATTTTCTAGATAAAATGACTATACCCGAACAAAACCCGAATTGTCAACTACGGCTTTGGTCTGACAGGAGTGGAGGGTAAGTGCACCAGCAGGCTGCGACTCACCACAGTGCTCTTACCGAGCTTACTTTTGGCCGTAAACTTAATAGTGTTTAGGCCATCTTGCAGCGTCAGTTGGTCACTAAAATGGCCGCCAGCATCGGAGATTACTGCTACCCCATTAATGAATAGGTCCGCCCCAGGCTCGACTTTGCCGGAGGTTTGAATAGTGGAAGCTGTAACCACTTGGTTATCCTTGGGACTATCCACCCGAAGCTTCGGGGCGCCGGCGAGTGTACTCACCTGCCACAAGAGGTAGGCTAGGACAGCAACAATGGCCAGACCAATTCCCAAGATCACCAGGATTTTGGGTGTAAAAATGAAGCGACGCTTTAACGGCCGGCGGCGGGCGCTCGATTTGGCCGCCAGCTGGCCGCGCTGGGCATCATATAAAGCCATGACTTCTCCTCCATTCAGCCCGAGAAACTCGCCGTAGCGGCGCACAAAACCACGCACGTAGACGTCATTGGGTAAATCGCTATAATCATCAGCCTCGAAGCGAGTTAAATAACGGCCGCGAATTTTAGTCACAACTTCCACCTCGCTTAGCTTGATACCAGAGCGCTGCCGCTGCTGTTTTAGCAGAGCCCCTAGTTTGGTTTCAGGTGTAGAATTATTCCTCGTAGCCGGCGCCATCGCTTGGCTCAGAAATGCTACTTACCAGAATCTCACGCGGCCTGGCGCCATCGGCCGGGCCAACGATGCCGCGTTCTTCCATTAAATCGATCAACCGAGCCGCCCGCGCATAGCCAATTCTAAGTCGCCGTTGGAGGAGCGAGGCTGAGGCCTTACCGGAGCGAATCACCATATCGGCTGCCTCCTTAAACAAATCATCATCCACGCCGTCCATACCACCCTCGTAGCCACCACGACCACCGCCGAGGCGCACCGGCTGAGCCAAAACTTCATCGTTATACTGCGGGGCTCGGGCTTGGCGGAGATAGTCCGTCACTCCCTTAACTTCCTTCTCACTCACGAATGAGCCCTGCATACGCCTGGGTTTAATGAGCTCGGGACTCAAGAACAGCATGTCACCTTTTCCAACCAGTTTTTCGGCCCCACCCTGGTCAATGATCGTGCGCGAATCAACTTGGGAGGCGACGGTAAAGGCGATGCGCGCCGGCACATTAGCCTTGATCAAACCCGTAATGACGTTAACACTCGGCCGCTGCGTAGCAAGTACCAGGTGAATTCCCGTGGCGCGCGCCAGTTGAGCCAGCCGCACAACCAGCGCTTCCACATCGGATGCTGCTAAACTCATCAGGTCGGCCAACTCATCGATCACGATCACGATATAGGGCATCCCCTCTTCTTTGCTCGAAGCGTTATACTCAGCAATGTTACGCTTGCCGCGCTCAGCAAAGAGTTTGAGGCGTCGCTCCATTTCCGCAACCGCCCACTTGAGCGCCGAAATACACTTCTCCGGCTCCACAATTACCGGGGTCAGCAGGTGCGGCACATCATTATATAAACTGAGCTCCACCCGCTTGGGGTCGACCAGGATTAGTTTGAGATCAGCTGGCGAATTGCGATAAAGCAGGCTTAAAAGCAAAGTATTAATCATGACACTTTTACCAGATCCGGTAGCACCGGCGATCAAAAGATGGGGCATTTTGGCGAGATCAGCCACCTCGGGCGTGCCCGCGACATCGCGCCCGAGGACAAAGCTCAGAGGCGACTTAGCATCTTTGACCTCCGGCGAGGTCAGAATGTCCTTGAGCCGGACGGTCGCACCAATCTTATGCGGCACCTCAATACCTACCAGGCTCTTACCCGGGATGGGTGCTTCGACGCGCAAAGGGTGAGCCGCCAGGGCCAAACTCAAGTTATGCTGTAATTCGGTGATTTTGTTGAGCTTCACACCGCTTTCCGGCTTTAAGGTGTACTGCGTTACGGTCGGGCCCACGTTTACCTCCCCCATCGCAACTTCTATACCGAAGCTCGCGAGGGTTTGCTGAATTGTGCTAGCATTTTCCTTAATATTCCCGGCATCGGCCTGACCCTTAGTTTCTTCCAGCAGATCCAGGCTGGGTGGCTGCCAGTCAGGATCAACCCCGGCGGTCAGAGCTTCGAAGTCCTTCTCGCTCTTTTCCCCTCGAGCGTTCAGGGTGCCGCGAATCGGCAACTTATTATTTACGACCAGCCCCGCCGGCTCATTAATTTGCAAGTCGGCCTGGCGTCGGTTCTTGAATAATTCAACAATTTTCTTGATCAAATCGCTCAACTTGGCATTAAAGGCAACTACCAGCGCAATTAGCATGAATGCAACCAGCAACGCCGAGGAAGCTGCCACATTAAACATCTTTAATAAGAGGAAGCTCAGCCCATAACCAATCAGGCCTCCGCCCCCGCCTTGACTTGCTACATGAGCCGCTTGAGCGGGATCGGCGCCGATATGGAGCAGGCCGGCCACGGTAATGACGAAGAGGAGAAAGCCGACGTATATATTTACGCGTGATTCGAACTTTTCCGGCAAAAATAACATCCAGGCCACTAGTCCCAAGATAATCGGAAGTAAAAAGGCCTCGAGACCGATTAACAGCCTAAACCCGTGAAAAACTCCGCCGGGCAAAAAACCGCCGACATTAAAGATAGCAAGCAGTAGAATGATCGCGAGCACTGCAAGCAAAATCGCGACAATTTCTTGAACAATGTTGGCATCCAAGCTGGGCTTAAGCTTGGAAACTTTGGCTTTGCGGCGTCTGGCCATATGCCTAAATTATACCGCTAATGGATAAGGTTGACCAGATATGATGAAGCTGCGGCCGCTTCTTGAACGCTAGTTGTCTTTTTCTTCATCTTCGTCTGCGAAGTTCTGCAAAAAACGATTGAAATTCGAAATATAACCCTTGTCTGATCCTAGTAGAGTCAAAAGGTCATCGTTATTCTGGTCGGTAGGCTCCCTGATCTCTGGTTCGTTTTGATCAGGCTCTTCGTCAACTGATGCCACTGGCGCAAAACTCCCTACTATTAAATACTCACAAGACAAGACTGCATTATACCGCTAGCCTTATTAGATGGAGTCAGTCAAAGACATGAAAACTGCTCGCGAAATCATCAGGCTTTTTTGCAACTTATACAATTGCTTACTTGGCTGGGATCTGCTTGTTCGACTAAACTAGATTTCGTTAATTACAGGGATGACCATGGGACTGCGACCGGTGCGGTCGTACAGAAACTGGCCAATATCATCGCGTAGAGATAGTTTAAAGCGATTCCAGTCCACGGGTTGATTGGGATTGCGGCGTGCAAAAATTTTACGCACCTCATTGCGCGCTTCAGCAATTAACTGCTCGTTTTCCTTCATGTACACAAAGCCGCGGGAAATGATATCGGGGCTGGTCACCAGCTTGCCCGTTTTTTGGTCTACCATCGCAATCACCATGAAGATGCCTTCCGAGGCCATGGTCAGCCGGTCGCGTAGCACAATGCCTTCGACATCCCCTACCCCGTTGCCGTCGATCATGATGAGACCGGCCTGGACGCGCTGGCCCTTGCGCACGCCGCTGGGAGCTATTTCCAGGCTATCACCATTATTCAGCACAAAGATATTCTCGCGCGGGATTTTAGTTTTGGCGGCGGCAAACTCGGCGTGGTGTACCTGCATGTGAAACTCGCCGTGAATCGGGATGAAATACTTCGGCCGAATCAGCTCGAGCATTTCGGCGAGCTCCTCGCGATGAGCGTGGCCGGACACGTGCAGGATGCCACAATCGTCAATGCGCCGGAAGTAATTATGGTAAACTTTGGAGCCTTCGCGCATCAGATTATCCCAAGTCATCACCACGGATTTTTCATTACCGGGAATGATGCTTGAGCTCATAATGACGGCGTCGCCTGGCTTAATCTTTACGAATGGGTGGTCACCGGTAGACATGCGCGTCAGTGCCGAATTAATTTCACCTTGTGAGCCAGTGCAAATAATACACACCTGATTATCCGGCATGTTCACGATATCTTGCATCCGCGTCACAATCCCCCGCGGAACTTTAAGGTAACCAAGTTTTACAGCCAGCTCCACGTTTGCAAGCATGCTCCGCCCGTTGAACGATACCTTGCGGCCGGTCCTTTCGGCAGCATTGATGATGAGCTGCACACGGTTAATCTGGCTGGAGAACGAGGAGATAATGATGCGGCCATTCTGACGCTTAAAGAGCTCCTCGAATGTGGGCTGAATCTCCATTTCGCTAGGGGTTCGGCCCTCGATCTCGCAAGCCGTCGAGTCGGACATTAGCACCGTTACACCCTCGTCGCCAATTTCTTTAAGGCGAGTTAGGTCGGTGGGCTTGTTATCGGCTGGTGAAGGGTCAAAACGGAAGTCGCCGGTGTGCACCACGCGCGCAGCCGGAGTATCAATCACCACGGCGCAAGCGTCCGGAATGGCATGCGTCACCCGCACCAGCTCAACTTTGAACTGGCCGAGTTGCACCTTCTCGTGCTTATCGGGGTCAACCACGATCAAGCGTGGTTGAGTTTGCAGGTGGAATTCCACCAACTTCTTTTCAATCATACCGATGGTAAAGCGAGCTCCATAGAGTGGCGCCTGCAATTTGGGCAGAATGTAGGGAATACCACCCATGTGGTCTTCGTGAGCGTGCGTAATGACGTGCCCACGGATTTTGGCCTTATTTTTCTCTAAATATGTGACATCGGGAATGACGTAATCAATGCCGGGCTGCTCGTTCGTGGGAAACATAAATCCCATATCGACTACGATAATGTCGTCGCCAAATTCAAAGGCGGTCATGTTCTTGCCGACTTCTCCCAGGCCACCTAGGGGCACAATTTTTAGTTTGGGCTCGTGAGTCGGCTGGTTGGCAATCTGGCCACGATGAGCCTTGTTCTCGCCATTAAACTCCGATCGGTTAACCGGGTCAGCTGGCGGTAAAGGGTTTTTTACGAGCGGCGGTTTACGCTTCATGCGATCTTTTGTCCTTGGTTAGGTTAATTTTTGGTTGTTCAACTTTAGTAGAAGCAGCCGGAATTTGGGCCAGAATTTTGGGAATCTTGGCGAAATCCTCTAGTAGAGTCTGCTTCATCGTGTTGTTATAAAGGGCGACGGCCGGGTGATACAGGGGCAAATAAACTTGAGCACCCTTGCGCTTGGGCTGGCCGTGAACCTGGCTAATTTTCAGGTCCGGCAAAAATAAATTCATGGCATGCCGACCGAGCAAAATGATTAACTTGGGCTGGATAATAGCGACCTGCTGTTCGAGAAAGGGCCAGCAATCACGGATTTCCTCCGGCAAGGGATCGCGATTCCCGGGCGGCCGGTACTTCACCACATTGGTAATGTAAACGTCGTCGCGGCCCAGCCCTATAGTTTCAAGCATCTCTGTAAGCAAGCGGCCGGCAGCTCCCACAAACGGTCGTCCCTGCTTATCCTCTTCTGCGCCCGGCGCCTCACCGACGAACACCAGCTCCGCGTCGGGATTTCCCTCTCCGGGTACAGCATTGGTGGCCGACTGGCAAAGGGCAGTACACACTCTACAGCTTGCAATATCTTGGGCTACTTCGGCCAAAGCCTCAGTTTTACTCATTAGGTTCGCGCGGGAGAATCGCTTTGCGGCTGAAATTCAGCCGACCCTGCGGATCAACTTCAGTCAATTTAACGTCAATCACGTCGCCCAGTTTTACTACGTCTGTGACTTTTTCGACTCGATTTTGAGCCAGCTGTGAGATGTGCACCAGACCCGATAAACCGGTCGGAGTTTCAACAAAGGCACCAAAGTCCATAATGCGGGCGACCTTGGCGCGGTAAACCTTCCCTACCTCAGGATCTTCCGTAATGTCCTTGATCCAATCGATGGCCTTGCGCGAGGCTTCGGCGTCTGTCGAGGCAATCATCACCAGACCAGTATCTTCGATATCGATCTGCACGCCAGTTTCAGCAATGATCTTATTAATCATTTCGCCGCCCTTACCGATCACATCTTTAATCTTTTCTGGGCGAATCATTAGCTTCGAAATACGCGGGGCATGAGCTGCCACTTCGGCCCGCGGTTTATCAAGGACGGCAAGCATTTTATCGAGAATGTACTTTCGCCCCTCCTTGGCCTGAGCCAAGGCCTGACGCATAATGTCGGGCGTGATACCCTTTACTTTAATGTCCATTTGCAGCGCCGTGATACCGAGCTCGGTACCTGCGACTTTAAAGTCCATGTCGCCGGCAAAGTCCTCAGCACCCTGAATGTCAGATAGAATGACATGCTTCTTACCGTCCGTCACAAGTCCCATAGCAATACCAGAAACCGGCCGCGTTATCGGCACACCGGCGTCCATTAGGCTAAGCGTCGAGCCGCAGACACTAGCCATTGAGGTTGAACCATTCGAGCTCAAAATTTCCGTGACAACTCGAATCGTATAAGGAAATTCCTCGACTGGCGGGATGACAGTCACAAGCGCACGCTCGGCCAAAGCACCGTGACCAATTTCGCGGCGGCCAGGGCTACGCATAGGGCGCACTTCCCCTACCGAATAGGGTGGGAAATTGTAATGGTGCATGTAGCGCTTAGAGGTATCTTCTTCCATGGTATCAATCAACTGAGCGTAGCTAGTTGAGGCGAGCGTCGTGATCGTAAGCGCTTGGGTGCTGCCGCGAGTGAACAGGGCTGACCCATGGGCACGCGGCAAAAGGCCAACGTCAGCACTAATCGGCCGGATCTCACTTGGCTTGCGGCCGTCGGGCCTGGCATCGTCTTCCAGGATTGCGCGACGAATATCAGCGTCAATCACCTTGGTGAAGGCCTCACGCACTGGCACCTCATCGTCGTCCTGCTGGACGAACTTCGCCACCACGTCACTCTCAAGATTTCTAATGGCGTCGTGACGCAAATATTGATTCTCGTGCCGAATTGCCGCACCAAGACGGCCTTTCAGGAAGGCTTCGATTTTTTCAACTAGCGGCTTTTCGGGTACGTGCAGGTCAAATTCTTTAGGAGTAACACCAATTTCCTTGGCAATGCGCAGCTGTAGTTCGATTACCGGTTGAATCGATTTATGCGCCAGTTCAATCGCTGCAATCATCGTAGCCTCATCAACTTCGTTCGCGCCAGCTTCCACCATCATGATGGCATCTTTGGTGCCAGCCACGGTCAAATCCAGTTTGCTTGCGAGCATCTCAGCCGTAGTCGGATAAGCCACCAGCTCACCATTAGCCTCGCCGATCTGTACACCAGCTACTGGACCCTCAAACGGCGCGCCAGAGAGCATCAGGGCCGAGGAGACGGCAATCATGCCAATGATGTCGGCGCTATAAACCAGGTCGGCCGACAGTACTGTCGCAATACCTTGCACGTCATTCCGAAATCCCTTGGGGAAGAGTGGTCGGATTGGTCGATCAATTAAGCGGGCGGCTAGCGTAGCGTTTTCGCTGGCACGACCCTCCCTTTTAATAAATCGGCTACCAGAAATTTTACCGCTTGCATACATCCGCTCCTCGTAATCGATTAAGAGTGGAAAAAAATCAATATCGGGACGCGGCGACCGGCTAACCACTGCCGTTCCCAGTACGATCGTGTCGCCATAACGCACCAGCACCGCTCCGTCGGCCAAAAAAGCCGCGCGGCCGGTCTCGATGGTGAGTTTGCGGCCACAAAATTCGGTCTCAAACTGCACTGTTTTACCACCAAAAGGGTGGATGATGTCTGACATATGTCTCCTACTTCCAGGTAAGTGTCGGGGCTATTCGATTAAAACTTAATCGGGCAGCTCCACCACTTACCCCGTTATTTAGTTGTTTAACCTACATTATCGGTTTCTAGCACTATCGCCTCAAATCGAGCTTCTTAATAATGGCATTATAGCGCTCGGGCTCGGTCTTACTCAAGTAATCGAGCAGGCGGCGGCGTTTGCTCACCATCATGAGGAGTCCGCGGCGGGAGTGATTATCTTTTTTGTGAGTCTGCAAATGACCCGTCAGCTGACGAATTTTCTCGGTAAAAATACCGACCTGGACCTCTGGAGAACCAGTGTCCTTCTTGTGAGTCGCAAGCGTCCCAATAATTTTAGATTTTGTCTCAGTGTCTAACATCAGCTTGGGGTATGTTATCAGATCAAAATCGATTTTACAAGATTAGACAAGCAAAAAGTCCGGATGAGCCTGAATGGCACTTAAGGCGGCAGCAGATTCGAGTTTAATATCCCCAATCGAAGTCCGGACAAGCCCACTCAAATAGGCTCCGGCGCTGAGTTTTTCGCCCAGATCACGGGCCAAACTCCGGATGTAAGTGCCACTGGACACCCGCACTACGAACCTCACCTTCGGATAGATGTAGCCAAGTAATTTGGCCGAGTGAATAGTGACTTCTCTCGGTTCAATTGTCACATCCTGACCGGCTCGGGCAGACTTGTAAGCGCGCCGGCCTCCCACTTTGATAGCCGAAAACTGCGGTGGGGTTTGCGTAATCCGGCCAACGAACGAATACAAGGCTTGCTCAATTTCCTTCTTAGTTGGTTGGGCCGTTGAAACTGCAGTCTTTTCGCCCTCGTTATCGTCCGTTGTGCTCGTTTCGCCCAACGTAATTTCCGCCACATAGGTTTTATCGAGTTTGGAAAATTCGGCGGCCCGTTTGGTAGCGGCACCAAAGAGCATGATCATCAGTCCCGACGCCAGGGGATCAAGTGTGCCGGCGTGACCAATTTTGCGCTCTCCGGTTACCCTTCTAAGCTCACGAACGCAATCAAACGAGCTGATGCCCACCGGTTTATCAATTAAAAGAACGCCGTTCATTTGTTGGTGTCACTGGATCCGCCTGTCTCTTTGTCAGACTCTTGTTCTGGCCTAGCCTTGGTCTCGGGTTTAGGCTGCTCGCTCCTTGTGTCGCGGCGCTTATCCCGTGAGTCACGCTTCCCTCTGTCGTGGCGGCGTTCGCGGTCGTGATCTCCGCCGCTACGATACAGGTTTTGAATTACTGTTTGTTGCTTGGCGCCGGCAGCGATCATTTGCGCTGCCACGGTGAGGGCTTTCGCCGATGTGTGCGTGGCGGTAAAACGATCCGTGCTGGCGACAATTCCAGTTAAGAGCACGGTTGCGATCGGCTCATCAATCACGCCCTGCTGCAAAGATTCGGCAATTGAAACCAAAATCTCGCATAGGCTGGCAGCGTACGGATCAATCATGTTAACGCCGCCGTAATTATCGTTTGTGCGGTGAAAATCCAGGTTAATAATTGGTACTTCGGCGAGCTGGGGGTGGCTCGATACAACTTTGTCTACCCTAGCCTTCGTCGGCACGCCAAGCACGATGACCACATCAAAATTAGGCAAATCGGAACTGGCTACTTCCGGTGCACTGACCGTCTCGACTTCCGCCGGCGCCTCGGCCGACACGTGGCGAAAGTGCACATCGCTTGCAGTTAATTTATCCGTGGGCGTGAGGAAAATACTCAGTTTGCCGTCGGTGACACTGTAACGTAGCTTGTCTACCTTGGCTTTTTCAATTTCAACCACTAAGTCGCCGCCTTCCGTTTTGGGGGCCGGCGCTGAAGCAGGTTTAGCTACCTTAGTCTCGCCAAAACCGCTTGTAAGCTGATCAACGGGCAGAAAGCTAACCGACTTTGGCAGCTGGTCCGAGATCACGCCATACACCTTCTTGCCCAATTTCTTCAAAATTAAAGTGAGCCCTAGGACTGCCGCGACCTGATCGACGCTAGGAAATTGCCCGCTCGTAATAAGTATGGTTTCAGCTTCGCCAATAGCCTGCGAGGCTTGTTGTTTAGGTGTTAAATCTGAATTCATAACTTCATTATACCTTCGGATAAGAGTAGTTGGCGTAAAAGTTGTCTCCTATCATACCATAAGAATAATATTCAGTCAAGAGCAGTAGAAAGAACCTCCGAGGGGCCGCGGCTAGCAGCCCCCCGGAACATGCGATTCGATCGCTAGGTGAGTGGGTTGGGTTTCTCGAAGTTAACTCCCTTCGCGGCCCCCACCGAAAAGATGGCCACCCAGAGAAGGCCAAGCGCCAGGGCTGCGATGCCGACCCACTTGGGGCCCCAGCCGAAGGTGGCGGCCACAACCCCAGCGACCATCAGAATCGTCAACCACGTGAACCAGCGGCGCCAGCGGCGATCGCGCTCCTCGTTTCGCCCCATCTCGTCATAGATCTTCCCGTTCAGCATGGCCTCCCCCTTCGAAAGCGTCGATACGAGTAGCATCATTCTACACCTTTACAGCCAAGTTGAAATCCGTTATAGTCAATCTTCGATAATCCGAGGTTCGAAGTGCCCATTATAAAATCCGCTATCAAGCGCGCTCGCCAGCAAGTTAAACGCCGCGAGCATAATGTTGAGATCAAGAAGGCCATCAAGCTAGATGTGAAGGCCTTGGCGGCGGCTGTGGAGAGCAAAAATAGCGCCAAAGTGACCGAAACCTTGCGGGCAACGATCTCAGAAATTGATCGCGCTGCCAAAAAAGGACTAATCCACAAGAATACGGCCAGCCGACGCAAGTCCCGCCTGACCTTACTCGCAAATCAAGTCGCAAAACCGACCCGTTCAGCCAAGAGCAAGCCGACTAAGCCCGCTGCAAAAGCTGTCGCCAAAACCACTCCTAAAACCACCCCTCAAAAGACCACTGCAAAGCCTAAGGCCACAGCCAAGGCCAAGCCCAAAGCCAGTGGCCAGGCCAAGTAAGCCCGAAGATACCCCCAGCGGGCGTTATTTGCAGCTCTGCCAAGAGCTAATCGACCGTGTCGGTGCAATGCGTAATTTTGGCATGCGGAAGCACGATGTGTGGCTGGCCAAGGGCGAACTAAATCGAATCGTCGAGCTGACGGGCGAGCTACAAGCCCTCCTCGAAGAAATCAAAACGACCGACACCTAGGCCGTTATGCCAGTCGCAATCTTATTAATCAGCTGCTCTACCAGTAAACTCGGCTCACCCTGCCCGGTTTTGATAGCGTAATTCGTTTGTAGCGCCGCCAAAAAGGCCTGTCTAAGCACGGCCTCATTAATACTTTCCTGTCTGGACAGCGCCTTCGCCGCCACGTACGGTGACATGCCGGCTGATTTCGCGAGTTCACCAGGAGATATGCGGCCAGCGGCCTTAGCGAGAATCAAGTTCCTAAGCTGCCACGTCACCATGCTTAAAACATAAATTTCTTCCGTGCGCTCGGCGAGCAGGCGCCGGTAAAGTTGCAGTGCCTCCCCCACCTTGCCGTTCGTCATCGCGTCCACCAGGTCAAAAATAGTTTGTTGAAAACCCGGCTCCACCATTTGCCGCACCGCGTCTACAGTAATCACGTTTTGGAAGTTAACCAATTTTAAAATCTCTTGGTGCAGGCGCCACTGATCATCCCCCGCCCGCTCAATTAGTTGGTCTACGGCCGCGGGCTCGATCTCACCACCTAAGCGCCTAGCCTCATCAGTCACCCATTTCTTCAAATGCGAGCCCGCCAAAAGTTCAAATTTGAAGGTTTGAGCCCGTTTTTTTAAATCCTTGAAGTAAATCGTCCGCTCGTCCACGGCTCGCTCAAAGAATAAGGCCACGGTCGAATCGGGAATCTTATCGAGCAAGTTCAAAGCTTCCTTGGCTACATTCTTATTTACCCCCAGGTTCTCGATGATCACAAGGCGGCTACCGGCCAGGAATGGCACGGCTTGCAGGGCCGACTCCAAACTTTTAAGATCAATTGTTTCGCCATTTATCCGTTCGATGCCAAAGTCGTTGCCGTTTTTCTTAATATATTGATCGACCAATTCACCGACTTTGCGGCGACCAGCAAAAATATTCGGCCCATAGAAAAATAGGATCATTGCGAATTATCCAAAAGTTTAATTACCTCGGCATTGGGAATAACGTCTAGCCTAACGATGTCAGAAGCAGGCAATCCTCTGCTCGTAATCTGCATCATGCGGCCAATTCCATTACTCGACACCACCAGTACACTTCTTTTTTTGTGCTTAAGCTTTTCGACCATCCTGATAGCTCTTTCATAAAGCTGAGATCGAGTTTCAATTCCAGGGACATTGTCGGGGGCGCCAGCAAGGCTCTTGGCTTGCTGCAATAAATCCAACGATCTACCCGTTAGCTCACCCATGTTGCGCTCTTTCAACTCATCGTCTAGTTCAATTTTATCCATGGGGTAACCAATCACTTCAGCTACTACCTCAGCTGTTTGCCGAACGCGCTTGGAGGGCGCCGAAATAATCTTGTCTATCTTCAATCCGCGAGCCTTTTCACCAGCCTGACGGGCCTGTTCGAATCCAAGCTCAGTCAATTCATCGTTGAGCTCACCTTGGCCCACGATTACTCGTTTTAAATTCCCTAAGCTTTGGCCATGTCGCAAAAAGTAGATCATTGCTTTAGTTTAGCAGCCCGAGACTTCAAAATTTGAGGGCTCAGGCCGGAGCGCTCTCGCGTCCGGGTCGAACACGTGAACGCTCATGCAGGGAATGGTTCGGGCTCCGGGGCTGGATCCAGGAACACGAACTTCGCGATGTCGGAAAGGGCGAAGTAGTAGGTGTCACCGGAGCACTTGATGCACCACACGGCCTCGGCCTTCCTGCGATCGGGCAGAACACGCTCCTCGAATCTTCCACCCAGCTGGCCCACACGTGAGCGCGGTCCAGTGGAATCGGGCTCCATGAATTGATCACGGCTCTCCTGGAACCACGGCCGGTCCATGAAGAGCTCAACCCTAATTCGTAGGGAGCTTGAGAAGACCTCCCGGTGGAACTCGGCCAGGATCTTGGTCGTCGCCTCTTGGCCGGCTAGAGCAGCGTAGTAAGCCCGCACGGTCTGGAGGTACGTCTCGCCACTATCCATTTCTTCCTCCCGCTCCAGGATAAGGTCATTCTCCGGCCTATTCAGGTTCGGCGCAAGCTTAAGGTTAATGCTTTTGGCAATGCGGGCAAAAATGAGTGCCGCGGCCGGCCACCCGGATTTTCTCGATTGGAGTGCCACAGACGGGGCAAGCCTGACCTTCACGGCGAAACACCCGCGCATTCTGCAAATAATTACCCCTCACGCCCAAGATATTCACAAAGTTGGTAAAGCTTGTGCCACCATAATCGATGGCTTGGCGCAGTACTTCCCGAATGGAGCCGTGCAAGGCCTCTATTTCCTTTTTGGTGAGGGAGCCTGCAAGCCGTGCTGGATGAACCTTAGCCAGGTGCAGCGACTCATCGGCATAAATATTACCAATCCCCGAGACAGTCGATTGATCCAAAATCACGGCCTTTATAGGCGCCTTGGGGTGGCGTTTGATCTGCTGCAAAAAGCCTTCAAGGGTAAAATCGGCCGTTAGCGGCTCGGGACCTAGCCGGCTAATGAGCGCATCGGCCGGCACTTCCTCGGCGTGTACCAGCTTCACCCAGCCAAACTTGCGCTGGTCGTTAAAAAAAAGTCGGTCGCCGGAAGCAAATTCAAAAATAACCCGTGTGCTCCTGTCGGGCAGCTCCCGCATCATGCTGTCGGTCGGATGGCCACCGGCAAACCGCTCACCCCGTCGGGGCTGAAAAACTAATTGGCCCGTCATTTTGAGGTGAACCATGAGGTTGTAGCCGTTTTCTAGTTCCAAAAATAACACTTTGGCCCGGCGGGCAATACCTTTAATCTTTTGCCCCAGCACAAATTGTTGCAGTTGTGCTGACGTAATTTGCAGGCTCTTCGCCCACGTTGTTTCCACCGATTTAATCATCTGCCCACGAATCAGCTGGTCCAACCCTAATCTGATCGTCTCAACCTCGGGCAGCTCAGGCATTAAAGCTCCTCGACTTTTACAATGTGCTCTGCGGAGATAGGAGTTAAGGAGGCAACCTGAAATGTCCTAGGTAGGTCCGTTGAACGGAATAGAGGTTGGTCCAACTCTAAATGCAGCCGCACAACCTTTTCGTGCTTGGCTTTTACATGCGCCAGGACGTCAGCCAAAGTTTTTTCATAAAGTGAGTCGGTCGGATCTGCCATAAACACCGCTACCATACCGGCCCAATGTTTGGGCGCTGGATCACGCGGCTTAATAAAACCCTGTTCTACTATTTTGGCATAATTTTCTGCCGTCGTCAGGTGATACAAAACCCCGGCTGGCTTATAAGGCACCCAAAAATTCCCATACTCTTCGGGGATGCTAGGCACTGGGCATTACCTCATCAAACGGTTCGTCGAATTCTCCGCGAAAAATCAGCTCGCTTCCGGGATAGCTGCTCTCGCGTTCGGGATGTTCGGTATCGACTCGCCGTCTAGCTTCATCCCGCGCTCCTTTGCTCTCCCATCTCGCGATAGCCATAAAAGTTCCCGGCTCGGTCAAGGATCGATGTAATTTTGTGCCTTGGGCTCCAGGATAGGATTGCAAAAATCGGCTGTTGCGTTTCCAATGCTCGACGAACTTCTCTTTTTCGCCTTCTGGCACACGCCAAACAAAAATACCTTTCATTACATTTCGCCCCAGTTCTTGCCGATCTTCGTGTCAACGTCGAGCTTAACTTTAAATTTGTGAACTTTCTCCATTTTGTCCTTAAGGTAGGCGGCGACAGACTCGGCCTTCTTTTCAGACACTTCCACTATTAACGAATCATGCACCTGCAAAAGCATCTTGGCGTCGGAATCCATCTCCTGGCCGATTTGGATCATCACCAGCTTCATCAAATCCGCCTCAGTGCCTTGGATGGGCATGTTAATAGCCGCCCGCTCCGCCGCCTGGCGCACCACAAAATTAGCGCTTTTTACATCCGGCGTCGGACGGCGACGACCAAACAGCGTCTCCACATAACCATCTTTGTGCGCCTTCTCGCGCAAGCTCTCCAGATAAACGAGCAGCTGTTTGCGCATACCGAAATAGCGATCAATGAAAGCCTTCGCCGTATCGTGATCCATGCCGGTCGCCACGCTCAAACCGTGCGGACTCATGCCGTAGAGCACGCCAAAGTTCACTGTTTTGGCGGCCGCGCGCATATCTTTCGTGACTTTATCCTCGGGCACGTTAAATAATTCCGCTGCCGTCTCCACATGAATATCGACGCCGCGATTGAACGTTTCAATCATGTCTTGGTCGTCCGCCAGTACCGCCGCCAAGCGCAGTTCAAATTGTGAGTAGTCAGCCGAGATTAATAGTTTGCCGGCACCGGCCACAAAGGCCTTGCGGATTTCGCGACCCAGCTCGGTTCGCACCGGAATGTTTTGCAAATTGGGGTTATTCGAGCTCAGGCGACCGGTCGCGGCAATGGTTTGGTTATAGCTCGTATGCAAGCGACCGTTTTTATCGACCAGGAGCGGCAAAGCATCGATGTACGTGCTTTTGAGCTTGGTCAGCTCACGGTATTCCATAATTAAATCGATAATCGGGTGAGTACCCTGGAGCTTTTCTAGCTCGCTTGCAGCCGTAGACACGCCACTCTTCACCCGTTTTAAACCTACCGATCCAAGATTCAACCTATCAAATAAAACCGCTTTGAGCTGCTGGGTAGAACTAATATTGAATGAACCGCCGGCCATTTCCCAAATGTCTTTTTCGAGCTTGGTGATGCGCTTGCCCACCACATCAGCAAGTTCTTTTAGGTAAACCGAGTCGAGTTTAATGCCCTCGATCTCCATGGCAGCAAGCACTGGGATGAGGGGCCATTCCTGTGTCTCGGCCACCTTCTGCAGACGGTCGGTTTTTTTTAGCTCCGGTCGCAACTTTTCGTACAGGCGCCAGGTGATATCAGCATCCTCGCAGGCGTAGCAATGGGCGTCTTCGATAGTCGTAACGTCAAACGTCGTTTGCCCACGACCCGTGCCGATTAAACGTTCAATTGGAATCATCTCCAAACCAAGTTCGTTAAAAGCCAGATCACTTAATCCTGGCGATCGGCGCAAAGGGTTGAGCAAAAATGCCGCCACCATAGTGTCGAACACTACCGGGCCAAGCTCCACCCCACAGGTACGAAACACCTCATAATCGAATTTGATGTTGTGGCCAACTTTGCCGATTTTAGGATTTTCGAGCACCGGCTGGAGCAGTCGGAAGATCTCATCTTTTTTAAGTTGGTTGCCACTTTGATGGCCCACCGGGATATACCACGATTGCTTGGCCTTAAAGCTGATGGAAATCCCCACCAGTGTCGCGGTAATAGAATCTACACTGTTTGTTTCCGTATCAATCGCGATCACAGGCTGCTGCTCGAGCAACTTCACCAGTTTTGTGAGTTTTTCGGCTGTATCTACAATCTCGTAATCCACGTCCACCGGTTTTTCGATGGTTGCCTCGGCCTGATCGAACAAGCTCGGCACCTTGGCCTTTGCCGGTTGGGGTAATTTATCGAGCAAACTCTTAAATTCGAAGCGTTGGAAGAGCTCAAAAGCCCGATCCCGGTCGATCTCACCCCACCGGGATTTGTCCAGGTCGAGCTTGATTGGCATATCGGTCACAATGGTTGCAAGCTTGCGGCTGAGCATGGCCTGGTCCTTATTCTCCCGCAATTTGTCGGCTACCGCTGGCTTCAGCTCATCCAGGTGTTCATAAATCCCCTCGAGCGAACCATGCGTTTGAACTAAACTCATCGCCGTCTTCTCACCAATCCCCGGCACGCCGGCAATATTATCGCTGGCATCACCCTTGAGCGCCTTAAAATCCACGAACTGCGCTGGCGTCATGCCGTAAGTTTCCTGCATGGCCGCAGTATCAAAGATCACCGTGTCCGTCATGCCGCGCCGCATCGTGTAAACTCGCGTATTGTGGTCAATCAGCTGCAGCTCATCCTTGTCGCCCGTTACAATCACCGTATCTAAATTTTGGACCGAGGATTGTTTTGCGAGCGTGCCAATAATGTCGTCAGCCTCGTAGTCTTCCACTTCTACAAGCGGAATGGCGAGAGCGTCAATTACTTCTTTGACCAGGGGAATTTGCTGGCGCAGATCATCCGGCATTTCCGCTCGGTTAGCCTTATATGTGGGTGAGAGGTCATTGCGAAATGTCTTCTTCGATTTATCCCAAGCCACTACCACATAGTCTGGCTTCAAGTCGCGAATGCTGTTTAGGAGCATCAGCGTAAAGCCGTACACAGCGTTAGTGGGCGTACCGTCTTTAGTGGAAAGTCCCGGGATAGCATGATAACCGCGGTGAAATACCGCGTTGCCATCAAATAGTACTATCCTCTTCTTTGCTGCCATTACATTAATTATAGCGAAATTGCTTACTTTCGTGCCGCTTAAGGTTGCTAATCAGGTTGTCAGATTGCAAAATTGCTTTATTGGCATTGCCCGCTCTTCGACAAAAGGAGCAAAGTTGAGCACTCCGACCCTGACACGCCCGGCCCGAACCTACTGGAAGGTCGAGCGCCTGAAGCTGAGCTACAGTGGCATCGAGGAACGTCGCGAACAGGTACGGCTGCAATCCGAGGCCAACCTCATCGCCTCGCTGTGCGCAAATGGTCTCCACGCCCCGGCACTGGATCTCGACTTTGAGGTCGATACAGTGAACGTCGGAGACCGAACCCTGCTGACCTTCCACAAGCGAGTGCCTATGCGAGGCTTCAAGTCTCTGCTCAGGGCCTGGCAGGCCTCGGGCATGTGGCCTGGAGGTGAATGGTGGTGGCAGCCAGGAAGCGTGACACTCATGACTCTGTATCCGACGCGCCTAGTCGCCTCCAGCACGCCCGGCCACCACCACCTCTACTACGATCGAGAGATCACCTGGGAGGAATACGCCGAGCTGCTACGTGGACTTCGCGACGCCGGGCTCATCCAGCGCGGGTTCTGTCGCATGAGCCTCCGGCGCAAAATGACCATGTTGCGCCTCCCCGGGCACACCAAGAAGACCACACCTCTTCAACCCAGGTTCTCCGACTAGTGTCGGCACGCGGACAGTTTGATTGGAGGTTCCAGTGGCAAAGTTGAAGCCACGACAGAGGCAAATCCTCGCAGCCCTGGTTTCCCTCGGCGGCGAGGGCAGTACCCGCGAGATCGCCGAGAAAGCTGGACTCTCTCCGAACGGTGTAGCCCAGACGCTGGGCTCCCCCGCCTTCGACGACATTGTCGAAGGCTTGGACGGCAAGGCCGGCGACTACCGGTGGAAACTGCGCGTTCGCTGATGCCGAATTTCGGAATCAGCCAATTCGCCGCTGGTTTCACCTACTTCGTCGGTGCGAAACTTCAGCCGATCGCCGATCTTTTGACCGAACGCCGGTTACATGTGCTCGGCTGTGAGGACCGATTCAACAAGGACCGGCGGCGTCGGAAATTCGGCTGCATGCATTACCCCAAGGCAGCCATCAGACAATGGAGGAGGCACTGACATGGGTGAGATGTTGGTCGACGGCAGGGATGCCAAGGTCTACATTCTCTGCCGCCAGCCCGGTGACGTCCCGTTCGCGTGGTACGAATATTGGGTGGTGTTTCGCGATGGCGAAGTGATCGAGGGCGCTAGCACCAGCGTGCACGATCTCTCCATCGTCGGGGACACGCTCATGCACAGTCGCCGCATCAACAACGCCCAGTTCCAAACCCCGCCCACGCCGGGGCGAGGCAAGTCGTCGGAACGTTGGCCGGTTCGAGTCATTGAACTCGGCCACTACTACGGCGAGACCGATGAGGTGGACGATGATCCCCTCTTCTGTCGCTACGACTGCGGCGCCTTCATCACCTGGTATGAGGGTGATGCGCCATCAGGCGTCGACCCGTTCGGCGAGTGCCCCAACCATCCGGAGGCCAAGCGATGAGAGCTAGGCACTCCCCCACACCCAGTGGCACCCCGATCCGTGATTCAGAGTCAATCGGGCTCAGAAGCACGTTACTGCGGCAGGCCGCTCCCTTGCGGCGGGCCGCTCTGGACCTTGATCCGGATGCGTGGCGACGAGCGGTTAAAGTGATCGGCTCTCCCACGGATGTCCGTTATGTGCTCGCCATGTTCGACGACGAACTGCCGGCACAGGCGCTGGAGTTCGCCCGACGCATGCTGGCAAAGACGGAGGCATCAAAATGAGCAAGCAAAAGACAGCTGTGATCGGTGCGGTCGGCCTGCTCGGGCTAGCGATGTTCTACCTCGGGCGGTTCATGGCCAGGCACTCGCACGACCTCGGACCCTGCGGCGATTAGGAGGTCAAGATGCGCAAGCTTGTAGGCTACACGCTTCTGGGCATCGCGGCCTACCTCGTTGCCAAGATCATCTGGGATTTCCTCGGCCATCTCAGTGAACGGCCATGAGCGCCTCATGAGATCTAGCCCACTCCTCAGCCTGCGTGAGCGTGAAGTCGCCGAACTCGCAAGCTCCGGTCTGACCAACAAGGAGATTGCCGCTCAGCTCGGCCTCTCGCCCGAAACCATCAAGAATCACTTGTCTCATGCCTTCACGAAACTCGGCGTACACAACCGAATTGAGCTGGCTCGCGAGATGGTGCACCGCGAGATGATCCGCGCGAGCAGCACGAGGGTGACAATTCTCGCCACGTCCTTTGACGACGGATCTTGGTTCGTTGCCATCAAGGAGGACGAAACAGTCAGCGTCGTTCCGTTCAGCAAACGTGAGGAATGGGAGGCTTTT
This sequence comes from uncultured Candidatus Saccharibacteria bacterium, assembly GCA_964582465.1. Taxonomy (GTDB): domain Bacteria; phylum Patescibacteriota; class Saccharimonadia; order UBA4664; family CAZOQX01; genus CAZOQX01. The sequence continues at coordinate 46,090 of CAZOQX010000003.1, forward strand.
CGCCAAGCACTGGAAGTCCTCCAGCCCTACCTCTGCGCCCAACTGCGGATAATCGAGCGGTGAGCTCTAGCAGCCCGACACCGGGGCCCGGGATTCTAACGAATTCCGGGCCCTTGGCCGTTTTAATTACAAAGAAAGCGCCCCTGGCTCGTGCAAAGCCTCGGGGCGCAGTCGTTTTTAATGCAGGTAATCGCGTAGTTTTTTACTTTCGCGGTGCTTGCGCAGTTTGGCGAGCGCCTTGGCCTCGATCTGACGAATTCGCTCGCGGGTCACGCCGAATTCCTGTCCCACCTCTTCCAGTGTGTGACTGCGGCCATCGTCTAGCCCGAAGCGCATGCGTAAAATTTTCTGTTCGCGTGGGGTAAGTAAGTCAAGCATCTCACCTACCTGCTCTTTCAGCAGCTGATCGGTGGCAGCCTCAAGCGGCGTGCGCGACTCTTCGTCCGGAATGAAATCGCCCAGCGTAGAGTCGGCTTCCTCGCCCACCGGCGCTTCGAGCGACACAATGTCTTGTTTGATCTTCATAATGTGATTAACCTTCTCGACTTCCATGTCCATCTCGGCGGCGAGTTCTTCTACCATCGGTTCGCGTCCCAGTTCTTGCTGCAAGCGCCGCTGGGTGCGAATCAACTTATTAATCGTCTCCACCATGTGGACGGGGATACGGATGGTACGGGCTTGGTCGGCAATAGCCCGGGTAATAGCCTGGCGAATCCACCAGGTCGCATAAGTCGAAAACTTGTAGCCCTTGGTGTAATCGAATTTCTCCACAGCGCGGAGTAGGCCAGTGTTACCCTCCTGAATTAGGTCGAGTAAGTCGAGCCCACGCCCAATGTATTTTTTCGCGATCGATACCACCAGACGCATGTTGGCCTCAGCCATCTTGTCCTTAGCCCGCTTGCCATCGGCCGCAGCCAGCGTGTTTTTAGACGCGTTCACGCCCTTCTGGATCCGCTTCGCGAGCGCTACTTCTTCCTCGGCTTTCAGCAAAGGGATTTTACCAATTTCGCGCAGGTACAGCCTAACCGAATCGTCGGCCACTGTGTCATCGATATACGTTTCGGGCTTCTCGGGCTGGGTTTCCTCTTCCTCTTCGCCCTGGCCCCACATCAGCTCATCGCGCTGATCAATTACTTCAACGCCGGCATCAAACAGTTGCTGGTAAAACTCATCGAGCTCCTCGACATTATCCTCGGCCTCGCCATAGATCGCGCTAACTTCTTGCTGTGTGACATAGCCACGCTCCTTGCCCTTGGCAATCAGCTGTTCAACTTCGGAATTGGTCGACGCATCTTCTTCTTGTGGTTTCTGAACCTTTTTCGGCATTATAACTCCTTTACCTTGGCCGACAGCGCTTGGTGTTCGGCCATCAACTTTTGGGCCAAATCGCGCCTACCGGCTCGCTCGGCCTCTTTAATTTGATGCGTAATTTCTTCGTGGCGTCTCCGGGTGGCCAACACGACTAGTTCTTTTGCCAAGTGGAAGGCTTCGAAACTGCGGTCTTGCGGTCCGATCTCGGAATATTCTTCTTCGCCCTTTAATGAAAGGATTTTAACATAATCTGACAGTTCTGTCAGATCTCTCGCTATCTGGTCAGAAGTAGCGGCCGGCCTGGCTTTGAGAAATTTGCAAATAGCTTGGTGCTCACTCCGGCTGAACAATTCTTCGTCCATATCGGCCAGGCTAGCGCGCAGATCGGGAAAGACTAAGTTCAGAGCCAGCAAGTTCTCCTCCACCACCTCTTCGCGGCTCAACTGCAGTGGGTCAGCCTTCTCCTTCGCCTCCATCTGGCGGACAGGCTTCGGCTCGGCTTGACTCAGTTTTTCTTTAATTACGGCGGGCTCACCATCGACCCGTTCAGCCAAAAGTTTAATGTAATGCTCTTGCTCCACCGGATCACGCAGATATTTGAGTACGGGTATGATTTGATCGGTAAAACTGCGCTTGCCCAGGGCACTCGCCAGATCGCTGCCTGCCGCGTGGCGCTCAAACAACCAGTCCATGACGTATTTAGCCTCGGAAACGGCGGTTTGCCACAGCTCTGGCTTTTGCTTAATAAGCTCGTCGGGATCCTTGGCGCCAGCCATATCCACGACCGAAAGTGTTAAATTCAGCTGCTGGCTCAGGTCAATAGCCCGCTCCGTGGCACGCAGTCCGGCGGCGTCTTGATCAAAGGCCAGTTTGACGTTCTTTGTCAGCCGGCCAACCATCTTCAATTGGTCGAGCGTAAGCGCTGTGCCGCTCGAGGCTACCACCTGTTTCACGCCGGCCTGGTGGCTTGCCACGACGTCCATGTTCCCCTCTACTATTACAAGTTCGTCATGTTGTTTGACCGCCTCTTTGGCCAAGTGGAAGCCGTAGAGCACCCGACCCTTGTCATAAATCAGTGTCTGCGGGGTATTAAAATACTTTGGCCCGGTGGCCGTCGGATCAAGAATCCTCGCGGCGATGCCCACCGGCTCCCCGCGCTCATTAGAAATCGGAAAAGTTATGCGCCCACGAAACATATCAAACGTGCGATTGTCGCGCTGGCCCGTCAGCCCAGCCTGGTTGAGCTCAGCTATTGTAAAGCCCTGCTTGGTCATAAAGGTGGTCAGCCCTGACTGCGTCACCGGTGCATAGCCGAGCCGAAAATCTAGAATTGACTGCTTGGTCAGTCCGCGCTGCTTCATATAATCGAGGGCTCGCGGGTTCTTGGTCAGGCTAAGCTGATAGTACTTGACGGCAAGCGTCATGGCAGCCTTAAGCCGGTCTTTCAGCTTGGTGTTGCTCGGCCCCCGGCTCTTTAATTCCACCCCGGCCCGTTTAGCTAGCACCTCCAAGGCCTGCCGGAAATCCAAGCCTTCCATTTTCATCACGAATTTAAAGATGTCGCCGCCCTCGCCGCAGCCAAAGCAGTGCCAAATACCCTTTTCGGCGCTCACCATCATACTAGGCGTCTTCTCGTTGTGGAACGGACAAACGCCTTTCATATTGCGCCCGGCTGGCTTGAGCTGAACGTAGCTAGCCACCACCTCGGCCACACCCAGGCGTTCTTTAATTTCCGCCACTTCATCCATTAGAAGTAATTGTAGCACTTGAAAGCAAGAGCCCCGCCGGATGACCGGCAGGGCCCGCTTGAACCGCTGTGCTGTGTCGTCACTGTGAGTTATAGATGCTGGCATCCTCGCGGATACTGGCGACACAGTGAGTGCACAGGAGGCAAGACCCCAGCCAGCAGTGCGAGCAATCCTCGCAGTCATGCGGCGGCCCCACCTTGAAGAAGTCCCGACGCCGCGTCGCGCTGTTCTGGCTCGGAGTCGCTTGCTCGGTACCCGGTGCTGCCACAGGGAATCCTCTCTGGAAGACGAAAACGGAGACTGGGAGGGACTTGTCCTAGCATCTCAGACTCACCCACATACGCAGCTGCCATGGTCACTGTGCGTCCTAGTCATACGTGCCGCCACCTGGCCTCGGGCCCGAGTCGCAAGTGGGCGTCGCAGAGAACTTCTTGAACGACCAGCCGTCCGCTAGATCTAGAATATGACGACATCCTTTCACGTTACAAGCATAAGGGCAGTTCGAACTTAAGCGTTTTATGTGATTAAATTAAGCTGATGGAACCAACCACCGCCGGCCCTAATTACAAGAAAGTCGCCCTCTTCGGCGGCCTAGGCCTAGCCGTCCTCATCGCGATCATCCTCATTTTTGCTAATCACTCCGCCGGGCCGGACAAACAATTCATGGAGCGAGAGACGGCGAACTTCCAGCAAGCTGTGGCTGTAGCCGCTACCGCCACAACCCAAAACTCCCAAACACCCGACGTCTTAAACGCCGCCGCGAGCATGCGCGTAGTAATGCCGAGCGAGATCAACCAAATGAAGGACTGGGACAAAAAGTGGTACGGCGCCAATCTACCCCGTAATGCCGGCTCAATCAAAGTCGTAAAAGCCAATGCTGAGGCTTTGAATGGCTCGAGCAGTTTTGATAACGACTTTGTTGCGGCGATTTTACCCTACCTGAAAGATAGCCTCAGCATTGCCAAGCAGTTCCAGCCCACCCTGCAACACTCCGAAACTAAGGATTTAGCTGCGAGCATCATCCGCGATGTCAGCGCCCAAATCTCAACACTCCAGAAGATTAAAACTTCACAATAGCTCGGTAACTAGTAAAATTAGATCCTGGGCAAGGAGAGGTCGCATAGTGGCCTAGTGCGCTCGCTTGGAAAGCGGGTGAAGTCGCAAGGCTTCCGAGGGTTCGAATCCCTCCCTCTCCGCCAATTTCAAAAAGGTTTGACTTTAAAAAGTGATGCCCCGCCTCACGACGGGGCATCACTTTTGATGCATTGTCGATCAGCGGGACTAAATGAGCTGGGAGAGAGCCGCTCGGTCCTCGGCCATCCACAGGTACCCCTTGCGGGTGGTGGTATTGACGAATCCCCCCACTGCCCACCTCTTGTGGGTCTCGATTACTTCGCCGTCCAACGTCTCAGACATGACCATGCCCTCGATGTTGTGCGTGTGACCAGAACCGTCCTCGTGCTCGAGACGGCGGATGCGTGCGTAGACGGTGTGGCCATTCGCGAGATCGAGCTTGGCGAACAGTTTCACCGGACTGAAGGCGAATTTATAGCAATCCGCCAGTCGATCGTCAGAAGGACAATCGACTATCTCGAGCTTTTCCAACCAATTCGTCATGCCACCCCCTTTGGGGTACGGTGTCTGTCAGGCCGACACTCTCGCCGTTACTCCTTTGGGGAGTCACCAGCCCATACGAGCTGGGATTTAATTAGGATAATACCACTTAAGCTTTAGTTTGTCAATTGATTAGCCAAACCACTGACGCGGATTTACAATTAGGCTATGCTCGTAATCGCCCTCAAGCAAGTTAACAAAGTTTTTCACGACCAGGCCACCCCGACGCCCGTATTATTCGATATTAATATTGAAGTGAGTAAGGGCGATTTTGTAGCCATTAGCGGGCCGTCCGGGTCGGGCAAATCAACTCTAATGAACATCTTGGGCCTGCTAGATACTCCCACCAGCGGCCACTATCTGCTAGACGGCAAGGAAGTTGGTAATCTGCCCGACCGCAAGTTGGCCAAATTCCGGCGCCAGAAAATCGGCTTCGTTTTCCAGAACTTTAATCTCATCCCCCGCCTAACGCTATTACAAAATATCGAGCTACCGATGATCTACGCCGGTCTTAGCGCCAAGGAGCGCCACGCCCGCGCCGCTCGGCTCTTAAAACAAGTCGGGCTAGACGCCTTCGCCGACTATAAACCCACCCAGGTCTCCGGCGGCCAAGCCCAGCGCGTCGCTATCGCCCGAGCCCTCGCCAATAAGCCAAGTCTGCTGCTAGCCGACGAACCCACCGGCAACTTGGACAGCAAAAATAGCCGGGCCATCATGGAGCAGCTCAAAGTCCTGAATAAAGCCGGCGTCACCATTATCGTGGTTACCCATAATCCAGAGGTAGCCGCCTTTACCCACCGCACCATTACCGTTCGCGACGGCCGCATCCAACCCAGGAGAACCGTATGATCTGGGAAAACTTTAAAATGGCCCTACGTTCGCTACGTGGCGCCAAGCTGCGCTCATTCCTAACCATGCTCGGCATTATCATTGGTGTAGCATCGGTTACAACAATCATCGCGATTGGCCAAGGCGTCAAAGTTGAGGTCGCCAAGCAAATTAATAGTTTTGGTGCCAATAGCGTTTTTATTACGCCGGGACAATTAATTACCACCGACAAAAACGGCAAAACTTCCCTAAACCCCTCCGCCGGCGCTGGGACCACTACTCTAACCTCCCAGGACGTCGATTCGGTAAAAAAACTAGCCCACATTACAAGTGTAGCCCCGATCAGTCTGTTCTCGGGTTTGATCTCTCAGGGAGCCAGCCAGGACCCGTCGGCCCTCCTACTTGCTACCACCCCGAGTTTTAATGAAATTCAAAAACAAACCCTTGCGGCTGGCCGCTTCCTAAAGACTACCGATACGACTCAGGATGTGGTGGTACTCGGCAGCAAGGCTGCTGCCAGCTTATTTGGCGATCACGCCGCCGTGGGCCAAACCGTTACAATTCGAACTACGCCGTTCAAAGTCGTTGGCGTTTTTGCTGCCTCACCAAACACCGGTTTTAATTTCGGCCCCAGTCTGGACGATGCCGTCTACATCCCCGAAAATAGCGCCGTTAAGCTCACCAAAAGCCCACTTCAGATCCTGAGAATCGTGGTCGAAGTTGACTCAGCTAGCTCGGTAAACCCTGCCGTTTCCAGCTTAAAGCAGCAACTGCTTAAAAATCATGGCGGCCAAGAGGACTTCAGCGTGCTAAAGCAATCAGATATTATCAGCGCCACCGGCCAAATATTAAATCTGCTAACCACCTTCATAGTCGCCATCGCTTCGATCGCCCTCTTGGTTGGCGGCATCGGCATTATGAATATCATGCTGGTGTCGGTCACCGAGCGCACTCGCGAGATCGGCATCCGCAAGGCCATCGGCGCCTCCGCTTCCATCATTATGCTGCAGTTTTTAATCGAAGCGGTGGTGATCAGCTTCATCGGTGGGCTCCTGGGCCTCGGCCTATCGCTTGTGCAGGGACAACTGGCGGAGAAATTCGCGAAAATTCATCCGGTCTATACGCTCGGTGCTATTTTGCTCGCCTTCGGTGTTTCAACGCTAATAGGCGTGGTCTTTGGCATCGCGCCAGCTATCAAGGCAGCCCGCAAGCGCCCAATCCAAGCGTTAAGATACGAGTAACAACTAGCCTAATTCTTTTTTAAGCTCTTCAACCAAATCGACAGGCAGTGGATCAACCCGGTTTAGAAATGCGAGATACACGCTCACGAAATCGCCGAGCAGCGTCGTCCATAAAATCTGCTGGATCTTGGTTTCGCCCTTGGCCTCCACTACCAGGGGCTTAGGCATATGCCCAGCGAGCAGACGGCTCACGATGTCGTAGCTTTTAACAACGCGTGGATGATCAAAGCTGGATTTAATCTGCACCACTTTCAGCTTTGGTTGCTCCGGGTGGAGCCATCCTTGGAATTCGTTGTGTTTAAATTCAGGCCAGAGGTAATAAAAAGCTAGATTCTTGGCGTTTTCATTCAGATCAATCTTCCACTTTAAAACTGCCGGCGCCATTTGGGTGCTACCGTAAACCACCACGACGTGCCCCTGCAGATCCTGGGCCAGTTGCTTTGCGGGGTTATTCGCCACCGACTTGTCTTTACTCCAGCTAGCGATTTCTTTAATTAACCACTCCCCCGCTTCTTCCAGCTCAGCCGTTGCACCACTAACTAGACCGACCGACTCAAGTAGCGTCGCCAGTGCTTTGAGCGCAAAGAAAACGGCCAGGCGGGGCTGCAGGGCCGCTGGGACTTTGAGCATAGGGATTTGCTCGCGTTCGGCCACCTTTTCCAGATCTCCGCCAGAGGCTAAGATGACAACTTTAGCATTCCTCCCCTTGGCGTCCTCGAGCGCAGATAGTGCCTCCTCGGTATCACCTGAGTAACTAGAAGCTATCACTAAAGTATTTTCACCCACCCAAGCCGGCAAATTATAATCACGCACGATTTCGAAGGGCACTTGCAGATCGTCACGCAACCAACACTTAATAAATTCACCTGGCAATGCCGACCCACCCATTCCGACAAGAACCACGTTGCTGGGCAGAGGCAGATTAATAGCAAGCGGAAATTGCTGTTTCAGTTGGGTTAGTTGGCCGGCGATTACTGCCAGTGCATTACCTTGATCAACCTCACGAACATCAGACATGTCTCTATTATGCCATAAACGTATGATGCAAGAAGCCCGCCATCCAGGCGAAACTCCTCGCGTCAGATGACGGGCATGTGGCTAGTCGGGGTAGATGGGCTCATCCCCGGTCATAATGAAGTGAAGGAAGACGTCTGCTACCCCTGGCAAGGCTTCATCCTCTGCCGGCTTATCCTTTACCGGGTCGCGGCCCTTCCAGCTCAAGAACTCGACAGCTGCCCTCATCGACAGCGAGCGGCGCACCTCTTGAGCTGAGAGTCGTGTGTGCTCTCTTGGGACCTCTTCAACCGTGGTATCGGCGCCGCTTGCGTCGATGTAAGCAGAGATGACCAGGGTCGTGGCCAAGACATTGCGAATCCTCACTATCCCAACGGGCGAATGTACCGCACCCGCCGCCCGGGGATGCCATAAAGACAGGGCCTGGAACAAAGCTGTGGCCCGAATGTCTTCTTCTCTTGAGAGCAGACTCACTTTCCCTCCTCGGGGCTGGGTCCAACCAATTTTTCATCACCTCGAAGTAATTTACAAGCATAACAAAAAAGGAGCACGCGGGCTCCTTTTTGAAAATCGTGGGTTAGGCCTTAGTAGTCCATGCCGCCCATGGGCATGCCGCCGCCCGGCGCGCCGCCGGCCGCAGGCGGTTCGGGAATATCCACTACCAGAGCACCCATGGTCATGGCCGTCCCGGCCACACTCACAGCGTTTTGGATAGCTTCTTTCGTGACCTTGGCCGGATCCACAATCCCTTTAGTTTTCATATCAACCAGTTTATCCGGCTCGTTCACATCAAATCCATGACCGAACGCGCCGTCCCAAACTTGGGCTAGTTTTTGCTCGGCATTCAAACCGGCATTAGCCATTAACTGCTTAAACGGCTCCTGCAAAGCACTGGCGAGAATCTTGGCCCCAGCTAATTGGGTTTCCGAGAGCTTGGGGTTGTTCTGGCTGAGCACCTTCGCGAAGTTCACTAGCGTCACTTCCCCGCCCGGCACAATCCCCTCGGCCACCGCCGCCTTGGTCGCAGCCACGGCATCATCAACTCGGAATTTCTTTTCTTCAATCTCAGTTTCGGTCGCGCCACCAACCTTGATGACAGCAACTTTGCCTTTTAGAGCAGCTAGTCGCTTCTCGAAGTTTTCCTTTTCGAATTCGCTAGTAGCCTTTTCGACCTGCAGCTTCAATTGAGAAATGCGATCTTTAATGGCCGCCGGGTCACCGTATCCCTCAACAATCGTGGTGTTATCCTTGTCGGCTACAATCTTGCGCGCGCTGCCGAGCATACTCACATCGGCATTCTCAAAGGTATGGCCCTGGTCCTCAGAGATCATGGTGGCACCAGTGAGAACGGCAATGTCTTCAAGAATGGCCTTGCGGCGATCACCAAAGGCCGGCGCCTTGATGGCGAGCGTATTAAAGACGCCTTTCAAACGGTTCAAGACAAGCGTGGCTAGAGCCTCGCCCTCAACGTCTTCGGCAATAATGACGAGCTCTTTCTTCCCGCCCTGGGCAATTTTCTCGAGTAGCGGCAAAATTTCTTGAATTGAGCCGACCTTTTTGTCGGTCACCAAAATTAAAGGTTTTTCGTAAACGGCTTCCATGCGCCCCGGATCGGTCACCATATAGGCGCTGACGTAACCGCGATCAATTTGGAAACCTTCAACCACTTCGCTTTCAATCCCCAAGCTCTGGGACTGCTCGACGGTGACGGAGCCATCTTCGCCGACCGCCTCGATGACATTTGCGATCATCTGACCGATCTCGGGGTTGCCAGCCGAAACGGTGGCAACTTGAGCGATCTTTTCCTTCTTGCCTTTAATCTGCTCCGTCACTCCCGCTTTGCCGAGGTAGCCTAGGACAAAATCTTGGGCGTATTCCAAGCCTTTGCGCAGTTCCATTGGGTTATGACCAGCCGTAATAAGCTTGTTGGCCTCACTTAAGATGTGGTAGGCCAGAATTGTGGCAGTAGTGGTGCCGTCGCCAACTTGGTCGTTGGTCTTGGATGCGGCCTCTTTGATCAATTCGGCCCCGACTTTGTGGCCCAGCGTGTCAGTATCTTTATCTTGTTTTTCAGCCACTTCGATGGCCTTAGCCACTGTCACGCCATCATGCGTCACAGTCTGGTTACCATAACTTTTACCAATCACAACATTGCGGCCCTTCGGCCCCATCGTCACGCGCACGGCGTCGTAGAGTTCTTTGGCGCCGGCGAGCACCCGATTGCGCGCTTCGTCATCATAGTAAACTTTCTTTGCCATTCTTCTCTCCTACTTCTTTACGACTGCGAGGACATCTTCCTCTTTTAATAACAAAAGCTCTTCGCCACTCACCTTCACTTCGGTGGGCCCGTATTTGGTGTACATGATCTTGTCGCCCACCTTTACTTCTTTCACATCTTTGCCGACTGCCACTACCTCGCCCATTTGGGGTTTTTCTTTGGCAGTATCGGGCAAAATAATGCCTCCTGGTGAGCGGTCTTCGGCTTCCAGCGATTTTGCGACCAGACGGTCAGCCAAAGGCTGTAATTTCATCATTGCCTCCTTAAAGCGCTTAAGTATTTAGCACTCGCAGTATATGAGTGCTAACGCTAGAAATATGGTAGCTAGATCAATTCTTAGTGTCAAGCGTGGCCGCTTCGATCAGACCCTCTATCTGACGTGCCGTGTCCTCTGGGCCTTTCACCTTAATCACGTCATACCCAGCCAGCTTCACCACCTCGTCATTACCCCCTGGGGCGAGAGCATCACCAACGTAAACCACCTGGTCCCTCTCTAGGCCCAACACATCTTTAAGCTTAGTGATGGCGGTGGCCTTGTCCACTCCTTGCAGAGTTACATCAATCGAGGTTAGTCCGGCAGTATGTACGGCGTAATCAGGCAACTTGGGGATGAGCGCCGCGCGCAACCTGGCCCTCTTGATGCCATCAGGGTCCCAGGACTGCTTCTCTCCAAGCTTGGCCTGCTGCCCTAGGGCCGAAAATGTCATTTGGCTAACGCGGTCTTCAATAATTTCCCCAGCCGGCTGCGGTTCCCAGTAGCCGAGCTGCTTCGCCGTTTGTTCAATAATTGCGGCAATGCTTGCCTTCGCCGCCGCCGGAATCTCGTCCGCATAAATCTCGGTCCAAGCCGATCTATCCAAATCGTAACGAAAATAATTCGTGCCGTTCGTCGGCAAAATGTGCAGATTCTTTAGCTCCTCGACACTAGCCCGTAGCGGGTCAATCAGCTGGGTTTGGAAGCGCTCAAAGGCCGCCCCGCTAGTTACCGCCACCTCGTATCGCGCGAGCAGTTTACGCATCAGCTCCGCCATCTCGGCACTAAGTTCCACTTTGCTTTCGGTGAGTGTGCCATCCAAATCAAAAACGATCAGCTTCTTCATAATTTCACCTAATCCCCGAATCAAATCGAATTACCACCCGGACGTCTTCGCCATCAGCCACTACCACTGGCTGTTGCCCGCCACCTATAGCCAGATTCACGGGGATGGCTGTACCGATCAAAGTATAGCGACCCGGCTTAACTTTAACTCTGAACTTACCATCCATATCAGATTTAGTTTTTGCCACTTTTTTTCCGGCAGAATCATTTACTTCAACCGAGTAGCTAAGGAGAGGCTTGCTGCACGGCCCGCCAAACTGGCATACGGGGCTGGTGGGACTAACCATGGCCGTACCGGAAATTGTCGCCGTTTGACCAGTGTGCGAGTGGTAATACAACCACAACCCAAAAGCACCTAGCACAACTACAATTACTACCAGCCAAGGCCATTTCTTCCTCATTTGCGGCCAACTTCTTCATACGCGGAAACCACGATCGAGCTCAAATTAGCCCATAAAAGCGGCATCCAGATCGGTACGCCGGCCAGTTGAGGCCGGGCGTAAACCCAAGCATGGGAAATGTTAACTAAAAAAGCTTCAGCCAAAAACCCCATTATGAGAGTGAGCAAGAACCAACGCGATTCGTGCTTAAGCGGCAGGTGGCGGTGTTTGACTATGGCCGCCACAATTAGCGCAAACACTAGTAGAAATGGCCAGCGCCACAAGGCGGCTACAGCAAACATCAGGAAAGCAAAGTAAAAACTGAGCCAAGAAAGTTTCTTATTCACCTGGGCCTCGCTTGATTGCCCTGGCAGCCTCAGCCATCTCGTCCCACGGCCGTTTTTCCTTTCCGTGCAGAATATTTGATTCATGCCCCTTACCGAGCAGCAGAATCGTATCGTCTTTTTTAGCTAAATCGACCGCCTTTTTGATCGCTTTAGAGCGGTCATGCACCAGGAAAAGATCCTGGTCAAGCTTTTTGCCAGCCTTCTTCGCGCCCGCCGCGATTTCGTCCATAATCACCAAGCCATCCTCGGTCCGATCATCCTCTTCCGTGATCACCACGATATCACACCACTTCCCCGCTACCTCGCCCTGCATCGGCCGCTTAGCGTGGTCGCGCTCACCGGCGCTACCGAATACCACAATCAGGCGCCCTTTGGTCACCGGTTTAATTTCGGCAAAGACCTTTTCAAACGACTCGGGCGTGTGGGCATAATCCACAATCAAGGTAAAATCCTGGCCCAAATCAACCGTGTTCATTCGTCCCTCGACGCTTTTTACGCCAACAATCCCGTCTTCAATTTGCTTGTCGCTTAGTTTAAGCGCGATGCCGACTCCAATCGCCGCCAAAGCATTTAGCACGTTAAAGCTGCCGGGCAAATTCAGCCACAAATTCAATGTCCGGTCCCTATAACTGGCCGTAAAACCACTGCCGCCCGCCTCGGCAGTAATATTAGACCCTCGCAATTCCCCTTTGGAAATCCCATACGTCAACGGTTTAGGTACCACCCCAGCGAACAAATCCGCACTAGGGTCTTCGGCATTCACCACTCCCACACCTGAACTGTGAGGATTTTGGGCCACCCGTTTAAACAGTCGCAGCTTCGCATCACGGTAACGTTCAAAAGAGCCGTGATAATCCAGATGCTCATGCGTCACATTTGTCATCACAGCCAGCGAATAACGAATCCCCCACAGCCGACCCTGAGCCAGAGCATGGCTGGTCGTTTCAATAATGATCCAATCAAGCTGGTGGGCCCGGGCTTGCTTCAAAATCTTCACTAGCGGAAAAGCCTGGATCGCCGTCATCCGAGTCGGATTTGGCCGCAGCCCATCTCCCACATCCACGGAAACGGTCGTCACCAACCCAACCTTAAACCCCGCCGCTTTCAGCATGCTATGAATTAAGGTGCTGGTCGTGGTTTTGCCGTCTGTACCAGTTACACCGATAATTTTCAATTTTCGCGCCGGAAAGCCACCGAGCAGCTGCGCGAGCATCATTTCGCCGGTGTGCCCCCACGGCTCAATTAATTTGAACAGCCGCTTCGGAATAAAGAACTTTACTAATCTGCGAAATTTTTCTTCCATCAGTAGAACAGCTCGTGCTTAACTTTCACATTATAGGCCTGGACGAGACGTTCACCGAGCTTAGTCCAGACTCGGTAGCGGGCACTCGCCAGCGGCAAATCCCACAGCCCGACGTATTCAGTGATATATGGATTAAAGCCAGTTTTGAAGCGGGCCAAACCGGCAAAACGGTGGTCTGGGTTATCGATTTCGGCGGCCGGAGGTGTGCCGTGCAAATCATATTCCGTAACACCGCGGGCTTTCAGCCAGCGCATCACTTCCCACTGCAGTAAATAGGCCGCTTGCAGATCTGAGTGCTCTCGGGTCGAGCCACCATCCTTATACAGGCCCTTTTTACCCAGAAAAGTAGCGAAAACTCCGGCGAGCACCTGACCCTCGTAACGCGCAAAGAACATCTGGCCAGTTCCGCCGGCAGCGTGCAAGTGCCAAAAGTCTGCAAAGTAATCAATTGAGCGCAGATAAAATCCGGCGCGCTCCTTGGTGGCTTGCATGAGCTTATACATTTGTTGAATTGAATCGCGATCCGTGGGCACCGGCTCAATGAGGACTCCTTTGCGCTCGGCCAGCCGAATATTATAGCGAGTTTTTTGTTTGAAACTCGCGATAATTTCTTCCTCCTCCGGCGCTAAGTCCACCACTACAGTATCAACATTTAACTGCAAATCGTGGGCCTTGATCAGCCCCAGTCGGGAGAGTTGATCGGCTTTAACATCTTCGCGCAACAATTCTGGTTCAACTTTGACCAATAGGGCGCCTGTGGCTGCTGCCGCCAACTGGGGAAGGAGTTTTTGGAATTGATCGAAATCTGCTACGCCGGGGCCCTTGGGCACATACCACAATTCGCCCAGCGCTGTCCGCCGGCTGAGGGCCAGCACCGCCACCTCTCCTGCCGCTAATTCTCCGATTAAATAATGGGGGTTCCAGCCGTGGCGCTGCTTGGTCTCGGCAAATGCCGCTACCTGGAGTACGTTGCCGCCATCAGGGTTCGCCGCCACCAGCTCGTCCCACTTTGCTGTTTCAGCCGGGGTCGCAGACCTCATCGGCGCACCAATTTGATCAGCCGTCGACCAACAGGTTTCAGCACCGGCCACAATCCGACCAATACGTTATACAGGGCAAAATTAAAGGGCAGGTCCAAGCTACCAATATAGTCGGTTTCGGCTGGTCCAAAGTTGGCTTTAAACTGGCTGACGCCCTCGTTCAGCCGACCGTTAAAGTCATAGGTGCTGAGCCCCGCCGCCTGCATCGCTTCAATGGCCCGCCACTTTAGTAAATAATTTGCCCGGGCTGCCGCCCCCGCGGCCGTCATGCCACCGTAAAGCTCAAAAGCTACTCCCCCACCTGTCATTAGCCAGACAAACGCCTCCGGGCGGCTGCCAACCTCGGCGTAGGCTACGAAATTCCGCTCGGGCGCAAGCTCGAACAAGTGTTTGTAATAATCAAAATCATGCAGCCCAAAACCGGCCCGCTTGGCCGTATCCGCGTAAATGCGCCAGAAGTCGGCCAACTCATCAGGGGAGGTGACCCGTCTAACTTTCACCCCCTCAGCTTCAGCCTTACGCATGTATTGCCGTGCCTTTGGCCGCATGTCCGCCATTATCTCCGTTTGATCGCGCCGCAAGTTGATCGTGTAGGTTTCACTCATAAGTACCGGCTGCCTGGATCGCCGCCAGCCGTGCGGCAGAGTGCCGGGTGGCCAGGCCGGTTCAACTTTTAAATACAACGCCTTGCGCGTACGCACCAGTTCCGCCAACTCCCTCAGCAACCCCGCGGCCCTAGTCGGGTCAGCTACTGGTCCTCGCGGCACATATGCAACCTTGAAACCCGTTCCAGGAATCGGCCAAAAAAGCACTTGAGCAGCACCGTGTTCACCCTGCCACCGTCTCGGCTCCCAACCATTCAAACGCTTCAATTCGCCCCACTCCCATAGTTGCAAAGGATGGCCATAGGGGCTAGCCTCGACCAGTTCGTTCCACTGCTTTTGGTCCGTCACTTCCGTGAGCATAAGGTTATTGTAGCTGAACTTGGTGACCAAAGGCGAGCCCGTTAAAATAGAGGCATGAATATTCTGGGCATCGAAACCTCCTGCGATGAAACTGCCGCCGCGGTCGTGGCAGATGGCAAACACATTTTGTCGAACATCGTGGCCTCTCAGATCGACTTGCACGCCCAGTACGGCGGCGTCATTCCCGAGCTTGCTGCCCGCTCACACATCGGGGAAATCGTGCCCGTGGTGGCGCTCGCCCTGAAGGAAGCAAAGCTCAACTGGGGTCAGATTGATGGCATCGCCGTGACGGCTGGCCCCGGGCTTCTAGGCTCTCTCATGATCGGCACGCTCACGGCTGCAACCCTGGCTGAGATCAAGCACATACCGCTTTACGGCGTCGATCATGTCGAAGCGCATGCCTACGCCAATTTTCTAGACACAAAACGCCCCCCGGCCTTCCCTCTACTGGCGTTAATCGTCTCTGGTGGCCACACCCAGCTAGTACTGTTTAAGAAACATTTGGACTACACCGTTTTAGGCCAAACCCGAGATGACGCCGCTGGTGAGGCATTCGATAAAGTGGCAAAGCTGCTTGATCTCGGATATCCCGGCGGCCCCGCCATTGCCAAGTCCGCTCTGGGCGCAAATGAAGCCGCTTACGCTCTGCCAAAACCCAAACTCGACTCAAACTACGACTTTAGTTTTTCGGGCCTTAAAACGGCTGTATTACGCCTCGTTCAAAACCTAGTCGGCAAGGACTTCACTGCTCCTTCCGCCGGGCTCGCCAAATCTTTATCCAAGAATCAGATTAATGACCTCGCCGCCTCGTTCCAAAAAACGGTCGTGGATATCCTGGTTAACGCTACCCTATCAGCCTATGAACAATTCCATCCCCAATCTGTTGTAATCGCAGGAGGAGTTGCCGCTAACCAAAGGTTGCGTGACGAGCTCAAAGCCCGTCTACCCATCGCCATCGAATACGCTCCGATGAACTTGTGTACCGATAACGCCGCCATGGTCGCCGCGCTGGGCTATCACCTTGCCCACGCCGGCCGCGCGACCGATCCTACCAAGCTGAAAGCCAATCCGATTCTGAGCATGAGCTAGCAGACACCTGGCAGAAATTGTAAGATTAGCCTTATGGAAATGGAGAAAGCTTACAATCCGGCCAAATACGAGGCCGCTATTTATAAGTTGTGGGAAGAATCCGGTGTCTTTGAACCCGATCTTAAGGCTAAAGGCCAGCCCTTTTCGATTATTTTGCCGCCCCCCAACGCTAATGGCGATCTGCACCTGGGGCACGCTATGTATGTGGTGGAGGATATTCTGGTGCGTTACCACCGCATGAGTGGCCATCCAACTTTATGGTTACCGGGTACGGATCACGCCGGCATTGAGACGCAAGTAGTGTTCGAGCGGGAACTAGCCAAACAAGGTAAATCTCGATTTGATCTGGGGCGCGAAGAGTTTTACCAACAAGCGTTGGCATTTACGCTGAACAACCAGCCCAAAATCATTAGCCAACTCCGGTCACTGGGTTTTTCTTTGGACTGGTCGCGTCTTAAATTCACGCTCGACCCCGATATTATCGAAATCGTCTACCAGACTTTCAAGCAAATGATGGCGGACGACCTGATTTATCGTGGCAATCGGATTGTGAACTGGTGCACCAATTGCCGCTCCAGCTTTGCCGACATCGAAGTGAAGCATGTGGATCAAACCGACGAGCTTTACACGCTTGATTACGACACCGTCCAGATAGCTACGACTCGGCCTGAAACCATCTTCGCCGACGTAGCCGTAGCTGTCAGCCCCGATGATCCCCGCTTCTCGAAGTTAGTGGGCAAGAATGCCACTGTTCCCCTGGTTGACCGGCCCGTGCCCATCATCGCCGATACCTATGTTGATCCCAAGTTTGGCACCGGTGCGCTGAAAATCACTCCTGGACACGATACGAACGATTATGAAATCGGGCGGCGCCATAATCTGCCTGAAATCAGCGTTATCGATCTGGAAGGCCGAATGATCAATGTACCGGATGAACTAGCCGGGCTAACCGTCACGGAGGCTCGCGCCAAAACTCTGGAACTCCTGAAGAAGGCCGGCAAACTGATTAAAACCACTCCCCTCACCCACGCCGTGGGCACCCACGAACGCTGCGGTACCATCATTGAGCCACTCATCACCGAGCAATGGTTCCTTCGGATCGAACGGTTAAACCAGCCCGTCATCAAAGCTATCGAATCTGATGAAGTGAAGATTGTACCTGGCCGCTTCAAAAAGGTCGCCTTGGATTGGCTTAGATCTGAGCATGATTGGAATATTAGCCGGCAAAACTGGTTTGGTATCCGCATACCGATCTACTACAAAACCAGTAATGACCCCACCAAGGACGCGCACATCTTCGCCACTTCCGATCAAGCAGCCGAAGCCTACTACGGCAAAGACGGCTACCGAGCCGAGACCGACACCTTTGATACCTGGTTTTCTTCCGGACAATGGCCCTATGCCACCCTTACGGCAACTGGCGACTTCGACCGCTTCTACCCGAGCTCGGTAATGGAGACCGGTCGTGACATTTTGACCAAGTGGGTCACCAAAATGGTCCTCTTTGGTCTTTACCGATCTGGCAAAGTTCCCTTTCACACCGTTTACTTACATGGACTGGTGAACGACGCCCAGGGCCAGAAAATGAGCAAATCAAAGGGCAATGTAATTAATCCTCTCGATATGACCACCAAGTACGGCACCGATGCGCTCAGGCTCGCCCTAATAACGGGAGTCACTCCCGGCAATGACGGTAGTTTGAGCGAAGAAAAAATCGTCGGCTACCGCAACTTCTGTAATAAACTGTGGAACGTGGCCAGATTTACGCTTGGTAAAGCCGTAAACTACTCCCCCACCCTTCCCGAGTTAAAGTCCGAGGCCGATCATTGGATGGCTACTCGGCTCAATGAAGCCACCGATCGGGTGACCAAATCGATTGAGACCTTGCGCTTCTCTGACGCCGCCCAGACGGTTTACCAGGTGCTCTGGAACGACCTAGCCGATGTCTATCTGGAAGCCTCGAAGCAATCGGCCAATGTGCCGCTCCTGGTGTACTTCCTCGAGACCATTTTGAAGCTAACCCATCCATTCGCTCCGTTCGTGTCAGAGCAAATCTGGCAGCATATGGCTTGGCAGAGCCGTAATTTGATAAATTCACCCTGGCCGGATAGGGGAGAGCTAAAACCATCGCAGTCACACACCGACAGTTTCGCGGCTAAGCTGGCGGCCCGGGCCTTAGCTGATGGCCGATCCCGCCTTGAAAAGGAGCTGAAAGATAAGCGAGCCTACATCAAGTTGCTCGAGAGCCGGGTGGCTGATCCAGGTTTTGCCAAAGCTTCGGCCCAATTTCGGGATGACACAAAAACCAAGTTGGAGCAGGCCAGATCAGATGTGGCAAGTCTTGACAAACAGCTCAAAGCCTAGCGTTTCACACGAAACGGTTTTGCTTTAGAATAGAATCATGCCGGACAAAAACCCCAAAACCCGTTTCTTTGCCTTGGCTGCCACAGTGGTCGCTGCCAGTCTGTTGTTTTTTATCTTGATCCGGCCGGCTGTTTCCTCCTGGGGAAAGAGTAGGGCAGTCAGTTTAGATCTTACAGCCAGCCACTCCAAAAACACCGGCAAACAAATCGCTTTATATGAGCTTGCGCTGATGCTATATCCTCACGATAAAGTGGCAGCTTTCGGCCTAGCCGACGTTTTGGCCAGAAGAGGGGATAGGGGAGCGGCCATTCGCGTACTGGGCCTCCTGCCGCTTACAGAAAGCGGCGAGCGCATCGCTACATTACGCTACGCAGCTGGCAACTATACCGGCGCTATTGCTACCGCCGATAAAGCTTATTCTCTGAACCACGATTATAGGCTTAAAACTATTGCTTCCAAGTCCTACTTACATCAAAAGAATTACGCCCTTTGCCGCGACTCGGCCCGTGATTCGTTGAATCTTAGCTCGACAGTGGAGGCGCGTCTACTTTGGGTCATGTGCCAGACGCTAGGGGGCCAGACAGCGAGCCTGCCCACCGCCCAAACTAGCGAGCTCACCACGCTACAAAAAGCCGCGGCCGGTGATATTAACTTAGCCGACTTACTGTACTCTCAGGCCTACTACGAACCGGCCAAGGACTTGCTGTTGCGTTCGACTACTGAAAACAGTCGCCGCTACGAGCTACTGGCCCGGCTTGAGCTAATTGCTCGTCCCGCCAAATCTAACTGGCAGGCAGCCCAAGCCGATCTCGTAAAGGCTGTTAATCTGGCCCCAGCCGATATTGGGTTGCGTAAGCTGCTCGTTACGGTGGACCAAAAGCTAGGGGACCAAGTGGGCGCAGCTGAGCAATCCCAAAAAATCCAAGCCCTTGAATCTGGTCAAATTTAAAATAGTTGGGAGTGTTGTTTAGGGCTTGTTGAAGCCACAAATGGCGGAGAGGGTGGGATATACCTCCAGGCTGACGCCCGGGGCCCGGTCCCTCCCTTCCTTTTCAACTTGGTTTGACAACCTCACGCTGAATGGTGAGCTTGTCGAACCATGGCGGAGAGGGTGGGATTCGAACCCACGGGGGCCTTGCGGCCTCACCGCATTTCGAGTGCGGCGCACTAGTCCACTATGCGACCTCTCCAGCAATCCGAATTATACCTGCTTAAATGAACCGAGCCCAGAATATTCCTGGGCCCAAGGGACCGACAATCGCCAGCCCCGCCTCTTAGTTACCAAGTGTTCCCAACCAGCGCCGGTGTTCACTTTCGGGTTGGGTAAGCGCAGCCGCTTGGCGTTGGCTTTTCCAGCCCGTCTGGCGGCTCCACGCCCGCAACTTCCTCAAGCGTCGGGGGCACGAACGGTCGCAGATGGGGCTTGCGCATTTGAGACGTCGACTAGTGGTGTAGACCTCAGTGCCACAGCCTGGACAATGAGGCCCGTATAGCTCTACCAATCGCAGGCTGGGCCTTAATCTAACCCAGTGACGGCGCTTGGCACGATGCCTCCCCCAGTAACTCATTATCGCTTGGGCTTCGCCTTGATCTTGTCGCCGTCGTCGACCCACAGCCGCAGTCGACCCTGTACATCGAACAGCAACTCGGGCCCGCCAAAGTTCTTGGCGACTTCGGCTCCTACGAGCCTAACACCCGAAAGCTTGAGCCGCAGGCCATCAGCCTCGACTTCCACTTCATACTCTATTCCCGGTTCGAAGGCAGCCATTCTGCACCTCTCTAATCGAAATTCTACGATCAGCTTTGTTATTGTGGGATATTTTGTAATAAATTCAAGCGTAAAAGGTAATAACCTGGCGCCCCTGATTGTAAGTTGTTCGAACGGACAATTCCGGCAAATGTGCCAAAAGCTA
>CAZOQX010000004.1:0-61225 GCA_964582465.1 uncultured Candidatus Saccharibacteria bacterium
GACGGCGCTGTTTGGCACCTCGATGTCGGCTCGTCGCATCCTGGAGGGGAAGCACCTTCCAAGGGTTTGGCTGTTCGCCAATTAAAGCGGTACGCGAGCTGGGTTTAGAACGTCGTGAGACAGTTCGGTCCCTATCTGGTGTGGGCGTAAGGAAATTTGAGGGGAGTGACTCCTAGTACGAGAGGACCGGAGTGAACGAACCGCTGGTGTACCGGTTGTCGTGCCAACGGCATCGCCGGGTAGCTATGTTCGGACGGGATAAGCGCTGAAAGCATATAAGCGCGAAGCCCACCCCAAGATGAGATTTCCCCATTAGACCCCATGTAGACTACGTGGTTGATAGGCGTCAGGTGTAAGCGTGGCAACACGTTCAGCCGAGACGTACTAATAGGTCGATTGACTTAGATTGCTTATGTAAAGATTTGCTAGCAACTTGTGCGCGCGATCAATGCGTATGAACCTTGAGCCTCGAAGCTCTTTATGAGCGTCGAGGTCTCGTAAATGAATGGCTCCGGCTTGAAGTTTGCGAGACCCCGGTGCTCATGGCGAGGAGGATACACCCGTTCCCATCCCGAACACGGCAGTTAAGCTCCTCTGCGGCGATGATACTCGTTTACTCGGGGAAAGTAGCACGGTGCCGGATTATGCTAGAAGACTCCAGAAATGGGGTCTTTTTGCTTTTTGCTGAACAGATTGGCGCCAGGGCCGGCGGACTTGCAATTTCTAAGCATAAGTAGTATGTTCTAGGCAGTATTCATCTCACGAAACCAAAACGAAAGGAAAACATGGCAGAAACAGTCGAAGAACCAGGGCAAATGCGTGAAGGGCACGATAGATTGTGCGACACTTGCCGCAACGAGCGAATCAAGTATTATAAAAGCTAGAAAGTGGGAAATATTATGTCCGAATTTGATAACTCTGCCGAACGCGCCAAGCACACTGAGCTAAGTAACGACTATGACAAGTTGTCCGATGAAGTCGATAATATCCACGAACAAATCGAAAAAGCTGATTATTCTCCGGGCGCGGACAAGCTACGCGAAGACATAGACCAGAAAGCGGCAGAGGCTAATGCCAAGGCCGATGAGCGTGATGAGCACTTGCAAGACGTGCGCCAGCAAATGGCGAATCCCGAAACTAACGCCAAAGTGCATACCGAGGCGGCGGTTGAACATCATGAACGCACGGGCGAATGGCCAGAGGGTTATCGATTGGCCGACGATGAAGGGACGGAAAAAGAGCGTCGTGACCAAATCGGGCGTGCCAATGCCAAGATTCGTGAAGGGCTAGAGAAGATCAAGCGCGAAGACTCTGAGTAAAAGTTACAGAGTAAACTAAGCCGGCCAGCCAGGCCGGTTTTTAGTCTCACCAAATTATTAGGATAAGTATTGTACTCAAAATCTCAGCTAAGTATAAGCATGATAAGATTGGGTACAAAAAGTGTTTGACATAAACGTAAGCGCTATGCTAATGTGAGAACACACCTTGAAAATCAAGCCCTGCTTAAACCATAAAAGTATTGACAGCATAAGCCCGATATGGTATTTTAAGCTCAACTGTTTTAGGGCTTTTTCCAAATCAAAAAGCCTAGCTTTTCCTGTTTTTGTTAAAAGCCCTAATGTCGGTTAAAACCAAAATTGGCATAATCATTAAAAAGGATGAAAGGAGTAAGTTATGGCAGGAACTCGTGTAGGAGGTCGCAAGGCGGCCGAAACGAACAAGAAGCGTTACGGTATGGATTTCTATGAGAAAATCGGTCAAAAGGGCGGTAAGATCAGCCGGGGTGGTGGTTTCGCCAAGAACCCTGAGCTAGCTCGTGTAGCTGGCCGCCGGGGTGGTCTGCGCAGCCGTCGCAAAGCCGCTTAAGTTTTTAATTGGTGACTAAGAAGCTCCCGCCCGCGGGAGTTTTTTAGTTGTGGTTAATCGCTGGCCTTAACCTCTCCTCAATCTAAAACTTGCCCGACCACTTGATGCGAGTCCTGGCCGGCCAGTTTTGGGCTACCTTTTTGCTGGTACAAAGGTGGCAAGGAAAAGCTTGGGGTCGCCCGAACGCTGGGTTTTATGGTTTATTATTCGAAGTCGTGGGCGAAGACAGTTTCGAACCGTTCGATGGTGTCGCGTTTGACGCGGCGGTCCAGACGCTGATTAACCCGCCACTGCATGCCGCAGGCGAAGCACTTGTATTGGTTGCGGCCGCTTTGCAGGGTGAAAGTATTACAGTCGGGGCAGGTGGCACGTTTACTCAGCCAGTAGTCGTAGCTGGAAATGGCATTGGCGGCATGATCTTCATCGACTTTCAGGCCAAAACGAGGGGCCAGCTCTCGGGCAATGTCCCAGGCGTCCATCTCCATGTTCAGTAGTTCGATGTCGTACTTATAAGTGCGGTGCTGCAAAATGGCGTGACCGAGTTCGTGGAGCAGGGCAATTTTGCCGTTAGCAGTTTTCACGCGTTTAGGGTCGTAATAAATAGTATCGGCGCTGGGGGACCAGACAAACATTCGCGCAGGTTCGTAATCGAATTGCGGGAATTGTTTGATAATTTCTTCCAAGTTACCCTCCTACTAAAATCGCGAAAACGCTTCTGTTTCGGGCTAGCGGGTACTTTTTCTCACCAACTATCTAAAGAGTATAGGCACTTGCGCGTATAGTGCCAAGCATAAGCGGTAAAGTTATTTTCCAGATTCAAAATGTCTTCTGGCTAGCAACTCGGCTCCATATAGCGGGGCGGTTTCAACAAATTTGGCCCGCACAACTTTGGGCAGGTAGGGCCGCTTAAAGGCTTTGAGGTGCCGAGCGAGTGGGGATTTAAAGCGCGCCCAGTGGACGCTGACGCCGCCGCCCAATATGACCACGTTGGGTGAAAGTAGCGTGATCATGTTTACCAGACCTAGAGCCATATCGGCCGCGATTTTGTCCCATGTCGGCTTATCGTAAATCTCATGGGCCGGCCGGCCGAAGCGGCGCTCAATCGCCGGACCGCTCACGAAGGTCTCGAAGTGACCCCGGCCGCCACAATTACATTCGGGACCCTCGGGGTCAATAATCATGTGGCCACCCTCGGTACCGCGGGCGCCGTGGTAAATCTGTTGATTGATAATCACTCCCGTACCAATGCCCGTGCCGATAGTGACGTAGAGCACGCTATTTGCGTCTTTGCCAGCTCCCATCAAGGTCTCGGCGTAGCCTGCGGCCGCCGCGTCGTTTTCGAGCACCACCGGCGCTCCCAGAGCCTTCTCAAGCGCGTCCACTACCCTGGGGTGATGCCAGTGCAAATTGGGTGCATCCAAAATTTGGCCTCTCGCAAAATCGATCGGACCAGGAGCGGCGACACCAACGGCCTCGATTTTATCCTCTGATGCCAATAATTTGGCGAGCTCACTAATCTGGTTGAGTGTTGTTTCAAAGTCGGATGTGGTGCTAAAGCGGTAGGTCTGTTTGATTTTGCCCTTAACGAATGAGGCAACTTGCACCTTCGTCCCCCCGACATCAATCGCGATATACATACGAGTATTTTATGCCATTACGGCCATGCTTGCCTAATCTCGCAATAATTTGAAGAATAACTACGTACCCCTCTTTAAGGAGCAAAGGTGAAGGTACCCCAGAAGATGCGTGCTCATACTGCTCGCAAGCTCGCGAATGTGACACCCCGGCAGCTGCGCTACTGGGTAGAGATCGGCCTAGTCGAGCCACTACCAGGGACGACTGGTACGCCAGGTCGGCTGTGGCTCTTTGCCGACCACGCCGTGGCGCGGGCCAAGGCCATCAGTGAAGCGCTTAGGGATGGGTGGACACTGCAGAAGATTCGCCAGGCGCAGCTCGGAAGTCATCCGGCGTTGCCCTCACACCTCAGCGTGCTGGAGCGGGAGGAGACTATACTCAGAGAATGGGCGGTCTCACCTCAAGATGGGGTAGAGCTCCAGACGAAAGCGGAGTCCGCCTCGGCCCTTCACCAGCCACGCTACACGCAGATCGGCGACTCTGTATTCGTCGCCTGCGAGGCCTGTGGCCAGTCGAGTGACGAGGGCTACCCGAGTGAAGCCGCGGCTCAGGTAGAGTACACCAAGTGGCGGCATGTGACAGCGAGAAGCTCTGGGGCCGGTTAGCCGGTCCCAGAGCTTCTCGGCTCTTGACGACTTCTCAGAATTTCTAATGCGTGGAGATAGATAGCATGACCGTGCCGAGCGTCATTATCAGAATCGCAGCGATTTTCTGGACTAGGTGACGCCTTGAGACGTCTTCCTTGATCCAGTGTGGAAATAGCCAAGTGAGCGCTAGCCCGATTAGCAGTAGGAAGATTGATTGGATCGACGAGACGGCCTGAACGACGGCAATCGGAGCAATCAGCATGGCATAACGCATGGCGATAATACCGCCGAAGTAGAGTGCTTCATTGCCCGCGCCTAATCTGATCGCAGTCCCCTTATAGCGACGCAGGATACTTATAAACCCCCGCCGGGCCGGTCCGTTAAAGACAAAGATGGCCGCTCCCGCCGCAATTTCGCCGGCGTACTGGTAAAACTGGGTCGGCCAAAAGGCGGTATCAAGTGCAACCTTTTTGAATAAGACGTCGCTTGCCGAGATCAGTAGTGATGAAGCCACCATCAGGACCAAAACCTCGCGCCGGAAATGCCAACGCTTTTCGCGGCTTTCGAGCGCGAGCAAAATCGAACCCATCACCACAATGCCGGCGGCGAGCAGCTGATGGAGGGTTAAACGCTCATTTAGGAATATTAGTCCCAGGGTGTAGTTGAAAACCACAATCAGCTGGAACAAGGTGGCGACGAGTGAGGTATCGGCGATGGCTAAAGACTTGTAGTACAGGTAATAGGACGCCACGAGCATTAATCCGGTAGATACGGCTGCGACAATACTGATAGCGTGGAAGCTCGGCAGAGACGACCGGATGAACCAGCCGAGCGCGACCAAAAAGGGTAGGCTGATGACGGTTGCCAAGATAGTAATCGACGTCACGGGCTTATCGCCCAGCCACTTGCTGACAAAGTATTTATCAATAAAATTGGTGCTCGCGAAGAGAAATGGTGCTAGTAGCGCCAGGATTATCCAAAGATGCATAGATTAAGATTAGGCCAAGTCTGGCCAAAAGTTAACTACGTAAAGCGCTTAACCTATAAAAGTGTTGACAACGTAAGCAAAATGTGTTAGTTTTTATGCTATTAGACGGTGAGGGTGACAGCTAATAGCTGGGGCGTTAAAGCTAGGTATATGAGTGCTCACCTCCTTATATGCCGCGTCCTTCGGACGCATCTTTAATTGCCCCAGCTAATGACTGAAATAATAGTAAGGAGTCCTATGCAACGCAGTCGAAAAGATCTCATTAAAACCGCTGGCGCGATCCTCGTGATCGTGGCTATCATCGCGGCTGCTTTCTTGTACGGTAATAAGCAGCACCAGAACCAAGTGCGCAACCAGCAAGAACAGACGGCTTCGACCGACCAAAGCACCTCGTCTGATCAAAGCCAATCAACTTCGAGCCAATCAACTGACCAATCGACCTCTGACCAATCGCAGAGTCAGTCGAGCGCTCCGCAAACTGGGGGCACCGACACCACTACGCCGCAGACTGGTCCGGAACTTTACTTTCTGTTCCCGGCTGCTGCCATGGTTGGCCTCGGCCGCACGTACCTGAAGAGCCGCCGTGCCATTAGGACCGCTGCTCTCAAGTAACCACAAGTTACATTAAGAACCAAGTAAAGTCTGCGTGGAAAGAGCCCGCAGGCTTTACTTTTACCCTGGAGTCAGCTTACAATTAACTAAATCGCTCGGAAGACCTTTGAGTGAGAAAAGCAAAGGAGATTATTAGATTTGCCTAAAGCAAAGACCATTACAATGGAGGATTTGCTCTCGGGTCAGGAGACCATCAAGGGGCTGGTCGCAGGCGACGTCGTACAGGGTACGGTTGCGGCCGCCGAGAAGCATCAAATTTACTTAGATCTAGGCCAATGGGGCACAGGTCTAGTAGTGCGTGGCGAAATGGAGGCTGGCGAAACTGTCAAGCCAGGCGACGAAGTAAGTGCGAGTGTACTCGATCCGGAAACGGATGAAGGTTATGTCATTTTAAGCCTCAAGAAAGTTGCCAAAGAGAAAGGTTGGGATGCACTCGAAAGTCGTCTCAAGAACGAAGAAATCTTTAGTGTGAAGGCCTACGATGCCAACAAGGGTGGACTGCTAGTGGAGGTTGACGGCATCCGCGGATTTCTGCCGGTGTCCCAACTGGCCGCCCAGAACTACCCCCGGGTTTCCGGTGCTGACAAAGACGAAATTTTGAATCGTTTGATGGCGCTTGTAAATAAGCCGCTTGAGGTACGTATTCTTGATCTTGACCGGAAGCAGAACAAGCTGATTGTCTCGGAGAAGGAAGCCTACCGCGAGGAAACAGAGAGCAAGGTTGCAAACCTTAAGGTGGGCGATGTCGTCGAGGGCGTGGTTACCGGCGTGGTGGACTTTGGTATCTTTGTAAACGCCGAAGGCATTGAAGGCCTAATTCATATTTCGGAAATTGCCTGGGACCGCGTTGAGCACCCCGCTAAATACGTGAAAGTCGGGGACAAAGTGAAGGCGAAGATTATCGCGATTGATAACGATAAACTCTCGCTCTCGCTTAAGCAGTTGCAGCCCGACCCCTGGGCGAAGGAGGTGGCTAAGCTCAAAGTTGATGATCTCATCGAGGGTAAAGTTACCCGCATTACGCCCTTTGGTGCCTTTGTACGGGTGGCGCCGGCCGTCGAGGCCTTGGTACACGTTGCCGAACTCTCCGATGAGCCGGTGGAAGATCCGTCGTCTTTGCTCAAGGTCGGTGAAATGCGCCAGTTTAAGATTGTTACCATTGACCCCGAGGCTCACAAGCTGTCACTGAGTTTGAAGGGCGCTACCAAGAAGCCGACGAAGATTGCTGCAGCAAAAGCCAAGGCTACTCCCAAAAAGGCGAGCACGACAGCCAAAAAGACCACTAAGGCTACTAAGGAATAGGAGATGAGCTGTGGCTACTCCTATAAGAACTTGTGTAGTATGTCGGACCGCTAGACCAAAGCCAGAGCTTATTCGATGGGTTTGGCAGAATGGTCCGACAAAGGACCCTGGCCAAACCGCTCCGGGTCGGGCGATTTACACTTGTATTACCTGTAGCGACAAACTAACCGAAAGAGCGACTAAGAGTTTAAGGAGAAAGCATGCCCGAGCCAGCTGAAAAAACCGTCGTGAGCATTCCTGAGGTAGTTCGGGTGGGTGATTTTGCCGAAAGACTGGGGTTGCCGGTATCCAGAGTAATTACCGAGCTGATGAAAAACGGTGTCATGGCGACAATTAATGAGCAGATCGATTTTGATACGGCCACTATTATTGGTTCGGACTTGGGCTTTGAGATTACGCCTGAGACGGCTACAGCTGAGTCTGCGGCGTCGACAGAGCAGACCGCTCCTGCCGACGAGGGAGAGGAAGCTCACTTGGCTGCTAGACCGCCAATTGTGGCTGTCATGGGTCACGTTGACCATGGTAAGACCTCCTTGCTTGATGCTATTCGCGAGTCCAACGTAGTATCCCAGGAGGCGGGTGGTATTACACAGCACATTGGAGCTTATCAAATCACCCATAAGAATCGAGTCATTACATTTCTAGACACGCCTGGGCACGAGGCTTTTTCGGCTCTAAGGGCTCACGGCGCCAAAATGACTGATGTTGCCATTATTGTGGTCGCGGCTGATGATGGTGTGAAACCCCAAACCGTGGAAGCGATCGAGCATGCTAAGGCGGCTGGAATTCAAATGGTGATTGCCATTAACAAAGTTGATAAAGAGGGGTCCGATCCGTTGCGGGTCAAACAGCAGCTCAGTGAGCTGGAGCTCGCACCCGAAGAGTGGGGCGGTAAGACCGTCATGGTGGAGGTTTCAGCTAAGTCCAAACAAAATATCGACCAACTTCTCGACATGGTTTTGCTGGTCGCCGATATTGAAGAAATTAAAGCTCGTGAAGATGGTCCAGCCGAAGGGGTTATTGTCGAGTCGCATCTCGCAACCGGCAAGGGGCCGGTGGCGACCTTACTAGTACAGCAAGGCATTTTGAAGGTGGGCGATTTTTTAGTCACCGGCAGCACTTACGGCAAAGTCCGGAGCTTAGATGATTATCGTGGCAAGAAGTTGAAGCAAGCCACACCTGGTATGCCGGCCGTCATCTCCGGTTTAAAAATTGTGCCGGCCTTCGGCGATTATTTCCAAGCAGTCAGCAGCGAAAAAGAGGCAAAGGATCAGGTATCAAATAACCTGCGCGCAGAATCGATCAAGAGTTTGGTAAAGACCAAGAAGATTGGGGCCGGTGAGCTGGCTGCTGTTATCTCGGCGGGTCAAATCAAGGAATTAAACTTGGTGATCAAGGCCGATGTACAAGGCTCAATCGAAACTTTGGCCGAAAGTCTAAATGAGCTTAAAAACGATGAGGTAGCGGTAAATATCGTCAGCTCGGGAGTTGGTGATATTGGCGAAAACGATATCAATTTTGCGAAGTCGGCCGGAGCCTTAGTGCTCGGATTTAACGTTAGCATTAGCGCCACGGTGCGTCAGCTGGCTCTGCGGGAACAGGTCAACGTGAGGATGTACCGGGTAATTTATGAACTGCTCGATGATGTCCGCGATATGCTGAGTTCGATGCTTGCGCCCGAAATTATTGAGCATCAGGCGGCGCGCCTGGAAGTGTTGGGAGTTTTCAAAACTACTAAATCTGTGACAATTTGCGGCGGCCGTGTGGTTTCGGGCAAAATTGAGCCTAACTTGAAACTGAGAATTAATCGAGGCGGCGAAGTCATCGGCGAGGGCAAGCTCACCAGTTTGCAAAAAGAGCAACAGCAGGCCAAAGAAGTGCTGGAAGGTGAACTTTGTGGCATGAGTGTAGAAACGGGTACACCGGTAAAAGTGGGTGACGTGCTCGAATTCTATACCACTGAGTCGCGCGCCAGACGGCTATGAGCCAGCGCACCGCCAAGATGGCAAGTGTCATTCAGCAAATTATTGCCGCAGAATTATTAATTCGCCTTGGTCCTGATGCCGCGCTGGTGACAGTAACGGCAGTCGAAGTGGCGCCCGATCTTAAAACTGCTACCGGCTGGATTGGTCTAATTCCTGATGACGAGGCCGCCCGGCAGGCTTTATTTACTCAGGTGCTGACACATCGCGAAGAGCTTCAGGCCGCCGTCGCCAAGAGCCTGAAGGCAAAGTTCACCCCACGCCTAATCTTAAAATTAGATTCTAGTGGCGCCTACGCTCAGCATATCGATACTTTACTTCGTGACTTATAACGCTTAAGCTGTAATCAAATTAGGTAAGGGCGTAAATGCCAGGTCCAGAGGAAGTACAACCAAACGGTCAGGGTGGCTTTGAGGCTGCCAGTGCTCTCCAACAGGCACTTCAGGAAGCAGCCGAGGCTCATCGTGATATCCTGCAACACGAAGTAGATAGCCTTGATTCAAGGCGTGATCCCGGTGTTGAGCCGGCCCGTGGCAATTTTTTGTTTGCGCGCTACAAGCCAGAGACCGAGGAGCCGAGTCCGAACGGGCATAGCTCAAATGGCCACAAGGAGTCTAAGCCCATCGCAGCCGAGGAGCCGAAGCCAGCGCTCGAGTCTGAGCAGTTCCATTATGACAAACTATATCCGCGCGCTAACCATCCATCAAGCCGTAGGCAGGGTGAGGAAGGGCGCGTTACAAATTCCGAAGCCTGGCGCCTTGCGGCTGAAGAAGTTAAGTTGCATGAAGAGGCCGCCAAACCCTATCGTGAAGCGGAGCTGGGAGCGGAAAGAAGCCTCAAGGCTGCTGATAGGCTGCGCCGGTCTGATCACGCCCAGGCGGGTGAGCTGCTGCGCGCCAAAGCTAGAGCCAAGTTAGCGGATCTGCGCGACCAGTCCACGGTCGTATCTAAGCGCGTCAGCGTGGAATTTAACTCCGAGCAGGATCGAGTGAATCAAAAAATCGCTGATAATATTAGCAAGGTTTCTGAAGCGGAGGAGATTGTTCAATCGGGGAACGAGAAAGCCCTGGCGGTAGATCTGATTGACCCTAACTGGGACGTGATAAATAGTGAGCGTCGAGCTTTGGGCCGCAGTAATGAGCCGTTTTACGTCAGAAAAGTCGGTGGCAAGAGCAAAGACATCGAGTATTATTTCACTACTACCGACCCGAGCGTGGTGATGGTTGAGCGGGTTAGTTTGAGAGCGGGGCGGTTGACGGGAATGGGAGCTGTGGTAGCAAGAGAAGCCGTCACGGTTGGTCGCAAGGGTCGGCAGAGGCCCTCGAAAGAGGTTATGCAGCTGAGTGCGCTGGTTAACTTTTGGGCGCCACATCGAGCTGCCGACCAGCCCAAAGTTCCTCGGCGTGAGCAGGTGCAATACGCAGTCAATAATTTAGGCAGCGGCTCGGCTGCAGTTTACGAAAGCTTGGTGCCGCGGCGTAAGCGCAAGGGCCCCGATTGGATGTCGCGGTTGATTAACCGCTAGCGTAAGTAACCGCGAATAAATTCACTAGCCGACATTTCATTTTTTCCAGCGGGTTTTAAACGATCGATGCAGAGTTTGCCGTTACCAGTTGGGACCATCAGCAACTTAGTGTCGGCTACGCTGTCTATCTCACCAATTTGTAGTTCAGGGTCATCAGCGGGAATCACATGCGCCTCGGTAACGGTGATTTCCTTTCCGAAGAGAGTGGTATAGCTACCTGGCCAGCCAAGGTAAGCCCGAATTTCGCGCTCAATTTGAGCGGCCGGTTTTTGCCAATCAATCGCCCCGTCAGACTTAGCGACTTTGGCGGTAAAGGTCGCTTTTGACTCGTCTTGTGGCATCGGTTCTAGATTGCCTGCAAGGATTTTTTCTAGATTAGTTTGCAGAATTTGCGCACCTAATTTACTCAAAACCTCTGCTAACTCAAGCCGAGTTTCTCGGCCCGAAAGTGAGTGTTCGATTTGGGCGTAAATCGGCCCCGCGTCTAGCTCCTCGCTAATTTGCATTAGTGTCACGCCAGTCTTGTTGTCGCCGGCTAAAATGGCGGCTTCGATTGGCGCCGGCCCGCGGTATTTGGGCAAAAGCGAAGGGTGCAAATTTAAAATGCCTTGAGGAAAAATTTCGATAATCGAGGCCGGGACGATCTGACCCAGCGAGACCAGGACGCCCATATTGGGTTGAAGTCGTCGAATCTCATCTGCAAGATCGGCTAATTTGCTGGCCTGCAGGACGGGGATGTGGTGAGCGAGTGCAAGGCGTTCGGCGCCATTTACAGCCGTCTTCAACCCGCGCCCTTGGGGCAGGTTGGGCTTGGTGACAATGGCGGCAACGGCGTAGCCGGCCGTAAGCAGAGCTTCAAGCGAAGGAATGTGACCTTCGGCTGAGCGAAAATCATCACCGCCAAAGTAGACTATTTTAGGTGGTGTGTTCATGCTTTAAAGGGGTAAATTTGCCGTCCGGTTCCAAGTGAAAAAGATTGCTCGGCTCCTCAACCCGGTCGACGAAGAGCAGGCCATTAGTGTGATCAATTTCATGTTGGAGAACCCGCGCTACAAAGCCGGTTGCACTGGTTCGTATGCTTTTACCTTCCAGATTCAGTGCTTTTAACTTAATTTTAGGGTAGCGCTTAACCTTGCCGTAGAGCTCGGGTACGCTCAGGCAGCCCTCCATCGACTCCACCGGCTCGCCCTCAGCTTTAACAATCTCTGGGTTGATAAAAACTCGGAAATTGCCATCATTCTTGTCCTTGAATTGTTTTCTAACTACGATGAGGCGGTAGAGCTTGTCCACCTGTACGGCGGCCAGTGCCACTCCGATCTCGTGTTCGCGCCCGTCTTCCCAGTCGAGGGTGGCAGCAATCATGTCTTTAGCTAATTTATGCACCTGGTCATCAATTTGGGCAATCCGCTTGGACTTTTGGTGTAAGTGAGGATTAGGCAGGGTAATAATATCGTCTTTGGTCATACTTTATATTATAGAAGACTAATCGGGTCTAAGTCGAAGCTCCAGCCGGCGGGGAGACTATTTGCAATCTCGACCAAGCGTTTGCGCTCGGGACTTTTAAGGATTAGCTGCCAGTGCTGTTTACCCCCGGCGTATTGTCTAAAAGCCGGAGCAGGACCAAGCACTTGAACGTAGGGCTGCGTGAGTGCTTGAGCTAGTTTTTCGGCGGCCTTATGGGCAGCCTGGTCGCTCTTGCGCCCGATGGTAACTTTCATAAGGTATCTGAAAGGAGGGTAACCGAGCAATCGGCGGTGCTCTAGCTCGTGGGCGCAGAAGGAATCATAGTCGCTTGCGGCCGCGAGCTGAATAGCGGGGTGGTCAGGAGCGTATGATTGGACAATTACCTGACCAGTTTGCTTGCGCCGACCGGCTCGTCCGGCGGCTTGTAAAATGAGCTGAAACGTCCGCTCGGCCGCGTTGTAGTCGGGCAGGTTTAAGCTCATATCGGCGAGCACCACGCCCACCGTATCGAGCTTGGGTAAGTCAAAACCTTTGGCCACCATTTGTGTGCCGATCAAAATATCAATCTTACCTTGATATAGCTCGGCATATAACTCCGGCAGCGATTTGGTTTCGAGGCTATCTTTATCCCAGCGCAGAACCCGGGCAGTGGGGAAAAATTCTAAAACTTCAGCTTCGATGCGTTTGGTGCCGCCACCCAGGTACCGCCACTCACTGGCACCACAGTTGGAGCAGACCGCCGGAGGGGCTTGGTTGAAATTGCACCAGTGACACACCAGCCGCATTAGGTCGGCATGGAAGGTGATGGGCAAGTGGCAATTGGGGCAGCTTACGGCCTGGCCGCAGGCAGTGCAAAGCTGGCTGGAGGCGCTGCCGCGGCGGTTTAAAAAGAGCAAACTTTGCCGCTTGGCTTGGAGGGTTTGATCGAGCGCCGCGAGTAACGGTTCGGACAGGAACTGGCTGCGTTTTAACACGGGTTCGGTTTTTAAGTCGACGATTCGAACTTTGCTCGTCGGGCCGAATTTTTGGGTTAGCTCGATCTGCTTGAGCCGTCCGCGCCGTACTAGAAAGACGTCTGTGATCGGCGGAGTGGCACTGCCCAGCACCAGTTTAGCGCCTGTTAGCCCAGCTAATTTTCCGGCAACCGCTGCCGCGTGATAGCGAGGTGATTGTTCTTGCTTGTAGCTCGGCTCGTGGCACTCATCAATCACGATTAATCCGAGGTTGGGGACTGGCAAAAAGAGGGCTGAGCGCGGACCGACGGCGATCTTTGGGCCACGCGACTTCAGGGCGCCAAGCCAAGCCTGGTGGCGTTGGCTTTGTCCGAGAGCGGAATGATAGGTAATGACGGACTCGCCAAAGCGTTGAGTGAAGCGGCCGAGAATTTGAGTAGTAAGGGCAATTTCGGGCACTAGAATAATAGATGACTGGCCGCGGTTTAAAGCTCTTTGGGCGAGCTCCAGGTAAACTTCAGTCTTACCGGAGCCAGTAACACCCTTCAATAGGAAGAATTGGTCTTTGCCCTCCTCAACTTCTCGCACTGCGACTGTCTGCTCGGCCGTGAGCTCGACCGGTCCGGCTTCAAGATGTCCCGTATCCGGTAGCCCGGCAGCTGGGGCTCGGCGTTTGCGCGCCAGGCCACTTGGCAGGATGGTTTGCCAAACCTGGCCTAGCCCGGCAGCGTAATATTCGCCGAGCCAGCTCGCCAGCGCTAATAAGTGCTTAGGCAAGCCGGGCCCATCGAGCGTCGAGCTGATGGCTTTGGTGGCAAAGCTCGGTTTGGCGGTTTTTGACATCACCACGCCTTGGGCGGCTTTGCGCCCGAAGGGAATTTGCACCAGAGTACCGGCGGCAATCTCGTGCTCGCTATGATAAGTAAAGGCGGTCACGCTTGTGCCGCCCTGCGCAATTGGTGCCACCAGATAATAGTGAAGGTTGGGCATACTTTTATTATAGAAGTTATGTAAACTTTAGATATGTATTTTCGGAATCGAGCTGAGGCGGGTGAATTACTAGCGGGTCAGCTGAGCCCCTTTCGTTACGAGAACACGGCAGTACTTGCACTGTCGGCAAACGGTGTTTTGGTGGGTGAGCAAATCGCCTCGAAACTGCATTGCGGCTTGAGCCTGCTTTTAATGTCCAAAATTGATGCTCGCGGCGATCAGGCCTTGGTGCTGGGCGCCCTCGACCACTCCGGTACGTTCACCCTGAATGACATGATTCCAGCGGGAGAAATGGAAGAGTACATGCAGGATCAGCGGGGGTATCTGGAAGAGACCAAAATTCAAAAACTCTACGATATGACTGCCATCGTCGGCGAGGGTGGTATCACCGAACCCGAGCTTTTAACCGGCCGCAACGTTATTATTACAAGCGACGGTGTAAAAACTGGGCTATCGTTCGAAGCTGCCCTGCATTTTCTAAAACCGATTTCGACGGAGCGAATAATTGGCGCGATTCCAGTCGGTCCTATTGACGTGATTGAGCGTCTGCGCACCCAGTGCGACGAGTTTCATTATTTGTATGTGCCGGATAATTTTATGACGATTGATCACTACTTCGAAGATAATGTGAAGCCCGGCCCAGAGGTTATAACGGGTATTATCAATTCCATTGTTCACAAGTGGAGTTAGCTGCTTGGTGAAACCGCTTGAACGGTTCATAATTTAGCCATACCTCGACAAGTTGGAGATTGCGATGACTGCCGACGAGCTGTTTGAGATGCCGAAGCTGACTGACCTGCAGGGACAGACCTTGGTTTCAATTCTGGCAGGGGAGATATGGTTCTACCACGGCACAGTTCTTAGGAACTTGCTGGCCAAAGGTCTGGTGGAGCACGCTCCCGGCACAAAGGTAACACTAACGGATTACGGCCGGTTGGTCGCCGAACGGGTACGAGAAAAGACCATCCAGCTCGAAGGCGCCCGCCTGGCCCGTGAAGTCTCAGATCTGTTGCGCCAAACGGCCAGCAATCTGCATCAGCCGCCGCAAGTGCGACCAGATTATCGGCCGGTGCCTGTGCAGCCGGAGAACGTGGCCTCGTGGACGGCGGGTGAGGCTAGGCAACAGGAATACAACCTAACTATGAACTGGCTGACGGACCCGGCTCGGCTGGCCCTGACCAAGCAACTGCTGCGTTGCGGCCACGTCCACAGCTGTACCAGCTGTGCCCAGCGTGAGCAGATGAGCTTGGGGCTTGAGCGTGCGCTGAGCATCCTCGCGGCGGAGCTGAATCTCATCAAGCAGAAAGAGGGCTATCGGGCTGAGGACCTCCGAAGGGCCCGACTGCTGGCGAAGAATCTCGCCCAAGCCATCATGAGTTCCCTCGGCATTGAGGAGAAGCAGTCCAACGAGGGTTAGCACGCCCCACCACTCGAGGTTGGAGGGTCCGCGGTTACGCGGACCCTCTTGCTTTCTTCTGGCGGCATTTTTTGCTATAGTCCGGATAGCTTATGAAACGTATTCGTCTAAAGTTTTGGCTGATACTAGTGCTTGCGATTGGGGCGACAATTCTGGCCTACCCTCGCGAGGGTGACATTCTGCATCTGGTCGGCATTAAGTCGCAGCTGAAGCTTCGCCAAGGTTTGGATTTGCAGGGTGGTGCGCACCTGGTTTATCAGGCCGATATGTTCAAGGTGGCTTCGGGCGATCGCGCCGGCGCCATGTCGGGACTGATTAACGTCATTGAGCGCCGGGTTAACCCCAGCGGTACCAATGAAGTAATCGTGCAGACTGCGAGCAACAACCGCGTGATCGTGGAACTGCCCGGTGTGCAAAATGCTTCTGAGGCCATTAACTTAATCGGTCAAACGGCTAATTTGGTTTTTTACCAGGTGCCGGCCAACGCTACCGGGCCGCAAGATTTGCAGCCGACTGGTATCACCGGGAAGGACATTAATCGTGCTGATCCCGACTTTGATGTGACTAAGAACCAACCGGTAGTGCGTCTGCAGCTTAAGTCTGGTGATGCCACTAATCGCTTCGCCCAAATTACTACTGAGCTGAGCCAAAGCGGTGGCCGGCTGGTGACTTATCTTGATCAAACGATTGTGTTTGGTCCGGCTAATGTGCTTAACCCCATCACCGACGGCACCGCTCAGCTGGAAGGTAACTTCACGGTGCCGGAAGCTAAGAAGGTGGCGCAGCTGATCAATGCCGGCGCCTTGCCGGTACCAATCAAGCTGGTGGAGCAGCAAACCGTCGGGCCGACGCTAGGGAAGGAATCAGTGCACAAAAGTGTGATCGCCGGGATGATTGGCCTGGGCGTGGTGGCGCTCTTCATGCTGCTTTATTACCGTGTATTGGGCGGGGTGGCCGTGCTCGCCCTGTTTGTCTATACCGTCCTTACACTCACGCTTTACAAGTTGAGCGCGCTCACGCCGTACACCATCACCATCACCCTGGCCGGTATTGCCGGTTTTATTTTAAGTATTGGCATGGCGGTCGATGCCAATATTCTAATTTTTGAGCGCATGAAAGAGGAGTTGCGCCTGGGTAAAAGCCTGGTTGCGGCGGTGGAGGCTGGCTTTGATCGGGCTTGGACCAGTATTCGTGACTCAAACATCTCCACCCTGATTACTTGCGTAATTTTGTATGAATTTTCGGGCAGTGTGCCAATTATCAAGGGATTTGCGGTTACTCTGGGTCTGGGTGTGTTGGTGAGTTTATTTACTGCAGTAGTAATTAGCCGTACCTGGCTAAGGCTGCTGATTAAAACTGGTTTTGCCAAACGGTTGATTCCGCGGGCCTTCGGGCTGAAAGAGGAAGTGGCATGAATTTAATTGGCCGCCGCAAAATTTGGTATGCCATTTCCTTAATTGTGATACTACCTGGCTTCATCGCCCTCATAACTGGTGGTTTGAAGCTGGGAATCGATTTCCGGGGCGGCTCGGTGATTGAACTTGATGGCTCGGCTAGCGCCAGCCAAATCACGGCGATTGCCTCCGGCCTAGGGCTGAAGGATGTCAGTTTGGTCACTACGGGAAGTGGACGGCGGGATCTGCGTTTTCGGACCGCTTCGGGCACAACAACGGAACCAGTACACCAAGAGCTTAAATCAGAACTTGCCACCATCGGGGAAACGGAAGTCAGTTTTGATACGATTGGGCCGAGTGTCAGCCACGATATTGCCAAAAATGCCATTATTAGTGTGATCTTGGTTTCCGTTGCCATCGTGCTCTATGTCGCCTTTGCTTTCCGCAACGTGCCGCCGCCTGCGAGCTCCTGGAACTTTGGTTTGGCTGCTATCGCCGCGCTCCTGCACGACGCCTTCTTGGTCATGGGTATTTTTGCCATCCTCGGCCGCTTCTTTGGGGTAGAAATCGATGCGTTGTTTGTGACGGCTG
The DNA here is from genome assembly GCA_964582465.1 of uncultured Candidatus Saccharibacteria bacterium. GTDB lineage: Bacteria > Patescibacteriota > Saccharimonadia > UBA4664 > CAZOQX01 > CAZOQX01. The sequence continues at coordinate 17,307 of CAZOQX010000004.1, forward strand.
TGTTGACTGTGATTGGTTTCTCCGTTCACGATACCATTGTGGTATTTGACCGTATCCGCGAGAATTTACGCACGCACAAGGGGAGTTTTGAGCAAATTGTAAACGATAGTATTCAAGAAACACTTGCACGGTCAATTAATACTTCGCTCACGGTGCTTTTAACCCTGCTCGCCCTCTTCCTCTTTGGCGGCGAAACCATCCGTTGGTTTGTGTTGGCGCTACTAATCGGTATTTTCTCGGGGACTTATTCCTCAATCTTTAACGCCTCGCCCCTGCTCGTCAGCTGGCAGAATCACAAAATGAAGAAGCAGGCCAAGGCCAAACCGGCTTAAGCTCCCTGCGTGACGTAGTTGGGACTATAATTTGGCTATGGACAAAGACCTAGCCGCACTCGATAAAATCAATCCAATTCTGGCTAAGATTGTGGATGGTCAGAACTTAACCGCCACAGAATCGGAGAAGATTTTCAAAACTGTTTTCATTCACGACAAAGAGGGATTGTTTTTCGCTGCGCTGGTTACCGCTATCCAGACCAAACGAGAAACTGGTGATGAGCTCCTAGGTTTTATTAAGGCAACGCAGAAATTGAGTGATCCTTTTGATGTGGGTATCAAAGGGAATCAGATGATCGATGTGTCTGGTTCTGGCGGTGGCGCATTTAAAAGCTTTAATGTCAGCACCGCCGTGTCTCTGCTACTAGCAAGTGCTGGTTACACGGTCCCCAAGCAAGCCTATTTTTCTATCACGGGGGCTACTGGTAGCCTAGACTTGTTTACTGCTTTTGGTTATGACGTCTCAAAAACTACTCGTGATCATATTGTAATGCTCCTAAGAACCGTGGGCATAGCGCCCTATCAGCATATTTTTATTAGTCCGGGGTTGGCTAATAGACTGTATTTATCAGTAAAGTTTTTTAAAGAGCAAGGAGTTCACGTGCGGACTCCCATGCACCTGGTTAGTAATATTTGTACGCCAATTCCTTTGCGGTATCGGATTTACGGTCTGTTTGACCCTGAATTTTTGTACGAAGTTGCCGAAGCACTCCAAAAACTTGATTACACGCATAGTTTGGTGTTTTGGGGAGAGCCGGGGATGCCAGAGATTTCTAATGTTGGTAAGACGATTCTGATTGAGCAAAGGGGATCCAAGCTAGAAAAGCGTGAACTCCAGCCGAAAGATTTTGGCGTAAGACCAGCCAAGCCAGCCGATATTGCTACTGGGGGCAAAGAGCAAAATATCATCGATTTCTTGAGGGTGTTGGCAGGACAAGAGACTGGCCCGAAGGCCGATCTGGTGGCCATCAATGCCGGCGCGGCCCTCTACGTACTGAGTGCGGCTAGTTCACTTTCAGAGGGGACGAGACTGGCACAACAGAAGTTGACCGAGGGAGCGGGGCTGGCAAAATTAAAGCAACTAGTCGAAGCTGCGGGAAATCCCGAATTACTCCAGGATTGGATGCGTAAAGCTAGACTTTAGCTTGACGCTTATGGTTAAAGCGTTGTAAGATCAACATTAGTAGTTTGGTGGATTATGTTAGATCTATTTATCACGTCGAAGACCAGGCGCAAGATCATCACGGTATTTTCGAAGTATCCGGATCTGCACACTCATGTGCGGGGGCTCGCTAAAATGGTTCGCGAGGATGCCGGCAATGTGCAACGCGAACTAGCTCGTTTGGAGCGCGTGGGTTTTCTTAAATCGGCCCGGGCGGCCAATACGCGGGTTTACTCGGCTAATCTTCACTTTGTGCTGTACCGCGAGCTGCAAGGCCTGGTGTTAAAGTCACAAGCTCATCGCCGGACGATGGCATGAAGCTTACTCGCCTGATTAAGAAGCCGGCTCAGTCTGCTAAACCTAATATTTATCAACACCGGTTAGTGGTACATCCCAAGCCGCCACTCGGCTTTGTGCGCCGCACCGAACCGCATTTTTCGGCTCTCTCCAAACGCTAAACTATTAAAGGGGGCAGGCTTAACTGCTATACTTACGCCAAATGAGCAGTTTAACCTCAGTTGAAGACGTCGAGACCCAAGCGCCACCTAGGTTAATCCAGGCGGTCTTAAAGCGCCGTGGTTTTACTTCAAAGGCGGCGATAACTAAATTCATAAACCCCGATTATGCCCTGGACTTGCATGATCCTTTTCAATTGACTGATATGGATAAGGCGGTTGAGCGGATCGAGCAAGCGATTAAGCTTGGGCAAAAGGTAGCGGTTTATGGTGATTACGATATTGACGGCCTGACTGCGACGACGCTTCTTACCGAGTGGCTGCGGGCTCTGGGACTTGAGGTCGTACCCTACATACCGGATCGATTTGAGGAGGGGTACGGCATTAATCAAGCCGCTCTCGAACAACTCAAGAAAGGCGGGTCCAAACTCGTAATTAGTGTGGACTGTGGCATTACCGCGGTCAAAGAAGCGGCCTGGGCCAAGGCGGCTGGGCTTGACCTTATTATTACTGATCATCACGCCGTGCCGGTGGAGTTGCCCGACGCGCTGGCTGTGATCAACCCCAAGCGAGCCGATGATGGGTATCCTTTTAAAGATTTAGCGGGAGTTGGTGTAGCCTTTAAGCTCGCCCAGGCTTTGCAGCAAAAGCTGGGGCGCCCCGAAAAAGGGCAGGAAAAGTGGCTACTTGATCTTGTGGCGCTCGGAACGGTCTGTGACTGCGTAAATCTGATGGGCGAGAACCGGGCCCTCGCGAAGTATGGGTTGATTGTGCTGAATAAAACTAGACGGGTAGGCCTTAAAGCTTTGGCTGAGGTGGCGAGCGTTGCTCCAGGTACCTTGAGCAGCTACCACCTAGGCTTTGTGCTGGGCCCGCGACTAAACGCTGCCGGACGTCTGGAGGCCGCCACGACCAGCCTCGATTTACTTCTCACGGCTGACGAAAAAGCGGCGAAACAGCTCGCCCTAAAGCTCGATGAGCTCAATCAGGCTAGGAGAGCCGATCAAGATCGAATTTTTGCCGAGGCCGATAAACTGGCTGAAAACTATGCCGATGACCCGGTGTTGGTGCTCGCGGATGCTGGTTGGTCACATGGGATTGTTGGCATTGTGGCCTCAAAACTCATGGAGAAGTGGCGTAAACCGGCGTTGGTTTTACAAATTATGGATGCAAGCACCAAGGGCTCCGGTCGGAGTCTGGGTGGGTTTAATTTAATAGATAACTTAAAGGCCTTGCCAGTACCTTTCACTAAATTGGGTGGTCACATGTATGCGGCGGGATTTACTTTGCCGACTGATCAGATCGACGCCTTACGGACAGCTTTAGTCGAGCGCTTTACTGCTGAGGATCTGGCCGAAGATAGACAAGAAAAATGGCGACCGGAAGCTCGTGATTTGACCGAGCTAGATCAAGCCCTGTATGACTTTTTGCAGCGCATGGAACCGTTTGGGACTGGCAACCCGAAGCCGGAGTTTATAGTGCGCAAGTTAAAGCTTGTGACCGCAAGCTTGGTTGGCAACGGTCAAAAACACCTCAAAGTTAGGCTGTGCGACGAGGGTGGTCGCACCATAGAGGGTATTGCTTTCGGCGTTGGGGCTGACTCGAGTTATAAACCAGGCCAAAAAGTCGAGGTGCGCGGCTTCTTGAGTCATAACGATTTTGGCGGTCGAAACCAACTTGAGTTAGTGATCACGGGTATAAAATGACTACTCCCAAACTTAGGCTGACATCTGGGCGGTTTAGCCCGGCGGATTTGCAATTAATTAAAGCTGCGGAGATTTTTAGTGAGCGGGCTCATCTTGGCCAAAAACGTAAATCGGGTGAACCATACTTCATTCATCCTCTGGCTGTGGCGCAGGCCGTGGCTGACTGGGGTCTGGATGCCGAAACGATCGCAGCTGCCCTGCTGCACGATACGGTTGAAGATACCGAGGTGACACTTGAGCAAGTCGAGGCCAAATTTGGTCCCAAGGTGGCCGAGCTCGTGGCTGGCGTTACTAAGCTTGGCGAAGTGGATTTTGTCCCGGCTGATTCCACCCGCGGTGAGGCCTCATACGAAAACGTGCGTAAGTTGTTGATCGCTATGAGTAAAGATTTGCGCGTCATTCTGATTAAGCTGGGGGATCGGCGGCACAATCTGCGCACCCTCCAATATTTGCCGGAGGAAGATCGGGTGCGTATCGCCAAGGAGAGCTTAGAAATCTTCGCTCCGCTGGCTGATCGCTTGGGCATGGGGGAGCTGAAAGCCGAAATCGAGGATCTAAGCTTTAAGTATTTGATGCCGGAGCGTTACAGCGAGATCGAATCGATGGTGCGAGGTTATTTGCGCAAATCCAGTAGCTACATTAACCGGCTCAAAAGCTTCATTACAGCAGAACTTGAGGCCGCCGGTGTCGAGCCGATTGAAATCAGCGGCCGGGCCAAGCACTTGCACAGTATTCATAAGAAGCTCCTGAAGGCGGATCATGATCTAACTAAGATTTACGATCTCATGGCGCTTCGGATTATTGTGCCAACGCCGGCCGATTGCTACAAAACTATGGGGGTTGTGCATCAATTCTTCAAACCACTGATTTATCGGATTAAAGATTATATTGCTGTGCCCAAACCGAATGGTTATCGCTCGCTTCATACCACGGTTTTTGCGCTGGATGGGCGCATCATTGAAGTTCAAATTCGTACACCGGAGATGCACGAGGAGGCTGAAAGAGGGCTGGCTGCGCATTTTTTCTATGATCAGAGTAAGCAGGGCAAGGCTTATTTGGCTGGGGAGGCTACCAACGTACCGGCCAAACTCAACTGGGTCAGCCAGCTCACCAAGTTAGGCGATCGGATTAGTGCTCAGGATCTAATGGATGCTCTGGAGCATGACCTTTTCCGCGACCGCATATTCGTTTTTTCGCCAAAGGGTGATTTGTTTGACCTTCCCGAAGGCTCGACGCCAATCGATTTTGGCTTTGCAGTGCATACACAAGTCGGGCTGCGGGCTCAGGGAGCTCAGGTGAACAGCCGTCTGGCGGCACTTGATACTAAACTGCAAAACCGTGATGTGGTCGAGATCATTACTAAACGTCAAGCAGCACCCAGCCGGGATTGGTTAAATTTTGCTCAAACGCCTCATGCTCGCCAAACGATTAGGGCTTGGTTTCGGGCCAAGAGCCGCAGTTCAAATGTGACGTCCGGGCAAGCTATTGTGGAGAAGGAGCTGAGGGCGTGGTCGATCAAGAAGCTGGATGAGATTCCCAGTCCAGTATGGGAAAAGGCGCTCGCCGACCTTAATTACAAAGATTTAGAAAGCTTGCTCGCGGCCGTCGGTGAAGGTATGGTGTCAACTCAACAACTGATGCGTCGGCTTTTCCCTGACGAGGCCGTACCCACCAAACCAAAACCGACGCGCCGTCGCCTCACCTCCAATGCGGTTCAGATCGGCTGGAGCGAGGATTTACCCTACAAGCTCGCGGCCTGTTGCAAGCCGGAGCCGCCCCAGCCGATCGTGGGTTACATCACTCGTGGTGAGGGCGTGACGGTGCATCTTTCCAACTGCTCCAACTTGCCGCCCGAGCCGCATCGCCTCATAGCCTGCGACTGGCAAGATGGGACTAGACACCTAATGCCCGTGCGTCTAGAGGTTATTGGCCAAAATCGTATCGGGTTACTGCGTGATCTGACTGTGCTAATTTCGGCCATGGGGATCAACATTAATCATCTGGATTCATACGATCTGAGTGATCGAGAAAAATCACTCATAAAGATTGATGTCGAGGTGGGCGATAACTTTACTCTCGCGGCGCTCATCAACAAAATCGAAAAAGTTCGTGGCGTCACCAACGTTGATCGTTTGCAGCCAGACTAGCTTGCGGCGCAAACGGGCTTTTGTTAATGTCTAGTTAGCTTCAAGGAGTTTTCGTGGCCAAACAGACTTATCAAAATGTACGGGGAATGCGGGATCTTCTGCCCGATGATTTTCGGGTAGTTAGTTATCTTACGAAAATTTTCGAAAAATTAGCTACCGATAGCGGTTTCGGCCGGATTGAAACCCCTGTACTGGAGCCAGCTGAAATATTTACCCGGGGCATCGGTGAAACCACTGACATTGTCGAAAAGGAAATGTATACCCTAAATGATCGCTCGGATAATCTGCTGGCCCTCAAGCCCGAGGGCACAGCCGGGGTAGTGCGAGCCTATATTCAACACGGCATGTCGAGCTGGCCGCAGCCGGTTAAACTTTACTACATTAGCCCGCTATTTCGTTACGACCGCCCGCAGGCCGGCCGCCAGCGCCAATTTAACACCTTGGGGCTGGAGGTGTTTGGTGAAGCGGGGCCGAACGCCGACGCCCAGGTGATTGCCCTCGCTGAGCGTTATTACCGGCAATTAGGCTTAAAGCAGGTCCGCCTGCAAATAAACAGCATTGGTGATGCTACCTGCCGACCAAAGTACAAGAAAGCTTTGCTGGAATATTTGCGCGCCCACCAGGCCGAGTTGGGCGAAGAGTGCCGTGACCGTATGGAGAAGAATCCTTTGCGCGTCCTTGATTGCAAGGAACCAAAATGTCAGCCTGTTATCGCTGGAGCGCCGCAGACGCTCGATTACTTATGCCGGCCTTGCCACCAGCACTTTCGGGCGGTGCTTGAATATTTGGAAGAACTGGATCTAGCCTACGAGCTTAATCCAACTTTGGTGCGCGGCCTCGATTACTATAGCCGAACCGTTTTTGAATTTTTCGGTTTTCGCCAGGGCGCTCAGAGCAGTTTGGGAGCGGGTGGTCGCTACGACGGATTAGTCGAAGTTCTGGGTAGTACACCAACACCAGCGGTCGGTTTTGGTCTGGGCATGGAGCGAATCATGCTAGAAATCGTCGATCAACAGATTGAGATTACCGTAAGTCAAACGCCTAAATTTTTCGTGGTGAGCCTGGGAGAAGCCGCCCGCCTGGCGGCCTTTGCTATGATTGAGAATTTGCTTAATGCGGGCCTGAGAGCCGAAGGTGTTTTGGGCAAAAATAGCATTCAAACTCAGCTGGGTCGGGCCGATCGTGCCCAGGCTAATTACGCTTTAATCATTGGCCAAAAAGAAGTGATGGAAAAAACCTGCATCTTGCGTGACATGTCAACTGGGGCTCAAGAAACCTTACCGCTTGGCCGAACGGTTGTGGAGCTTGCTAAGCGGTTTGGCGGAAAGGAAGCGTGAAGGGCGGGGTGGACTGTATTTTTTGTAGCATCGCCTCCGGAGATATTCCGGCGAGCCTCGTGCACGAGGATGCTGAGTGGGTGGTGTTTATGAGTACCGATCCTGACGCTCGTGGCCACGTGCTAATTATTCCACGCAAGCACACTCAGTATTTTTACGAACTGCCCGAGCCTGAATTCCTTCCCCTGATGGCTTTTACGCAAAAGGTGGCCCAGGCGGTTAAGCAAGCCTACGACCGGCCGGTGCGCTTCTACACTTATGGAATTCACGTTCCGCACGTTCATATTCACGTCACGCCGTTGCCACAAGGCAGTAAACCAAGGGTTACAAAGGACGATCTAGCGGCTGATGCTGCTCGGATCGCGAGCATCCTTAGGGCCTAATCTTGCCCAAATCTGTACATTTCGCTAAAATAGGCAGGTTGGCATCACCATACTAAGGAGAAAAGTCTTGCTACAAGTAACGCGTAAAGATGATCGCGAGCCGATCGAAAGCCTCATTCGCCGGTTTAACAAGAAAGTTCAGCAATCCGGTGTTTTAGGCGTGGCGCGCAAAAAGCAATTTTTTGAGAAGCCCTTAAGTAAGCGCGAACAGCGTGAAATCGCGATCCGTAAACGGGCGCGCAAAGAAGAAAAAACCAAACGTTTATTCGTGGTTCGCTAATGGAACTCCAAAATCGCATTGAAACTGATCTAACGGCCGCTATGAAGTCGGGCCAATCCGACAAGGTAGCCGTTTTGCGTTTGGTGAAGAACGCTTTTAAAAACGAGCAAATCAAGTTGGGACACGAGTTATCGCAGGACGAGGCCACAGCGGTTCTCAGGCGCGAGGCCAAGCAGCGCCAACAATCGATTGAGGCCTACCGTCAGGGCGACCGTCCTGACCTAGAAGCGGCGGAGCAGGGTGAGCTTAAGCTGATTAACGAGTATTTGCCGGCTGCCCTGGACGAGGCCGCGTTGGCAAGCCTAGTGAAAAAGGCCGTTGCCGACCTCGGCGTGACGGATAAAGCCGAGATGGGCCGGGTGATTGGGGAAGTGATGAAGCAAAGTCAGGGAGGGGCCGACGGCGCAGTGGTAGCGCGACTGGTCCAGCAAGAGTTAAGCTAACATGTTGGTGCTTAATTTGATTAAGCCTGCTCCGCGTGGTCTCAGTGCCCTGATTAAATCTATTGCTGCTGCCCTCAACCAGGAACTCCAGGCTGAGGGCGTGATCAATATTAAGCTCATTGACTCCCGGGCCATGAGCTCTTTAAATAAGCAGTATGCAGGCGATGATTATGCGACGGATGTACTTAGCTTCAACTACACCCAGTCTACAAAACGCCGCGAGAAGGAATTGGGCGACGTGGTCATAAACTTCGAACAAGCTAGAGTTCAGGCCGAGCGCTACGGTTTAAGTGAGATAGTAGAGATGGCAAATCTTTCGTTGCATGGTGTGCTTCACGTCTTGGGGCATGATCACCAGAGCGTGACTGAGCAAGCGGCATTGGGCGAGCTGCAACGTCACATCTTAACTAAGGCTAAAGTGTTATCACGAGAATTCGAATGGGTCTTAAATTAAGCTTTCTTAACGCTTTTCATGGGCTTGCCCAAACGGTAAAACTGGAGCGCAATGCTCGTATTCACTTGGTGCTGGCGGCCTTGGCTTTAATTTGGGGCATCTTGCTTAATTTTTCTGCACTAGAACTTGCGGTGGTTATACTGGTGATTGCCGGCGTTTTCGCGGCAGAGTTATTTAATACCGTGGTCGAAAAAACGCTTGATCTGGTAAGCTCTCATCATGATCCTCGGATTGGGTTAATCAAAGACATGGCGGCCGGCGCCGTACTAGTTACATCCGCCGCGGCGCTTTTGGTGGGCTTATTGTTGTACGGGCCGGCACTGTTAGGAGCGTTATGGGTGAAATAATTATTCTGTTGGGCCCGCCGGGAGCGGGTAAATCGACTCAGGCCAAGCTGGTGAGTGAGGCTTTGGGCGCAAAATGGCTGTCAATGGGAGAGATTATGCGGGCGAGCACAAATCCTATAATTCAGCGCAGCGTGGCGGCGGGCGATTTGCCTCCCTCTGAGCTTGCAGAAGTGGAACTCGCGGATGTTTTGCAAAAACTTCCGGCTGACCAAGTCATTTTGTTAGACGGTTTTCCGCGCGAAGTTCCCGAAACTAACTGGTTAGATCGTTATACCGCTGCGAGCGGCCGCCGGGTGAAGGCTGTAATCAGCTTAAAGTTGACCCAGGCCGAGGCTCAAGAGCGCTTAGGACTACGTCACCGCGCCGACGATGATATAAACACCCTCATGCATCGCTTCAGAGTCTACGAGCAAGAAACTGAGCCCGTACTCAAAGAGTTCAAGGCGAGGGGCTTACTACGTGAAGTAAACGCCGTCGGTGATCCGGAAGAAATTAAGCGGGATATTCTAGGCAAATTATGAAAAACCAACTTAAAACGCCCGCCGAAATTGAGGCTATGCGCGTAAGTGGCCGCATGCTGGCCGAGGTGTTGCAGTTTTTGGCCGAGCGGGTAGTTCCAGGAGTAACTACCAAAGAACTAGCGAACCAGGCCGCCAAAGAGCTAAAAAAACTGGGTGGCGAGCCGGCCTTCTTGGGCTATAACGGCTACCCTGATGTTATTTGTATTTCGGTGAACGACGAAGTCGTTCATGCCATCCCATCGGAGAAAGTGCTGCAAGAAGGCGATCTGGTCTCCTTAGACTTTGGTGTGACGTATAAGGGAATGATTACCGATGGCGCCATTTCACTTGTAGCGGGGCGGCCAGAGTCCGAACAAGCAAAGCTGATCGGGTCAACTGCGGCATCGCTGGAGGATGGTATTGCTCAAGCCGTGGATGGCGCGAGAGTGGGCGATATTTCAGCGGCCATCGAGCAATGCCTACGGAAGTCTGACCTTGCCATTATTGAAAACCTGGTGGGGCATGGTGTGGGGCATCATTTGCACGAGGAGCCACCAATTCCCAACTTCGGTCCGGCCGGCAGGGGTCCTCGCCTGAAAGCTGGTATGACGATTGCGATCGAGCCCATGGCCACACTCGGCTCCAAGGAGGTGGAAATCGATGAAGATGGGTGGACGATTCGAACGATTGATGGCAGCCTAGCCGCTCATTTCGAACATACTGTACTCATTACGACTGGCGGTCCGGAAATTTTAACCCGACTATAACTTGCTGCCAGGTGGGCATAAGCACTATAATAACCTGGTAACTACGGACGGCCGTGCCTACTCCGCAACCAAACGAAGAAATTTATATCGGGCTCGATATTGGTAGCAGCAAGGTCTGCTGCATTGTCGGCCTGCATGAAGAGGGTATGGGCATGCCTAGTATTATTGGCGTGGGGACTGCACCGACCACTGGCGTCCGCAAGGGCTCGGTGGTGGACGTTGAAGAGACCGTGAGCTCAATTACGGCAGCGGTCGACGAGGCTGAACGCATTTCCGGCGTGCCAATTGATCGCGCTACCATCAGTATCGATGGTGCCCATATCAGTAGCTTGAACTCTAAAGGGGTTATCGCGGTCGGACGGGCTGATCAGGAGATTACGGTCGAGGATTTGCGCCGAGCCGAGGAGGCTGCTACGGCTGTTCATCTTCCACCTAACCGCGAAATTCTGCAGATTTTTCCGCGTACCTACACGGTCGACGACCAAGCAGCCATTGAAGATCCGGTCGGGATGAAGGGCGTCCGCTTGGAAGTCGAAACTCACATTATTATTGGCGCTACCCCTAATCTGAAGAATTTGCACCGCGCTGTTTATCAAGCCGGAATCGATATAGAGGGGCAGGTGCTAGTACCACTGGCTGCTGCTCGGGCCGTTCTGACCAAGCAGCAGCGTGAACTTGGCACAGTTCTGATTGATATTGGAGCCGGTAGTACTGGTGTGGCAGTTTTTGAGGAGGGAGATGTGCTCTATAGCAACATTTTGCCCGTGGGCAGTGGCCATATTACCAACGATATTGCCATTGGGCTCAAGACAAGTATCGAAATGGCTGAGCAGATCAAGCTCAAATACGTCAAAGCCCACCTGGATCGCCGCAATATCAATGAAAAGATTGCGGACCCCGAGCTACTGGGCGATAAGGTGATATCGGGACGTGAGCTGCATCGTATTGCCAGTGCTCGCCTGGAGGAAATTTTTGAACTCATTCGCGCTGAGCTTAAAAAGATCGGTCGGGATAAGATGCTACCCGCGGGAGCCATCATGACTGGTGGCGGGGCGCAGTTAAAGGGTATCGAGGAAGCTGCCAAGGACTTGCTGGGCTTACCTGCCCAGGTAGCGCGGCCAGAAGGCTACACCGGTATGGCCGATAAGATTGCGAGCCCTGCCTATGCGACAGCGGTAGGCCTAATGCTAGAAAACACCGGCCACCTGAAGAATGCAGACCGGGCCAACGTCAAACTAGGAAAAACAGTTGAGCGCATTAAGAAAACCTTCAAGAACCTATTGCCTTAAACTGACTTTCGTACACAAAATTTGTTCAAAATAATTAGTCGCTAAAGTTGAACAAAAAATTTGCATTATGCTTGAGCCTTGTTATACTGGTTTTTGTATCTGAATCTTATTTTGGATACTGTGGTAAGGAGCTTTTAATTGTAAATGCCTGAAGTAACGCCAGAAATCGAAACTTTTGCGCGTATCAAGGTAGTCGGCGTCGGCGGTGGCGGTAATGCTGCCGTCGAACGCATGATTAAGTCGAAGTTGCAAGGTATCGAGTTCGTAGTTATAAACACTGACGCGCAGGCGCTGCACCACTCGCATGCTCCGCGCAAGGTTCATATTGGTAAGGATACCACTCGCGGACTAGGCGCAGGGGCTGATCCTGATGTTGGCCGGCGGGCTGTTGAAGAGTCTTCGGAGGAAGTCTTGGGCATGCTGCGCGGTTCTGACATGGTTTTTGTGACCTATGGCCTGGGAGGCGGCACTGGAACAGGTTCGGGCCCAATCGTGGCCTCCATGGCGCGTGAATCCGGTGCCTTAGTGGTCGGTATTGTGACGAAGCCGTTCACGTTTGAGGGCGAGAAGCGTCGTCGCAACGCGGATGCCGGTATCGATGAGCTGCGTGACAACGTTGACACCTTAATTACTATTCCGAATGATCGCTTATTGCAGATGATTGATCGCAAAACCACCCTACTGGATGCCTTCAGCATGGTAGACGAAGTGCTGCGGCAAGGCGTTCAGGGTATTTCAGATCTCATTACCGTTCACGGGCTGATTAACCTCGATTTCGCGGACGTAAAGGCGATCATGCAGAACGCTGGGTCGGCCCTCATGGGTATCGGCCGAGCGGGGGGCGAAAATCGAGCCCTCGAAGCGGCTCACCAAGCGATTGACTCACCTTTGCTTGAGACTTCGATTGAGGGCGCCAAAGGAGTGCTTTTCAATATTACCGGTGGTCGCAATATGACCATGCACGAAATTGATGAGGCCGCTAAGGCCATTACTGACGCTGTTGATCGGGAGGCTAACATTATTTTTGGGGCGGTGCTCGACGAGACTATGGACGACGAGATTAAGATTACGGTGGTTGCGACGGGTTTCGAGCCCAAGAAAGACATCAAGCGTCCAGAGCGGCCGGCCTTTGTTAAGGTGGAAGATAGACGCCCATTCATAGAGGAGCGTCCGCAAGTCTTGGCCGATGAGGTGCCAGCGGAAGTCGAAAGTTTCTTTGGTAATGGTGCTACCAGCGTGGAGCCGGTGGCAGAAAAGTCAGAAGTTGAGTCTGTTTCTGAGTCTGAGTCGCCGGTGGAGCCCGATAGTGCCGAAGATCTAGATGTTCCGGCCTTTATCCGCAAAAAACTCGGCTAATATGACACCCCAGCCACGCCGGGTTGTTAAAAAATACCGGTCGCAGTTATTAGTAGACTGGCTCAAGGAAAACCACGAACCTAGTCGCGTCGCCGACATCGGTGGCGGCAAGGGTCTCATCACTTTTTTATTAGGAAAATTACCGGGCTGGGAGCTGATCATTATCGACCCTCATGATCCGGGGCTACCTCCGAAGGTGAGGGATCTTCATACACGGGAACGCATTAAGTTGTCGGCTGCAGACGTCGCGAGTTTACCACGCCTTAAAGAGCCTTTTAGGCTTGAGCTGGCGAAGGGCGTCGATCTCTTGGTGGGCATGCATGCTCACGGGTCAAATATGCTGATTATTGAAGCGGCGGCTAAGTACCACAAAGATTTTGTGATTTTCCCATGCTGCGTGATTGATGAGCCCATTACGCCCCAGCCCAACATCAATTGGCTAGATTCTCTTGAGGAATACGCTGAAAGTCTCGGCCATAAGGTTAAGCGAGTGAAGCTGAATTTTAAAGGTCAAAACATCGGTTTAACTAATTTCTAGGTTTGCTCCGCTTCTTTAATCGTATGTGGCTAAGGCTGAGCTGGCTCGCGCTTGCCCCGAAAAGCATAAAAAGTATTGACAGGCCTACTAGCATTAGCGGTATACTCTAGAGAGCCTACGCTATATGTGGGGGAAGGAGGGGAAAATGACACAAACACTGCAGAACCAAGTTTGGCTTAAGTTACTTGAGCGCTATGGCGCCCTGGAAGTAGCCAAAAAAATTGACGAACTGCCGTCGTATCAATCTTACCGAGCAAAGTACGTGGTGCGGAGTTTTCACAAAACCCATTTAGGAGGGCGAACTTAGTGCGTTGCAAAGAGTGTGGACAAGCTGGTTCTAGGGTAATTGAGTCGCGCGAGTTGGAAGAGGGCGGTGTAATTAGGCGCCGGCGCCAGTGCCTGAATTGCAGCTTCCGCTTTACGACGTATGAACGCCTGGAAGTACCGAATTTGGTGGTGATTAAAAAGGACGGCCGGCGGGAAATGTTTGATCGCGACAAGGTGGCCGCCGGAGTTTATAGAGCCTGCGAAAAGCGGCCGATTCCGATTGGCTTGGTGGATTCTGCTATCCGTCAGATTGAGCGCGAGGTCCAAGCGATGGCCGAGACGGAGGTACCCAGCCGACTGATCGGGGAAATGGTCATGACCAAATTGATAGAGCTGGATGATGTGGCTTATGTACGGTTTGCGAGCGTTTACCGCAGTTTCAAGGATGTGGCGAGTTTTGAGCGTGAATTGGCGAAATTGAAGGAACGAGCTCTAGGCAAAAATCAGGTGAGTTAGCCATTAATCTTGGTCCGCCTGCGGTGGATCGAGACTAGCGACTAACGCTAGGGGGACATTGACAACTTGATCACTCTTTAACTGTGCGGGCTTTGCGGAGTATGAGGGCTGGGAGGGCCCCTGGTGCTTCGCCTGCCCGTACAGTTAGTACAACAACTTGTCTCGCGGGCTTGGGTTACAACAATCTGCCCGCGTGGCAGGGAGGAGGCAGCAAATGGCAACGACACAGAACGAGCTGCAGGAGCAGGGGGCCGGAGGCCTTTCCTTCGAGCGGCGCTTCACGCAGGCGGGCATCAAGCCTTTCGACCAGGTGGAGTGGGAGATCCGTGACGCGGTCATCCCGAACTTCAAGGAGGGTGGCAACGCCTTCGAGCAGAAGGACGTGGAGTTCCCGAAGGAGTGGAGCCAGAACGCCACCAACATCGCGGCGCAGAAGTACTTCCGTGGCACCCTCGGTACGCCCGAGCGTGAACGCAGCGTCCGACAGCTGATCGGCCGCGTGGTCGACACCATCAAGAGCTGGGGCAAGCAGGGCGGCTACTTCGCGTCCGGTCAGGACGCCGAGGTGTTCGCCGACGAGCTTGCCTTCATCCTGGTGACGCAGCGGGCGGCCTTCAACTCGCCGGTATGGTTCAACGTCGGTGTGCCGGACACGCCGCAGCAGTGCTCGGCGTGCTTCATTCTGCACGTCGACGACAAGATGAGCTCCATCCTCAACTGGTACGTCGAAGAGGGCACCATCTTCAAGGGCGGCTCCGGCTCCGGCATCAACCTGTCGACGATCCGATCGTCCAAGGAGGGACTGGAGGGCGGTGGCACGGCCTCGGGTCCGGTCAGCTTCATGCGCGGCGCCGACGCCTCCGCGGGGACCATCAAGTCCGGTGGCAAGACGCGCCGGGCGGCCAAGATGGTCATCCTGAACGTCGACCACCCGGACGTGCGCGACTTCATCTGGTGCAAGGCCCACGAGGAGAAGAAGGCCCGCGCTCTGCGCGACGCCGGATTCGACATGGACCTGGACGGCAAGGACAGCAACTCGGTCCAGTACCAGAACGCCAACAACTCGGTGCGCGTGACCGACGAGTTCTTGCACGCCTACGAGAACGACGCCGACTGGAAGCTCAAGGCCATCACCACCGGGGAGGTGGTCGAGACCGTGCGTGCTCGCGACCTCATGCGTGAGATCGCCCAGGCTGCTTGGGAGTGCGCCGACCCGGGGGTGCAGTACGACACGGTCATCAACGACTGGCACACCTGCCCGGCATCCGGCCGGATCAACGGGTCCAACCCGTGCAGCGAGTACATGCACCTCGACAACTCGGCCTGCAACCTGGCCTCACTGAATCTGCTGAAGTTCGCCGACGCGAACGGTACGTTCAGCGTGGCCGATTTTCGCTACGCCGTCGAGATCATCTTCACGGCACAGGAAATCCTGGTGGGAGCGAGCGACCCGGAGACGGGACAGAAGCTCTACGGCTCGGACTACCCGACGGAGGCCATCGGTGCCAATGCTCGGGCTTTCCGCCAGCTCGGCATGGGCTACGCCAACCTGGGCGCCCTGCTCATGGCGAATGGCCTGCCCTACGATTCCAACGAGGGTCGGGCCACGGCCGGCGCGATCACCGCCATCATGACGGGTCACGCCTACGCCACTTCGGCCAAGATCGCTGAGCAGGTCGGTACGTTCCGGGACTTCGAGCCCAACCGCGACGCCATGCTGCGCGTCATGCGCAAGCACCGGGCTGCGGCGGATCTGATCGACCCCGAGGCAGTGCCGGAAGGCCTGCTTTCGGCGGCTGTGCAGGTCTGGGACAACGCCGTCTCGCTCGGTGAGAGGCACGGTTACCGCAACGCCCAGGCCACGGTGCTCGCACCCACCGGGACCATCGGTCTCATGATGGACTGCGACACCACCGGCATCGAGCCCGACCTGGCTCTGCGCAAGCACAAGAAGCTGGTCGGCGGCGGCACCATGGAGATCGTCAACCAGACGATTCCGCGGGCGCTCGCCAAGCTCGGCTACTCCTCGCAGGAGAGCGACGAAGTGGTCGCCTACATCGCCGAGCACAACTCGGTGGACGGGGCGCCCCACCTCAAGGTCGAGCACTACCCGGTGTTCGACACCTCCATGGGGGAGCAGGCCATCCACTACATGGGTCACGTCAAGATGATGGCGGCGGCCCAGCCCTTCCTCTCCGGCGCTATCTCCAAGACGGTCAACATGCCGGAAGGGGCCACCGTCGAAGAGGTGGAGCAGCTGTTCGTCGAGGGCTGGAAGCTCGGCCTGAAGGCGGTCGCCATCTACCGCGACAACTGCAAGGTGGCCCAGCCCCTGGCGGCCGAGAAGAAGACCGTCGAGGTCGAGGAGGCTCCGTCGACGCTGCCGTGGTCGTCCAAGAAGCGCCTCCCCGCAGTCCGTACGGCCAAGACCTTCTCGTTCGCGGTCGGCGAGGCAGAGGGATACATCACCGCCGGCGAGTACCCGGACGACGGCCTCGGCGAGATCTTCCTGAAGGTCTCGAAGCAGGGTTCGACCCTGGCTGGCCTGGTGGATGCCTTCTCGATCGCCGTGTCGGTCGGACTGCAGTACGGTGTGCCCCTGGAGGACTACGTCCAGAAGTTCATCAACATGCGGTTCGAGCCGTCCGGTGTCACCAACGACAGGGACATTCGGTTCGCGAGCTCAGTGGTCGACTACATCTTCCGTCGGCTGGCGCTCGAATACCTGTCACCGCAGCAGCGCGAAGAACTGGGGATCAGGTCCGTCGCCGAGCGCAAGCAGAACATCGATGCGGCAGGTGGCATGGACGCTGCAGCGGCGGCCTACGGTCCGACCGTGGTGCACGCCGAGCCACCGGCCCCCTCACCGACGGTGGTGGAGGTCGTGGCCAAGCCCAAGGCGCGAACGCTCGACGATGCGCCGCTGTGCTACAGCTGCGGATCGAAGATGCAGCCGGCGGGCTCGTGCTACGTCTGCAACTCCTGCGGCTCGACGTCCGGCTGCAGCTAGGGCTTCGGCCCGGGAGGAGAGTGATCAAGTGAAACCGAGGCCGGGTGTCCAGTCTGATCCGTTTTAGGATCTTACTGGCCCCGGCCTCTCACGTTTATGCTAGAATAACGGCAATGATTGCGAGTCTACTGTATCGAAAAAATACTCCCGAGGAGCGTGACGTCGCCCATCTTTTTAAAGAGCTTAATGATCGCCAGGCAGAGGTAAGAATGATCGACGTTGATACGCCCGAAGGGCAGCAAATGATCGAACTTTATGACGTGATGGATTTCCCAGCCGTACTTATAACGGACTCACAAGGTTCGGAAATGACTCGTTGGCAGCAGAATTTACCGCCCGCCAGCGACATTAGTTACTGGGTGCATTCTTGACTAGCCTGGGGCTGATTTTCATCAATTTATTTATCGCGGTCTTCGGCTGGATATTAATTGCGCGGGTGGTGCTTAGCTGGCTGAGCCCTCGGCTCAGCGATTCTTCGGTAGGGCGCTTGTTAATTGATGTCACCGAACCGGTGCTTGCACCCGTCCGTAAAGTTATCCCTTCGCAGACAATCGACTTGTCGCCCCTGATCGTTTTTTTCCTCCTGCAAGTGCTGGCTGCGCTTGCCAATCATTACATTCATTAACAAAAGCGGGTTTCACTTCAATCTCCAGGTTTGTATACTATAAGGAATGAAGAAGGCTGAGGTTCTAAATTTTCCGCAGTTTGAGGAGGAGATTCTCAAGCTTTGGGAGAAAGAAGGTACATTTGAGCAGAGCGTAGAGCAGCGAAAAGATGCCAAACGCTTTAGCTTTTACGATGGACCGCCCTTTGCTAACGGTTTGCCGCACTATGGCCATGCGCTTGCTTCGGCAGAAAAGGACGCGGTGGTGCGCTATAAAACCATGCGCGGTTATTTTGTGCCGCGACGGGCGGGATGGGATACGCACGGCTTGCCGGTGGAGTATGAGGTGGAAAAACAGCTCAAGATTTCGAGTAAGAAACAAATTCTCGAGATGGGCATCGAAGCCTTTAACCAGGCCTGCCGCGATAGTGTGTTTAAGTATAGGGCTGAGTGGGAACAATTTATTATCCGCTTCGGGCGCTGGATTGACCTCAAAAATGCCTACGCCACCCTAGACACTAGTTATATTGAAAGCGTCTGGTGGGTCTTTAGTGAGTTGTACAAAAAAGGCTTGATCTACCAGGGCTTTAAGAGCATGCCCTACTGTCCGCGCTGTGCCACGCCGCTATCTAACTTCGAGCTTAATCAGGGATACCAGGATAATGTTGAAGATCCGAGTGTTTTTGTAAAATTCCCAATGCATGGTAATAAGGGCGAGTATTTCTTAGCTTGGACCACTACACCTTGGACGCTCCCCGCAAATGCGGCGCTCGCGGTCAAAGCCGAGGCGACCTATGTGCAGGTAAAAATGAAGAACGATGGTGACGGTTGGTCCAAAGGAGATCTGTTGTGGCTGGCCGAGTCGCGGCTCGAAGTCTTGGATTTGCGCCAAGGCGAATACGAAATTAACGCCAAGGCCAAGGGGAAAGAACTTGAGGGGCAACGGTACAAGCCGCTGTACGAGCCAGAATCGCTAACCGACGAAGAACGCTCAGCGGCGTGGAAAATTTACCTTGATGAAAGCGTGGACCTAGAGGATGGCACGGGGATTTTGCATGTAGCGCCGCGCTACGGCGAAACTGATCTTGAACTGGGACTAAAGGTGGGGCTTCCCCTCATTGAAAGCGTTGATGCGAGTGGGCAAATGACTGACTTGTTACCGCAGGTTACGGGGCAGTTCTTTAAGGAGGCCGATCCTCACATTGTGGCCGACCTGGTCGTAAAGGGTCATATTTTTGCTGCTGAAAAGTTTACTCACACTTATCCGTTTTGTTGGCGCTGCGATACGGCTTTAATGTACTTCGCTACGCCTAGCTGGTTTGTGCAGGTGACGAAGTTTACCGATAAACTCATAAACAATAATCAAAAGATAACCTGGGTACCGGCCCACATTAAGGATGGTCGGTTTGGCAATTGGATTGCCGAAGCCCGTGATTGGGGGGTGTCGCGCAGTCGATTTTGGGGGGCGCCGCTACCAGTTTGGCAGTGCGCAGAGGGGCACTTTACGGTGATTGGGGGAATAGACGAACTTAAGTCTCAGGCGACGAAAAAAGTTGAATTGACCGATTTGCACCGACCCTACATTGATGCGATCGAGCTCAAATGCTCGGAGTGTGACCAGCCGGCCAGGCGCGTCGAAGAGGTATTTGACTGTTGGTTTGAGTCGGGCAGCATGCCCTACGCCGAGGACCATTATCCATTTGAGAATCAGCAAGAATTTAAAGACAAATTCCCAGCTGATTTTATCGCCGAAGGCATGGACCAGACCAGAGGTTGGTTTTACACTCTGCATGTGCTTGCGAGTGCTTTGTTCGACCAACCGGCATTTGAAAACGTGATTGTAAATGGGATTGTGGTTGCAGCCGACGGCAAAAAGCTATCCAAGCGTTTGCGTAATTATCCGGACATTTCTGAGGTACTCGTAAAGTATGGGGCTGATTCATTGCGCTTCTTTTTGCTATCGAGCTCGGTGGTAGCGGGCGAAGATGTGCGTTTTTCCCTCGATATTGTGGGCGAGGTCAATCGAAATATTTTTATGACGCTGTGGAATGTTTACAATTTCTTGGCAACTTATGCTGAAGCTGAGCAGTGGCAGCCGGGACAAAAGTTGGAAGCACCTCAGAGCAGAAACGTGCTCGATCGCTGGATCCTAGCGCGGCTTGAAGAAACTACGGTTGAGATGACCAAGGCGGCCGACCGTTATGAACTTCATCGCGCTACCCGGCCTCTGCGCGAGCTCGTTGATGATCTATCAAACTGGTATCTTAGGCGGAGTCGGCGCCGTTTTTCCAAAAATGATGACAAGGCCGATAAAGTGCAGGCTTATGCCACTTTGCATTACGTGCTCGTGCGGCTTTGCCAGTTGCTTGCACCCTGGTCACCGTTTACGAGCGAGAAGATGTATCGGGAGTTGGCTCAGGGTATGGAATTGCCGGCAAGTGTACATTTAACTGATTGGCCGGAAGCGGGCAAGGTAGACACGGAAGTGATTGAACAAATGGCGCTCGCCCGTAGCATTGTGAATGAGGGCTTGGCTCAACGCGCCGCCGCTGGTATCAAGGTCCGGCAGCCTCTCGGCAAACTGGCGGGCCCTCAGGAGCTAGAAGAAGCTCTACGGACTGTGGTAAAAGATGAGGTGAACGTCAAGGAGTATGTGGAGGCAGGTGAGACTAAGCTTGATATTGCGCTCACCAAGGAGCTGAGAAGTGAAGGTCTGGCTCGTGACGTCATTCGTTTGGTACAAGACCAGCGCAAATTAGCCGGTTTAAAACCGGGTGATCACATTAAGCTCGATCTTGAGGCGGGGGACGAATTAGCGGCTGCTCTCACTAAGTGGAAAGATCTGATTCAAGCCGAAACCTTAGCGGTCGCGAGCATGATCGAAGCCAAGCCTAACGGACCGCTCAAGGTTAGTGGGCACACGATTGCCATAAAGATCGAGCGGGCATGAAGCTAAAACTCTGGGCGGGTCGCCACTTTGATTGGCTGCTTATGGGCGCGGCGCTAATGCTAGTAGCCATCGGGATTATCGTCTTATTCTCGACTACGCTTAAGGCCGCCGGACTGGCCGCCCCGGTTGATGCCCGCAACCAAATCATTTTTGCGGGGTTGGGTCTGGCGGCGCTTGCGCTGGCGGCGCGGCTAGATTACCGGATGTGGGCGCGCTTCTCGACCTGGTTATACTTTGTAACGCTTGCCATGCTCGGCTATGTAATTTTGGCCGGCAAAACTGCACTTGGGGCCACGCGCTGGATCAATTTAGGCTTCTTCCAATTTCAACCTTCTGAACTCGCGAAAATTGTGTTGATTGTGGTGCTCGCGAAATTCTTGGCTAACCATTATGAAGAAATGGACCGCTTGAAGTGGTTACTACTCTCCTTGGTCTATACTCTGGTACCGGTAGGATTGGTCCTAGCTCAACCCGATCTGGGGACCGCCATTATCCTAATCTTAATTTGGCTCATCATGGTGCTTGTAAGTCGTGCCAGGAAACGCCACGTATTAGGACTAGTGGCCTTGGGCCTTCTCTTCCTGCCGGTAGCACTCTTACTATTACAGCCATACCAGAGAGCCCGGCTAACAGCTTTTTTGCATCCAGCGGCTGATCCGCTGCGCAGTGGTTATAATGTGGTGCAAGCCCAGATCGCAGTCGGTAGCGGAGAGGTTTTTGGGCGCGGGCTATCGGCCGGATCCCAGAGCCAGCTGAATTTTCTACCGTCGCAGCATACGGATTTTATTTTTGCCGTGTTATCGGAAAAGTTAGGTTTTGTGGGCGCGGTGGTGGTTCTGGCCCTCTTCACGCTCTTATTGATCCGAGCGGCCCTGGTGGCTTATAAAGCTAATGACCGCTTTGGGCTATTCCTGGCAGTCGGGGTAACGACGCTGTTCTTATTCCATTTTCTAATTAATGTCGGCATGAACTTGGGCATTATGCCGGTGACGGGGATTCCGCTACCCTTCATATCGTATGGTGGGACGAGTTTGATAATTTCTTTGGTTGCGATCGGTTTGCTTGAGAGTATTAGCCTCCGGCATAAGAAAATGCAGTTTGGCGCTTAAGCTTTGACCAGGAAGCAACTTTCTGCTAGACTTAAACAGTTAAAAATTCTCTAACTATGCAAGCAGTTATTCGTACAGGTGGAAAACAATACTTGGTCGAGCCCGGCCAAGTTCTTAATGTTGAGCTTTTAGGCGATAGTAAAAAAGTCGAGCTGGAAACATTGCTCGTGATTGATGGGGCCAAAGTAAGCGTTGGTGCACCCTTAGTGAGTGGACTCAAGGTCCAGGCTGAGGTGCTAGAAGAGGCTAAGGGTGAAAAAATTAAAGTGCTGAAGTTTAAGGCTAAGAAGCGGGTAAAAAAACTCACTGGTCACAGGCAGCACTACAGTCGCATCAAAATTCTAAGCATTGGTGAGGCCAAGGCTCCTGCGACGAAGTCTACGACTACAGCCAAGCGGCCAGCCCGGCAAGCGGCTACGCCCAGCAAGTAGCTCTTTCCTAGGCTATAGCTCTAATGCTAATATTAGAGCAGTAAGCGAGGTTGGCGTGACGCGCATTATCGCGATTGCAAATCAAAAGGGCGGAGTCGGCAAGACGACCACCGCCATTAACCTAGGTGCCTACCTAGCAAAGCTGGGGCATCGGGTGTTAGTCGTTGACCTCGATCCGCAGGGCAATACTTCGACCGGTTTGGGCATTAATAAAAGTGAGCTCAAGCACGATTTGTATGATGCTTTAATTGATGATGTTCCAGCGGGTAAAGTGATTTACAAAATTCCCAACATGAAACTTGCGGTCTTGCCGGCTTCACCGGTACTAGCTGCCGCTGAAGTTGAGCTAGTACAAGTGCCTCAGAGAGAATTCCGGCTCAAGAAGCTGCTGCAGGAATTGGATTTTCACTATGTTTTAATTGATTGCCCGCCGTCACTAGGGCTTCTGACGCTCAATGGACTGGTCGCGGCCGATTCAATCCTCATTCCCGTCCAAGCAGAATTTTACGCCCTGGAGGGTCTCGGTCACTTATTGCAAACGATTGAGCGGGTAAAAAAGGCGCTCAATCCTAACCTAGAAGTACTCGGTATGGTGATGACAATGCACAACGGCCGCACCACGCTTAGCCAGCAAGTGCACGACGAAGTTAAACGTCACTTCCCGGGCAAAGTCTTCGACACTGTAATTCCTAGAAATGTCCGACTGGCTGAGGCGCCAAGTTACGGTCGGCCGATTAGCCAGTATGATAAATGGAGCAAGGGTGCCAAAAGTTATAAGCAGCTTGCAAAGGAGGTAGTCAGCCGTGCCGAAAGATAAACATGGATTGGGGCGTGGGCTCGATGCTCTTATCCCCACTACGATAGAAAGTGAGTTCGATCCGACCCAGCAGAACGAACGGGCGGGGGATCAACTTTTGCAGATTGCTCCCCCCAATATTTCGCCTAACCCTCATCAGCCCCGTCAAAACTTCGACGAGGCAGAGCTGAAAAATCTGGCAACCTCACTGAAGGAGCACGGTGTCATTCAGCCACTGGTGGTTATGTCGGCAGGAGCCGGAAAATATCAGCTGATTGCTGGAGAGCGGCGACTGCGAGCGGCTAAAATTGCCGGTCTTGCTACTGTGCCTGTAATTGTTCGCAGCATGGCCGAGCAGCAGCAACTCGAAGTGGCGCTGATCGAAAACTTGCAACGCCAAGACCTTAATGCAATTGAAACCGCCACGGCTTATCGCAAGCTAGCAGACCAATTTAATCTCGGCACCAGTGAAATCGCTGCTCGCGCCGGGAAAGATCAAAGCACAGTGATTAACACGATGCGCCTTTTAGCCCTGCCTCTCGAAGTGAAACGAGCGGTTGCATCCGGGCAAATTACCGAGGGTCATGGCCGCGCGATTTTGATGGTGCCGGGCGAGGCCAAGCAACTTGAGCTTCTGGGCCTTGTACTGAAGAATCAGTGGACTGTGCGCCAAACCGAGAATTTCGCCCGCAATTATAAGTCGACCAGTACTTCGACAGAGAAGGCGATGGCGCGCTCCGCCGGATCAAACGAATACACCCGTGATTTAGCCAAACTGTTAGGTGCGAAGGTCAATGTTGTGCCCATGGCCAAAGGCGGCAAGCTAGTGATCGAATACCAATCCGACCAAGAGCTAGAGCGAATCTACAAACAAATTAAGGGTTAATTACCGGCCTGGACACTCGAAACGCCGCCTATGGCATTAAGCGGCAGCAAGCGGAAAATGGCGTGGCCGATAATATCCTTAGTGGGCAGAAAACCCCACTCGCGGGAATCAAAAGAACCATTGGGGCTACGGTTATCACCTAGCACGAAGACACTATCTGCTGGGACGGTATCGTCAAAATCTCCCAGTGTCGGTGGGCTATCCAAATTAAGGCTAACGTCAGGATCGTAGCCGCCTGAATGAGCCGAATTATAGATAGTAACCAGGCCGTCTTTCACGATCACATGATCTCCGGGGAGACCGATCACTCGCTTAATAAAGATTAGGCTGGGGTCTTTGGGGTAGTGGAACACAATTACTTCGCCGCGATGGGGGATGTAAGGCTTGCCCTCAATATGGCTGAGTGAATCACCCACTTTTGAAACAATCAAATAGTCGGCATCGTGTAGGGTTGGTACCATGCTCGTGCCGACGACGTGGAAGGCCTGAAAGATAAAATTGTGCAGGACCAGGACAACTAACACCGGTACTACCACCCAGTTCAGCAGGCCCTTAAAGAATTCCATCAAAAAACTAGCCAGCCGGCTGGAAGTGGGCTGGGGAGCGTTAGGATTTGGTGCTAAATCTGATTCAACTATGGGCCCGGATGCCGGTTGATCGGTCGGGGTTTCGGTAGATTCAGGCTTGGGCTCGGAAGTTTCCGGACTTTCCATGTAATTAAGTATTACAGATTCCCCTTAGCTTCACAACCCAGCTTTACGCCTTTCAAGCCAAGCGGTATACTTAAGTGAATGAGTGAGATCAGTCCGGGCCTTATCCGGGGAATTTTCAGCTTCAGGCCCGTATCAAAGCGCCGACTTAGCAACAGGCTCGACACCGACTTTTCTAAACTACCACAAGCGAAAAGCCGATTTGTGCTGCGCAAAGTGACGCTAGTCGCCATACTTCTAGTGATCGCAGTGGTGGCTTATTTCGGGATCAAAACTCTAATTGCAACTAGCAGGATTATTAGCCGCGATAAAAACAGTGGCGCACCAGCCTTTGCTGGTGCGGTTGACCCGACCAAGTTACGAGGAGAAGGGGATGGACGGGTTAATATTTTGCTTCTCGGCATTGGCGGCCAAGGTCATGAGGCGCCGAATCTGAGCGATACCATTATTGTGGCAAGCATTGATCCGCGGACTAAGGATGTGGCCATGCTCAGCGTTCCACGCGATTTATGGGTTAGCATTCCGCAGCGTGGCTACGCCAAGGTTAACGCTGCCTATGCCTACGGTGAGATGAGTCGTGCGGGTAATGGGCCAGCTCTCGCTAAAGCCACCATTTCGAAAATCCTTGATTTGCCAATTCATTACTATATTAGGGTGGACTTTGCTGGTTTTCGCCAAGCTATTGATACGGTGGGTGGTGTCGATGTTCATGTTGATAAGCCCCTCTACGATCCCTATTTCCCGAGTGACAGCGAAAACGGCTGGTATCAGCCTTTTTACATTACAGCTGGTGATCATCATATGGGCGGCGTGATCGCACTGCGCTATGCCCGGTCGCGCGAAACCACTAGCGACTTTGACCGGGCGGCACGTCAACAGAAGGTGCTGGTAGCCCTGCGCCAGAAGGTTTTAAGCAGTTCCACGCTACTTAATCCGGCCAAGATTACTAGCCTCATCAATATCTTCGGTAATCATATCGAAACCGATTTGAAGGTAAACGAGATGTTAAAATTGACGGATTTAATTAAGGGGGTGGATACCACCAAGATTACCAATAAAGTGCTCGATAATACGCCGCAGGGATTGCTGAAAGACGGCAATGTGGGTGGTGCCTACGTGCTTTTGCCCCGCGCCGGTAACTTTAGTGAAGTCCAGGCCTTCGCCCACTCGATTTTCGTGGACAGTTACTTGAAAGATGAGCACGCTGCGGTTGAGGTTTCTAACGGGGCTGCCCGAGCGGGAGTTGCGACCGCGGTAGCTCAAGCACTCTCGTCTTATAACTACAACGTTACCAAGGTCACAACTGCACCAGCACCGGTCGGCAAGACGGTAATTTATGATTACACCGGGGGGACGAAGCCGTATACTATTAATTATCTGGAGGCGCGCTTTAAGCTGAAGGTCCAAAAAATGCCCAAGGCTACAGCGGGAGCTCCCGAGATAAAAATAGTAATAGGCCAAGACTACAAAAATAATGCCTTCGCGCTCTAGTTTAATTCGTTTACGCTTTCAAGCCGCCGACTTGACCCTAGCGGTGGTTGTACTTCTGCTTGGTGCTCGGAGCGGTTGGGCTTGGGTGGCGCTACTGCTAGTTTTGGGCGGAGAAATTTACCGCTGGCGTTTTCGTGCCGGCGAATCGGTCGATGGTCTGGATTTCGCGGCTAACTCAATTGCTAGGATGAGCTTGCTGGGGATTGCGGTGCTAACACCTAGCACCATCGGTAAACTTCTAATCGGATTGGTTTACCTTAGTAGTGTTTTTTGGTTGCGACCGGCTGACAGTGTCGAAATGGCCATGCGGGTGGCTCAAACGGCGGTGACGCAGTTTCTATCCCTGATGGTAATCTTCCTGGCGCAAGCTTTTTGGCATTTTCCGGCCTTTTTGGTGGTGGGCTGGGCATGGGCAAGCAGTTACGTTTTGGCCTATCGCTTGCTTAATCATTTTGAGGAGCGGGCAGCGGCAGTGCTCGCAGCTGGTTGGGCTCTTTTGGTCAGTGAAGCTAGTTGGATCTTCTCAATTTGGCTTGTAAACTATATCTTGCCCGGGGGCATCCTAACTGTGCCGCAGCCAGCTTTGGTGATTACGGCCTTGTCCTATAGTCTGGGCGGGATATATTTATCGCACCGGGCCAATCATTTGAGCCGAACTCGCCTGATTGAATTTCTGTTGATTGGGCTGGTGGCTCTGACCGTGGTTATTTCGGGTACAAACTGGCGCGGAGCCATTTAAGCAAATTCTCAGTCAGCTTGAGCACCATAGGAGGAAAGATGGCAAAAGAACAACCAGAAAAACCTGATTCAGTAGTTAGCCCCATCGAACGTCTGCCCATTGCAAGCGTAAACGAGCGACGCAGCATGCTTTATACCGCCATTGTGGCTGGCCTGGTCGCCGGAGTGGTCGCAAGCCTGTTGGCTCTACGCTACTGGCCCGGGTTAATTCCGGTAGCGAAGCAGCAAATTTTAGTGCAACAGTCGTCTGCCATTATCGATGTGGTTAAAAAAGTTTCACCCTCGGTAGTGAGTATTTCTTCCCAAACTACTACCCAGGATCTCTTCGGCTTTGGGCAGACTCAATCGACTGGCGAGGGGACGGGCATAGTGGTCTCGGCCGATGGCCTAATTTTAACGAACAAGCACGTGGTTCCTTCTGACGCTTCAAATTTCAGCGTTTTTACAGCGAGTGGTAAGGAATACAAAGATGCGAAAGTGATCGCGCGCGATTCGATTAATGATATCGCTTTCGTGAAAATTAACGCGAGCGGTCTCACCCCCGTGCAGCTGGGAGATTCATCAAACATCCAAGTCGGCCAGGAGGTGATCGCGATCGGTAACGCTCTCGGCCAGTTTAAAAATAGTGCGACCGTTGGCATAATTTCTGGAATTGCCCGCTCGGTCGAGGCTAGCGACCAACTTGGTGGCAGCGCCGAATCATTGCAGAACTTGTTCCAAACCGACGCCGCCATTAACCCCGGTAACTCGGGTGGTCCGCTGATTGACTTGAGCGGTCACGTCATTGGTATTAATACCGCTGTGGCTGGTGACGCGCAAAGTATCGGTTTTGCCATTCCCATTAACGAGGTGAAGCCGCTATTGGACAGCGTCAAGCAGAAGGGCCACATTGTGCACCCCTACATTGGTGTGCGCTATGTCCCGATTACGGCTGATTTTGCGAGTGCCAATAATTTGCCGGTAACTCACGGAGCCTATGTGAGCGGCGATCAGTCTAACCCGGCAGTTGTGCCCGACGGTCCAGCCGCCAAGGCGGGCTTGCAAGACGGCGACATCATTACCAAAGTTAATTCTGATACCATTAGCGATCAAAATAGCCTAACGGCGCTGGTGGGCAAGTACAAGGTGGGTGATAAGGTAACGCTCACTATTATCCGCGACGGCAAGACCATTACCAAGAGTGTCGCGCTGGGCGAAGCTCCGCAGGGTTAACGCTCATGCTTGCAATAATTATCACAAAATCGTAAAACTTAAGTCACCCGACGAAGGAGGGAGAGTCATGCCTGTGGGGGCCTGGACGGTATTGGCGATCTTGGTGGTCGCCCTTGTCTTCTGCATCTCGCTCATCGTTTCGATCGACCGCGATCGCACACGTACGGCCTTCGAACTGACCAAGCACAAGGAGCAGTTCATCCTGGTCAAAGGATTCCACAGTGACTATGGCTACTTCGTCATCTTCTCCATGGATCGGGGGGATACCTGGTTCGCCCTGGAAAGGGTCTACGAGCAGCAGAAGATCAAGTACCATATCGTCGGTTATGCCGACAAGATCTATCCGGGGATCATCAGTCGCCGCGAACTGATCGAGCAGCTGCGGCGATCGTTCGGGATCGGCTGGTTGACGCCAGACAAGGTCAGCAACGAGGACGCCGCTCGGCTGAGTGAGTTGGCGTTCGGTCCCCCAAAGGATCGTGAGTCGCAGCCAGGGGATGACTACTACATCGTGGAGCATGGTCCGATGGGTCCAACATCTGGCGCTTCCGAGGAGAGCATGGTCATCGACCCTGAGGCGATGGGAGTGGTCTCGGCCGACAGGGTAAAGACTGTCGTCGCACAGCCGACCGCAAAGCTGGTGGACTCACCGCTACAGCCCCGCGTTTCCTATGCCGACGACGAAGGCCTCGCGCCCGACGCCGAGTTGAGGCGCCAGCACATGAGTGAGGATCTCCCCGATCTTCAACCGGGCACGCCACGCGGCCCCCTCACCGAGGAGCATGGCAGATAGGCACGCTCTAGCCCGCAACAGTTTCGGTCGATCCAGATTGTTGCGGGTCGACCTAAGCGCTCAAAACTGAGCTTTTAGGTTGTAAATGGCCTCAAACTTCAAATTTTTGAAACCTAAGGTCAGGCGCCTTATGCAGGCGCCGGTTGTTCGATCCGGAGGAACTCGGAGATGTCGGTATGGATGGTCGGCTCCAACGAGTGTGGAGCGATTGGCATGATGGCGGCGTGGCGGATCTGGCCGTTACCTCGTGCCAGGAAGTTGATAGACCAGTTCCGCTGCCTGTGCCAATTGACCTTCACTCCATCTGGATCGTCTATCGCTAGAAGACCCGAGAGGGCTTGTCTCAAGTAGTACGTGTTGAGGCAAAGGCCACCTTTAAAGATTGGGAGAACGCCGTGGTGTTCTCCGCTATAGGGTGGCCCGGCAAGGGCGTCAAGCAGGCTTGGTATGTCCTCCGGCGCAAAGATTCCGCCCCGCTTACCTGGCTCGAGTATCTTGTTGATGGCGGCAAGGGCGAAGAACTCGGAATCGGGCATTCGTAGCTCGCGGTTCAGGTAGAGGCCCTCTTCGGCGATTGGCTCCTCCACTTCCGCCCGATGCAGGCGGTAACTGTCGGTAGCAGTCAGAGTCCGCCCTCCATTTGTCACTTGAACCAGAGCAAAGGGAAGCGCATCCCCAGTTGCTAGCTTCAGCCAAGTCCAGACTTCCGGAATGTCAACATTCATATCTACTCCCGGATCGAGAAGTAGACACATTATCTCCGGTGCAGTTTTACTGGGCAAGCTAGAGCTTTTTGAAGCAGCTCACAAAATAATCTTGTTCAACTATTTTTAGTCCCTGAGATTGGGCCATTCTCTCAAGTTCAGGTTGTTGCCAGGGGTCGGATTCAATGATGAGATATCCGTCGGCATTTAAGTGGCTGGGCACCTGCGGAAAAAACTGCGCGTAAACTGCCAGGCCTTTTGTGCCGCCGATTAAGGCTACCTTGGGTTCGTAGTGGGCTTCGGGGTTGAGCGCGTCCTCGCTCGGAACGTAGGGCAGGTTAGCCACAATCACATCGAAGTACCCCACCATGTCTTTCAAAAGGTCACTTTGGATTAATTTGATTTTTGAGTTGTGCCGTTTTTTATTCGCGAGCGCTATCGTTAAAGCCTGTGTAGAAATATCGGTGGCGGTAATTTTAAGGTCGGGCCGAGATTTGTGAATAGCAATGGCGAGCGCGCCTGAGCCAGTGCCAATATCGAGCAGCCGGCCGTCCCGGGGTGCGTATTTAATGGCAAGCTCAACAATTTTTTCGGACTCGGGGCGGGGACTGAGCACGGTCTCATTGACCTGAAAAGTTAGGCCGTAAAACTCTTTTTGCTTCGTGAGATGGGCAAGTGGTGTACGGTTAACTCGGCGGTTTGCGAGCTCATTTAATTTGGCGATTTCGGCCGGATCCAATTCGTACTCGGGGTGGGCGAGTAGCCAGGCGCGATCATGTCCGGTGGCGGTCTCTACGAGCAGCAAGGCGTCTAAATCGGCCGTGCCGATCTCGGCCGCGTGCAGTTTCTTGCGAGTCTGCTTGAGTGCCTCGCTCGCGGTCATTCGATCGTAGATTGCTCTAGGGCTAGCTTTTGCTCGGCTGCGCGCAGGGCACTAAGCAATGGGTCGATATTACCAGCCAGGACTTCTTCCATCCGGTGGACGGTTAGACCGATGCGGTGATCGGTAATGCGATCTTGGGGGAAGTTATAAGTGCGGATTTTCTCACTGCGATCTCCGGATCCAATCTGGCCGCGGCGGGTGGCATCAAGCTCTTTGCGCTCGGCCTCAAGCTTCAGGGCAAGCAGGCGCGCGCGCAGAACACCCAAGGCCTTTTCCTTATTCTTGAGCTGGCTTTTTTCATCCTGGCAGGTTACCACCAAACCCGTTGGCAGGTGAGTAATGCGCACAGCCGAATCGGTCGTATTAACAGATTGGCCGCCGTGTCCGCCAGCCCGGAAGACGTCAATCCGCAGGTCGGCCGGGTTAATCTCGAGCTCGGTTTCCTCCGCTTCCGGAAGCACGGCTACCGTGACAGTGGAGGTATGGATGCGGCCGCCCGACTCGGTGACGGGAATCCGCTGGACCCGGTGAACGCCAGATTCGTATTTGAGCCAGCCGTACGCGCCATCGCCTCTAATTGCAAAAATAATTTCTTTGTAACCGCCGACTTCGGAGGGGCTCTCCGAAATTAGTTCAACCGCCCACCGGCGGGATTCGGCGTAGCGGGCGTACATGCGATAAAGCTCGCCGGCAAATAGAGAAGCTTCATCGCCGCCGGCCCCGGCTCTAATTTCCAAAATAGCGTTTTTGGCATCGGTCGGATCTTTGGGTGCCAGCGCCAGCTCTAGATCACTTTCTGCTCGGGTAAGCTCGGTGTCTAAGCTAGCACGCTCGGCTAAGGCTAGGTCAGCTAGTTCCGGATCCTGTTGGGCGGTGTTGTTATCGTGCACGGCCTTCCTTAGTTTGGCTACACGCAAAAATAAAGCTTCCAGGGCTTCCAGCTCGGACTGGCGTTTGGTGAGCTTTACAAACTCTTTGGTGCCGAAGATTTCAGGATCTTGCAGCTCAGCTTGAATTTGCTCAAGCTCGGCACGAATTTTTGATTCGGTGTCGGACATAATTTGATTGTAGCTTAGTTAGGCCGCTTGAGCAGCGTCGTTGTTCGCTTCGGAGGTTTCACCTTCAGCTGATACTTCCGGAGCAGATTCCACCGGTTCCTCAGTTTGGGCAGTAGCTTCACTTACGGGCTCACTGGCAGCTTCTTCGGGAGTAGCGGGCTCTTCGAGGGTGACGGTTTTTTCTTCCAACTCATTTTCGATCTTAGTCACAGTCGGATCGGCCTTCTTAGCTGGCTTGGATTTCTTAGCAGCTTGAGCAGCAGCACGGCGGGCATTAAATTTATCGACCCTACCGGCGGTGTCTACCAGCTTTTGCTTACCGGTGTAAAAGGGATGACAATTAGAACAAATCTCCACCGTAATTTCGGGTACGGTCGAGTGGGTTTCGAACTCGGTGCCACAGCCGTTGCAGTGGACCTTGGTCACCATATATTCGGGGTGAATGCCTTGTTTCATAACTGCACTAGTATACCGGCTTTTCAGGAGTGGGTCAAGATTGTACAATCAATTTATGCCATTAAACCAAAAAGAAGTCGATCGACTGCTTGAATCCGAGCTGGTGGCATTTTTGGCTACCTCGAGCGTAAATGGGGTGCCTCATGTCGCTCCGATCTGGTTTATCTATCATGAGGGCAAAATCTATTTCGAATCTGACGAAACAACCAAAAAGTTTAAAAACTTACAAAAACTTAATCGCATTGCACTTGCGGTCGGTCAGCGAGAGGCTTATTTGTTGGAGGGACACGTAAAATGGTGTCGCGAGAGGGAGCTGGACTTCCCTATTAGAAAGTTGTTTTGGGATAAATATGGAAAAGACATGGACGATAGCTATATCAATGACAAAACCTACTTATTTGAAGTCATTCCGGATAAAATCATGAGCTGGCATTATGCCCCAGACTGGGATTAGCCTTGCCAAAGCTGGTTCGAAGCTGTTAAATTAACACTTGCTACTAAAAAACAGCGGCTCATTAAATCCTCCGCTTCATGCGGATCGAGCGCGCAACGACGAAAGGATTAAATGGAAGTAAAAATCGAACAACTATTCGAAGCCGGTGCTCATTTTGGGCACCAAACCCGTCGCTGGAACCCCAAAATGAAGCCTTATATCTTCGGGGTGAGGAGCGGCGTTCATATTTTAGACTTAGAGCAGACGGTGGAGAAATTAGCTGACGCCATGAAATTCGCCGAGCAGGTGACGGCAAGCGGGGGTAATATCTTATTTGTCGGCACCAAACGCCAGGCCGCCGCCATCGTGCGAGAAGAGGCGGAGGCCGCCGGCATGCCGTACATGACCGATCGCTGGCTGGGTGGCACGCTGACTAATTTTCGGACCATTAAATCACAGGTGGGTCGGCTGGCAGCTCTTCGCGCCAAGCTAGCTGATGAACAGGTGAAGCTGAGCAAGAAAGACCGCTCGGGCTTGGAAATGGAAGCGGCCAAGTTGGAGCAAACTTTCCGGGGCATTGAGCATATGAATCAACTGCCAACGGCCGTCTATGTGGCCGACGTGCCGCATGAGGAGATTGCCGTACGCGAGGCGATTAAATTGGGGATTCCGGTGATCGCTATTGTTGACACTAACGCTGATCCTGATCTGGCCAACCAGCCTATTCCCGCCAATGATGATGCGATTAAAACCATTAAGCTCGTCACCCACGCTATTGCCGAAGCCGCACAGAAGGGCCACCAGGCTCATGAATCCAAGGCGGCGAAGTTGCGCGAAGAGGAGAGTAAAAGCAAGGAGGTCGAGAATGCCGAAGCCTGATCTAGAAACGATTAAGCGTTTACGACAAGTGACTGGCGCCGGGGTTTCGTCCGCCAAGCAGGCGCTGGAAGAGGCAGGTGGCGACTTTGATAAGGCTGTAGAGATTTTGCGCATTAAGGGTGAAGCTAGCGCTGCCAAGAAATCGGAACGCGAGGCCAGGGCCGGGGTAATAACGAGTTATTTGCACGGCGGACGGATCGGCGCGCTGGTGGAAGTAAATTGCGAAACTGACTTTGTAGCCCGTACCGACGAATTTCAAGAATTCGCCAAAGAAATTGCCATGCAGGTGGCAGCTTCGAGCCCTTTGTATGTCGACTCTGAGCAGGTGCCTGAGGAAGTGATCGAAAAAGAGATGGCACTCTATCGCGCCGAGCAGGCTGATTCCAAGAAGCCGGACGAGGTAGTGGAAAAGATCGTCCAGGGCAAGCTCGAGAAATATTACGAAATGGCTTGCCTGATGAAGCAGCCCTACATCAAGGACCCTAATATGACGGTGGCCGATCTCGCCACAAAGTTAATTGCCAAAATCGGTGAGAATGTGCGTGTGCGACGATTCGCCCGTTTTGAGGTAGGTGAAATTGGCGATTGACAGTCTTCTAAGCCAAGCCGAAACCAAGATGGCAAAAGCCATTGAGCACTTGGAAAATGAGCTCCGCCAACTGCGGACCGGGCGAGCTTCGGCCGCCTTGGTGGAAGATATTAAAATCGATGTTTATGGTCAGCCGATGGTGCTAAAGCAGGTGGCTTCTATTACCGTGCCAGACGCTAAAAGCATTGCGATTGTGCCCTGGGACCGGGCTAACTTGGCGCCGATCGAAAAAGCCCTGCGCGACAGCTCAACCCTGGGGCTAAACCCGGTCAATGATGGTAACGCCATCAGATTAAACATTCCGCCGCTCACGGAAGAACGTCGCCGCGATATCGTCAAGCAAATGAAGGAAAAGGTGGAGCACAGCCACATTAGTCTGCGTAATGTGCGGCACGAGGTGCTCGATCAAGCGCGCGAAATGGAGAAACAAAAGCTTGCTACTCAGGATGATGTGAAATCGACTGAGCAGGCCCTTGGCAAGCTAATGGATCAAATGCGCCTCCGCACTTCCCAGATCGAGACCGCCAAAGAACACGATTTAATGGAGGTGTAGAGAAATGCGGAGGGTAAAAGCTGCCAGCCTGGTACCCCAGCACATTGGTATTATTATGGACGGGAATCGGCGCTGGGCAACAGCCAAGGGCTTACCGGCCTTGGCGGGTTATCAATACGGCAAGCAGGCGCTCGAAAAAGTCACCCGGCTGGCTATGGCGCGTGGGGTCAAATACATCTCGGTTTATGCCTTCTCGACCGAAAACTGGGCACGGCC
The DNA here is from genome assembly GCA_964582465.1 of uncultured Candidatus Saccharibacteria bacterium. Classification (GTDB taxonomy): domain Bacteria; phylum Patescibacteriota; class Saccharimonadia; order UBA4664; family CAZOQX01; genus CAZOQX01. Next base: position 52,087 of record CAZOQX010000004.1, read on the forward strand.
GGCCAACGAGGTTCAGTACCTTATGCGCCTATTTGGCGGAATCCTGAAAGGTGGGCTGAAGGAGTTAGCTACTCGGGGAGTGCGTATACGTTTTCTAGGTTCGCTGAATAACTTGCCGGCCGAGTTGATTACAAAAATACATTCGGCTGAGGCCGCTACGGCTCGAAATCGTCGCCTAACGTTAGGGCTTTGCCTGAATTACGGCGGCCAAACTGAAATTGTCGAAGCGGTTAACCGGCTTCTAAACAAGCAAGCGGCGCCGCAGGCGGTCACGACTCAGGGCTTGGCCGACGAGCTTTACGGACCCGAAATCCCGCCGCTCGATTTGGTGATTAGAACTTCTGGAGAACGTCGCCTTAGTAACTTTATGCTTTGGCGAGCAGCTTATGCCGAGCTAGCGTTCGTAGACAAGCATTGGCCAGATTTCGGGGCGGCTGATTTTGATGCTGTTTTGTCTGATTATGCCAGTAGAAAGCGACGGTTTGGGCGGTGATTACAGCCATTATTCTGCTGATTGCCGTGGTGTTTGTCCTGGTTTTGATGCACGAGTGGGCTCACTTTGTGGTGGCTCGCCGCAATGGCATCACCGTGGAAGAGTTCGGCATTGGTTTTCCGCCACGGCTATTCTCAAAAGTGCGCCACGGTGTGCGTTATTCTTTGAACCTCTTGCCAATCGGTGGCTACGTCAAACTCAAACACGAAAGCTATGCTGATAAATCACCTGGCAGCTTTGGTGCGGCGAAGTTTGGGGTGCAGGCGAAGGTACTGCTCGCCGGTGTCGGGGCAAATCTAATCGGTGCTTACCTAATTCTACTGGGACTTGCAATAACCGGCGCGCCGCGTATGGTTGACCACCAGTTTAGTTTTGGCCATGGGACTTACAGCCAGCCGCCGACGGTAATGGCCGCTGAAGTCGAAGCCGGGAGCGCTGCGGCTAGGGCTGATATTAGAGTTGGTGATTTGATTTTAAGCGGGAATGGGCAGAAGTTTAGCCGCGAGGCGGACCTGACTAATTTCACTAAGTCTCAGGCTGGCCGAGTGGTTAACCTGCTGGTCCGACACAAGGGGCAGGACCGGACGGTGACGGTACATCTGGGCAACGACCCGGTTAAGGGCTATTTGGGTGTATCGCCGTTTCTGACCTCCCAGATTCGCTATGGTTGGGCGGCCCCGATTGTGGCGGCTGGGCTGTTTTTGCAACTACTTGTAGCAACCATTAAAGTCCTCATCGGCTTTTTCGTCGGATTATTCGTTCATGCTAAGGTGTCCGATCAGGTCACAAGTCCGGTCGGCCTCGCCATAATTCTAAACGGCGTCCTTAAGCTCGGCGCCGCCTATGTATTCACCATCATTTTGTCGCTATCTTTGGCGCTCGCTGTTTTCAATGCCTTGCCACTGCCGCCACTCGACGGCGGTCGGCTGGCTACGATCGGTATCGCCCGATTATTCAAATTACAACTAAGTGATCGGACGGAAGCATGGCTGGCCCGAGTCGGCTACGCTTTTTTGCTAGTAATCATGATCGTGGTCGTTTACGCTGATATCAAAAGGTATTGATGGAAGAAAGTGCCGATTTTAAGAAAACTCCCTGGGGGGCGAGGCAGGCTATAACGGTATTTTTTTGGGCCTGGATCGGTGTACCACTGGGACTAATCCTACTCTTGCAGCAGGTTTCATTTGTCCCGGTGCTACATCATTTTGCCGATAGCCTTCGGCGATCAGACCTCACAGCAAGTTTTGAGCTGGTGATTATTAATGCCGTCGCTGCTGTCGGTTTCGTGGCCTATTACTTGTATCGCTACAAATTACGTTGGCGTGATTTGGGCTTACGTCGGTTTAACATTATCCGCGCGGTGGGATACGTGGTGCTGGCCTTCATTTTGCTATACGTGCTTGTGGGTGGTGCCTACAAGCTGATTGAGCTGATCTTCCCACACTTTAACTCCGCCCAGCCACAGGTAAATGAATTTACAAAAGCCACTACGCCCCAAGGTCGCGAGCTGAGTTTTATTGCCCTGGTGCTGATCCCGCCGGTGATCGAGGAAATTGTTTTTCGCGGCTTTATGTTCCCAGCTTTATCAAGGCGCTTTGGGGTGATTTTTGGCGCGATCGCTACGAGTATTTTCTTCGGGATTGCGCATTTGCAATTAAACGTCAGCGTTTATACTATTATTCTTAGCTTGCTCTTGTGTGGGCTCTACTTGCGGCTCAGGAGTATCTGGCCAGGGGTAGTTTTCCATATGCTCAATAATTATCTAGCTTTTATGAGTTTGATGCACAAATGAGTTACGACAAACAACTTCCATCTAAAGAAAAAGATCTATCAGGTTGGTATAACCGTCTGGTGCTCGAAGCCGAACTGGCTGACTATGGGCCAGCCAAGGGAACGATGATATTTAGGCCTTACGGATTTGCCCTTTGGGAGGAGGTTCGGCGGTACTTTGACCCAATTATTCGAGCCAAAGGTGTCGAGAATGCCTACTTCCCCTTATTTATCCCGGAGAGCTTGCTCAAAAAGGAAAAGGAGCATGTCGAAGGCTTCTCGCCAGAATTGGCTGTAGTAACAATTGGTGGTGGGGAAGAGCTAGAAGAAAAATTAGTGGTTCGACCCACCAGCGAAACTATTATGTATGAAGCTTATAGCCGTTGGGTGCAATCCTGGAGAGATTTGCCGCTTATGATCAATCAATGGAATAACGTGGTTCGCTGGGAAAAGCGTACCTACCTTTTTTTGCGTACGAGTGAGTTTTTATGGCAGGAGGGCCATACGGCGCACGCGAGTCACGGCGAGGCCCAAGAGATGCAAATGTGGGCTCTAAAGGCCTACGAAAAGCTTCATCTAGAACTACTGGCGGTGCCAGGGTATGCGGGCAAAAAATCCAATGCGGAAAAATTTGCTGGGGCCCAGGAGTCTTTAACTTTTGAAACGCTCATGCCTGGCGGTAAAGCCTTGCAGGGTAGCACGTCACATGATTTAGGTCAGAATTTCTCCAAGCCTTTTAATATACATTTCCAAAATCAGAAGGGCGACATAGAATATGCCTGGCAAACTAGCTGGGGGCTTTCCACCAGGACCCTAGGTGGTTTGATTATGACGCACGGAGATGATGCCGGCTTAGTCCTGCCCCCACGTCTTGCCCCGATTCAGGTCGTCATATTACCGGTTAAGCCGGACCCTAAGCTCTTAAAGTATGTCGAAGAAGTCGATAGGGTCTTGAAGGAAGCGGGTTTGCGCACGAAGATTGATGATCGGGCTGGCGAAAGTCTTGGTTTCAAGATTAATAAGTGGGAGCTAAGAGGGGTGCCAATCCGGCTCGAAGTCGGCGCGAAAGAGCTGAATGAACGTCAGCTGACGTTGGTGAGACGGCTCAAGAAAGCCGGTGAAGAAAAACAGGTTTTAGATTTTTCCGACCAGACTGCAATTCTCATCAACCGTGAGTTAGAGTCGATTCAGGACGATCTACTTTCAAGAGCCCGGAAGTTTTTGCATGAAAATACTCATGAAGTTGGAAATTACGATGAGTTCAAAGAGATCATGAGAACCAAAAAGGGCTTTATTAAGGCTTTCTGGTGCGAGAATCCGGAGTGTGAGACCAAAATTCAAACTGAGACAACGGCTACTACTAGGTGTTTGCCTCTGGATGCCAAAGAAGAAAAAGGAACCTGTGTGTATTGCAGCCAGCCGGCCAAACACCGTTGGTTATTCGCGCAGGCCTATTAAAGTTTAGAGTTACTTTATTGTTCAGTGCCTCTGGCAGTCGATGCAGACGACCGTTTGTACACATTTTTTATCCTTGCGACAGATAAACGTAAGCTGTTAGACTAGCATAAGTGGCAAGGATGCGGCTTTAAATGATTGGTCGAGTGCTTACTAGATTTTCTCATGATATTGGGATCGATTTGGGTACGGCAAATACTCTTGTCTACGTGCGTGGCAAGGGTATTTTGATTAATGAGCCCAGTGTTGTGGCCATAAACACCAGGAGTAATCAGGTGCTCGCCATTGGTGACGAAGCCAAAAAGATGGTTGGGAAGACTCCCGCTAGCATTGTGGCGCATCGGCCGCTGGTCGATGGCGTGGTGAGTGATTTCGAAGTGACCGAGCAGATGTTGCGTTATTTCATTTCCAAGGTGCAGCAAACCCATTTTTCACTACTAGCCAAACCCCGTGTGGTTATCGGTATTCCTTCGGGAGTAACCGAGGTGGAGAAGCGGGCAGTCGAAGATGCTGCTGCTAGCGCTGGAGCGCGTCAAACTTTCTTGGTAGAGGAGCCCATGGCGGCCGCCATCGGCAGCCGTTTGCCTATCCAGGAGGCTGCTGGCAACATGATTGTTGATATTGGTGGTGGTACAACCGAGGTAGCGGTGATTTCACTGGGCGGTATTGTGGTGTCGCGGTCACTACGAGTGGCGGGCGATGAGCTTAATGAGGACATTGTGCAGTACGCCCGTGAAGAATTTGGCTTGCACATTGGAGAACGATCGGCGGAAAATATTAAAATCGCTATCGGCACGGCCTACCCCCTGGAGATTGATCATGAAGTGCCAATGCGTGGTCGTGATTTGGTGACTGGCTTGCCCAAGGAGGTAATGGTCAATTCCGACCACGTGCGGGCGGCTTTGCAAAAAAGCGTGGCAGCAATTATTGATGCCATTAAACTCACGATTGAAGAGACACCTCCGGAGTTGCTCTCCGACATCATGGATCGTGGCATCGTACTGGCGGGCGGTGGCGCGCTTTTGAAAGGCCTGGATTTAATAATTCACCGCGAAACCAAAATGCCCGTGGTGGTAGCTGATGATCCGCTAACTGCGGTAGTGCGCGGTACGGGGCTTGTGCTCGAGGATTTGGATAGTCTCAAAGACGTCTTAATTTCCACCCAAACCGATAAGGTGCCAAGAATCAATGCGTAAAAATCCGGCCATTAAAATTTTGTTAATTGTATTTGCCGGCGCCTTGGTGGTGATTTTAGTGCTAGTCGGCTGGCTGAGACCATTTGCTCAGTCGGTCAGCAGCACTCAGACGATGACTGGTGTACGGCTTAATAGTACCGGTTTGGCGCTCGGGGACTGGTTTAGAGCTTTCGGCCAGGCTAAATCCTTAGCCAAGCGTAACCAGCAGCTCGAACAAGAAGTAAGCGAGCTCAAGCAGGAGTTGGCCCAGGCTCAAGAAATTAATTCAGCCAACCAGCAACTTGCAGTCGAGCTCAAGCAAGACCAAAGCTTTGGCCGTAAATTTGTAGCTGCCCAGGTCGTAGCCTATCAGCCGGATAGCTTTAGGCAATATCTGACGATTAATCGCGGGGCGAAAGAGGGAATTGCTGTGGGACAGGCAGTCATCGAGCGTGGCGGGTTGGTGGGCCGAATCGATAGCACAAGCCTCCATAGCGCGAAAGTATTCTTACTCTCTGATCCCAATTTCAAGATTAGCGCCATTGATCAGGTGACTCGGGCGAGCGGGACCGCCCATGGCCAAATCGGCGCCGGATTGGTGCTCGAGAAAGTGGCTCAAAGTGATATCTTGCATGAGAAGGATGCCGTGATTACATCTGGGCTAGGCGGCGATGTGCCGGCCGGGCTCCTCATTGGTACCATTGAGCAGGTGCGGCCCGATCAGAACGGTGTATTTCAACTGGCTCGGATTATCTCCGCTGTAAAATTTGATCACCTTACTATGGTACTGGTGGTGACAGAGCCATGAAATGGTGGATCTCCTGGCCGTTGGTACTTATTTGCTTTACGTTGCAGGTTAGCTTTTTGGCGGCGCTACGGCCGTTTGGAGTTGTGCCTAACCTGATTTTGGTAGCTCTGCTTGCTGTCGGTGCGTGGCAACGAGCATCGGTTAGCGTGGCTCAAGCTGTAGTGGTAGGTTTGCTCACCGACTTAGTATCGGGTGCGGACTTTGGTCTACGTACGGCCTTTTTTACGCTCGCTGCTCTCAGCTTAGTGGCACTTCGGCAATTTGGATTTGAGCTTGAGCGCCTAAGTCTTACCCTGACCTGGCTGGTAATCGCCACGCTGCTTTTTAATACCAGCATTTTGGCAGGCGTTTGGCTGCGCCATGGCCTAATCGGTTGGGGGACAGCGCTGGCGCGTGGACTCGTTGAAGCCCTAATCAATATTATTCTGGCAGTACTTCTAATTACGTTAGTACGCTGGATTAGTAAGGGCCGGGCCGGGCGGCCACATCATGCCTAAGGCTCGCGGCGCTAAGTTTAGTTATGATTCTGAGTTAGTTCAGGCTAGCAAGCAGTTGAAACGTCAGGCGACTAAGGCTGAGCAGTGGGTGGAAACGCTCTTACCGGCCGAGGCGGGAGCGCCCAAGCTGACTGGCGAGGTGAATAAACGCCCGTTAGCCTATTTGCTTGCAGCTATTGCGCTTACGAGCGTGGTTCTGGCACTGCGCTTGGCCGGCTTACAAATTTTGCACGGTAACAGCAATTTAAATCTTGCCAACGGTAACCGAATTCGCGAACGCGTTACCTACGCTCCGCGAGGACTAATTTACGATCGCAATCATCAGATTTTAGTAAATAACGTGGCCGGATTTGATGTCACAATTGTGCCCAGCCAGCTGCCCAGGGCGGTACCCGAAAAGGAGGTGCTTTATGCGCGATTAGGCGGCCTGCTCGGGCTCCCAGCTGCGGATGTAAAGGCTAAGGCTGAAGTCCCAGCACCTTCATCGAACCAGGGTGTACTTATAGCCAGCAACATTTCGCGTGATCAGGCCTTACTCGTCGATCAGGATTCTACGAAGCTGCCGGGTGTCAGCCTAGATGTGAACCCAATCCGCCAGTACGCCGATAATTCGCTTTCACAATTTCTCGGGTATGTCGGCCGGGTTAGTAACGCCGATCTTAAAGTGCGGAATACTTATTTGCCCACCGATTACATTGGCAAGTTGGGAATTGAATTGCAATACGAGTGGGCGCTCAAAGGCAAAAATGGCGGCCAGCAGACCGAAGTTGACGCTTCGGGCCGGCCAGTCCGATTGCTGGCCGACCAACCGGCCCGGGCGGGTAATAATCTAACTCTAACTATCGACGAAGGCTTGCAGCAGAAGCTAACTGAGGCACTTCAGAAACAGGCTGAGGCGGCGCACAGCCCAAAGGCCGCTGCTGTGGCAGTTAATCCAAAGACTGGCGAAGTTTTAGCGGCGATTAGCTTGCCCAACTACGACAACAACCTGTTTGCCAAGGGTATTTCCTCGGCCGACTATACTAAGCTTTTAGCTGACTCAGGTCAGCCCTTGTTTAATAAAGCTATAAACGGTGGCTATCCGAGCGGCTCGATTATTAAGCCGATTGTGGCCGCGGCGGCGCTTGATGAACGCGTGGTAACGCCGCAAACAGTAATTGTAGACAAGGGGCAACTTGATATTCCCAACCCCTACGACCCGAAGGTAACTTACACTTTTCATGGCTGGGAGCATAGTGGACTGGGCTCGATGAATATCTTTAGCGCCCTTGCCATGAGTTCCGACATCTATTTTTACACTGTGGCGGGCGGCTATGGGCCATTTCGCGGGTTGGGAGTCGGCAAGCTTACTTCGTATTATGCGCGTTTTGGGTTAGGCCAAAAGACTGGCATCGATTTGCCTGAGGAGGCGAGTGGCCGCGTGCCCACACCGAGCTGGAAGCAGCGTGTCATTCATGAGGGGTGGTATACCGGTGATACTTATAACATCTCGGTTGGTCAGGGCGACATCTTGGTATCTCCGCTTCAGATGGCCATGGCGACGGCGGCGGTGGCAAATGGCGGTACGCTATATAAGCCCTACCTGGTTCAGCAGGTTACAGCGCTGGATGGGCAAGTGGTAAAAAAATATCAGCCCACGATTGTTCGTTCTAACCTAGCTACGCCGGAATCTCTGGCGATTGTGCGCCAAGGCATGCGCCAAGCCGTGCAAAGCGGTACAGCTTGTTGTGTATTGGATAAGGAAGTGTCTGTGGCGGTCGCCGGTAAGACAGGTACAGCCGAAACTGATCCGGGCAAACGGGCTCCAGAGGCGTGGTTTACCTCGTTTGCTCCCTATGATGATCCTAAGATCGTGGTAGTGGCGCTGGTAGAGAATGCAGGTGAAGGGGCCGAATATGCCGTTCCCGCGGTACGAGAAACTTTGGCTTGGTATTTCAACAATCGCCCACATTAAGTCACAAATGTTAATCATGATTGACACCAAAATGGTATTGACGTTCGGGTCAACTTGCGCAAAAATCAAGTGACGCTCTTAATGGGCGCTCTTCATTTTTGAGGGAAATTTGGGAGGAGAATATATGAACCCAGCAGCAAAATCTTTTTACCTAACTAAAGAAGGCATCCAGAAACTCCAGGCCGAATTAGACGATTTAGTGAAAAACCAACGCCCCAAGATTGCCGAAGCGTTGAAGGAAGCTAAGGAGTTCGGCGATCTAGCGGAAAATGCTTCTTTTGATGCAACCAAGGATAACCAAGCTTTCGTCGAGGGCCGGATTAACGAAATTGAGCACATCTTAAAACACGCCGAAGTTATTGAATCGCCGCGAGTGAAGAGTCAGGTTAACTTAGGTTCGACTGTGCACCTGGAGCTGGAGAGCGGTATTCACAAGTACACTATTGTGGGCTCAACCGAGGCTGACCCGGCCAACGGCATGATTTCCAACGAATCGCCAATCGGCAAAGCTCTGATTGGCCGCAAGGTGGGTGAGGAAATCGAAGTCGAAATTCCTTCCGGTACTACCACCTACAAAGTCATTCGTATCGAATAACAGCTACCCGTTTAAACTGCTAACTTGTAGAATAAAGGCATGGTTAAAACTGATCAGGCTGCCTCTAGCCGTTTTTGGTTGGACTTAGTCGCAAAGGAAATAGTCGCCCATCATCCCGAGGGTGAAATTCTAGTCGAATCAGGTCATTCGCCGTCTGGTCGATATCATGTTGGTTTCTTGCGGGAAGTTATAACAGCTAGCGCCTTGGCTTATGCAATTCGCAAGCAGGGTCGCCAGGCCCGCCATATTGATTTCGTGGATGATTTTGATGTCTTAAGAAAAATCCCTGCGGATGTGCCACCTGAATTCGAGAAGTATTTAGGCCAACCGCTCTACATTGTCCCTGATCCTTTCGAATGCCACCAAAGCTACGGGGATCATTACTTGGCTGA
>CAZOQX010000005.1:0-44368 GCA_964582465.1 uncultured Candidatus Saccharibacteria bacterium
CATCAACCGGAATATAGTCCGAGGAGATAGCAGTCGTCGTAACACCGGGACTGTGGAATGCATTTGTACCAATTGGCGGCGCAAGTGAGGATGTCACACTCCCGGTGGCTATCCAGTTTGATAGGCCGCTTTCAAAGTCACCGTTGCGCAGCAGGTTCTCGCCCACAGAGTTTGGATCCGACAGTGAACCAGAAATAGTTCCACTAGAGCTGATATTTCCCAGAACAGTCAGGTTGTTAGCCCCCGGATCGGCAAAGCTGGAGGAACCAATGTAAACACCTCCTGAAGAGTAGACCCGTAGTTTTTCCGAACCGTTTGTAACTAAACCAATTTGGTCTGACCCAGGATGGTAGATGCCATCATTAGGATCAGAACCCCAGCTAAAAGATGGCGCCGACACCGTATCAGTGCTTATCCCCAAAAACTGGGAGGATACCGTAACAGAAGTCAAACTAGGACTTGTAGAATAGGCCGGCGCAGAACCGGTGCCCTGCGAAATTAATACCGAACCAATTGCTACATCGGCAACAGCGGTAACAGCACTGGTGTTAGCGCCGATTAGAATTCCGCCGCCGGTAAAAGTTCCGGCTCCAGTACCGCCGCGAGCCACAGCTAGATTTGCCTCGGAGTTGAGTGTCCCATTACCGGCCGAAGTAAAAACGGCGCCGTTAGTAGTTAAACCAGAGAATTGAATAGCACCAGACGAGACCAAACCCGTCGCGTTTGTAATAGCACGAGCAGAAGTAATCACATTGGTACCATTAATCTGAATATCTCCTGCCGTCGTGTTGATGCTCCCGGCAAGCGTCAGATTCCCACTTGCGTCCACTTTAAATTTATCGGAACCACTGATTTGAAAGTCAACAAAGTTGCCCGAAAACGCGGCCGGATTAGCTCCTATATAAGTGCCACTAGCGGAACCGGAAGTAAGGCTAGGGCTGCCGAATAATAATGTGGCCGCGCCCGAAGCCGGCGCACCGGTTAGATTAATGGCCGAGGTTGTGGCAGAAAAAGTATTGGTGTTGGTCCACGAGTTCATGGCAGTAAGCTGTCCAAAGGCGGTGGAGTCGAGATTATCGAGCTTATCGGAATTGAGGGCTTGAGGGACAGCGGTAAAACGAATGCGCGGAGTCATTTCTCCATCGAGGGGAGTACAGGTCGCAAAGGTAGTACAGACGGAGCTCGTACTCCCAACCTGCATTGTGAGCCAAAGCGTATTTTGGTTAAAATCTACCCCGCTAAAACCACTGTTTACAGTCCCCAAGTTAACCTGAAAAACTCCGTTTGCCACCGTTACACCCTGAGCGTTATGGGCTAGCCAGTCCTCCGTCCAAACATTGGTACCACCACTAGAACTTGTACCATCTTGGTAAATCTTAAACTCCATGTTGTAAGTACCGTCCGCAACGTTGGTCCCAGCAGTCTTATCCACTAGCTTGCCCTGGAAGTTAATCAGCTGAGTCGTGCCAGCGGTAGCTTGAGCCGTTCGACCCGATAAACCAAATAAAGCCATAAACAAAGTTATTGCAAGGGCAAAAAGCGCAGCTAAATTACCTCGTCTTAGACGCCACATAAGCACTCTAAGCATAACTGGTATGCAACAGGAGTGCAATAGTTCTTGCGCTTTAACTTAGCGGCGAAGTCGAAGTTTTTGGAGTAACCGATCGAAATATCGGCGTCTATAAGCAAACCAGCTCGCAAAACTAAATAAGGCTAAAATTACCACAATGGTGACTACGCCGTCGATTGGGAAAACGCTCAAGTTTGACGCGCTGAGAGTTAGCTCGTCTTTCCCGTCGTAGGTCCAATAGGTCTTAACCTTATATAATCCCGGCCACCAAATCGACGCCTCATGGCGTAAGTCCACTTGGTAAATTCGCGAGCTTTCTGGCAGAAGAATCCCGGACTGGGAATTTATGATGCCCCGGGCAACCTCTTTGCCAAAGAGATTTGAGACGGTGACCACTCCCCGAGGGACCAAGTGAATATTGCCGGAATTGCCAAATCTCAACTTAAAAGAGCGCGGGATGCCGGTCCAATTGAGTTCAGGCTGGGAACGACTAAGCGACAGGCTATAATTTTCTCCCCCGCTTTTCCGCAAAAAGACGAGACTGGCAGCCACCTGATCGAGCCGGACTCGCGGGCCATTATCCACGCTCTCCCCAATCCGTTTAAATAAAACTGCCGCATAATGTCCACCCGGCGCCAGTGTGTCGCGATTGTTCACCATGACCACCAGGCTATCGGTGGCACCCGGAGATAGTGTGATCTGATTTTTTTCTAAAGTCAGCCAAGCGGCCAGTCCGTACTTCTTTTCAAAATCGCTCGACGCACCGACAAATACCAAGCCGCCCGTATCCTCCAGGGCGCCAAAATCCGCAGTTGTGACCGCCAAAGTCATAGTTTCTGACGTGTGGTTGGTAAGTTTAATGGTAAAGCTCTTGGCCTCTTCGCTTGCTTGCACATCAACATTTTGGAGGGCTGGCGTGACAGTGAGGCCAATTGTGCCAGTCGCTCGCCCCAACTCGGGCAAGAATAAAACCCCGAGCATAAACAACCAGCTAATCAGATACCGCAGGCGCTTCATTAATACCGTTTCTTACGCCTCAGGCGCCGCCCGACATTTTTAAAACTCGAGTAAAAGCCGAAACTCACTACAGCAATGATCGCCACCAAAGCTAGGAGCAGTCGCCAGGGTATCACCCAAAAAGTCAGCGCACTTTCGAGCGGCACATCCCTGGTACCATCATCATACGTAATTAACAAGCTCGCCGTGTAAGGTCCGACTCTAAGCTTTGTGATTTGACTAAAATCCCAAACCAACCGTTTTGCCAAATTCCCCTTTTTGTCCGTAACCGGCGTTCCGCCCTTCATTTTGACGGCATAGTGCGGAAAACCATCCGCCCATTCAGCTGCAAAAATTCTGGCCGAATTAGGTAACACTCGACCGCTCGCTTTATTTATTTCTAAACTGGCGAGATCTCTAGTCCCGCCCTTACGCGTAATAAAAATGTCGCCATGAGGGATCAGGGTCAAATTGCCGATATTTTGAATTTTCACTTCGAAATCAGCCGGCAGGTATTCGTACACGCGGTGAGCCAATGTAAAAGAACCAATATCGGCCGCCTTTTTGGCACCCGGAGCATAAACATCCATCAAAACTAAGGTGGCCACCTTTCCCAGTAGCGACGGCTTCCGGGGATCGATGGTTTCATTTTCGCGCGAATAAGCTACAGCAAAGTAATAACCAAATGCGGCGTCCTTAGGCACTCGAACCGTCATTTTGATCGTTTGCCATTCATGCGACGGTGCGTCGAAATGAGTTTTGGAAAAGCTTACCCACTTCACCCAATCATCGCCTGGGCCAGGATCTATCAGTCTAACATTGCCCGCATCATCGGCCGATACTTTAAGCAAAGTAATTTTAAAATGCTCGGTGTCTGCCCCCAGATTTTGCATCCGTAGATCCGACGTCACAGTATTATTTGGCTGGGTATTTAATATTATTGGTAGGGGCGAAATCTCAATATTTAAGCCGCTGGCGGCGTTCGCTCGGGCACCGTTTAAGAAGCTCGAGACGCCGACAACAGCTCCAAGTAATAACCACCGAGCCTTTTTTGGGCTACGCAGAAACATTAGAGCTAGTATAACGTAAGAATTAAGGTTTAAGAATACTAAAAACTGCCGGCGGCGACACAAGTAATTGTATCGGTATAGTCGGTACCCTCTGGCGTGGCGACATTCACAGCGGCTTTTTCTTGCAACTGCACCACGGAGCCAGAAGTGGTGCCGTTAGCGTTGGCAATCTCGCGGAAGGTGGTATCAAGCCCGGAGCCTTGGCCGGTTGCCTGCGAGGAGCAGGTTTGAGTCGTGTTGCCCTTATAGGCCGTGGTAGCTTGAACGGTGGTAGCAGTTGCTGGAGCACCGGTACCGGCAGTGGTGACACACACACCCGTCACATAACCCTCAGTACCGGCCGCAAGTGTAGCGTTAGTACCAGGCGTGGTGGACGCTATTGTTTTGCTGGCGCTGGCCGATGTTAAACCAGTGTTAGCGTCTTTGGCCCAGATCCGCCAGCCATTCGCTGCATTGGCACCAATCGTCGCGTTAATGCCGGTGGTAGCTTGGACGGCGCTGCCATCAATGCTTGCGGTGAAGTTATCGGTTGTGCCAGAGAGTGAAAAGTTAAATTGCGCCAGCACACTAGCGGTAGTTGTAAATTGGTCACCCGTTGAAGAGGTGGTTTGAGTGGCAAAGCGAGCAATATCCACACTATTTGTAGCTACGCCACCAGTAGGCGCGGAACAACCTGCACCGTTGCAATCTTGCAGAACACCGCGCTCATTCGAAACCGGCCCAGACGGTTGGGTAATATCCGCCGCCTGCGTCCAGTTAAAACAGTAAGTTGTACCGGCAGTGACACTTTGAGCCGTGGTATTACGGATTTGGATGGTGTCGTTCGCATTAACGTTCGTGACACGCGAAATCGCAGCGGCATTAAAAGGCCACGCACTGGCGCCGGCTGGCCAGAAGTTATTAGAAGTGGTATCGGTCCAAGTACCAGGACTGGCGGCAACTACAAAACCAGAAGGGAAAGTTATCCAAACGTCCTTCAGGGTAGAGCTCAACGTCGTACCAGCCTTAGCGCAAACTGTACCAACCGTCGTAGAGCCACCCGCCATCCGCTGGAAAGAAATTTGGGCGTTAGATAGAATACCCGCTGTTGCATGAGCGGTTTGTATTAGCTGCGGCACGGCAAGTTGCAACAACAAAGCGACAATTGTTGCTATACCGGCTCGGTATTGCCTAGCTCTTCTTATACCACCACGCAATTTATTACACTCTTAAACATTACCATTATAGCTTAAGAGTTATGAATAGAACAGTATTTTAAAAACTGCCGGCGGCGACACAAGTAATTGTATCGGTATAGTCGTTTCCAGCAGGAGTGGCAACGCTAACGGCCGCTTTTTCTTGCAACTGCACCACGGAGCCAGAAGTGGTGCCGTTAGCGTTGGCAATCTCGCGGAAGGTGGTATCAAGCCCGGAGCCTTGGCCGGTTGCCTGCGAGGAGCAGGTTTGAGTCGTGTTGCCCTTATAGGCCGTGGTAGCTTGAACGGTGGTAGCAGTTGCTGGAGCACCGGTACCGGCAGTGGTGACACACACACCCGTCACATAACCCTCAGTACCGGCCGCAAGTGTAGCGTTAGTACCAGGCGTGGTGGACGCTATTGTTTTGCTAGCATTAGCTGACGTTAAACCAGTGTTAGCGTCTTTGGCCCAGATCCGCCAGCCATTTGATGAATTAGCACCAATCGTCGCGTTAATGCCGGTGGTGGCTTGAACGGCACCATTATCAATGCTTGCGGTGAAGTTATCGCTGGTTCCCGAAAGCGAGAAACTAAATTGAGCCAGCACCGCAGCTGTAGTTGTAAATTGATCACCCGTTGAAGAGGTGGTTTGGGTGGCCCAGCGACCAAGATCTCGACTGTTGGTCGCCACTCCATTGGTTGGCGAACTACAGATGCTTGTATCACACGTCTGCACTATGCCTCGTTCGTTTGAAGCCGCACCAGCCGTGGGTTGCGTGACGTCTGCCGCCGTTGTCCAGTTACCACAGTACGTGGTCCCAGCAGTTAAAGATTGGGCTGTGGCGTAACTGATTTGAATAGTATCGCTAGTGTTGACGTTGGTTACGCGACTGGTAGTTGGTGTACCGCCAGACGGGATTGCGCTGGCACCAGCCGGCCAAAAGTTATTTGATGTTCCATCTGTCCAGGTGCCGGGGGAGGCGCCCAAAGTAAAGCTGGTTGAACCAGTGCCAGTAGAGGGAAAGGTTATCCATATCCCCTTGAGTGTGCTCGTCATAGTGGTTCCAACTTTGAAACAAACCGTACCGAGCGTAGTTTGGGAAGCTGCCATGCGCTGGAAAGACACTTGGACGTTGGAAAGAATACCAGCGGTAGCGTTGGCTTGACCGGGCATAACTGCTAGCTGCAAAACTAGTGCAACAGCCGCGAGTTGAGCAAGGCGACGTCTAATGGAGGCAAATTTTTGTTTTAAAAGAATATTCATGAAATAAAATTCTTACGCTTACAATAGTGGTTATGCTAAATTATGTCAATGATTGAAAGAGAGTGAAGGTCTTAGCGAACTAGAAACTGGCGGCGCCCACCATTGTTAAGACTTCTTTATAGTCGCTAGCTGCCGGCGTCACACTAGTGGATTTCGCCTGCCCTACCACCGTGCCAACCCCCGCCACAACCGGACTCGCCGTGGTAAATATTGTGCGGTACGTGGTATCTACAATACCGACATTGTTACTCGATCCATTGTAAGGCGAGACTTTGGTCAGCGGCCCGCCGGATGACTGCGTCGCGGAAGTGTCTTGGATACCAAAGCCCGTACTCAGTGAAAACAAGTCACCGGTTACAGCTGAAATTAGGAAGTTAGCGTTAGCGCTTTTGAGGCCGCCGAATTGTCCCGCAATCCAGGCAGAGCCACCATTATCAGCGTTGGTATCTAAATTCATTGTGACGCTGGGACTAGTACCAACGCTCCCAGCCGACAAGTTCCCAATATCAACCGTTGAGGGCGACAAACTGTAAGAAAAGTTCACATCAACGGTAGCGGCCGACGCCGCCTGGCTATAGGCCGACTCAGTGAAATTTAAATGAAAGGCCGTGGCGCGCAAATAGTAGGTGGTGTTTCGGCTAAGCCCAGTAACCGTTTGCGTGCTGCCACTGCCCCAAGCCGAATAACTCTGGTACACCTTGGTCGTCCCGATGGTTAAGCTTGCCTGGATAAAGTGAGTCGTGTCGGCGACGAAGTTGTCCGTGCTGATTTGGAGCACAAAGTTTGTATCAGTGGGATTAGATTGATTATTAAGCGTGAAGGCCAGGCGATCGTAGTAGTTTGCGGGATTAGTTAAAGTCACCGTTGGCACATTAGCCTCAATGGTGTGATTGAAGCCGTTATTTGCTCGGTAATTCGTCCCAGCAGTTGAACCATTACTCACCTCCCCGGTCAACCCGTTCACCGCATAATTCGATGAAGTTGAATTAGCCGTACCACCCGAGCCAAGTCCGTACCCCTGCAACTGATAGTTTGTACCCGCCGGCAAAGAGGCAAACAGCGCTATCGCCAAAATAGATAGTGAGGATTTCCACATAATTCTTACGCTATTTTAGCAGATTACTTCCACCGAAAGGAAGTAATCATAGTGCTGAAGTCGCTGGCGAGCGAAGTATTAGGACCAACGTCGGAGAGTGCAATGATGGTCCAAAGGCCGCCATGCGAAATATAGGCTGTAAACTCGGCATTACTCTTAATGAAAATTTGCGCCGGCTGCCCGTCCACCACCACGATTGACTTTGCATACGCCGAATCCTTATTGCGAATTCTGAGACCAGGCGGCTCGTCACTGCGACGATCGACAGTCAGTACGAGGGTAGTGGACCGATATGCCAGTTGGTTACCCTCCAGAGCCCCCGTGTAATGATTGTGATTCAGCCAGCGGAAATTAGGCGGATAGGATAAAGAAAAATAGTTACTAGCAAGCGGGATCCAGTTGATCACTTTGGCTGGCTTATTTGCTTCAAACGACTCAGTTATTACGCTGCGGCCGACAGCCGGCGCTTGCCAAATCCACCGGGAGACTAGAATCACGCTCAGAATTAAAACCGCACCGGCCACGAGCCAAATACGCCGGTTTTTTTTGACTGGCTGATCGACGGTTGCGTATTCCTGCATATGTCCAGGCCGAGTTGTAAACATATTAGGCGTGGAATTTAAATCTAAGAATTAGCGCGACAAGAACACCAAGGCCACCCACGATTAGCCAACCCAATATGAATGCGATAAACATGCCGAAACCAAAGCGAAAACCGTCCATATAACTAATTTCATAACGACGGTCTTTGAGGCTCTCTCCGACATAATCCTTGGTTAGCTGCTGCGCCATGCGCCCATTCTAGCATACTTTTTATGCTTACTTAACGAAGGGGTCGGCATTTCTTGGTGGAGATGGGGGGAGTCGAACCCCCGGCCTCAGCAATGCGAATGCTGCGCTCTAGCCAACTGAGCTACATCCCCTAGTGTTCGGCCGAACCACCGTCTTCTTTGCTTTTAACATCACGGCGGCCAGCGGCATTCAGATGCTCGGTAATATCAGACGACTTCGCCGCCTCGAGATCAAGTTCCGCGACGAGGGCCGCGATCTCTTCGGGGGTTCGTTGGGGCAGATCAGGATCAACCGCTCCCCTAGCCGCCATGTATTCCTCCACCACGCGCGCGTGATCGGGACCGAGCGGTTCGCCTTCACCAATGCGCTTGGTGGCTTCCTGCAATTGGCGAGCCGTGCGCTCCAACTTTTGCTCGTCAGTTTCTTCGGCTGAGCTGGGGCCAAATTCCGACATTACCACTCCAGTTCTTTATGACCAATCCTAATTTTAGCACCCTCGCGCGCACCTTGGCGTTTCAGCTCACGCGCCACACCCATACGCCGCATAATGTCACGCAGGCGGATCACAGACTCGTCGCTATCAAAATTAGTGCGAGCGGCAAAGCTTTCGATTTTACCCCCCTTCACCTCGTAATAGCCACGGTGGCGCTCCACCAACCAAAGCTCGGGCCGGCTGGCAACATCAATTACCGGCACTGTCTCCGGCTCCTCAGCTCGCTTAACCCGTGCCTTAAGCACATTGCTCATCACCGTACCCAATAGTTCGTTCAAGCCCTCGTGCGCCACGGCCGAAATGGCAAAGACTGGACGTCTGGTGGCACGCTTCAGTGCTTTAAAATTAGCCTGCGCTTGCTCCGGCGGCACAGTGTCGGTTTTGGAAAGCACGGCCACTTGCGGTTTTTTTGTCAGCAGCTTGTTATAACTTTTTAGCTCAGTATCAATTATTTTCATGTCGCGTGTCACATCCGGGCTGGCGGCATCAATTAAATGTACGATCACGGCGGTACGCTCCACATGACGTAAGAATTCGTCGCCCAAGCCCTTGCCCAAGCTTGCCCCCTCGATCAATCCCGGAATGTCGGCCGCCACGAAGCTAGCGCCGTCAAACTCCACCAAACCGAGATTCGGCACAAGCGTTGTAAAAGGATAATCCGCCACCTCTGGACGAGCATTGCTAATGACTGCAAGCAAAGTAGATTTACCCGCATTGGGCAATCCAATTAAGCCAACGTCCGCCAGTAATTTTAGCTCCAAGGTCAGGCGCTTGGCTTCCCCCGGCTCCCCCAACTCCGCCAGTCGCGGAATCTGCCTAGTCGAAGCAGCAAAGTGAGCATTGCCAAAACCGCCCCGGCCGCCGCGGGCTACCACCTGGTCCTGATTGGCCACTGTCAAATCGGCAATTAAGCGACCATCCTGCCATACCTGCGTACCCGGTGGTACTCTCACGATGGAGCGCTCGCCACTTTTACCGTGACGCCGGTTGGAGCCACCGGCCTGACCACTATCGGCGCGGACCTGGCGCTGGCGGCGGAACTGCCCGAGCGTATTTAGATTGTGATCGACTTCAAAGATAATATCGCCGCCGTGGCCGCCGTCGCCTCCATCAGGGCCGCCTTTGGCCTTAAACTTCTCGTGGCGAAAACTGATTTTGCCATCGCCACCGCGGCCGGCTTGGACTTCGATTTCGACTTTATCTGTAAACATTAACCTATTATGAAACAACCGCGTAGAGATTACTACTAAGCTCTTGCGTTAAGCGTAAGCGACATGCTAAAGTTGGATTAAGCGTTTAATCGTTAAATCGAAACCAAAATGAAAGTTAAAAAAACTAAAAAGAAAATCAAACGTGTGCTATCGCGGAAGCTACTCAAGAAGCGGGCGGCGCGGCGCGTTTACCAAAGTTTAATCGCCCTTATTTTTGCGACCAGCGCCGGTTCGATCGTATTTGCTATCGCCCTATCTAAACCGCCGGCCAATGTTGCTGTAAGCACCCAGATCAGACCAATTTCAGTCACCGTCCCTGTCTCGAGTTCAAGCGAGCCACCAGCTGATCAAGCTGGCACTGCTTCGTGGTATGCCTTGGGATTGCCCCACCCAGAGCTGCACACCTGCGCTTCCACTCGCTTTCCTCGGGGCACTTATTTACTGGTTAAAAACATGCGTAATAGTAAGACCGTTGTCTGTCTGGTAAACGACTACGGTCCGGCTGCTTTCACCAATCGCGTTATCGACCTATCGCTCGGCAGTTTCGTTGTCATCGAGAGCCCCTCGGCTGGAACCACGCCGGTGCAAATCCGAGTCGTGCCACCTCCCCCTGCCGGCATTAACCTGCCCTTCCCCAGCTCATTTGGCCAGCTGCTCGGCTACAATCTATGCAATCAAGAGTTCACCGTCAAATTCTGTGAGAGCAATCGCCAGAGCCCTAAAAACCTGCGCTAAGCTCAAATTCTAGTTATAATGGCTCCCAAGCAGACTTGACAGGGGGAATGTTGTGATTCGGATCACGCGACACGCCGAAGAGGGCGGTACCACTACGTGGGAGATCCAGCGCCGAGACGGAGAAGACATCTCATCCGAGGAGGAGCGCGAAGTCCTGCGGGCGATCGACGTGGTGCTCCTGAACTGGGGGCTGCACACGCAGAGGATCGATCGGCGGTCAGAACAGACGGGAGCATCGGCATGAGCGTACAAACGAGCAGACCGTGCCGGCTTGAGCTCTGGGTCATCCCTGAGATCTACGGCTTCGGGCGCCCGTTCATGCGCGTTACTGCGCGCATTGACTGGGCGCACAAGCTCGGGGGAATCGTCCACTTCGAAACCACTTCGGCTCACTTGGTGTCGCTGCCCCTTCATGCCGGTCGGCTAAGGGAGCGAGACTGGTGCTGGGACATTCGGATTCTCGATGACCTCACGTTCCAGATCAACATCTGGCAGGCCAATATGGCCCCGAAGGAATGGGATCGAATCGAAGCCGAAATTCGTGAGGCCTTTGCGGCCGACTACGGTGAGGTCGAGATCACCTACGGCGGCGGCAAAGACTACCGCGCCCAGCTCGAAGCTGGCTACCGGATCTGGTTCTGGGGCGACTGAAGCCCCGTCAGGAACGTTACGACGGCCCACGAGAACGGCCCACCGCTGAACTCGTGGGCCGTCACTCTTTTCGGTTGCGGAAATTTATTAGTTGGTGAACTTGAAGCTTTTAATGATTGATTGGTAGCTAGCTAGGTTCGTGTTCTTGTCGGCCTGGGCATAATTGAGATTGATCAAGTAAGTCTTGTTCTTATAGTTTACGACCGTCGCGGTATAGTCTTGCTCAAATTCGGTCACGTCGAAAGTCACAGAGGGCTGGCCGGCGACGGTACCTGTTTGCGGGTTGGTTGCACCTGTGCTATGCGCCCACCAGTTTAGATCATGTGCCATGCTCTGCACGAATACTTGCACCTTAGCACCCTTACTTGTCACTGGCTCGCCTGAACTTACCTCCGTGGCATAATCGGAGCTGGTGGCGCTAAACGGCGCCGTTTCGTCAGTAATTAAGCTCCAACTAGCCGGATACCGGAGTGAAAAATGACTACCTGAGCTTGAAAACGATTTGGTGATAGAAACTACGGCTTTCAAATCATCGATAATAGTCTGAGCATCGCTTTTCGCCGCAAGTAAGTTCTGACGGCCGGCTTTCAAGTTAGCAATCGGGCCGCTCAGGACATCGTTGTTCTCGTTGTAATCATTGGGCTGTAGCGCGAGCACAGCCGTCTCGACTGCATTCGCCTTGGCCTTGGCGTCATTAATCTTTGTCATCATGTCATCGTGCAGAGCCTGCATCGAGGTCACATCAGTCCCGGCAGTTTTCGCAGTATTAATCTTGTCCTGCAGCTTAGTTGCGAGATCACTCAAGCGATCAGCAGCGGCGAGCTCGGAATCGGCCGCCACAATAATGCCAACCTTTTTTGCGATCAGCAAGTAGACGCGGTAATCGGTAATAATTGATTTCACGTCAGTCGCAAGATCGGTCACCGTCGCATAAGTAGTTGAATCAATCTTGGTTTTGAGTGCGGCCAGACCAGTAGTTTCGCTGGTGATTTGAGCGATCAAAGTAGCCTTGTTAGTTGCCGACAGCTTTTGGACCTTTCCCCCAGTCCCATTCAGTCGAGTTATAAGATTATTCAAAGTCTTGAGGCGGCGATCAATCTCTGTGTCTGCCTTGTTCTTCAGCCGGGCAATGCGGTCATTCTGACTAACGGTAGTTGTCGTGTTAGTGGATCCGGTTGAGCTCGTAACGGCAAGAGTAGCCGCTGGCCAAAGCACCAAAGTTAGCATAACGATGAGTCTCTTCATGGCGTCGACAAATCCCCTTCTTTATCGCTACTAGTCTTATCAACAGTCGAAAGATCGGAAGAAAGCGTATCGAGACTTGATTGGGCCTGGCTTAAATCTTGATCAGCATCTGCAGTGCTAACCGCGCTCGTAGGTGCAGTGGAAGTGACGGCTGGTGGAGTCGCGACTTGATGCTGTCGGAGGCGCCAGAAAACTAAACCGGCCACCGCAATCACCAGGGCCAGCACCACTAGCTCCAGGGCCATAGCAAAGCCTTCTTGGCGATTTAATTTTTGAGTGACACGCATCAACTTAAAGTTAGCAAGCTCGCGCCAAGCCGTCAATAGTGCTTATGCTGCTGCAAAGACTAGTTTGGCAAGCTTATGCACTAAGTAAAGATTCAGAGAAAAACCCAACCAAGCGACCAGCCCCCATCCAAAGGCCGCTATTGCGGGGAACTGCTCTAGCGCTTTCAAAAAAAATTGCAGCCATAGTGGGTAAAGTAAAAATCCGCTCGCAAGCAGAAGCAATATTAGGGCCGCCGCGAGAACAAGCTGCACCACCGTGCCCAGTCGGCGTGAAGCATCACCGTGATTGATGTAATCCTTGCTGAGTTTGACCTCGTCTTCGGCCTCGATCACGATATTTACGATCGCGAGCGTTACGAAATACACAATTAAGCCAACGCAGGCCCAGAAAAGCACAAGGACCAGTCGGTCAATCAAGACGTTATGTGGCAAGTTTTGGCGCACCTCGCTTCCCACTGATTTCCAAGCCGGTTGCAGCGACAAGCCCAAATGCCGTTCTATTTTGACGGTGACAGCCTGGAAGTTCAAAATGACAAGTGCAAACAGGCTAATGAAAAAGTAGCCGAAAACTTGGATGTAACTCGGCTGTAGTAACTGTTTGAGCCGGGGTATTTCCATTTAAATTACAGGCCGGCGGCGGCTTTGGCTTGCACTACTAGATAGACAGCCACGAAGGCAACCAGGAGGATTAACACTACCGCAAGCAGTTTTGATAGTCCCACAAAATCGGAGGAAGATTTTTGCACCAACTTCTTGTTGGCGGCTTTTTTACTGATAGTTTTTTTAGCGGGCATAGTGAATTCCTGATTAATCGTTATCTCTAATCTACAATTACGCTTATGCTTTGTCAAATGCGCGGTCGAATTAACCCCTCCAGCTCGTCCTCCAAAGCAAAGAATTTCTCACTTCTAAGATGCCGTGGTCGCTCCAAGCGATTGGGAATATCTTTAATCACCCGTCCTGGCTGACTGGAGAAAACGATGATGCGGTCTGCCAGCTCAGCTGCCTCCGCGGGCAAGTGTGTCACCATCACAATGGTCTTTCCCGTCCGGTGCCAAATACTTAACAGCTCTGCCCGCAACTCTTCGGCGGTAAAGGTATCCAGCGAAGAAAATGGTTCGTCCAAAAGTAAAATATCCGGATCAATCGCGAGCGCCCGGGCAATGCCAACGCGTTGCTTCTGACCGCCCGAGAGTTCCTTAGGATGTTTTTTAGCGAGTCCGCTGAGACCCATCTCATGAATCTGATGCATGGTCATTTTTTTCGCCAGCGCACGATTAACACCGGCCATCTTCAGTCCGTAACTGACATTCTCGGCCACGGTGAGCCAGGGCATCAGGCCAAAGTTCTGGAAGACGAACCCCACTCGCGGTGGCTGATTCAGTACCGTACCGCTCGAGGCTGGCTCGAGCCCGGCCATAATCCGAAGCAAGGTCGACTTGCCGCACCCTGATGGCCCCATCAGACAAAGGAACTGGCCATCCTCGACCTTAAAGCTGACATCTTTGAGCGCCGTGCGGTGATCATCCTCCCAAGTTTTACTAACTTTTACAACTTCTAGCTGGCTCATGACTCGGCCTGATACTTAGTGTAATTATGCAAAAGTGGCAGCCAAATCAGCTGGTTCAGGGCAAAGATCAGCAGGAGATAGATGGCAATTCCTAGGAGCAACAAACTAGTTTGGCCGCCTTGACTCAACCGGCCTAGATAGCTACCAGCCCCAAAGACGCCCGCGATAATTTCCGCGCCTACGATCGTATCCCAAGCCTCGCCCCAAGAAACGATTGAACCTGTCAGAATGGAGGGCCGAAGCATCGGCCAGCGATAGTAAAAAAAGTTGCGCCAGCCAACTGCGCCGAAAATCTTAGCCGCCTCGGCCTGGTCGCGCCGCTCTTCTTTTAAGCCGCCGATGACGTTGAAGAGAATCGGCCAAATCATTTCAATTACCAAAATGATAATGACGCTCCAGCTGCTTTTGCCGAAGGCATACACCAGAATCGGCAGCAAGGCGAAGCTGGGAAAACTTTGAGCCACGTCTAGAATCGGCAGCAGAGCGTTCTCGAGCCAGGTCGAACTTTCAGCCAGAAATCCTAGCACGAGCGATAAAAACAGAGAGATTAGGTACGCGACTACAACCCGATACAG
The DNA here is from genome assembly GCA_964582465.1 of uncultured Candidatus Saccharibacteria bacterium. Taxonomy (GTDB): domain Bacteria; phylum Patescibacteriota; class Saccharimonadia; order UBA4664; family CAZOQX01; genus CAZOQX01. The sequence continues at coordinate 14,731 of CAZOQX010000005.1, forward strand.
GCTAATTGTAAAGCCGCGCAGTAAGGCCGAAATATCAAAAGAGTGAGCTGAAATGAGCGAGAGAAAGACGATGATACTAACCAGCAGCAAGAATGAGGTCCAGCGATGCCGGCGGTGTTGTTTGCTTCCCCGCCCGCGGGCGTGATAGCGCAAATTATAACGCATACGCTTATTTTAGCACTTTTAAATGAGAAGCCCGCCGGGGCGAACTCCCCAGCGGGCTGTTGTGATTTCCGGTCAGGCACTGACTCTCACCTTGCCGAGCCTCCCTTCCATCGTGATGTACTGGCCGGGGGTGAGACGAACCGGTGTGATGCGCTCGTCCTTGAGCCAGTCGCCGGGCATGCACACCCTTGAGGTGTTTCCGGAGTACGGAATGTGAGCCGGGGGACGGCGACCCGCGTCGAACCCGGCACCGCAGTTGCCGCAGAACACCTTGCCAGGCACAGGCTTGCATTTGTGCTGGAAGGCGTATTCCCCGCACTTCGTGCAGTGGCTGAGTATCCCACCCCGCCCCTCGCACACGGAAGTTTCCAGCCCGTGCACAGCGTGTGGGCGCGACAGCGTGATCCTCTCGAACTCCAAACGGCCACATTTGTCGCACTGGTATCCGTCCGGCATTCTCACCCTCCTCCTTGTCGAAACTTTCTTCTCCAGGCTGGTCAGCCAAGAGTAGACGATGATGTATATGGACCACGCGAACACGGCGAACATGACGAAGCTACTGAACCAGAACCAGAATGGTGCACCGGTGAGCTCGGCGAAGAGCGCAGCCCAGGCGGCCAATACCGCCAGTACCACTGCCAGGCCAAACCCCTTGGCAACAGCATAGCCGTGTCCGCGGAGCCAGCACCAGGCTGCTTCCAGTCGGACTTTGGTCCGCTCCCCCTCGGTCCACTCTTGGAAGAGCGGGCAGGGGCCATCGTGCGTCAAGTCGCAGTAAAACTGATTGTCAGGCAATTTCCCCCCTTGCGACATGCCAACTACGCTTTTTGCGTCAGTTTAGTTTAACCATTTTAGCTGCTTTATCTCAAGCTCAAGGGCTATGGGGCGGAATGATGTCCGGGAAAAGCCCGGTAAGCTCCTCACAGACCAAGTCCGGATCGGGCATCTTATGCAGCACGAAGAAATCTTGTGTGCCGGCAGTTTGAATCACTACATCACCAAAATTAAACATGGTTGGCAAAATACCTTTTTTGGCCACGGTGACATCCTGCACCCGGTGCAACTCCAGCTGAGCCGTCCGTTTGTTAAATAATGTCACCTGGTTTATATCAAACAAATGCTCGGGAGTAATAACCACCTCGGTGCGTGAATAGGTGTACCAGCCGACATACAACACCAAAAACGACACTAATAGCAGGGCCAGTTTCAAGAATGGCCACACCATCGGCGGCACTTCCGAGCTGATGTGTAAATGTGGATACAGATAAGTCGCCACCAACGTTATGAGTAGCAACGCTACTCCCGGGATTAAATTTATCCATAAGATAAGCGGGTGCTGATGCAGAACCTTCACCACCTTCTCCCCGGAATGATTGAGATAATAAGACTTCATTCTTATAGTTTATGGCTGAGCCACCAAATCAGCAATCCGGCGAAGATTATTTCGACCAGACCGCCTGCAGGCGTCTCTGACCATTGGACTTTTTTGTTTAGGCGATGCAACCACGTCGGCCAAGGTTTTCCGAATAAGATAGCAGGAATAAACTGCAGGTCCGGCAGCGCCGCAAAGACCACTCCCTCCAAAATTAAGAAGGCCCGTTCAGGTCTAAGGGTGCAAGCAGTGATGGTGATTATTGCAGAAAAAGTGAAATCTATCGCACCCACGACTAAGAATCTCATGTTGGCCTGAAGAGGAACGCGTTTCTTAGGGGCTTTGAAGCCGAAATGCGGCACGGCGTCCAGTACAAAATGCGAGCCGAAAGCCACCGGAGCAATTACGAGCGGGTCGTCGAGTGATAACCCCAGCGCTACACCTACCAGGGTGTGATTGGTTAAAAACATCCTAAGGTGTTAGATCGCTTTTATTCTTTACCGTGTACTTCTTTTGCAAGTAACCAGTTTTACCGCCAAAGCTCGCGTGGTACCACGGGTCCTGATCCTTGTCGACCGTCACGGCCGAGCCATAGGGTATGACCACTAAGATGCTGCTCGAGGCATCGGCGCTCGAGCGTAAATTGATGCCATTGGATGAGTTGATGTAGGCCGTAAAGGAACTCGCTGGGGCGGCGGCCGGAGCCGGAGTTTCTTTAGCTGGATTAATAATCTGGGCCGTAGTTGGAGCGGTTTTGGCCTTAGAGTGACCAAGCAAGGCAATAGCCAAAGTTGCAACGACGATACAAGTAAGACCTAAGGCGATTGCTAGGCTAGTGAAACGCATCGAGCTACGCTGGCGACGCCAAATTTCTAATTCATCTTGCAAACTAAGGCCTTGCGGCATTTAAGCACATCCGTTTTGTTACATTATAACGCAGGAGTTAGAACTTTAAAACGAGTGAGGGCCCGGAACGTCAGACGTCCCGGGCCCTCGAAGAGGAACCCCGTTGATCAGCCCTGCGGAGTGGGGTCGGTGCCACAGAGAGCACCCGCGATCACGGTTCCCCCATGGGGATCGATTGCGACGCCCGAGGCCCAGGTGTGGACCGCCTTGCTGAACGTCAGCTGGATGATCTGATCCCCACCCGATCCGCCGCGCAGCCCGACCTGAGCCGGAGCCGGAGTGACGAAGAGGATGACCTCTCCGAGCTTCGCGGGGTAGGTGGCGTGCCAGCCCCACGCTCCCGTGACCAGGTTCTTCTCGCCGGGAACCATGTTGGAATCCCCGTAGGGCGCGGCGTAGCCGCCCTCGTAGTAGTTGGAGAAGAACTGGTTGTACACGGGGTACTGGGAGTCGCAGAGAACACCAGTGCCGCCCTTCCCCTTGGAGCCGGGGAGGGAGACCACCGTGGTGACCTGGGGGCGCACCGTCGCCTGGACGGTGATTCCCTTGATGTTGTAGGTGTGAAGCATGGGCTTCGGCGCCGCGTTGGCGCCGATGGTCACCGCCGCCAGGATGACGGCGAGCGTGGCCGAGACGAACAGGTTGCGAAACAACCTCATGTCTGCCCCTCCTTGGGGTCCGCTGTGAGACTGATTCTCACAGATCGGGAACAATTCTAGCATAAGAGCTTTAATTTGTCAATATTAGAGGGTGATGTGCATACTTACAACAAAATACTGCTTGTGGTTAGGGTTATAAGCATTTTGCACAATGAGGGGTGGCGCGGTTTAGTTTAAAGTTGGAGTTGCGTTATAAAACAAAAATCAAAAACGCTAAGCAATCCGCCCGCTCGGGCGGTTGCTTATTTTTACTTAAAAGTTGACAGCATAAGCAAGTAAGCTTAGGGTGCAAGCATGGAACCCCTGCTCGCCAACCTTACAACCGAGGCCCGACAGGTGCTGGACAAGAACCACCGAGATGGCTGGACGCAACCGGCCGCTAAACTCTACCCCCACCAGTGGCTCTGGGACTCTGCCTTCATCGCCATTGGCCTTGCCACTTACGCACCCAAACGCGCCACTGAGGAAATCCAATCAATTTTCCGGGCACAATGGCAAAACGGCATGCTGCCGCACACCATATTTTCGGCCCAAACCGGCTACTGGGCTGGCCCAGAGCTATGGCAGTCCCACATCTCTCCGCATGCTCCTCGGGACGTTCAAACTTCCGGCATTACTCAGCCGCCCGTCATAGCAATAAGCTGCCTGCGCGTCGCCGAAAGCCTCGGCCCCGCCAGTCGGCGTGACTTCCTAAAATCCGTTTATGAACCGCTGCTCACCTACCATCGCTGGATCTACCGAGAGCGCGATCCCGAGAACACCGGTCTCGCCGTTGTAATCCACCCCTGGGAATCCGGTCTGGATAATACGCCACCCTGGATGGATGCGCTCCGCCGCTGGCGGCCGCCAGCCTGGATTAATCTGCTCGCAAATCTGGGAATTACTCGGATGATCCACATTTTCCGGACCGACAAGACCATCCCTCAAGACCAACGGCCATCGGGTTTAACGGGCTTAAAGGCCGTTGCCCTGGCGAACTACTACCGCGAACATCACTATGACAGTGTAGAAATCCTGAAGCGACCAGCCGTAGCAGTGGAAGATTTGACCTTTAACTCCACTCTGATTGCAGCCAACTCTGCCCTAGAGCGCATTGCCAATATCATCGGTCGCAGCTTACCAGAAGACCTGCGGCATAAGGCTAAACAAACCAGATCAGCTCTGGAGGAACTGTGGGACGAACCAAGTGGACAGTATTTTAGTCGCGACTTTATTACTAAAAAATTGATCCGGGTGTCGTCAATCGCGGCCTTAATGCCCCTTATAAGTGGCGCCATTAGCACCGAAAGAGCGGCCCAACTGGGGAAGCAATTACTCGACCCCAAACAGTTTTGGACCCGCTTCCCCGTGCCTTCGGTGCCTCTTAACTCACGCTATTTCAACGAACGGCGGTACTGGCAGGGTCCAACCTGGCTCAATATGAACTGGTTGATTATCGAAGGCCTTAAAAATTACGGACAAACTAAGCTTGCCGACCGGCTCGTGGCTTCGACTCTCGAGATGGTGAGTCGGGCCGGCATGCGGGAGTACTTCTCCCCGCTCACCGGTGAAGGCTATGGGGCTAGCAATTTTTCTTGGACCGCCGCGTTAGTTTTAGATCTGTTGAATACACCAAAATAAAGAAATGAGCCCCGGGCTTGGCTCATTTCCAAGCTCGGGGCTCTAGCGCTACCAGCGTTTCGTGACGTGCCCGTGCCGGTCCAGCTTGAAGCCGACACCCCCAGGCATCAGATCAACATCCATGGGCGGACGCGCCAGGTCGTGCTCGTGGTAGAAAGTGCGCAGGATCCGCTCCAGAGCGTAGCTACACTCCTCCCATTCGACCGCGGCCAGCTTCTCCGTCAACGTGAGGAGGAGCCAGACCTCCGGAGCATTCTGGGCTAGGCGATGGAAACGGCGCAGATCCACCAGCACATCGGTCGCTTCCGTGATCGGGTCGAGAAGAAGCTTCTCCCTGTTTTCGATGAACAGGTCGGGCAGCGCTTCGACCAAACCCACCACGCTAAAGGCTCGCAGTGGGCCGTCTTCGTTCGACTGCTCGGGCGGATACCATATCTTGTCGCAAGTGATGACGATCAAAGGCATCGGTTCCCCCAATGCTCGGGTGCGGAGGCCGCCGCAGCGGATCAGCTCTTCGAGATGATTACAGATTTATACCACATGCAGTCAAAAAATACAATAAAAGAAGAGAGCCGGATGCTGGCTCTCTTTATGGTACAACCCTTGCGGGCAACCCCACCCTCACAGGTGGTAACCCCATTATAGCGTAAGCTTTTTGAGCTAGGCAACCTTTTTGGCAGGTTGCACAATTAATTCCAGATCAGACATCATTAAAATTAGGCCAAATGGGGGCAAAAAAAATGGCAGACGAGTTGCCGACCGGCCACACTCCGGACGGTCATTACTGGGATATAAAATCAACGGATAGCACCGATTTCTTCGAAGCAATACCACTGGCGAGCCGCTTGGATCGCTCCTGGCGACTTAATGCGGGCAACAAACGAGCCAGCAAGAGATTGATGACGACTGGTTTAGCGGTTCTCTTTGCGGTCGCCGCGGCAGTCTTGATTTTGCTGCTAGTGTGGCCGTCTTAGTAGATGTAGAAGAATTCGCCAGCGGAGGCCCAGCGGTAAGTTACGCGGCCCGCGTTGCCGTTGTAGTTCATCTCGGAAACTAGGACTTGGCCACCGGCTACAGATTCCACGTATGCTACGTGGCCAGCCCGACTCACGCCAGCTCCGGGAATTTCCCAAGCAATGGCGCCGACGGAAGGAACGCTCCCTGTGCTGAAGCCGGGCGTATTCTTGGCGCTGTAGTACCAAGAGATGGCATTACCCCAGTTGGCGGGAACGGAGCGACGAGAAGCCACATACCAAGTGCACTGCCCAACCGCATAGCCATTGTAACCAAATAGCGGTACAAATCCGGGCGCAACCGAAGCTAGCATAGGCTTAGGTTTAGGCGCCGGTACCACGCCATCAGGGATGACAATTTTTTGCCCGGGCACGAGACCCTTTACCTCTAGGTTGTTGAAGCTAATGATCTGGTCGGCGTTGGATTGGTAACGGGCCGCTAGGGCCTCAGGCGTATCCCCACCCTGCACAGTGTAAATTAAGCCAGAAATCGGCAAAACCGTCAGTTTCTGGCCTGGCGTAAGCGTTGAAGAATCAGTCAGATTATTAGCCCACTTGATGGTGTCGGAAGTAACATTAAACTTGCTGGCGATACTTGTAATGGTGTCGCCCTTTTGAATCTGGTAATTGGTAACACCCCGGTTGACCTTGCCAGCCGTCGTGACAGCAGCATTCTTCGCCAGAAAACCGTCGCCGGAGGTAGGCAAATTAACCTGGGCGTTCAAAGTTGTAGCAGCGCTGGCGGCTTGCGACGCCACAGCTAAATTAGCCTGTACGGCAATAGCGGCGGCCACGTTAGCCTCGGCGGCCTTGTCTAAATAGGCGCCCTCTCCCTGCGAGAGCTGGAGACGGCTCATGACACTTGCGGCCGGGCGGCTGGAATTACCAGCAAACACCGTGGTGGCGGCAAGTACAACTAACCCAATATGTAGTAAGAGTCTTGGTTTTGTAGCCAGCAGACGACTAAATTTAGCGCTGGCATGAATTACGGTCTTTAATTTGGCTGTTTGTTTTAGGGTTGCGGCCGGTATTGCCGCGGGTTCGCTTTTTAGTTTTGACAGTGCTGACGGAGCCCCTATACCGAAGGAATCGAGACGACCGAAGGAGCTGCCGGCCATGTACTTACTAATAAGCTACTCCACCTTCTCTGGTTACCCAGTGAAGTGCTACCTTTACTTGGTCTTTCCCCTGAAAATCAGGGCAAGGGAATTTCGACCTTAAGTAATATCCCTGTATCGAACTTTCAAGGCAGGACGTTAATCGGCTGTTCGAGAAGCTGTAACTTAATACCTCTTAAGCTTATCAACATCAAAGTTAAGTTTATCAATCAATGTCAAAGCTGTCAACAAAGGGTTTGAGGCTTTATGAAGCCGTTATTTAGCTGCTTTTTGGATATTGCGCTCGTGCTCGGCCAAAGTATGAGCAAAATAGGTGTGCCCATGGCTGTCGGAGACGAAATACAGGTAGTCGGTCCGCGCAGGATTAATCACCGCCTCCATCGCTTCCAGGCCAGGATTACAGATCGGGCCGGGAGGTAAACCGGCCTGCAAGTAGGTATTGTAGGGCGAGTTAAGCTGGGTGCTGAAGCCCCGCCCGGTGAGGTTCGCCGCATACTCCACTGTGACATCAGATTCGAGCGGCAGGCCCATTTGTAGGCGTTTTAAGAAGACTTGCGCCACCATTTGCCGATCAGTCGGGCTAGCCACCTCACGCTCTACAATTGAGGCCAATGTCAGCCCTTGGTTTAAATCGAGACCTTGCCGTGCAAAACCATCGATAATGCTGGGCGTGACCTTCCGCTGAAAAACATTCAGCATGGCCATCACTGCTTGCGTGGGTGATATGCCTGGGTTAAGCGTATAAGTATCGGGGAAAAGGTAACCCTCCAAGCTGTCGGTTGGCCGCCCCTGGAGAAAATCATAGCTATAACTCGTATGCAGAGCGAGATCAACCTGGTCCTGGTTGAGGCCTTGTTGGACCATCAGCCGCTCGATTTGAGCAAGCGTCGTACCCTCCGGAACCACCAGGCTGTGTTCGTTGGATTTGCCGCCAGCAATGGCGACCGCAATCAAACGCGCTGAGTCGGCTTGACTAAACAGATAATAGCCACTCTTTAAACGACTAACCAGCCCACGTTTGGTCAAGTAAATTAAGAAGGCGGTACGATCGCGAATCAGATGCTGCTCAAGCAAGTGAGTGGCAATAGTACGGCTGCCATCGCCCGGGTTAACTACAACACTTACGGGCAGATGGTTCGCGCCATTCACGGGACGAAGCGCTAGAGCAAACCAGGCGAGAGCTGCCAGCAGACCCAAACCCACGACAAAACCTGCAGCCAACATGTAAGCCTTGGGGCCCAAGCCCTTCACCCACCTCCCAAACTTCGCGATTGGTATTGTCATAGAGAATTAAGAAAGTCCTGCAAAAAAACCGCAGCGGCCTCTTTATCAATATCAGGCTTAGCGTAGGCCTTTCCGCTCGCTTGAAGTGCCAGCTTGGCCTGCTCGCTAGTCATGCCCTCATCAATCCACTGCACTGGCCGACCAAATTTCTGCCCCTTCGCCCAATCCCGTACTGCTTGCGTCTGTCTAGTGTCCTGGCCATCTAAGCCTCGCGGCAGGCCAATCACAATGCCATCGATCTGCTCTTTGGCGATAATCTGGTGCAAAGATTCAGCCAGCTTGGCGCCATTTTCGAGCGTCACGTAAGGTGAGGCTAGTCTCACTGCATCGTCTCCCACCGCCAGGCCGACCCGGCGCTCACCGTAATCAATAGCTAAATACTTAATGGCCACTTACTCCCGCCACTTTGATACTTATTTTAATGTTGCCCGTGCGCTGCGGCACCTTGGTAATCCAAAACGGCGAGAGACTAACATCTGCCCGGCTTACACCCGGCTGCTTCCCAGCCGTATCAACCGCATCGCCGTAGCGCAAGCCTTTGAGCGACTTGGCGATAGCTACTGTATCAATTTTAGCGCCACCGTAGGCCGTCGTAGTTAGATGAAAACTCTGAGCACCACTGGCGGTTCGCTGATCGATCGTCGCGATTTTAGCAGCTTGATTGCCATCGTCATAGATTTGATTCTTAGCCCCGACCTGCTTCTGCTCCTGAGTTTCCAGCAATTTATCAAAATCGGCTTTGCTCACGGTGAGCTCGGCATAGGTCACCGCGAGAGTCAGCGTGGCCTGGTCAGCTTGATCGCCGACGGCCGGGCTTACGGATACATTTGTGACGTTCACATTGAATGATTCGGCAATGGCGCGATCGGTGCTGTCGGCCTTTCCTTCCAGTTCTTTCTTAATTGCATCGTGGTTTTTATCTAACAGGGCTTGCTTAGCAGTATCAACGTCGGATTGAGCCACCACCGTTTGGATCTTGCTCGTCCCTCCGCTCATTTGATCGCCCTGACCTCTCACATAAACCGTCCCCGATGATGGATAGGAATCTACAGTATAAGTGGTCGGAGCAAGGTTATAACTATCACCATTTTGGTCAGCGACAACGTTAACATCTTTATGGGTAGCCATGCAGTTCCCCGCGACAAAGTTGGCTGTCGGTAAGTCAACTGGGTCCGTATTGCGAAACACCTTGCCGCTAGCCGTGAAAGCAGTGCTCGCCGGAATAGTCGGTGGATTGAAACAGTAGTTGGTGACTGTAATCGTTCCGCTAGCCTTAGTCCCCACATCTTTTTGGCCGGTAGCGCTGAAAGTTGAAGTTAGAGACTTGTCCTCAGAAAGTAATTTGCCGTGGAGCTTGGAGGCGGCAAAGTCGGAGCTAATAGCCGTCGGGTCAACATTGAAATCAAGAGCAACTGGAATTTGATCGGCATTAGCGTAGAGCGTGACCTTGGCTTTGGCAAAGAAAAAATTAAAGCCGAAGAAGAGAATGATGATGAATACAAGTAGCCCCGCCCAAACTAATCGCTTTTGGAGGGCATTGAAGTCAGGCACTTTTTTGGTCTTAGCGCCATGCGCGACCGCAGCGGGCTGCTCGCGATCAATCACATGCTCGAGCGGCTCGTCTTCGATCGGCTTGACCACCATGGTAGGCTCGGGCTTGGACTTCTCTTTAGCCCGCGCTGCTGCCGGAGCCTCTTCTTCGGCAATCTCGGTTGCCTCAGCCGGTTCTTCCACATCCGGCTCGGGCACATGGGCATCAGCATGCAGAGTGGCGGCCACCGGAATACCAACGCGACCAGCCAAATGGACTGCGGTCTTATCGCTCGTTACCAGTACCAAACGTTTGCCCAAGTCATCGGCCGATTTTTTGAGCAATTTCAGGTTAACCAAGCTCTGAAGCAATGTCGAACGCTTCGGCACCACAATGGCTACCTCGTTTTCGGCAGCTTTGGCCATCTTATCGATGGCGCTCGTGATGTCTTCGTCGATTTCAAGATAAAGTGCTTGACTCATATTTCGATCATCCTGGTCAATTTTTGCATAATTGTTTGCCCGGCGCTACCAGCCGTCACAATATCCAACCCCAGATTGGCTAGTCCCATCGGGGTAATGTCGGCGAAGCTAGTTAATTTCCCTGTGGCGTCTTTGACCCGTGCAACTTCGGCTGGCGTAATATGATTCACACTGGGCCGCCGAGTAAAGGGAAGATTTTTGTACCAATCACCTTCCTTGAGAGCCTTCATAATTTCGGGCAAACCAGTACCGCCGCCACACAGTAGAATCTTGGCCGGCAAGTGATCAACACGGTTGAACTCGGACAAAGATAACTCCACGCCCGAAAGCCAAACCTTGACATCACCCGCTAGAGCGTCCACCACCAGCTTAGTTTCCTTCTCACCCAGCTCACCAGCCGAATAATCTAGCTTCATTTGCTCGGCCTGATCGAAAGTTAGATTCGCCGCCTGGGCCACGCGCTTGGTAAAACTGCGGCCACCGATCGCAAACATCTTCGTGCCCTCGACACCGCCATTATTCACCAGGGCAATGTCAGTGGTGCCACCGCCGACGTCGATAAAAATGGCGCTGAACTCATTGGAATCCGACTCCCCGACCGATTTGGCCACGGCATAGGGTTCGGCCGCGAGACTCATTAAATTTAAGTCCAAATCCTTCGCCACTCGCTGCAACGCCCCTAAGTGCACCATCGGCGCAAAGGCACAGAAAAGCTGAATGCTGACATCGCGACCCTGAAACCCCACCGGATTTGTAATGCGGTAACCATCGATTTGGACATCTGTAATAGCCGTATTTACTAGCTTAACCTCAATATCTTGATAACCCGTTTCCCAGCTCAATTGGTCGCGCGCTGATACGTAAGCACGCTGTTGGACGCGGTCCATGATTTGTTTTAACTCCGCCATTTCGATTGGAACTTCCGGGCGAGCGCGTTTGTATTTCACGGTTGTGGACATGCCCTTCACCAGTTCACCCGCGATGCCGATGACCGCTCCCTTGGCCACCACGCCACCCATCTTCTCGGCCGCTTTCAAGGCGGCATCACAATTTTCGACCACACCGGCAATATCAGTCACCGCCCCTGACTGCATATCGGTTAGGCGCTGCCGTTGCCGGCCCACACCAACCACTTCCAAGTGATCACCTTCGACACGACAAATTAAGGCTTTGACGAATTCCGTACCAATGTCGAGCGAAACCAGGTGGCTTATTGCGCCCGCTTTGGGCTTAATAAATTTTTGCACAACCTTAAGCGGCATCTCCTACTTATTTTACTGCTTATGCTCGATAAATTCGAGGGCAGTCCATATGATTAGAAACAAGCGGCCCAAGGAGAATGAATGCTAGTACCATGCAAACTGCAACTGCTGCCCGGGAACCGCGTGCTGGTTGCGCTAAGCGGCAATCGCGCTATCGCCTTCTTCGCTGAGCCGGCCACGGTACGCTACGAGAGAAGCGAGTTAGAGCTGCAGACAGTCTGGCCGGAGGCGCACTCCAAAGAGGAGGGTGAAGCCCCCACCGGCAACGGCTATTGGGAGGCCACCCACCTCAAGCGTGTGAATAAGGACGACTTGCTCGTCTTTCCTCCCACCAGGCCGGACGGGTTCAAAGTTCGCCGTGCCGACCTGATTCCCTCCCTCGGGAGAAGGTAGAATGCGGCGCCCCAAGGGCATACTCTTCGACCTGCTCGATACTCTGGTGGCCTACGCCGAACCGCATGTGGCGAATGTCTGGGCAGATATACTCGGCTGTCCACCAGTGCAAGTCGCTACTGCCCGCGACCGGTGGGGCCCTGACCTGGAAGCTGGCAAGCTCAAGCCGTTCGAGCGAACCCGCAGGGTTCTGGGCGAGCTCGGGATAAGGCTGGACGAACGGCTAATCGACCAGCTGCACCGTACCGAGCTAATCGAATCCATGCGTCTGGCATCTCCATTCCCAAGGTGGCGTCCAGCCGTAGTCGAGCTACGACGGCGAGGCTACCAGCTTGCCATCTGCTCGAACACCATCCCTCCGCTAGGGCACGTTCTGACGGAGCTCTACGGCTTTGACGGGTTCATGGAGCAGATGGTCTTCAGCTACGAAGCCGGCTGCAAGAAGCCCGACCGGCAGATGCTCATCGCAACATGTGAGAAGCTGCATCTGCATCCAACCAACTGCGTCCTCGTCGACAACGAACCGGCAAACCTGGATGCAGCCGACGAACTCGGGATGCAGGTTGTGCTCGCCGCCATGGCCAATCCATCTGCGAAAGCAGAGGGAACGCCCAAGCGTCCCATCATAACAAGCCTCGACGAGCTGCTCGAGAAGATACCCCGCTGAATTGTGCCCGCCTGACCGTCCTGGTCGGGCGGGCACTCACTATTTTAAGACCGCTTTAATGCGCCGCACGCCGGCCGACGACGATTCTTCTTTGACAATTTTAAACTGCTTACCGCCTTCGCCTATCTGGCCAGTGCGCTCCACGTGCGGGCCGCCGCAAATTTCAAAACTATAGCGCCCATCATCTTCACCGATTGAATAAACCTTAACTCGCTCACCATAGCGATCGCCGAAGGCCCCATAAGCCCCCTTCGCCAAGGCGTCCTTGGTAGCAAATTCCTCCCACTTCACCGGCAGATCATCAGCAATTTTTTGATTCACAATTTCCTCGACTTGCTGAATTTGATCCGGAGTCACTTTCTCAGGGTGGCTAAAATCGAACCGAATGCGCTCAGCCGTAATATTGGCGCCGCGTTGCACCACATCATCACCTAGCACCTCACGGAGCGCCCGGTACATGATGTGTGTGGCCGTATGATACTTAGTGGTAATTTCGGAATTATCGGCTAATCCACCCTTAAACTCGCCTTTGGTAGCCGTCCGCGAGCGTGCCTTTTGCTCGATCATGAGTCGATCGAAGTCTTGGCGCCAATCTTCACCTAGGACCACACCTTGTGATTTGGCTTCCTCTAAGCTAAGCTCTGCCGGAAAACCGTAGGTGTCGAATAGTTTGAAAACAGTTTCGCCGGTAAGTTTATCGCCAGCCAGCTTTTTGAACTCCCGCACTCCCCTTTCCAACGTCTGGCGAAAGATTTTCTCCTCTTTCACCAGTGCCTGAATAATTTGATCTTTACGCTCGACAAGCTCCGGGTAGGCATCCTCAAGCGTTTCAAGCACCACCGGCACCACCTGCTCAAACAGATCCGCTTTCAAATCAAGCGTGAGCGCTTGGCGAATCGCTCGGCGCACAAACCGGCGCAGCACGTAGCCTTGTTCTTTGTTGCTCGGAAGTACCCCGTCGCCCACCAAGAACGCCGCTCCCCGCAAATGATCGGCGATCACGCGCATGGCAAACTGCTCCTCATCATATTTCTTACCACTCAGGTGCTCTAGTTTTTCGACGATTGGCCACAGCAAACTAATTTTGAAAATGTCGCCACTGCCCTCTTCGGCTGCCGCCATGCGCTCCAAGCCGCCGCCAAAATCAACATTAAATTTTGGCAGTCGGTCGAGTACACCATCCTCGCGCTTACGGTACTCCATGAAGACCGCATTCCCGACCTCTACAAATCGGCCGCAATCGCAGTTGGGGTGGCAGTGCTCGCCCCACTTCTGGTCGTGCTCTATGTGTGAAAACTCGAAAAACACCTCCGAATTTGGCCCGCACGGGTCGCCTACCGGGGTAGTCCCAGGTCCCTTTTCACCCCGGTTCCACCAGTTTTTCTTGCCGTCGTACAAAAATATCCGCTCGCCTGGCTTCATGCCACGTCGGTAGCCATTCGCCTCAGAACCAATCCTGGCCACTGCAGCCTCAATCCCCTTTCTCTCAAACAGCTTCTCCCAAAGCTCAACCGATTCTTTGTCCTCGGGGATCTTATACTTCTCGTCGCCGACGTACGCCGTGACATACAGTTTTTGGGGATCAAGCCCTACAGCTCCAGTCAAAAATTCCCAAAACCACTGCAGCTCTTCTTTCTTGAAATAATCGCCCAGGCTCCAGTTGCCTAACATTTCGAAGAACGTAGTGTGACGATTATCCCCCACTTCATCAATATCTTCAGCCCGAAAGCAGGTTTGCGAGTTAGCCAACCGATTGCCTTCAGGGTGAACAGCGCCTAACAAATAAGGCACCAAAGGCTGCATGCCAGAACCGGTAAAAAGCGTGGTCGGATCATCCTGCGGCACCAGATTGGCCCGCGGGATCACGGTGTGACCCTTGGACTGCATGAATTCCAAATATTTTGTTCTGATTTCGCTTGCTGTCATGGTTTTATAATTCTGACCCAAAAAGATCGGTTTGAAAAGGAGAGGGAGCCGGTCCGTGGCCTTACGCCATGACTGACTCCCCTCCCAACCGCTAGCTGGCGATAGCCGCGCTGGGGTTTGACGGCTGGACATGGTTGACCCCCTTGGGCACTTCCTGACCCCAACGAGTGACGAGTTGTGCGGTCAGTCGCTTGAGTTCAGGAGGAGGTAGAGCCAGTAGGTCGTCCAGCAGCTTCTTCGGAACGCCCGACCCCACCAGGGGAGCCCGCGCTGCGATGAGCGACTGGCCGGTCAGCTTGGCCGCCAGCAGTGCCTGCAGCTGAAGAGCGTCACCACCAACTCGGCGGATTTCACTCCACAGCTCTTCGGCCGACTTATCCATTGCGTCACCTCCTCTCGAAGGCAATCGGCGATTGGGCGGAAGAATTATAGAATAAGTTCTAGGTTTTGGCTATGGCTTTTTTGACAGAGGCCATCGTAACTGAGCTAGCAATAATTCCACCCCCGAGTACGGTGTCGCCATCGTAAATTACCGCCGACTGGCCAGGTGTGACGGCTCGCTCGGTGCGAGTCATTTTAATCAAGTATCCGGCTGTGACTCGTTCCACCGTGCAGTTGATCAGATTACCCCGGTAGCGTGTCAGTACTTGATAAGTTTGGCCGGCCTCGGGTTGGTGGTTAATCCAGTGCGCATCTTCGATCGTGAACTCATCCGTGAACAAGGCTAAATCCTGTGGCTCAGTCGTGACATAAACAGTATTTACAGCCACGTCCTTACCCACGACCCAAAAGGGCTTGCCACCGCCGATCGCAAGCCCATGACGCTGACCAAGGGTGTAAAAAGCCGCACCCGCATGCTCACCAATAACCACGCCGTCTGTAGTTTTGACCGGCCCCGGATTCGGCTTAATGTATTGTCGTAAAAAATCGACCAATCCCACCTCACCCACGAAACAGATCCCTTGCGAGTCTGGCTTAGTGGCCGTCGGTAAATCAAATTTAGCCGCCAGCTCACGAATCTGCGGCTTTTCGTATTCACCAATCGGCATTAGAGTCCTGCGGAGAGCCTCCTCGGTTACTCGATACAAGAAGTAAGTTTGATCCTTCAGTTTGTCCTTTGGCTTCAAGAGTTCGCCATCTGCCGCCCGGGCGTAGTGACCAGTTGCAATCAGGTCGGCACCATCCTCGATGGCAGTCTCCAGGAATAACTTAAACTTAATTTCCTGGTTGCACATGATGTCGGGATTGGGCGTGCGGCCAGCCTGGTACTCCGTAATCATATAATCAACTACTTTTTGCTTGTACTCACGCTCAAAATTAAAAACCTTGAAGGGCATGCCGAGGCGAACGGCCACGCTTTTAGCATCAGCCAGATCTTCTTTCCAGGGACAAATGACGCCCGCCACATCCTGCGTCCAGTTTTGCATGTAAACACCCACGACGGCATAACCCTGCTGCTTGAGCAAAGCCGCCGCAACGGAGCTATCTACGCCTCCCGAGAGCCCCACATAAACCGTCTTCATAATCTGTAAGTGTACAATTTTTGTACCCAAAAGTCGACCAGTTGAGGCGTAAAAGTGGAGCGACGACTAGTTAGTAAAGTCCTGCGTAAACATCTCCCCGTAAGGACCACCGTCGATAACGCCAATGCCAACCTTGTGATAGTCTGTAGACAAAATATTCGCGCGGTGACCAGGAGAATTCATTAAGCCTACGTGAGCAATATCGACGGTTGGAGCAAGAGCGATATTTTCTCCCGCCGCGAAGAAGTAGACTCCTCCAGCTTCCATGCGATCAAATGGACTCTTACCTTCAGGAGTAATATGGGAGAAGTAGCCGCGCGCGAACATATCGCGTGAATGCGCCCGCGCCACATCCTGCAACCTCGGATCCATCGCTAGAGCCTCCAAACCGCGGCCAGTGCGCTCATAGTTAACCAAATCGAGCATTTTTTGCTCTGCTCTGGCATCAACCTTCACCCGCGTAGTCATAAAACCAAGCTGGATTGTTTCTTCGCCTTTGGTGCGGATACTCAAGAAATTCAGTGTTTCGTCTAGGTTTGCGCCGATGAGCTGATTAAACTGTCCCTGCCACCCAGAAGCGGCCGCGAGCAGGTGCCGGGGTAGGGCGGCGCCGGTAAGCCACTCCTTCTGGCCGGCCGATAATGGTAGGGCCGCAAAGAGCATTAGCCCAAGGGCCATCCAGATCACAGCTTTAGTCGCATTTAGCACTAGGCCGCCGTAGGCATTGACTGGAGCACGATGCAATCGTTCCGGCAGACGCAAGACCTGCCGTTTCAGCGTCAGGAAATAGATCAGCTGGATGGCAAACCAGATCACTACAAAGGCCAGTAGACGTGCCGAAGGCGGAATGATACGAAAATGTGCATCGATAAAGCCGGCTAAAGGGCGGTAAAGAATGGCGGCTGCCAGCACGCCTAGAAGTAAGGCCACGAGATCAGCCAGCTCCACCAGAAAGCCACGCATAAACCCGCGGGCGGCTGCCAAGATTATTAGCCCAATAATAAGAAAATCAACCCACCACATTAAAGCTAGTATAAAACGAGATGGGCCCCGGCCGAAACGCAAGATTAGCTGCGAACGGAACGGGGCCCCCTCGAAGGGGAAGTAGATGCGGGTCAGTTCAGGGCGGTGAGCTCTGCGAGCAGTTCGGGCGTCCAGGGCTCGGTCTCTTTGAGCCAGTCCTGAGCCGTCCTAACTCGGGCTGTGATGCCGACTCGATCGAGTTCGCGCCGGGCGAGCTCGTCGACATAGTCCTTCTCGAGTTCCACAGCTCCAGCCGCTGGCCAGAGGAACTCCTTGAATGCCAGGAGACTGAAGACGCCTCCTATTGCGAGCAAAACGATTTCCTGTCTGATGTCAACCTCCCTTCCTCGAGGACCAGTGATGACTGATAGCCGTAAATTATCTGCTTACGCTCAAGGCTTGTCAACAGGGCAAATTGTTAGGCACCACTCCACCACACATAAAGTACTTTTTGTAATTCCGAAAGCGTCAACGCCGTCGAATAACCGGTGGCCCACCAGTGTGATCGTCGCCACCTCTGATCGGGTGCTGAGTGGTTCAAAATCTTAGTATCAGGGAGACGACTCGCAAACTCCATACTCGCCCGCCGTTGATGGTAGGGTGAAGTTACCAGAATGATTTGATCGAAATTATTAGCTTTGACAATGTCCGCCACGCTCAGAGCGTTTTCGGTGGTATTTAACGATACCTCATCCAGAAGAATGCTAGCGGCGGGTACGCCTTCACTGATGGCAATGCGCTTCATGGCCTGAGCATTCGATGGGCTATTGGGGTCAAGCGCGGCGCCAGAAAAAATTATGTGGGGCGCCCAGCCCAGCCGATACAGCTTGATTGCCTCTTCGGCCCTGGCGGTCGTATCTCCCCCAGAAACGGCCACAATTGCATCGCTTTTTGCCAGTTTACTCTGCGGCGACAAAAAATAACCCAGCCCCCACAACATCACCACGAACGCCACGAGTAAAATTATGGGCGCAAGAATAATAAGCCTAATCAGTTTCACTTAATTAATTTTACCCTGCAGGCCCTTAGCACGCCAGCTCACCGCAGGTACTGGACGGCTTCAGGTAACAACTTAAGGGCCTGATTAATTTCAGCCCTGGTGGTGAGGCGACCTAAAGTCAGTCGCAGGCTGGAATTACACTGTTTTTTGTCGAGGCCAAGAGCCTGAAGAACATGCGAGGGGTCTAGGCGACCGGTGCTGCAAGCCGAGCCCGTCGAAGCCGCAAGCCCGCGAGCATCGAGCGCCATCACCAATGCCTCACCATCTGCTCCTGGAATTGAGATGTTCAAATTATTCGGCAGGCGCTTGGTCATGTCGCCATTTATGCGTAGACCTGCGATCGAACTCTGAATGCCAGCAAGCAGCTGGTCGCGTAGCTCGCCTTGGCGCTTGGCCTCAATTTTACGCAGAGACTGGACCAGATTTAGAGCCGTGGCAAAACCGACGGCGCCGGCCACGTTTTCGGTTCCACTCCGCCAACCGCGCTCCTGGCCTCCGCCATAAATTAGGGGCATCATCGTAACTCCCGTCCGCACATACAAAATACCGGTTTGCTTGGGACCGTAAATTTTGGAACCATTTAAACTCATTAAATCAACGCCAAGGCGGCTGACATGCAAATCAAGATAATTGGCCGCCTGAGCGGCATCGCTGTGCAGGTACAAGGGCAGGGGATTGGAAGTTTGGCGCCGATTCGCGCGAATCTTCTCGATCAAGGCCACGGCTCGTGCCAGGGGTTGAATCGTACCAATCTCATTATTAGCGTACATTAAGTTAACTAGCACCGTCTCGTCATCAATCGCCGCCTCTAGTTTTTCCAGATCAACTAGCCCGTTGGGACGCACGCGCACAAGCTCACTCCCCCATCCCGACTCCTTGAGTACTGCTTGAGTTGCAAGCACTGCCTCGTGCTCAATGGCGGTTGCGACCAGCTTTTTACCCGGAAAGCGTCTAGCCACGCCCTGAATTGCCAAATTAATGGCTTCGGTCGCGCCGGCTGTAAATATAATCTCGCTTTTCTTTGCTCCTATTACTCCCGCCACCTCCGCCCGAGAGCCCTCAAGGGCGTATTTCGCCCGACGGGCGAGCTCATATAAGCTTGAGGGATTACCAAAGTCCGAAGCGAGATAGGGCTGCATGGCCTTGAGTACGCTCGGGTCGAGTGGAGTAGCCGCAGCATAATCTAAATAAATAGCTGTATCGGTCATAAAGCAATTCTACTTTTATGCAAAGTGCTAAGGCAACTTGCTAAGCTGTTTTGCTTATCTAAACCGCTAATGCTTATTACTTGTGTATAATTCTTATGCTAAACGTATAGCCTTTATACCAAAATTAAAGAAGGCCTGCGAAAAGCAGACCTGTCGTAAAGCCGCCTAGCTCGGTAGATATAGAATCAACAGGTAAAATATTACTATCAGCGCAAGTAGAGCCGCCAAGGCCCAGGTTAAGTAGCGCCCAATTCGCCTCTTTGCCTCACCCTGCTCTTCCTGGTAGAAGAGATCTTCGCTAAAGAGCGACGCCGGGGCATATTCCCGAAATTCGTGCTCCACTTTCCGCTTCTCGTCACCAGCCATAACACCTCCCCGCATTAACTTTGCAATCATTTTACGCGTCTTGCGCCTCATGAGAAACCATGATAATGCTAAATTTTAGCTGAAGCGTTAGCGGGATTTTGGTCAAATGGCTAGACCAAAGAGCTCGCTCGCATTCTTAGTGCTAGTGGTGCATAGTTCGTTATAATCTTCTCCTCGGAGTTCGGCCAAGAACTTAGCTGTTAGCGCAATATTGGCCGGTTCATTCCGGCGGCCTCTGAGAGGGGTCGGGGAAAGAAATGGACAATCAGTTTCTAGTATTAGGCGGCCAAGCGGCAAAAGACGCGCCGCCTCCAGTTGGGACTCGTCCTTGGTAAACGTCATAATGCCATTAAGGGACACATACAACCCTCGCGCGACCGCTTGTTGCATGTTTCTAGCCGTAGAAGTGAAGGAATGTACTACTCCCTGAACATCCGGGAATTCTTTCAGTAGCTCAAAAAGTTGATCAAAGGCCTCACGTACATGGAAAATCAAGGGTTTACCCAGCCTACTAGCGAGGTTGATCTGGTAGCGGAGAGCGGTAATCTGCTCATCACGTGGGGAGTACTCCTTATAAAAGTCCAGTCCACACTCGCCGATCGCCACCACTTTCTTGGATGTTGCGAGAGCGGCAACTTGATCGAGTGCGACCTGCCCATGATCCGCCTCATGGGGGTGCAACCCAACCGTGGCATAGATTAACTCGTGCTTTGATGCTAAATCGACAGCCTTAGCACTATCCGCCTCATTTACTCCTACCGACAAAATTCGAACTATTCCAGCCGCCTCGGCCCGCTCGAGTACGGCTGGCAAATCGTCGGCGTAATCATCGAAATGGAGATGAGCGTGCGTATCAACCAGCATGGGGTTCGTCGTGCTTGGGGAAGAGAATGCCAACCTCGGGGTGAACTTTGCCGCCGGCGAAAGTCTGGGTAATCTTTTCGGCTGTTTCCGGCAGAAAGGGGGTAAGCAAATCGGAAATTTGGGCCAAGTCGCCCACTGCGTGGCCAAGCACCCGTTTTAACTCCTCGGGCTCAGCTTTGGCCTTCTCCCACGGCTTTTCCTCCTCCAAAAACTGGTTCAGACCTTTAATCTCCAGCCAAACGTGCTCCAGAGCCTTATCCAGCTTCAGATTAAGCATGGCCTCATGATATGGGGCGACATCGTGAGATGGCGGTGGCACCGCAGGCAACGTACCGCCCAGGTAGCGCGTAAGCATGGAGGCAACTCGCTGCACCAAGTTACCGAGCTCGTTCGCTAGATCGGTGTTATAGAGTGTCACAAACCGCTCATCGGTAAACTCACCATCAGTACCAAAAGGAATTTCCCGGAGCAAGTAGTATCTCAAGGGATCGACGCCATATTTTTCGGCTAAGGCCAGTGGATCAATGGCGTTACCAAGCGATTTAGAGATTTTGGTGCCGTCCACCGTAAAAAAGCCATGGGCAAACACCATCTTCGGTAGCGGTAATCCGGCGCTAAGAAGCATAGCGGGCCAATAAATACAGTGGAATTTGATAATATTCTTGCCTACCAGATGAACATCGGCCGGCCACCATTTACTGTGATCACCCGGATAGCCGGCGACCGTTAGATAATTAATCAGAGCGTCAAACCAGACGTACACCACGTGTCCCGGATCACCAGGCCAGGGGATTCCCCATTCTCTGCTCGATCGCGAAATACTAAAATCCTCCAAGCCCCGCTTAATGAAAGCCACCACCTCATTACGGCGACTCTCCGGCTGGACGAAATCGGGATGCGCTTCAATGTGATCAAGCAAGGCCTGCTGGTATTTACTGAGGGCAAAAAAGTAATTCTCCTCCTCCACCAGTTCGGGCTCGGTATTATGCTCAGGACACTTGCCATTAACGAGCTCATCTTCCTTCTTGAATTCCTCGCAACCAACACAATACAGCCCGCGATATTTGCCGAGATAAATATCACCTTTTGTCTGCACTCGCCCCACAAAATCTTTCACCGCTGCCTGATGACCCGGCTCGGTGGTGCGGATAAAAGTGTCATAAGAGATATCTAACTTGTCCCAGGTAGATTGCCACAAACCGGCCAACTCATCGATATAGGCCTTTAATTCCTGCTTGCGCTTGGCCGCTGCAATCACCGTTTTTTGGCTATTTTCATCCGTGCCGGTCGAAAACAGCACCTCGACACCTTGCCCGCGAAAATAGCGCGCCAAAGTATCGGCCGCGATCGTGCTATAGGCATGGCCGATATGTGGGCGGTCGTTAATATAATAGATTGGGGTTGTGATATAAAACTTACTCATTACTCTAGGATTCCTCGTTTCATTGCTCGCTCGTACAATTTGTGCCATTCGGCCAGGCTCAGATCCTGGGATCGTTTAGTAGGGTTAATGCCAGCTTGATCAAGAATTGCGACAGCCAGTGCCGGCTCAATATTTAATCCACCGGCCAGCGAATTCTTGAGTTGCTTGCGCTTCTCGCCAAAACCCGCCTTAATAAGCCGAAATAGCTTGGCTGGGTCGGCGGCAAAAGCTGGCTTAGATCTAAGTATAACTTTTAGGATAGCTGAATCAACCTTGGGCACCGGCCAAAACTTATGGCGCTCCACTAGGCGAACAATCTCGGGCTGAGCATAATACTGCACCGATAGCGCTAAAATACTCATTGCTCCCGGTTTGGCCGTGACCCGCTCCGCCACCTCCTTTTGCACCAGCAGAACCATCCGGCTGGGAGGCACTGGGCTCTCTAATAATAGCGGGAAAAGGAGGCCCGTGAGGTAATAGGGAATGTTTGCTACCACTTTATAGCTTGCCCCCAGTTGGCGGAAGTCGAAGCGTCGAATGTCTCCCCAGACCACCTCAACGCCGGGCAACTTTTGACGTCCCAGCAATTCGGCCAGTGCCGGGTCCTGCTCCACCCCCACCACCCGCCGGGATGAATCGGCCAATAGCCGTGTCAGTGTACCGAGCCCCGGACCAATCTCTAGAACTGTATCGCCCGGCTGAAGATCGCCAGCCTTGGCCACCGCCTCCAGGCTTGTCTGATCAACCAAGAAATGCTGACCTAGGCCTTTTTGGGGACGCACCCCAGCGAGCTGCATCGCCATCCTAAGGTCATGTAAATTACTTAGATCAAAATCCATGCTTCAAGTGTAACAAGCTTGGAGCTTTGGCACGAGCGCACTAAGCCACTTCTTATTGAGAGCTAGTTATGAAAAAGTTAACTTCTTCTAGTCTTCCAGGCCGAGATTGTCAGTTTCGGCTTGTCCGTTTTGGGATCGCGAGACAACTCTTCGAGGATGGTGGCGCCACTGTTAGTTTCAGCTTGGCGAACCGAATCGCCATCCTCACCCTTTTCCCAGCCCCAGCCTTGCCTCGGTCTGTCTTCCCACGCCTCCGAATTCTTTGGTGTATCTTCTGAAATACCCAGCAACGCGCGAGCCTTTTCTTCAGACCTAGCCGCTTCCTCGGTGTACGTCCCTCGATAAAGGACCGCCGCCGTATACTCGCTCATTGATGACGTGAGGTGGATATTCAGCCGTTCTACCATCTTGGCTGCTCTATCATCAGTTTTTTCCTCAAACTTTTCATATTCTCGGCCGGCGCGTCGTTCAGTCCGATCAGCCTTTTTCTCGGCATTTTGAATTATGCGATCAGCCAATCTCTGGCTAATTTCGCCACGCTGTAAGGCTGCACGGGCATTACTAGCCGATGTCTCATAAGGGTCGCCGGCGATGGCTTCGGCGTGAGCCTTCTCGACATTTTGCTCCAGGCCCTGTTCAGAGATTTGCTGAGATTGTTGCCTGAGCTCACTCATGGTGGGGACAGGGGAAACAGCTTCCACTGGCACACTTAAGCTAGCGCTTTGCCCTGGTTCGGATAATTGCTCTGGCATTTTCTCATTTCCTTAATACCATAAGCATAAGTATTTCGCGCTTGAAAAGCAATGACTTTAATACGAATGATGAGACTGCCAGTAGGCCCAAGCCCCGCCCGGCGTGCCATATTTACCGGCAATGTAATTCAGGCCCCAGTTGATTTGGCCGGCAGCATCAAGGCCAGCAATTTTGCTGCAAGGATAAGCTTGGGGGATACCGCAAGCACCTGAAGAGCCGTTTTGGGCGTAGGGGTTAAACCCAGATTCGCGCATCCATAAGTTATAAAGTGATAGCCATTGATCGCCCACCCAACCGCGCGAAGCCGCCATTGACTGGGCGAGAGCGACAGCATCGGACGAGCTCACAACCTTGGTGCCAACCACCACCACCTGTGTCACCGGGGCGACTTCGTGCTCCACTTTGAGCGTCTCACGCTTTACCTCCACGCCGTCATTGTAATGAATGCGGTACGTCACGACGCGGCTACCATCTGACCCAGCCGTACTGACGTTGCGGTAACCCATAGCCTGGTTGTTGTCATAAACGGTTTTAACTGGACGCGGAATCGATTCAGTCTGCGTGATGGTAGCAACACTCACCCTCTTGATTGTGATCTTCATGCCCTCTACCACCGGGGCCGCCAAGCCAGGATCCACCGTGTCGCTAACACCCAGCGCCACGCCCTTTTCGTGAATAAGATCACCCACCGTCTTCGCCTGAGTGCGCCAGGTTAAATCCTTCCCATCCACATGAGCACTCACGAGCTTAGCCCGGATAATGGTAATGCGTTCACCTAGCGTGCCAGCAGTCAAAAAGTTGGTGATGCTTGAGGTTTGGTATAAATCCTCCGGGTAAACGGTTAGCCCAGCAGCTTGAGCAATTAAATGTGGGCTTTGCAGAGCACTTTGCATATGAATAACTTTGCTACCGTCAACCAAAACCACCGGACGAGCCCGATACACATTGATGTTGAAGTAGCCAAACGGGATCTTGGTATCAGATGAAGGTTCCACCAAGTCGCCAGGATGCAATGTGACATTGAGTTTTGCCAATACTCCGCCGACAGTGCTCTCGTTGGTAACCACCATGCGTTTCTGATTATCGGCAAAGACGCTCACCACCTTGGAGGTCTCAGCTAAGGCTGAGTAAGAGGTGAGCTTACCGGAGGTTAATCCGTAGCACAGAAAAACCATTGCAAACAACGTTGCAATGAAAATTTTGGGATTCGTACCTAAAAAGCGAGTGAAATTGTGGAGCCGCTTCATGCCGGCCTGGAAAGGTGAGGGTTTAATGAAAAACCTCGAAAATTAGCGAAGCGAACTTTGTTTTATGTTTTCGTTTATTACGCTTATGTTAACACGCGTACGCCCATTATTCTAGCAAACGAGCGCTGAGTGTCAAACTCGTCGGACGGATTTGAATTAGTCTATCTGGAAAGAGAGAGCCCGCAAGAGCGGGTTCTCTCGCGGGCTCATTTGGATGTGGGTCGGCTACTTCGGGCTGGGTATCGGCCCGTAGCGCCGCGTCGTTCTCAGGTTCGCCCGAGCGTACTCCTCGACCAGACGACAGGCTTCGAGGTAGCTCATGGGCTCCCCAAGCGGTTGGCCGCCGGCGACTGGTTGCCAGAGCTCTTCGGGCTCACTCGAGCTCTGTTCCACGTAGCCCAAAGCTCGATCTCCCAGCCAGTATCCCACCACCTTGGGGTTGGTACCGGTCACTTCGTGCTGCCACCGGGCAGGTGTGAGCACGTAGCGACCGCTCAGGAACATGCGTACTTCAATCACCAGTATGACCACGATGGCGAGCGCCAGCCCGGCCCAGAACAACAGAGCGCTCGTCCGCTCGTGACTGAGCGATATCATGGTCATCGCAACGATAAGGAGCACGAGCAGGCCCCAGAAGAACCAGTTGTAGGGCCAGAAGATCAGCTTGCGCAGACCGCCCATCGGCTTCGCGCTCAAGGCCTTCCCCTTTCGTCTCGGTGCAGACATTATGCAACTTTGGTAACTAGAAATCAATTGTAAATGCGGGCTGGCGGGGCAGAATAACCGCCCCGCCAGTTAGAGAACGTGCTGCTCGACCAAGCGCTTGGCCTCTGCCAGGTGCACCGGCATGTTGTTCAAGAGCTCGGTCCCCTGGCCGTAGGCATGAGCCCGGTCGGGCGTCTCGGCGTCGATCCACCCACGGACTGTTCCCCGCTCTAGATAGTCCCAGACGACTCCCTGGCCACGGTCGCGATTACGTTGCACCCAACCAGTGAATCTGCGAGCCCGGTAGTCACGCCAGAGGTCGATCACCTGGTATGTCACGAATCCAGCCACTGCCAGAGCCACACCGACCCACCACAGCGTAGTGAAGCGCTGAGCGAAGACGACGAGACAAATCCCGATGAACACGATGATAGTGGATGCAAGCCAGAGTGGGTGACGGTACATCCAGCGGAACATCTTGGGCTCCTTCCATGTGGACACTCCAATGTTCCCAAATCAAACGCTAGTTGGCAATTAGTCCGAAATCTTTTCGAGGGGAGCAAAACTTAGGCTGAGCTTCTTCGGCCCGAAGCCTGCAAACACCACGGCGACTTCATCGCCCCTCACCTCACTCACTACCCCCTCACCAAATCGGCCATGCCGGACGCGATCGCCCACTTCTAGTTCGAGCTTGGGCAGATCCCTACGTGTTTCCGGCAAATTGTATGCTCTCTCCTGCACCGCTCCCGGCACATCAGCCAAAAAGCGCGAAGGCGTATTGTGCATC
Source organism: uncultured Candidatus Saccharibacteria bacterium (assembly GCA_964582465.1). Taxonomy (GTDB): domain Bacteria; phylum Patescibacteriota; class Saccharimonadia; order UBA4664; family CAZOQX01; genus CAZOQX01. Next base: position 40,867 of record CAZOQX010000005.1, read on the forward strand.
ACGCGGCCAAATAGCAGCCGCGAAGCTGCATGCAGCAAGAACAGCCGCCGCTTGGCTCGCGTCATACCGACGTAGCACAGCCGGCGCTCCTCCTCCATTTGCTCATTATCGAATAAACTGCGCGAATGCGGGAAAATACCCTCCTCCATCCCAGCTAAGAAAACTACTGGAAACTCTAGCCCCTTCGCCATATGCAGGGTCATCAAAGTGACGCCGGTTGATTCCTGGGCATAATTATCCAAATCCGTAATCAGAGCGATCTCTTCCAGAAAGACTTCCGCCCCCGGCTCGTCATATTCCTTAGCTACACTTACAAGCTCACGTACGTTCTCTACCCGGTCACCGGCGAGCACTGAGCCGTCGTCCAGCCATTTAATATAACCGGTGCGCTTGAGCGTTTGCTCAACCAGCTCGCTCAGCGACAAGCGGTCGGACTCCACCCTGAGCGCCCCCACAATCGAGCCGAATTCGCTCAAGGCCTGGCGAGCCCGCGGCGTCAGGCCGGGAATCTCTGAAACTTCCGTCAGCCCATCCACCAGCCGAAGCTCGTGATTTTGGCAATAATCCAAAAAAACCTCGAGGCTGCGATCGCCCAATCCCCGCGGTGGCACATTAATCACACGGCTGAAACTCACCAAGTCGTCCGGCTGAAAAATTAGGCGTAAGTACGCCAGAACATCTTTAATTTCCTTGCGCTCGTAAAACCTCACGCCCCCAACCATCTTGTACGGCAGGCCGGCGCGGACAAAGGCTTCTTCCAGCGAGCGCGATTGCGCATTGGTACGGTACAGCACGGCAAAATCCGATAAATCTAACTTGTCCAGCACCGCCAGTTCACGAATTTTGCGCACGATGAACTCGGCTTCGGCAATCTCGTTACCTACCAGCTCTACCGTCACTCCCGGCCCAGCGCCTATTTTGGTCCAGAGTTTCTTCTCCGATCGCAGCATATTTTTGCTAATCACGCTGTGGGCAGCCGTCAGAATGTTTTCGGTAGAGCGGTAGTTTTGTTCAAGTTTTATAACCTTGGACTCAGGATAATCCTTTTCGAAGTCTAGAATGTTTTGGAAGTTAGCGCCACGCCACGAGTAAATGCTTTGCCAATCGTCCCCCACCACACAAATATTATGGTGCCCAGCCGCCAGCAGTTTCACCAGTTGGTACTGAGCATGATTGGTATCCTGGTATTCATCGATCATGATGTAGCGAAACTGGGTTTGCCATTTTTTTAGCATCTCGGGGCTATCTTTCAGCATGCTGACCGCCTCAAAAAGTAAGTCGTCAAAATCGAGAGCGCCGGCCTCGCGGAGGACGCGTTGATACAAAGGATAAACTCGAGCCGCCACTTCCTGCGCCGCCCCGCTTGCGAGCTTTTGGTAATGCGCTGGTGTAATCATCTCATTCTTGGCCGATGAGACTAATTCCGCAATCAAGCTGGGACTGAACTTCTTTTCATCAATCCGCAGCTGGCGCATGGCATGTTTGAGTGCACTCAAGCTATCAGCTTCATCGTAAATCACGAAGTTGGGCGCGACCCCAATATTCTTGGCTTCAAGTCGCAGCAGGCGCACGCAAATAGAGTGGAAGGTACCCATAAAGGGCATGAACGAACGATCGAACTGAGAGCGACTCAGCAGTCGACCCACCCGCTCGCGCATCTCACCGGCCGCCTTGTTCGTAAATGTAACGGCGAGAATACTCTGCGGCTCTACGTCCTTCACGCCAAGTAAATAAGCAATACGATGGGTTAAAGTTTTGGTCTTACCAGAACCGGCGCCGGCCAAGATCAAAACCGGACCCGCCGTTGTCTCAACCGCCTCGCGCTGCTCAGGATTTAAATCTTCGAGTAATGGAATCACCAAACTATTGTAACAATAACGCGGGCGGGCGGCGGCTTCGCGTTTAAGCTTTACTTCGTTCTGATAACTCGATAAATTAAGGCCATCCGACAGACGGGGGTTCCGATGCAGCTAAAGGACGTGGTTTTTGAGGCCTTCAAGGAGTTCATCCCAGAATTCCGGGTGAGTCCGCGGGAGTATGTGTGTGATGTCGAGGGGACCTCACACGAGGGATACTTCCTGAGCGGGATGCACTTCTGTGAGCCATCCGCACCGCATGAGGTCAAAGCCTCGGCTGTCTCAATCTACCGAAGCCGACAGTCCTACCAAGCCAGTACGCCCTTCGCCACCTTCTGGTCGGGCTCGTTCACTAGCAACCACCTGGAAGTCGGAGAATTGTACCAGCCGGACTTCGGCATCAGAGCAGAGATCCACATTGGCTCGCCGGGCCATTCGGCCGAAGAGCCAGAGCTGGGACAGATGCTCAACTTCGTCCACCGCTTTCAGGCCAGACTGGATGAGCTCGCACAGCAGGCCGAGGAGCTACTCGAGCCCATTCCGGTCACCTAACCATCACCGCCGTTTTCGCGAAGTCACTGTCTCGCAAAGACGGCGGCTTCGTTTTTACGCTTATGCTTGCAATAAATTCGCCGATTTCTATAATAACTCTTACGTTCTTTGAGAATTGGAGTTAATTAAGTTTTTACGTAGCAGGCTGGGGCGCTTGAGCTCGTCTCCAGTTCCCCGTTCTGCTACGTAATGTTCGAGGTGGCGTTGCGGGTGCACACGCCAGACACCTCGGAACCTCCGATCGCTGACGGCCAAAGGCGCTTGCGTGGCAATGCTGCAAAAGTCGCTGAGTAGGAACCCGAGATCGGTAGGCTTCGCGAGCCCTCCCTGCTCGCGAACCCGGCGCTTCGTGCCAAGTCCAGGGGTGGACAGGACAAGCGCCGGTGGCGGCAGGTTGAAAGATACCTGCGCAAACGCTCTCCCTCCTGATCCCTTGAGGGGTCGACGCGGGCACGATCCCGCGGGGCTGGGGGAGGCGCCGGGCGGCCCGTCCGCCCCCGGTGAGGCCGGTCAACCAGGCCGGCCTCACCGGCCACTTCTTCGACGCACTTGCGTCTAATCGGTCCGGACCGGGGGGACGGGGAAGGCCCCTCGGTCCGGCACCTTAGTGCCGAGCGAACAATTCGAAACGCAGAGGTCGCTCGCGCTCCGCGACACCCCACCCCCCTCGGGGTGTCGCAGGCTTCAATCACATCCAGTGATTGTGCACAATCGAGTCGTTTGTCTTCTTCGGCCACAAGGCCCGGGGAAGTCAGAAGAAGGCACACGGCTCGTACCACTGCCAACTGCAACGGGAGCACTCCTCCTGCTCGTCGCTTGACGCCGGCTCCGCCGAATGTCGCATGAGCTAGCAGTTGGCTAAGTGTCGGAACCCCGCAGGTCTCCGACAACCCGGGTGTGCTGCGCCCGGTAACCTGGTCGCGCGGGAGCGCCGGGCTTCGGCCCAGAGATCAGGTACGTCGACGGATGATGACCGACGACAAGGAAGCGGGGGGGGGGGGGGGGGGGGCGCCCCCCCCCCCCCCCCCCACCCCCGCCGGGGGGGGGGGGCCCCCCCGGGCCCCCCCGCCCCCCCCATCTGTTGGTTGGGGGGG
>CAZOQX010000005.1:44378-59886 GCA_964582465.1 uncultured Candidatus Saccharibacteria bacterium
TCCGGGGGGGGGGGGGGCGCGCGGGGGTGCCCCCCACCTTAGTGTTCCGTCCCGTGTTTCCCCCCCACAACTCGCCCGGGGGGGGCGGTTGCCCGCCCCGCCGCTCACCTCCACCAAACGCCCTTGGATGCTCCTGTCCAGGGGCGTTAATCGTTTTAACTACTTTTTAGCTCTGATTTCGCCCTGCACAAAGTCCCCGATTTCTTGGATTTTGTCCATAAATTGACTCGGGAAAATAATGGTCGAATTCTTCTCGGTAGCAATCTCGGCCAGGACCTGCAAATTACGCAACTGCAGGGCCACCGGATGCTTCGAGATTACATCCGCCGCCTGCGCTAACTTATCGGCGCTCAGGAACTCACCTTCGGCCGCAATAATCTTGGCTCGCTTCTCACGCTCCGCCTCAGCTTGCTTGGCCATAGCTCGTTGCATGCTGTCGGGCAGCTGAATGTCTTTAACCTCTACCACGTCAATAATCGCTCCCCACTTCTCGGTAGTGATATCCAGGATTTTCTTAATTACAATGTTGATCTTTTCGGTGTTTGAAAGTAGCTCATCCAGCGTCGATTGCCCCACCACATTACGCACCGTGGTCTGGGCAATTTGATTGATCGCCTGAACTACGTTATCAATTTCCACAATCGACTTAATTGGATCGGCCACGTGGTAATAGGCCACTGCCGCCACATCAATCGAGACGTTATCTTTGGTAATGATTTTTTGCGACTGCACCGGCATGGTAATGATGCGTAGATTAATGCGCCTCATTTGATCAACTAGAGGAATAATCAGTCTCAACCCCGGCTCCTTGACATGCGGGCGCACCCGGCCCAGTCGAAAAACCACCCCGCGCTGGTACTGTTGCACAATGCGCAGACCAAATAGCATAAAGAACACGACTAGACCAATTAGCCACCACAACATTTTGCCTCCTTCGGATTTTAAGACTTCGCCGCGTCTACGATGCCGGCGAATTTAGCATAATTTAAGCTTGCGCCACCTACTAGTAAACCGTCAATACCTTCTAGTGCCAAATAGGCCTTTGCGTTGTCGGTCTCCACGCTACCACCGTAAAGCACACGCACATCTTTACCGTCGAATAATTCTTTGACCGTGTTATGAATGGCTGCAACCACCGGCGTGACCTCATCAGGTTTGGCAAAATTGCCGCTACCAATCGCCCAAACCGGCTCATAGGCTACCACCACCCGATCAACCTCATCAGCGGTGAAACCTGAGAGATCGGTTTCAAGTTGGTCCACCACCACTTTAGTCGAGTGGCCTTCTTGCCTCTCTAGCAGAGTCTCACCCACGCACAAAATTGGTGTTATACCGTGATGCAGCGCCGCCGGCAGTTTCTTGGCAATGAGCTTATCGTCTTCATGGAAGTGCAAGCGGCGTTCGGAATGCCCAACCAGACCGTAGCTCGCCAGGCCCTCAACCATCTTGGCCGATACTTCGCCGGTAAAGGCACCCTCTTCTGCATAATAAAAGTTTTGAACGCCCAGCTTAAACTTAGACTTCTCAATTTCTTTGAAAACCGGAAAGAGGTCTAGCATGGGCGGGCAGATTACAACTTCCACACCAGTCGGATCGAGCTCCGTATTTAATCGATGCACGAAAGCGCTCGCCTCGTGTGGGCTAAAGTGCATCTTCCAGTTTGCGACAACTAATTTGCTCACCTCGGTCCTCTTTCCATAATTCTAGTGGTTTTTGATGCGCGCGTCCATAATTCCGGTGGCTCCTGGGCGGAAGCCACTTGTTTAAACCATTGGCCCAAACACTCTGGACCACTCTGCGTAGAACCCCTCCAGCATGCGGGCAATACGCCCGGAAGAGGATGCGACACTGGAGCCTTCCGAACATGTCTGTCGGGTTCTGCGGCGGTCGACTCCGTAACAGAGGCGGCCATAGGGTCTACGACCATCCACTCCGCCCCGATGTCGTTCTGCCACGATTCCAGCTCTTCACTTATCCACTCGTTTCGATCCAGGCGCTTCCGCTCGACCACCCTTGGGGCAATCGACTGGCTCCGCGATACAGGATCTGTCGCGATGTAGAGGAAATACCATATCTGCGACGATTCCCCGGGTGCGAAAAGTCGAATCTCTACCCGGTTGGCCTGGTGTTGCCATCGTCTGAAATCAGCCCTCAGGATCACACCCGTATCAAGAATCTTCCTAAAACGGGGGACTGTCATTTTCGTCATTTCAATCTTCTCCAATCGCCTAGCTTTGCACGGCATCGGCTATGGGGTGTCTCCGCCCAGGAGTAACACTACTTTAGCGCGATTTACTTGTCTTGCAAAACTTCCCAACCCGGCAACTTCTTGCCAGAGAGCAGCTCGAGCGTAGCGCCTCCCCCGGTCGAAATAAAGTTAAAATCCTTTTCCAAATGGTGATGCCGTAAGAAGCTGGCGGTGTCACCCCCACCGATGAGACTGTACGCTGGTGCTCGGGCTATGATTTTTGCAAGCTTAATTGAGCTTTGAGCAAACTGGGAGAATTCGGCCAAGCCCAGTGGTCCATTCCAGATAACGGTCGAGGCTAGTGCTACGGGAGCAGCAATTTGATCAACCGTCTTTGGACCAACATCGGCAATCATTTCAGACTTTGTGACATCCAGCGGTGGTTTGTGATGAGCGCGACCCTGGGCATCCAGCCGATCGGTTGTAATCACATCAGTCGGCAAAATTAGGTTTACCCCGCGTTCGTCGGCTGCCCGCATAATGCGGCTAGCCGTCGTGACCTGGTCGGGTTCATACACGCTCCGACCGACTTCATAGCCTTGAGCGGCCAAGAACGTGTTCGCCATGGCCCCACCAATCGCTAGCACTTCAACTTTGGCGAGCAAATTGTCCAATAACTCAATCTTAGTTGAAATTTTGGCGCCACCAATGATTGCTACCACCGGCCGCTTGGGATGTTCCATCACGTGAGTGATTTCTTTAACTTCCCTCTCCGCCAAAAAGCCCGCCACGGCCGGCAAGTCTCCGGCCACACCAACGGTCGAGGCGTGGGCGCGGTGCATGGCCGCAAAGGCGTCATCCACAAATATCTCGGCTAGGCTGGCGAGCTGCTTGGCGAAGGTGGCATCGTTGGCTTTCTCCTCAGGATGAAAGCGCAGGTTTTCGAGCAAGACCACCCCGCCCGGCTCAAGTTTCTGTACTGCCGTCTCGGCTACCTCGCCAACACAGTCAGCCGCAAACACCACTTCCTGTTTGAGCAATTTGGCTAGCCGCACCGCGACTGGCTTTAAACTGAGCTTCGTGTCGCGGCCGTCCGGGCGACCGAGGTGGCTTATAAGCACAACTCGGCAATTATGTTCCAGCAAATATAAAATCGTGGGCAGGGCACTCTTTATTCTAAAGTCATCAGCTACTTCACCATCTGTAAGCGGCACATTAAAATCAACCCGCACCAGCACCCTGCGACCGCTCAGACTAATATCGCGGATGGTCTTTTTGGCCATTAGGCGACCGCCCTGACTTGCACTGTATCGGTGCCGCCCGTCATGCCGGGATGCTGTCCGGAGGCCACTACAATCATATCGCCCGGGTGGACATTACCGACCGATTTCAGCCGGCGCATCACCACCTCGGCTGCCCCGGCCGGTTCCTCTAGCAAAAATGACTTGCCTCCCCAGACTAAGGCCAGCTGAAAATAAACGCGCCGACGATGGGTTGCCATAATGATAGGCACAGCTGGCCGAAACGACGAAATATTCCGAGCGGTGCGGCCTGATGAAGTCTCGGCCACAATGACTTTGGCGCCGACTTTCTCCGCCAATGTCACCGCCGCTGCGGAAATGGCATGGTCTTTATCACTGCGAGCCAAATTCATGACGGCAGTCGGCGGTTCGACATTTTGTTCGGTATAAAGAATAACGCGTTTCATAGTTTGAGTCGCCTCAATTGGGTGGTGGCCCACAGCTGTTTCGCCCGATAGCATCACCACATCAGCGCCCTCGTTAACCGCCGTCGCCACATCGCTCACCTCTGCCCTGGTTGGCTGCGGCGATTCCACCATTGATTCGAGCATTTGGGTAGCCACGACCACTAGCTTTTGTTGCTGCCTGGCCAGATTCACCACCTGCCGTTGCAAAACCGGCACCACTTCTTGCCCGACCTCTACGGCCAAATCTCCTCGAGCCACCATGACACCGTCGCTAGATTGGACAATTTCGAGCAAATTCCGGACCGCGGGTTTTGTTTCAATTTTTGCGATAATAGCGATATCACTTTTGAGCTCAGTAAGCTTTGCACGCACAGCCTTAATCTCGGCAGCCGATTGCACGAACGAAACCGCCACATAGTCCACATCGTTCTTGGCAGCGAAATCGATGTCGGCCCAGTCCTTATCGGTCAGCGTACCACCATCAAACTGGGTATCGGGCAAATTAATACCCTGATGACTCATTAGGAGCCCCGGGACAGCCACTTTCGCCTGCACCACCCCCTTTGCTACCTTAGTAACCTTGAGCTCAATCTGGCCATCACGTAGGAAAATCCGTTGATCGGAGCGAACATATCCACTGAAGTCGAATTGAATCGGAATCACTCCGGCCGCTTCATAGTCGGCCCCGGAGCTTAGCTGCACATCATGGCCGCGTACAAAGGCGACGCCCTCCAGGGGTAGCTCGCCCACTCGGATCTTCGGCCCGGCAAGATCTGCTACAACAGCAGCCGGTCGACCCAGCTTGGCACTGGCCGCTCGGATGGATTTAATCATGGCTTTGAACTCGAGCGGATCGCCGTGGGAAAAATTCAACCGAAATCCATTAGCACCCGCCTCCATCAGTCGCTCAACTTGGGTGGCTTCTTTCGACGCCGGCCCAAGCGTAACTAGGATTTTGGTGCGTTTAAACTCTTTGGCAAGCATTCACCTCTCCTCCCCCAAGTGTAGCAAACTGCGGGATCAGCACCTTAGTTATTTGCGGCGGGATTTGCGGCCGCGCCAGATTTCAATTGCCAGGCCAATGAATGCGCCCAGCAGCAGCGTAAAGAGAAGGACCGAGCCTGGCAGCGCCAGGCCATAGTGTTTGGCGTAAAGGTATAAAACACCATCTACCACCACGGCGGTGATAGTTGCTCCAATTACCACCGAGGGGCGCATGACGGTTTTTTCCAGAAGATCACTCGCTGGTTCCACCACCGGATTGTGGATGAAACGGCTAAAGCGGCGGGCGGCCGGGGCCAGGCTATGCTGGACTGTTTTTAGAACTTGGCGGTAACTTAAAACCGTTTCGGCCTTTTCCTCCGGAGTAGTTGAAGGAGCCGCGGCTTGCTCTTGCTCGGGCAAACTCTGGATGGCCTCACGGGCTTGTTCCACGGCCTCATTTTGCTCGGCCTTGCGCTCCGTAACTTCGGCGCGCTCGACTTGCTTTTCGGGTAATTCGGCGCGCTCGGCCCCAGTTTGCTCGCGTTCCGGTCCGCGTTTTGGCTCTAGCTCCATTAGCTCACCTCCCTCGTTCTATCATAATAGCCTCGTAGAATGGCCACCTCTTTGAGTAGTTGACGGTTGCGCATGTAGAAGAACATCGCAAGCGCCGTAAAGACAGCCATCACCATGATATTTAGCATGTTACCCGTCTGGGGTAGAGCTTGGAAAACCTGCTCAACCTGTTTCGGCGCTGGTGGCTTAATGCGGACACGTACTTTATTGCCATAGATATTGTCCATCTTGAGGTCGAATGATTGCGGGTCGGACACTGACTGCGGCTTGGCGGGAAGCGGATCCTTCACCTTGACTCTAAACTTCATCACAATTTGGGTATGCGGCGCAATATCTTGGGCCGGCCAGGTTAAAATACCGTTTTGCAGCGTTCCGCCGAAGGTGTTGGTAACGTCGGCATACTCCAAAATATCGTTAATGTTTTCGCGCACCACAAAGTTCTTTTGAGCACCATCGCCGACGTTCTTGGTCACCAGATGATATTCGATAACATCACCCGGCTTAGCCGGCTTGCTGGTGGCATCAATCGGCTGTCCGTCCTTAGTCTGGGTGAGATTTAGGGCCGACTTAACCTTCTCAATTCTTGGATGCTTGGGGGGTGGAGGTGTTTTTGTGGGCTTGATCGTAGAGCTACAGGCCGGCGTAACATCGGTGGTACCAAGCGGGGTCTGGACCTGCACGGTGGCAGTATAGGTACCCTCCCTTAAGTAAATGTGATGGGCCAGGTGATCGCCGCTTATGACTGGTGCGGTACCGTCTCCGAATTTAAAGATGAAGTCTTTGATAGTCGTGTGATCCACCGAGGCCGCCGCATTAAAGTGGACATCGAGGGGCACATCTCCACCAGTCTTGTCGGCCGTAAGGCTCACGCAGTCGAAGGCCGGCGGCGGCGTGGTAGTAACACGCACTGTCCAGCTACAAGCGGGGATTACCTGAGTGGTACCAAGAGGAGTTTTTACCTGTACCGTAGCTGTATAAGTTCCGTCCTTGGTGTAGACGTGATGTGCCAGCCGGTCCTGGCTAACGTCTGGCCCGCTGCCGTCGCCGTACCTAAAGATGAAGCCACTCACAGTCGTACGCTTCACTTCTGGCGTTGCGGTGAAATGCACGTCCAGGGGCGTCTTACCCTGGTGGGTGCTACCCTCTAGATCCACACACCTAAAGCTAGGGGGGGGTGGTGGCGTCTTGATTACAATATTGCCGCACTCGAGCATGACCGCAAACCAGCTACCACTAGACGTTTGACCCTCCAAAACGTCGTAGCTGACACCCTCGCCCCAAGTATAAAGTGGGCGCTGGTAATAGGTCTGGTTTCCTACCACAATTTGCTCATCGAGCACTGAGTGTGGGTTGCGTCCCAGCGAAAGCAAATCGTGATCGGATGAATTAATGTGAGCCAGGTGTGTAGACGCTAAATTTTCCCTCGTAATACCGTAATGATCAAATAGGGCGTGATAGCCCGTGTGGCCAAAGCTGTCGTGGTTTGAATCGTAAACTTGAAGCAACGATTCTTTGGGGTGATTACGATCAAGTCCCCCAAAGATAATATCGTTGGTCGATGAGGCTTGGCTAGAAAGCGCCGGTACTACATAAATGAGTCCGGACATTCCTAGTGTAGCGATGGCGGTGATGACAGACACCACCCGAACGTAGCCAACTTGTTTTAGCGCACCAAAAATATCTAGCAGATCGCTAGCACCCTGACCGCCAAAAATGCGCTTGGCCGAAAATCGCTTCATTAAGCTAAAGCCTAGCATACTGCTTATGCTATGGCAATGCGGAATTTATTTTGCCCTTTTGCGATAACCGGCCCGAATTGATAAAATTGAACGGCTTTGATCCGGCCCGCACGCGCGGCCCCATCGTCTAGCGGTTAGGACACCAGGTTTTCATCCTGGCAACAGGGGTTCGATTCCCCTTGGGGTCACCAAAGTTATCTTTTTTGCTATACTTTAGCTAAGCGCTTGCGCTTAGGAGATGAGCTTTAAATGGATCCAATCAAAATTCAAGTCACTACCAATGGTGAGGAGTCTCCCGTGCCCACTCCGCCCACTCTCCCGCCAATTCCTCCGTCTTCCCCCCTGCCTCAAAATTCTGCCGGCTTCCGACCAGCCTCGGTTCCGACGCCGCGACCAGTAGCGACCCCAATCGCTCCCCGGCCCAAACCGCTTGATACCACAGTACCAAAGCCTGCCACTCACGTGATGCCACCCAAATCTAAATCACCTTGGCTTATCGTCGCATTAATTGGATTGGTCATGGCTGCTCTCGCCGGTGGCGGCGTTTATTATTGGCAGCATAGGCTTTCGGCTAACCAATCAGGCAGTTTGAATAAGCAAATCCGTGACCTTAATATGAGCAACGCCAAACTCCAAGCCACCAATGCCGACTTAGCCAAACAAGTGCAGGATTTTCAAGCCGCGAAAAAAGTCGACGCCTATGCCATCACTTCGGCTAGCGGCACTTCGCCCGGCGGCGCTTATACCGTAATCGAAACCTTGACGGACAACGGCACCCCGCTCACCATCAAAACCAAGGCGGGTAAAACTATTGCTACCAAACTACCCAGCCCAAGCGATGTCACAGCCATGAAGCTGACTAATATTGCTGGCTACCACTTCGTCGGCTGGAATAGCTCAACCAAGTTTGTCGTCGAAGCTGTAAGCGCAAGCGGCAGTATTTACCAATTCTTTATCGATACCACAAGTGGCGCGGCCGATAGCTCAACCCTTCGCCAGATCAAATAATCGTTACGAGTATTGACAAAAAGCGTAAGTAGTGTTAAACTATGCGCATTCTTCGAGTCATCGGAGAAGTCCCTCAAAGCGAAGAGCGCCCGCGAAAGTGGGCGTTCTCTTTTTATGCCAAAATCCTTATACTTACAACATGACCGGAAACGCTAACGCTGAGACCGCGAAACAGAAATCGCTCATTACTTTTTTCAAAGTCTACCCGCGCCGCCTAGCGCTTGGCGTGGTAGTGCTTGTAAGCACGCTTGGCGTAACATTTAACCTTGCTGGCACCTCCCACTCTAAACCCAGCCTCATGATAGGCGAAGAGCCCACGCTGATCGCAAACGTCAAAACCGATACACAGCCAGACCAAAACACCGCCCTATCTGCCCAGCCGATACACGTCCCCATTTTAATCTTTCACCACACCCCGAGCGATTTCGAAGCACAGCTAAATACACTGCAGGCGAAAAGCTATACCACGATCGACATGGGACAGCTATCAGCCGCTCTTTCCGGCCAAGGCAACCTACCAGCTAAGCCCGTAGTTATCACATTCGATGATGGCTTCGCTGATCAAATACAGGCCTACGCTCTACTCGCCAAATACCAAATGAAGGCCACTTTTTACATCATCACCAGCGGCAGCCTTAGCCAGTGGTGTATCGGCGCCGGCCGCACCTACACTCAGGTCAAGCCCTGCGGTGATGCCTATCTTAGCTGGGAGCAAATCAAGCAACTAGATAAGAGTGGGCTAATCACCATCGGCGCTCACACCACCGACCATTTGAATTTAGCCGAGAACACGCCGGCGACTGATCGTTTTGAAATCCTCGGAAGCAAGGCCGAGCTGGAAAGCATTTTAGGACACTCCGTTACAACTTTCGCCTACCCTTACGGACTTTATAATCAAAACGTAGTCGACATCGTGCGGGAAGCCGGCTTTTCAACTGCCGTTACCACGCAAGCAAACTTACCGGAAACGGCCGCCAACGCCCTGACATTGCCACGAGTTCGCGAAGTGAAAAACCTACCCTAGTTTAGACTTGATACGCTCCAGCACATCCTTGGGCGTGAGCTCAGCCTTAATTAAGTAGTCGGCGCCAAAACTATGAGCCGCCTTCATATCATCAACGTTACTTGAGTTGGTTAATACAATCACAGGGTGAGTTTTAAAATCAAACCCATCCTGCTGCAGCAGTTTCATGACCTCAAGGCCAGAGAGCTCGGGCATATTAATATCCATGATGATGAGGTCAGGATTCATTGATTTAATGGCGTCATAGGCGTCGCGGCCATTATTATGAATACTAATTTTATAACCAGCGCTCGCGATTTTGGTTTCGTACATGCGGGCAATAAACGGGTCGTCTTCGGCCATTAGAATGCTTACTTTGCTTGGTGTCGTTTCAAAAAAGTTTTTCATATTATCCTAGCGGAGAGACCGGCTGATTACTTTTGGTAGCCTGTAAGGTTTTTGTACTTTTCGGAATATGGCGTTTGTTCACATTGATCGGGATCTCGAAACCAAATGTACTACCCTTACCCTCAACACTGCTGAATATTATTGTACCACCCTGCTGCTCGACGACCCGCTTAGCGAGGTAGAGTCCCAGGCCGGTGCCATCTGGGCGCATGGCCTGAGCATTATTGGCCCGGAAAAATTTTACGAAAAGTTTTTTCTGCACGGCCTTGGGTACGCCAATACCTGTATCTTCGACCCAAAAACGGACTTTGCTGTGATCGGACGCCAGGCTAACTTTCACACTCCCTGCGCGAGTATAGAAAATAGCGTTGTCTATGAAATTCATTATGACCTGCCGCGTCTTATCCTCGTCTAGCTCAACCATCGGCACTGGATGTTTGGGAGCAATGTACTGTAATCCAATATGCCTACCATCGGCGTGCGGCAACAATTGCTGAATTTCCTCCTTGATCACTTTATTTAGGTCGGTCGGCTTGTTTTCAATGAAGAAGCGGCCTGAGCTTAGGCGCGAAACATTCAAAAGGTCGGCAATTAGACGCACCATCCGCTCCGCTCCCATGAAAGCAAAGTTCACGAATTCTTTTTGCTTGGGGGTAATCTTGCCAGCATCTCCTTCCTCGAGCATTGAAAGGTAGCCTTTGATGGTAGTGAGTGGTGTACGCAATTGGTGCGAGGCGAGCGAAATAAACTCGTCCTTAGTTTGGTCAATGGCTTTGAGGTTGGAGTTGGCCTGCCGTAAGTCTGTGGTGGCGGCGTTAATTTTGCCTTGGAGCGTGGCATTAAACTGGGCAATTTTTTCGTAGGACATAGCATTTGCGATACCGACGGCCAGCTCCGAAGAAAGAATTTCCAGCAAGCGCAAGTCTTGTTCTGAATAAATGTCACCGCTTAGCTTGTCACCTAAAAGCAAGTAGCCAACAAACTGGTCCTTGGTACGCAGAAGCAGACTGGCCCGAATACCATGGGCGTCCATCACCGCCTTCGTGATACCAGGCTGCAAGTCATCGGCGAGCATGATGTGCCGGTGAAAGTCCTCGAGCTGTTTAGGGGTGATTATCTTAGCCGGCAAGGGTCCAAAGTGCTCAATCTTATAAATCTTCCCCTGATCGTAGACGTAGAACTGGCCAGAGTGAACCCGCATTTTGCGGCAAAGCAATCTTAACGTCGAGCTAAGAAGTGGTTCCAAACGCAGCTCTGACGCCAAAACTTGGCTAATTTCATTTAAGACTTCCGGGCTCTCATATTTGTCGCGATAAAAAATCTTATCAGTCAGCTTTTCAAAGAAACGCCGCAGGGGCTGAAAGGTAAAGGCTAAGAGAATGGCGAGACCCGTATTAAAAATTTGCTGCCCCTTTGACACCGAATCGCCAAAGAAATAGGCACTGGCGGCAAAAGCGCCAAAGCCGTACAAGCCTGCTACTGTCAAAAGCAGCAGGGCGTACGTGACGGATCGCGCAATAATCAAGCGTACGTCAAACAAGCGATGCCGAACGATACTGAAACTCGATGTCGCAAAAAATATCAGCATGAAATATGAGCCGAGTACTGCGTAGTTATTACTGCCCTGAATCAGAGGCAATATCAGATTCGTCAATGCCGCCAAACTCGCAGTCACCACTAGACCCATCGCCACGTATTTCATCCGTTGCCGGTCCAAGCCGCTAGAGCGGCGAATTGATAGCCAAATTACCACCACTACCAGTAGCAGTATGCCGGCTAGATAAGCGACAAAGGAGTTATAGAGTGGGCCAGGTACAACGTCACTGACACCGGGTTTTAACGCTACTCTCGGTACAAAGCTGGGCAAAAAGCTCACCGCCGTCATTAGGCCAGCGATACCGCCTAAAATATATTCCCATTCTCTTCCGAGTGTAGTCTTAGGAAAAATATTCAAAAATAGCCACATCAAGTAGAGCATGCCCGCAGCCAACGCAAAAGTCAGTCGCACCCACAAAAGCGCGTGGCTCTGCTGGTGATCAGCCAAGTAGTTGATAATCACGTAGACGCCGGTAAAGCCGCAGAGCAGACCAAAGACGCGATTGACCTTGTGCCGCCAGTTATTTAAGTAAGTAACTACGCCCAGCAGCCAGATGGCTGCCGCCACGCCGAGAATAGCAAAAAAGCTTATGCTTTGCATTGATCTAATCTTAGCATAAAGCTATCGCCTAGGGCTTAATTTCGACCAGGATGTTAACCCCTTCTCGCCGGCCACCATACGTCCGGATCGACTTACCCCAACGGCCCCCAGCTAAAACCACTTCGTTCTCTAGCGTATGGGCGTCAGGGAAGGCAAAGGCGCCCGATCTGCCTAATAGATTTATGAGTGCGTCGATCAAGAATACACCAATTAGTCTCGGCCTAAGCAGTTCGATTAAATTAGAGTGTCTGAAATGCTCGCGAATAATCGGCCAGCTGCCTTTTCTCACCGAAGTCGAGATAATGATTTTTCCGGTCGGCTTCACCACTCTGAAAAGCTCCTGCCAAAATTCTTGGCGTTCATTCAGGGCATAAATAACATTGACGCAAACCACCCGATCAAAACTATTCGGCCTAGCGGTGCGCAAAAAATCGGTTAAATCTTGCTGATACAACTCTACTTTCCGAGCGCTGATAGCGACGGCTAGTTTGCGCCTGGCTACACCGAGCATCGACCCGGCCGCATCGACTCCGGTGATGTTCAAGCGGTGCCCCTGTACCATTTTGTAAATTAGATTCCCCGTCCCGCAACCAAGATCTAGGACTGCTTGGCCGTCTCTTAGGCCCGCTGCCTGACTGACCTGGTTCAAAAGATTACGGTAGGGCCAAAAGCTAAGCAGGCCATCATAATTAAAACCGTATGTCCACCAGAGGAATCTCACAAAGAAACCCGTATTAGATTTCATACGAGCGCGAATGTACTTCTCAGGCAGGCCGCGTAGAAAAAACTGGCTGAGACGGAGTTTGAGCAGACGATCCGCGGGGTTTAAGGTATGGGTATTTTTGATCAACTGATTAACCGAATAGTCTATTTCGATAATCGCCGGTACCACGGTGTGCCCCTTGTAAAACTGCGGCTCCCCCACGGCTTGGATGGCTTTTCCAAAAAGGTATTTCAGGCGCCGATACAGCCTTTGGTCGCACGCCATTAGCCAAATTTGATGTCCCTGGGTGATTGAGAATTGCCACATTGCGCGATAAAGCAAAAAAGTTAGGTGAGTACTCACTCCACTCACCTTAGTAAGTGCCGATATTTCGACACACTTAGCTGGATCCAGAGCGGTTAATTTCTTCCGAGCTGCCTCGTCCAGCTTCAAATCAGCATAGGTTTGGAAGGATTTGTGCCGCTTGGATTTAGAAGCATAGATCTGCCTAGCAGAGACTATTACCTCTGGCCTCCCGGCTGCCATCCTTTTTACAACGAAGTAGTTAGAGTGGGCCTGATGGGGGTCGGCTATGAGATCAATTTTCCCCTCGGCATTAATCTGGCGCTCTGAAATATAGCCTCTTTCTAGATAGACACTTGCGTGCAAGCGCTGCGCCGCCAGCTTGTCGGCACGACTTTCGGCAGGATAGCTAGCATACCCCTCGGGATCAGTCGCAAGGGTGGTGTAATATCGGCTAAGGGCGGTAATTTGTTTAATCATTTTGGTCTTTTGGCTATGGCTTCTTTAAAGTGCTAATGCTATATTTCCTTTATTATCACTCATGCTTGAGAAAAACCAAAATAAAAATCGAGTAGTCCTAATAACCCAAAGCCTGGTAATCCCATTGTTCAGGCTTACTTGTAGGCATTTAATCTCTCCAGTGAGCAAAACTGAATTGGTGCTTAGCGCTGGTACGACCTACCTTATCGTATCGAACCACCAAAGTATGCTTGATCCTTTTGTAATCGCAGCGGCGATTCCGCCCATTGCCTTCGCTCAGCTCAAGCCTCTTCGATTCCTAACGGCCAACGGTTATATGAAGATTTTGCCTTTGCGACCGATCATGTATCTTTTGGGCTGCATCAAGGCTCGCCACGATGGCAGCACCAAAAGCGGCGTAACTTACGCCAAAAGACGACTTCAAAATGGCGAAAATTTACTAATATTTCCCGAAGGGCGACGCGCCCTGATCGGTCAAATTGAGCCCAAGAAGGGCGTGGCTTCGCTGGCAACCACGAGCGGCGTCCGAGTCATCCCCGTTTTTATAAATTGGCGCCGCCGAAGCTTTTGGAAGCGGCGGGCACAAGTTAACTTTGGGATACCCTATAGCGCTCAGGGCAAAACCGCCGCCCAGATTATGGAAACCCTTTACTCGCTGCGCTAGCTAAACGTTCGCTCCATCTTGGTGCGGAAATGCTCAGTGACTGGTTCGAGAGCTTGCCCAAGGAGCGTCAGCACCCAATTTTGGGCGTTAATATAATGAGCTGCCGTCTCCAGCATTTTGTCCTTAGTGACGCTTCTGACCTGCTCCACGCGCTCGCCTGGTCTTTCTAGTGGTCGGTCGGACATAAAATCATTGCCGTACCAGCTCGCAAAGTCGGCCGGCGTTTGCGTCGAGCGCGACAAACCGCCAATCATTACAGCTTTGGCGCGATTAAATTCCTGAACGCTAAAGTTACCGGCTAAAAGGTCCGCCAGCTGTTCCACGGCGAGATTAAACAAGGGCATAAACTTCTCGTTGGTAGTTTGGTCGGCCAAGTAGAAATGGCTGAAATCCAACCCAAAGCCAGACCCGCTAAAAGTACCGTAGCTTAGCCCCTTGTCCCGGCTAAGTGCAAAAATACGACCGGTATGAGGCACACCGGCGAGAGTGCTAAAAAGCTGCAACGGCGCGAGAGCCACCCTATCGTAGCCTGGTTGAACGAAGTTTATTAATAGGTGAGACTGAGTTTTGGTATTTGCTGGCGCTATTACGAGCTTGCCACCGTAATCACTCGGCGATTCAGGGCTTAGTTCAATCCTTTGACCAGGGATAACTTTATGCAAATAGCTGTTTAGCTGATCGGCTAACGCAGCCTGCTCATTGGCCTGGAAGGCTCCGGCCGCTACGAACCAGGTATTCGCCGCCCCATAATGCGCCCGATAGAAGGCCGCCACCTCGCTGGCCGTCGTAGCTTTGGTGCCTTGGATCCGCGCAGCTGGATCAGGATAAAGCTTGGGGGTAATCTGCTGAAAATTACGATAGATGCGTTGAAAGCCATCATCATCGGCCCGCTGCGATACCTCCTGGATCACCACCCGTTTCTCGCTTTCGACTGACGCGGGCAAAAACAATGGCTCAAAGGTCTGGGCCAAGTTTAGATCTACCACCGCGCTCAAGCGTTCCGGCGTGGTCACGTAGTAGTAAGTCACGGCATCGATGCCCGTGCTGGCATTGCCCCAAGCACCAGCATTATCGACCGCCTGCCGAAAAGCCATCTTTTGCGGGAAGTGCTTATTCTCTTCAAAAGCTAGGTGCTCCAACAAATGTGGCAGCTCATGACGCTCAAGGGGCGAAAGGCGCACTCCCGACCGCACCATACTCGCGAAATAGACGGTATGTGCATTTGGAAGGTTGATAATAAGCAGCTTGGCGCCGCCCGTCAGTTCAATTTGGTTCAAGTCGTGCTTCATTTCCCGACTATTTTACGCTAGTGTTGCGGTGCTTCTTGGTTTGGCTTACATTAAGCTTATGCCAAGTCGAGCCAAAATCGCGATCGTTGAGGATGACCTAGCCATTGTTCAGATGTACCGTTTTAAATTCGAAACCGACGGCTACGAGGTGGAAAGCGCCGGTGACGGGGTGACAGGACTTAAGTTAATTAAAGACTTCCAGCCCGACATTGTGTTGCTTGATGTATGATGCCAAATATGAATGGCCTCCAGATGCTTGAA
>CAZOQX010000006.1:0-57660 GCA_964582465.1 uncultured Candidatus Saccharibacteria bacterium
TTCTTTGTCTTGTTTTTTTTCGCGCTGTCGTGCTGTGTCCCCCGGGCTTTGTCGCTGCTCATGCTGTGTTGTGGGGGGTGCCTTCCCCCCCCCCCCCCCCCCGACCCCACAAATCTAAACATTAGCTCTTTGTGTATTTTAACAAGATTTAAACATAACCTTGTTAAAGCATATAAATAGCATTGACAAACCAAGCACTTTGCGTTAAAGTTTGTACAAATTCCGCTGCGGCGCTAAAGGTGAGGTGAGGCGTTCGGACGCCTTTTTTGCTTTCCGGCCCGCTAGGGGCGTTATTTGACAAAAAGAAATAGTAAGGCGATTTAAACTTTATTGGGCGGAAATAAATTAAGGAGAGGAACTAATGCTAAAAGCGAAATTCTTCAAGGTCCTGGCTTCGCTAGTGATGGTTGCAAGCTCTCTGCTACCGGTTGGTGCCGGTAATGCCGCCGACGGTCCGCGTGACAAAGATGTTAACGCGGTCTTTTACGGTGGGGCTTACAGCGTTTCGGAACTCTGCGACAGCCAAGGTCATTTCAAAAGCGATGGAAAGCATTCTGCGAGTACCATCGCGGCTGACTACGCTCAAGTCGGTGCAACCTGTGCCGGTCTGAGCTCGAGTGATACCCACGAAGGGGTAATTACCAGAACAGGTAATGTGATAGTTAATGGTACCGTCGTTGCGACCGATGTACTTAGTGCCGGTCGCGTACAGTTGGGGCCAAATGATCAGAAAGTCGGTGACGTATATTGGCGGCCACCTTCCGAGTCATTTCGAAGCCCTGAACTTTCAGCTTGGGTGAACATGGCCGGTGGAGTCTTCCATTGGGCTGTGATGCACTCTTGCGGAAACATGGTTAAAAAGACACACACACCTCCGCCTGCGAGTGTGAAGTGTGACAGTTTGACGGCTCAGCCCAACCATGGGGCTGCACCACTCCCGGTTAGCTTTAAAGCGGTGGCCGAAGAGAGCAATGCCAAAATTACGAGCTTTAAGTTCAACTTTGGCAATGGTGAGACGAGGGTCGTACCGGCTAGCGTAGTCGGTAATCGAGCCACGGCTCAGACCAACTTCACGTACAACAATCCCGGTCGTTCGCCGGAGGCGTTTGTGCTGGTAAATAGCGATTTGGGCACAACCGATAAGACCCCTGCCTGTTCGGCTACGATCACAACCAATTCGCCGCAAGCCACATTTGCATGCTTGAATCTGACTGCCAATGGCAAGAAGCAAGTTGAGGTGCAAGCCGGTGATAGCATCCGATTTGATGCTCGCGGCGAGGCTAAAGGTGCCAGGGTCACGAGCTTTAAATTCAACTTTGACAATGGCGACACCAAGACGGTGGCGGCTACTCAAGGTACAAACGGTGTAGCAACCGCCACAACCAACTATGCCTATCAGAATGCTGGCCCAGCCAGAAACCCATTTGTGCTGGTTGAAACAACTGCCGGCACTACCAAGCACGTTGCAGCTTGTGAAGTCAGCGTATTGGTAAAGCCAAATAACAAACCGCCCGTGTTTGCCTGTACGAGTCTAACGGCCCAGCCGATGGACTCAAGCGGCAAAGTGGTAGGTGAGGCGCCCTTCAAGGTTAAATTTACCGCCAAGGGCACAGCGACCAGGACCACGATCGAAAGTTACAACTACAACTTTGACGCTAACCTCAATAACTCAATCGATCTGGTTCACAAAACTTCTGGCACAACCGACAGTGTCTTCCACACTTACTCGCAGCCGGGTAACTACACGGCTACGGTTCAAGTTAAGACTGGGGCGGGCACAACTAAGGTAAAGGCTGCTTGCAGCGTGCACATCACGGTCGTAAAGCCGCCGGTTCACCGCAACTTCGAGTGTCTGAGCCTAACGGCTGATCAAACCTCTGGCTCTGCGCCGCTCCCGGTAAACTTTACCGCTAAGGCCAGCGTCAAGAACACCACGGTCCAGGCTTACAAGTTTGACTTTGGTGATGGCAAGACGGCTAAGAAGAACACATCAGACCTCATGACCACGATCTCTCATACCTATCAGCAAGATGGTGATTACTTGGCCACTGTGCAGGTAAACACTAAGGCTGGTGTTACTCCGGTGACAGAAAGGTGTGAAGTGGCGATTACGGTGAAGACGCCTCCTGGACAAGGTGGCGGCGGCACTCCTCCGAGCGAAACTCCTCCTGGTGAAGAGATTCCTGCCACTGGCGCAGGTGCGCTCGGGTTCGCGAGCTTGGGTGGGCTAGGCTATCTGGCCTTTGTACTACGCAAGCGCAATTTGCTCGCCTTACTACAATAAGTTCGTACTAGGAAAGCACGCTAAAGGGCCCGATCATGGGCCCTTTTGGCGTTTGAGAATCGATTGACATAATCTGTTTACTATGGTAAGATAATTTAAGTTAATACTTGGTGCGCTTGTCGCAACCAGAGGGCTCCGTAGCGGGGCCTTTTTGGTATCCTGATATAATTAACGAGCTATGCAAGATTTATTTAAAAAGTTAAAGGAGCTGAAAGTGCAGGTCGATATGGCCTGGACGAAGCTGGACTTGGCGGCCGATGAGGGTAGGCTGAGCGAGCTGGCGCGGGACTTAGCGGATCCTCGCGTGTGGCAAGATCACGCCAAAGCTGCCGAGCTTGGTCGCGCCCAGGCTGATTTAGAGCGGCGGCTGGCTCCGTGGCTAATGTTGCGTGAGGGTGTGGCCGAGGCTATGGATCTGGCCGCATTGAATGACTCCTCAATGGCCGCGGAACTAACAGCTCAACTTCAAAGCCTTGTGGCCGAATACGACAAAATGGAATTCGCCCTCAAACTCTCGGGGCGGTATGACCGCGCTAATGCTGTTATTTCAATTCATGCCGGTACCGGCGGTACCGATGCGCAGGACTGGGCCGAAATGCTGATGCGGATGTACCTGCGTTATGCCGAGCTGACTGGTTATGCCAGCGAGGTTTTAGAATTTTCGAAGGGTGAAGAGGCGGGCGTAAAGAGTGTGACCCTTGAGGTACGCGGCGCCTATGCTTACGGAAAGCTGAAGGGTGAGCATGGTGTGCATCGGCTGGTGCGTCAGAGCCCTTTCAACGCCGATCATTTGCGCCAAACTAGCTTCGCTTTGGTGGAAGTGCTCCCGCTAGTGGAGGGCCCGGCTGAAATCGAAGTTGACCCGAAAGATCTTAAAATCGACGTTTACCGTTCTAGCGGGCCTGGGGGCCAGTCGGTTAATACTACGGATTCAGCTGTGCGGATTACTCATTCACCAACCGGCATCGTGGTCGCTATTCAAAGCGAACGCTCGCAACTGCAAAATAAAGAAAAGGCTATGGCAATTTTGAAGTCCCGCCTGATTGCGCTCATGGCCGAACAACACCAAGCTGATCTTGACAAACTGAAGGGCCCAAGCCAACAGGCCGCCTGGGGCAGCCAAATTAGATCATATGTTTTGCATCCCTACAATTTAGTGAAGGATCATCGCACCGGTTATGAAACAGCAAAAACCGACAGTGTGTTAAACGGCGAGATTGAGCCCTTGCTCGAGGCCTATTTGCAGTCACAGATCGCCATCGACCGTCCTGAAGCATAAGCGTTCCGGAATGTCTGTGTTAGAATAGCTGGGTGATAGTACTCGATCGGGTTACCAAAGTTTACCCTAATAAACAGGCAGCCCTCTCTGGGATTAACCTCCATATTCAACCACGCGAATTCGTTACCATTGTTGGCACCTCGGGTGCCGGCAAGTCGACGTTAATTAAACTACTTATTCGGGAGGAAAATCAAAGCTCGGGCAAAATCATTGTCGGTGGGGTTGATTATGATACTTTGCATGAGCGCGACATTCCGTTTTTACGTCGTCGGATTGGGGTGGTGTTTCAGGATTATAAATTACTGCAGAATCGTAGTGTGTTTGAGAATGTTGCATTTGCGCTCGAGGTGGCGGGCGTGCGCACCAAGGAAATCAAGCGTAGTGTGCCGAAGATTTTACAGCTGGTCGGTTTAGGGACTAAGCAACATAACTTCCCCTCCGAACTTTCTGGTGGCGAGCGCCAGCGCGCGGCCATTGCGCGCGCCTTGGTCAGACAGCCAAAGATCTTGGTGGCGGACGAACCGACGGGCAACCTAGACCCGAAAAACGCTTGGGAAATTATTGAACTGCTACTCAAGATTAACCGTTTTGGTACGACTGTGCTTCTAACGACGCACAATAAAGAAATTGTGAATGCCTTGAGACGTCGTGTTATCACAATTAGTCGAGGGCGCATCGTAAAAGACGAAGAACAAGGTAGGTACGTCCTATGATTACGCTTGGCCGTATTTTCCAAGCCGGCTTCCGCAACTTCTTGCGCAATGCTTGGCTGTCAACCGCGGCTACGGCTGTCATGGTGGTGACACTTACAATCATGTCAACTTCGTTTATTGCGAACATGGCGCTTAATTCCACCATCCATGGGATAGTTAATAAAATTGACGTTTCAATTTATTTGAATGACCAAACTACCATTACCCAAGTTCAGGATCTACAGAAAAAGCTGAGTCAGGTGAATAATGTTGCGTCGGTGCAGTATGTGTCAAAATCCGAGGCACTGAAACGTTATCGCGAGCAAAATAAAAGTAATCAAACGCTGCTCCAAGCCATTACCGAAGCAGATAATCCCTTGCCGGCATCGTTTGAAGTCAAGGCCAAGGATCCTAATAAACTTGAGCCGGTTGTAGCCTTCGTCCAACGATCAGACGTGAAACCCTTGCTCGATCCGGCCACGCCAATTAGCTATCAAGGCAACCACAAAAAAACCATCGATCGAATTATCCAGGTCAGTGGTTTTATTAAACGAGTAGGGTTACTGGCAAGTTTAATATTCATTACGATCTCAGTCCTTATCATCTTTAACACCATCCGGATGGCAATCTTCAGTCGGCGTGAGGAAATCGAAATTATGAAATTAATTGGTGCCACCAATTGGTTCATTCGCGGCCCTTTTCTGTGCGAGGCGACATTTTACGGTCTGATTGCAGCGATCGTGGCGCTGGCGCTGACGTATGGATTTATTTCGGTGGGAGGTAGCAAGATTGCGTCTTACATCGATTTCAATTCAACGCTCAGTTTTTTGCGTAACAATGTACTTGTGATCGCCTTAATTGAGCTTGTAACCGGGATGATTATCGGTACGGCTTCGAGTCTGCTGGCGATGGTGCGGTACCTTAAGCTTTAATTGACTCCCAAAGCGCAAGTGGTATAATTTTACATAAGAACTATGACTACTGCCATGGGGGTAAAACCAAAAATCAAACGTAATATCCTCAGCCTGATTGTTGGCCTTATGGCCACCGCCTTGTTGAGTGTACCCGTTAGTGCAGATCAGTTCGATGATCAGATCTCGGCCTTGCAATCCCAGATCGCAGCTGACCAATCTCAGATCAACAGTTTACAGAAGCAGCAGAGTGATCTTCAGGCGCAGATTAATAGCGTAAATGCGCAGATTAATCAGACCGAGGCGCAATTGCAGGTCCTTAATTTGAAGCAACAGCAAATTACATCTGATCTACAGTCTTTACAGCAGAAACTAGCCGAAGACAAAACTATCCTCGACGAGAACGTTAAAACGATTTATCAACAGTCACAACTTAGTCCGCTTGAGGTTTTATTCTCGAGTGACAGCTTTAGCCAGTTTGTAGATAAACAGCAGTATTTGCAAAGCGTAAAAGAGAAAATTACCACAGTGATTGATAGTATTAAGGCTACTAAAAAGCAGCTCGAGGATCAGCAAGCCCAGCTCGCTACTCTGATTGGCGCCCAACAAACTCAAGAACAAACACTAGCCAGTCAGCGAGCTCAGCAGCAAGCATTGCTCAGCCAAAATCAGAGCCAGCAAGGGCAGTATCAGAGCCTAATTGCTCACAATCAACAGCAGCTCCAGGCTGTTATTGCTGCTCGTGCGGCTGCTATTGCGAATGGTGACCTTAACATCACTTCGGGTGGTTGCGGTGGCTATCCGTCAAGGTGGTGTGATGCCGCCCAGGATAGTCTGGTTGATAACTGGAACTTCTTTAATCGCGAGTGTGTTAGCTTTGTAGCCTGGCGTCGTTGGTCAATTGGTCGCGCACCCCAGCCTTATTCTTGGGGTAATGCGGCAGATTGGTATCGCTTTGTGACACACCATTCCAATCCACAGCCGGGTGAAATCGCCGTCTGGGGAGCTTACGGCAACGCCTATGTCGGCGGCTACGGGCACGTCGCCTATGTTGAGTCCAACGATGGCAGCACCATTACGATGAGCCAGTATAACTTTGATGTTGGCAGCGGCCCAGGTCGGTACAGCGAAATGCGGTTGCACGCCGGCGACACCATGCTTGTGGGCGTGGGCTATATTCCGTAGTATTTAGTTCATGCGTCGGGAATTTACACTGAGTTTGAAGAAGGCGGCTCTCATTGCCGCAGCAATTTTAATAGCTGCGTTTAGTTCAGGCTTTGAGCTTGCCAGCTGGCACGGCACTAAGAGTTCGGATCAACTTGATTCGGCTGGGCTAGCGCAAATTTACCAAGTCCTAAAGCAAAAGTATGATGGAAAAATCGATGTTACCAAGCTTGCGGCCGGGGCGAAACAGGGTCTAACTGCCGCGACAGGTGATCCCTACACCGAATACTTAACCGCAGCCGAAGCCAAAGATTTGAATGACGATCTAAATGGCACGTTATCTGGCATTGGGGCCGAGATTGGCATCAAGAGTGGTCAGCTGATTATTATTTCACCACTCGCGAATTCACCGGCGGCCAAAGTTGGTCTGAAAGCGGGTGATCAGATTCTAAAGATTGATTCTACCGATGCGAGTACCTTGACGTTGGGGCAGGCGGTTAGTCACATCCGGGGTCCCAAGGGCACTGCAGTAAAGCTGACCATCGTTAGAGCGGCGACGACCCCCCAGGTGCTAATGATAATGCGAGACGTCATTCAAGTGCCGAGTGTTACATGGAGTATGAAGTCGGGAAACGTCGGTCTCATTACGATTAGCCAGTTTGGTCCCGACACGGTAGATTTGGCCGATCGGGCAGCCACCGAGCTAAGGAGCAAGGGCGCGCGGGGCATTATCTTAGATCTACGCAATGATCCTGGTGGTTTTTTGGATGCTGCCGTCAAAGTAGCAAGTGAGTTTTTGCCAGGCGGGAAACTGGTGGTAGAGGAACGCCGTGGATCAACTAGCGTTGCTAAATTAAATAGTGAATCCGGCGGTAAACTCATTGGGCTCACAACGGTGGTTTTGATCAATAGTGGCAGCGCATCGGCTAGCGAAATTTTAGCGGGAGCTTTGCATGATAATCGCGTCGCCAAGCTAATAGGTGAGCGCAGTTTCGGTAAGGGCAGCGTGCAGGAAATTGTTGATTTAGACGGCGGCGCCGAACTTAAGGTGACTGTGGCCCATTGGTATACACCAGCGGGCAAAAATATCGGTAATGCTGGGATTAACCCCGACACTACGGTCAAGATGGACCAATCAGATATCGATCAAGGGAAGGATCCCCAAATGGACGCTGCCTTGACGGCAGCAAGTCCTAAGTAAGCTCGAGTGTTATAGTAAGAGCATGGAATCTAAGCCCAAAATTTTGCTAGTTGAAGACGACCAAGCTTTAGCCGCGGCCTACCAGGCACGTTTGAAGCACGAGGGTTTCAGGGTGGAGTATTGCGAAGACGGCGAGAAAGCTCTACAGACTGCCATGGAGTTTAAGCCTGACCTGATTCTGCTTGATGTGATGATGCCAAAAATTAGCGGGTTTGATGTGCTCGATATTTTACGCAATACCCCCGAAACTGCCCATACCAAGATTATTATTCTCTCGGCTCTAAGCCAGCAGAGTGATCAGGATAAAGCGGCCAGATTGGGGGCCGACGAGTATTTAGTCAAATCTCAGGCGGTGATTGCGGATGTGGTTGAACGTATTCGTTTTCACTTAAATTTAACGGCGGAAAAATAACTACTTTTCGACCGGCTGTACGGTCACGGTCGTCCGACGCTGCTTGAGGCCAGTGAAACGGGTAATTTTTTTAGTTTGAAAAACTACTTGACCAGCCGTTTGCGCAAAGATAGTTTCATCTTTACCGACAGCCGTACCCAGACCGGCAATGATTTTTTGGCCTCTTTGGCGTACCAAAATATCACCGGTTTTAACCAGTTGACCGCCGTAGAGCTTAACGCCTAAACGGCGCCCAGCCGAGTCTCGTCCTAGTTTAGTTGTACTACCGGCTTTTGTGTGGGCCATTTATTTTCTCCTAAAAACTAATAATTCACGAGCCACAATTTGATCCTTCCGCCAATAAACTAGCGATTGATCGGACTCCGTAAATCGTTCTGAATTATAACCTAAGGCCTCAATCTGGTCAATGATTCCCAGTCGGGCGAAACCTGATTCTAAGCGCCAAGCGGGCAGGGTTAGACAAATGGGCGTGCCGGAGGCAACCTGGCCCGAGAGATTGCGCATAAATTCGAGGGTTAAATCGCGGGCTTTGTCTTGCAAGCGTTCCAGCTCTGGTCGCGGCGGCGCCTTCTCTAGAGCTGGCCCGAGGTAACCTTCGGTGACAACTGCTTGGGCGAGCGGCAGGTGGTCATTTGTGGCATCAGCTGTATCAAGCTGGAAGTCGCGGCCGGTCTGGAAATGCTCGTCTAACCACACGAGGTTGTTTTGGCTACAGCTCACCATCTCCGGATCAATATCAGTCCCGGCAGCTCGGTAGCCCATGAGCAGGGCTTCTTGCAAAACGACGCCGCTGCCGCAAAACGGATCCAGGATTAGGCTTTGTGCCGGCGGATTGGTGAGGTTGATCATGATTTGGGCAAGTTTGGGCGGCAGCATGCCGACTTTGGCGGGCCGGCAGGGTCGGCCAAAGTCACGCATGGAGTAGCGATTAATATCCTGGACCTGGCTAGTTCGGGCAATTAATGTCTTGGTGCCAGAAGCCGCCACAATCATTTCTACCCCCGTCTGATGGAGGTGGTGGTGTAAGACTTGGGCGGTTGAAAGCGCCGCCTCTTTGTTAGGGACCAGGCGGAAGCGGCGATAATTATTTCTGAGCTCTTTTTTTAACGCCAGCCCCAGCCGAAAAATACTATTGGCTTGAATCTTAAGCCCATACGCGCTCAGCCCGAGTTCGAGTTGTTCAACGTCTGCAGTCCAGTCCGCCAGGTTGCTACGCAAGTAGTCACATATGACACCCCAGTCAGTGGAAGGTAGCGTTGCCAGCACCTTGGCAACTTTCTGAGTGCCCCCGAGGCGGTTAATATCCAATTCCTGGTCGGCCAGAGCCAAATTGCCCCAAGCCTCTACCGGCGACGCGAGGCGAGCGAGCTCTGCCCGGCCGATTTCCGGCTGACGGCCTAACACATATAAATACATGGAGTCAATTGTACCCTAAAAGGGGTGGGCGAGAGCGAAATTAGCAAGAAGTAATTATGGTTGGTTATAATAATTACAATGAATTGGCGCCGCCTCCTTCTTTTGGCCGCTTTTGTGGCAGTAATGATCCTGATTATTTCGAATCTAGGACAACTTGATCAATTTCTACATTTGCTCAAGCAGCTCCGCTGGTATTTGCTTTCTCTGGTTTTCATTATCCAGGCCATCAGTTACTATGCGAACGCCAAATACTATCAGTCGGTTCTCGCCATATTTGATTACCAAGTGCCATTTTACATTTTGTATGAGCTGGCTCTATCGGTGAACTTCGTAAATCAAGTCTTTCCAACGGGCGGCGTGTCCGGAGCCTCTCACTTGTCTAGCCAATTGATGGGGCGGGTCCCGGTGGGGAAGACAACCCTAATTCAGCTGCTGCGTTATATCTTCACGTATTTGTCGTTTTTGGTTGTACTTGTAGCCGGTTTCCTCATGCTGTTTCTGGGCGGCAATGTTAATCGTATTACGGTCAGAATTATTTTACTCATGATCGTGGTAATACTAGTGGGGAGCGGGGTGATGCTTGTATTAATCCGAGATCGGTCACGTGTGGAGAAGATTGCTCAAAGCGGAGTTCGTGGCATCTACCGAGTGCTAAATTGGTTTAGTCGCAAAAAGAAACGCCAGCTTAACGAGCAAAAACTAAAGCAGTTTTTTGACGACTTTTATCACGGCTACGAAATTCTGTTAGCTAATCCTAGGCGGTGGCGGCGGCCGCTGCAGTACACCCTGCTCGGCAACCTAGCCGAAGTTGGCACCGTCTATGCTGTCTTTATCGCCTTTAACCATTGGGTGAATTTCGGAGCGGTGGTTGTAGCCTACTTGGTGGCAAACATCGTCAGCCTAGTATCGGTGTTTGCCGGTGGGGTCGGGTTCTACGAGGCGGCCATGGTAGCGACCTTGGTAGCATTAGGTTTGCCCCTGACCATCAGTTTATCGGCTGTCTTAGTCTATCGCGTGCTAAATTTCTGGCTGTTTTTACCGTTCGGCTTTTACTTCTATCGAAAGCGTCTATGGACGAACAAATAATCGGCGTCAAAGAATTCATCGGGCTATTAAATGAAACGCTTAAGTTTGCCTATCCGTATGTGACGATCGAGGGAGAGGTGTCAGGTTTTAAGGCCGGCGATAAGTGGGTGTCATTTTTCTTAAAAGAGGAAGATGCGACTTTGCCTTGTTTCACCTCGGTTTACCAGCTAAAGACCCCGCTCGAAGATGGGATGCAGATTCGGGTCTCGGGGAATCCGCGCGTACATGCTAAGAGCGGTAAGTTTTCAGTTTACGTGCAGGCGGTGGCGCTCTCTGGCGAAGGGGCGCTCAGGCGAGCTTTCGAGCTTTTGAAACAAAAGATGGAAAAGGAGGGCTTGTTCGCAGCTGAGCGCAAACGGACTTTACCGACTTATCCGGCGAACCTCGGACTGATTACCTCGGCTGGGTCGGCTGCCTATGCCGACTTTGTTAAAATCCTGGATCAGCGTTGGCGGGGAATCAGTGTATCTTTAGCTGATGTGCAAGTGCAGGGAATGAAGGCGCCCGAGCAAATCGTGGCGGCTGTTAATTACTTTAATCAATTGCCCAAGCCGGTCGATGTACTCGTGATTATCAGGGGAGGGGGCAGCCTGGAAGATTTAGCAGCTTTCAATACCGAGAGTGTGGCTCGGGCCATCGCTGCTAGTCGAACTCCGACAATCGTGGGCGTGGGCCATGAGGTGGATGTCAGTCTTGCCGATTACGCCGCTGATCTCAGAGCGGCCACCCCAACTGATGCCGCGAGAATAGTGGTGCCGGACATGCATCAGACCGTAAGGACGCTGAACTTCCTGGGGCAGCAAATGCATCAGCAAATGCGTCGGGTAGTGGGAGAGCTGAACCTACTGCTGCGCCGCGAAGTTGGGGCGATGGAGCGTTTTTGGGCAATGCCAAAAGAGCGCCTTTTGGTCCAAGCTAACCTCCTTGCTCGCTCCTTCCACCGGCTAGAATCAGCTGTGAGTGGGCACCAGGCCGAGCTCAATCGACAGGGCGCCAATCTCAACTGGCAAATGAAAAGTCTGCTTAACTCTGGCCGGGAGCAACTAAAGTCAGCTGCGCGGCTACTGCGGAACTTCGATGTTAAGGCTGTGCTGGCGCGAGGTTACTCCGTCGTTCAGTCTCAGGGCAAGCTAGTCCGGCGATGGCATGACGTCAAGGCTGGGGATGAGCTCATGATACAATTGCAGGAAGGAAAATTAGGCGGAGTTGTCAAATATGGACAAAAAGACGGAGCAAATTAGCTTCGCCCAGGAAATGGCGGAACTGGAGAAGATCACAGCGTGGTTTGAGTCGGGTGAAGTCGACCTGGATAAGGGACTGACGCAGTTCGAGCGCGGTATGGAAATTATTGCTAAGCTCAAAAATTATTTAGGCACAGTTGAAAACCGCGTGGAGAAGATTAAGCAACGCTTCGATCAGCCCCAGCCGGTAAGCTCGGCAACTGAAGAAGAGCCACCTGAGCTCGAGTGATCTGGATAATTGCCGGTCTCGTGGCGGGGGCCTTTGCCTTGGGCGCTGTTTTGGGCGCGCCTTATCTGCCTGTGCGTCGGGCCGACATCAATCAGGTATTTGAGCTAGCGGAGCTACAGTCAGGGAAAACACTGATCGATCTTGGTTCTGGTGACGGCCGCTTGCTTAAAGCCGCGGCCAAACGTGGGCTAAAGGCGATAGGGTATGAAATTAATCCCTGGTTGTATTTTTATTCGCGCCTATCCTGCCTCCCTTACCGCTCGCATGTTAAAATTTACTGCCGCAATTATTGGCGCGAGGTTCTGCCCCCAGCTGATGCCGTCTATGTCTTTTTAATTGATCGATATATGAAGCGCCTTGATCGCAAGTTAGTCCGGGAGACTAAGCGCCCGTTGTACTTAGTGAGCTATGTTTTCGCTATCCCCGCCAAAACGCCTGTGCGATCAACCAAAAACTTCTACGTTTACGAATACGGTAATTAGGTGAAATTGCAGGGGGAGTGTGGGCTTTATTAAAGTAAACTGTTTTTAGTACAGCTTGCTGTACACGCGCCACGTGCACTGATTATAAAAGGCACTGTGGCGCGTCTGTTTGCCCTGACTTGAACTTTAGATAACGCTTAAGCTATGATATAAGATATGAAAAGCTTGCTCATTTCTGAACACGGTGGTGTTACAACAGTCGCTGCCTTGGTCATCCTGGCTCTAACCACCGTTGGGCTGGGGGCGGGACTGGCTCTATCGGTGAGTAAGAATCTGCATCAAGATCAAAACTTGCGAGCAGCCCGCCTGCAGAGTTATACCAAAGGCCAAGTGGCACAGAAAGCTAGCGACGACGCCGCCGCGGCTGCAGCCGCGAAGCTGCCACACCAAACTTATGTAGCTTCTCAGGAACTGGGTGCGTTTCAAATCTCTTTCCCTAAAAATTGGAGCGTTTATGTTGATGACTCAAGTAATTCCAATGCCACCTTTCTTCTACTCGCAAACCCTGGGTACGTTCATCCGCCGGACGACAGTTCCAAAGCAGGCTTTGCGCTTCGGGTCGAACTCGATGCTACAGCCTACAGCTCTGCAGCTGACGATTGGGCGGAAGCAGCCTCAAACGGCGATGTGACGGCCAAGAATGTGACCATATCGGGGATTGCAGGCGTTGAGGTTAGCGGTAAAATTGACGAAAACCACACCGGCAAAGTGGTCATACTTCCGCTCCGCGATAAAACTCTCAAATTCGAAACCGACGATCTAAAGTTTGCTAGTGACTTCGCCCAGATTCTACAGGATGCCAAAATTCATCCGTAAAATTAGTGCTTGTGCTTGAGGCTCTGATTTAGCGCGTGCTATCTTAGGATAGTAATACGGGTAGCGGCAGCCGATGAGTCAAGTGGTCAATCAGAAGCAAGTTAAAAGACAAGTTAAGACCTTGGCTGAGGCGCTCTTTAGCGCCGTTATGCGTCAGAGCCCGGATCACGGCATTCTGATTTTGGATGGTTCGCACAAGATTGTAGAGGCTAACGATTTTTTCTGTGAGCTTCTAGGGGGTAAACCGCTGGAACAGTCAATTGAGACCGTGCTGAGTCAAAAATCGCTCCGGTTGGATCGTTCGGTCGACCAAGTCGTTAAGGGCTTGGGCAATAGTCGAGGCATTACTTTCTACGGTCAGCATGATACCAAAGACGGTCATAGACACTTGCAGCTCACTGCTGGGCCGGTGCAAGAGGAGCAGCTGCCGGGTTATTCCATCATGACGGTGCAAGATGTGACGCCGCTCGTGGAAAAGACACTTGAAGTCAATGAGCTGGTAGAAGCGACCAGCAAGCACCTGCGCCAATTCCAACAACTGGTTGATTTCATCGATATTGCCGGCTTTGACTTACAGCAAATCTACGAAGACTGCATCGCGAAACTGGCGACCTTGGTGGAGTCTAACCAGGCGAGTATTTATATTTTGCAGACCAAAACTGGCAGGCTGATGAGAGAGGCCACGAATACCAACTTTAACGAGCACCCGCGCAGTGTTCAGGTGAGTGACGACGATCCTGTAGCAAAAAGCTTCAGCACCACACAAGTGACGGTGATCGCTCTGAAAAACGAGGTGTCCAAATCGGTTTTTGAAGCCAACATGGTCATTGTGCCGATTGCTTCAACGGCTAAGGTGTGGGGCGTCGCGGTAGTTGGCGGCCGCAGTCGCCCGTATGACAGTCAGGACGTCAGGTTGCTTAAGCTAGCCGTATCACGCCTGGCGACGGTGGTTGAAAACGCCGCGTTGTACCAAGACGCTATTGCCCGTCGCGAGCGTTGGGAAGCAGTTTTCCGCCACGCTGAGGAGGGAATTGTCATTTTTGATCACCGTGGTGCCATCGTGGGCTTTAATCCAGCGGCAGCTCATCTTACTCGGTATTCGCCCAGTGATGCAGTGGGGCGGCAATTTACCAGGGTAATTAAAATTGTTTCACCAGAGGGAGCAGATTTGGCTGCGCTCTCACCAATAAGGTCAGTTCTAACCGAGGGCAAGACGGTGAGCAAGGACCAGCAACTCTTGGAGACTCGAACCGGGGAGCGCCTTTGGATTGAAATTAACTTTGCGCCTATCATGAGTGAGCAAGGTGAACCTTCAAGCGGCATCGTAATTATCCGCAATATCCAGCGGGCGCATCACCTGGAAGAGGTGAAGAGTGACTTCATATCAATCGTTTCCCATGAGCTCAGAACGCCGCTATCGGCGATTAAGGGGTTTCTCAGTATGACACTGAATAAGGACTTTGGTCCGCTGAACGACCGACAGTTCCACTATTTACTGCGTGTCTACCAGAGTAATCAACGCATGATTGAGTTAGTTGAGGATCTGCTGGACGCCAGTCGACTGGATGATGGCCGCATCAAGCTAACGCCCAAACCCACTACGGTCGAAACTTTGATTAGCGAAATTGTGACGGAGCTTGCAAGCAAGGGATTTGAACGTCAAATCACTCTGAAAGTTAATCGCCTGCGGAAGTTGCCGCTGGTTTTGGCCGACGAAGCCCGTCTGCGCCAAATTCTGACGAATCTGATCGATAATGCGATTAAGTATTCTTTACCCAAGAGTGAGGTGCTGATTGATTTTAAAATTCAAGGCGATGAGTTAATTATTAGCGTACGGGATTTTGGAGTGGGAATTACCCCCAGCCAAATTGATCGCATCTTTCAAAAGTTTGGCCGCATTTATAATCCTATGAGCATCCAGGCCGGTGGTTCGGGGCTGGGACTTTATATTGTGAAGAACCTGGTTGAAGCTCACGGTGGCCGAATTTGGGTGACCAGTCGAGAGGGCCGGGGATCAAAATTCAGTTTTTCGTTACCAATCGCTAAACAGTTGCCACTTTTGAACTAGGGTATAATGTTTTAAATAGAAGCTAAAAGCGGAGGGGCCGTGGCCAAAATTTTACTAGTCGAAGACGATCTAACCCTACTCGAGATGTATCAGACTAAGTTCGAGATGGAAGGCCATGAGGTAAAAACAGCGGTTAACGGGGAGGATTGTCTCGATTTGTTACAAGATGATTATGAACCCGAATTGATTCTACTGGATATATTGATGCCGAAGGTAAATGGCTTTCACGTTTTAAAGGAAATCAAAAAAGACCCCAAGTTGCGACAGACACCCGTTATTCTTTTAACTAATCTTGGTGAGCAAGAGGTTGACCTCAATAAAGAGTTGGCGAAAGCCCTGGGTGTAAACGACTACTTGATCAAATCTCGCCACACTCCGGATGAAGTAGTGGAGCGAGTGGCTCACATTCTCCAGACACAATCGCGCTAACAGCCGTGGCAACATATAAAACTACCGGACTGGTGATAAGGCGGATCAACCTAGGGGAGGCCGATCGGCTCCTAACCGTTTTAACTCCAGACGCGAAAATTAAAGCAGTCGCTCGGGGCGTGCGTAAAATTAAGAGCAAGCTCGCCGGTCACCTGGAGCTTTTTAGCCTGAGCGAACTAATGCTTGCCGAAGGGCGGAGTTTAGATGTAATTGCCGGTGCCAGACTCGAGCGTTACTTTGAAAATATTGCAACTGATTACGACCGAGTGGCTTTTGGTTACATGATGGCAGAAATGCTCGACAAACTGCTTGCCGAGGACGCGCCCTACCCGGCGGCTCTGCCGCTCACACTTGAGGCCTTGGAAGTACTAGACGAGCGCGGCGCCAATAAGTACTTAGAGCTACACTTCAAACTGCGCTTGTTGGATCTACTGGGTTATAAGCCGAGCCTGGAAGTCTGCTCCATCTGCCACCGTGCCATTGCTGCGCCGACGTTGTTTAGTTTTGAGGCGGGGGGAGCGGTGCATGCTAGCTGCGGTCAAGGCTGGGAGCCAGCAATGTCGGTGGCGGCGCTCGCGCTCTTCCGGTCGGCTCTCACTAAATCACTTGTAGCCGAGCCGGAGAAGGTGGCCGATGCCGACTTGCAAGATAGTCTTGCAATCTGTGATCGTTTCTACGCCTACTTATTTAACCTCCAGTTTAACGCCCGCACTATTTTGGATGTAAAATAGTGCCTAATGGCAAGTTCTCCAAAGTCAGAGTTGGCCTGGAAGTTGGTTGATTACGAGCGCGCTGGTGAAGAAGCGCCTCCAATTATCCAGCGCGAACCGGATCGTTGCGAGGCTGAGCTAATGAGTGACCAAGAGGTTATAGACTTCATCGACGATAGTCTCACCACCCTAATGTTTTTAAAAGACAAACAGTCCAAAGCGCTCGCGCAGGTGCAGGCTTATTTTTATGCCGACTTGGCTTGTCTGCTGGAACTAGGTAGAATCGAACGAGAGGATTACGACGTAGCACTTAAAATGGAAGCCGAGCAATGACCAAGCCTACACTGGAAGAGTTAGTATCATTATCCAAACGCCGCGGCTTTGTGTTTCAATCCAGTGAAATTTACGGAGGCTTGGCTGGGTTCTGGGACTTCGGTCCTTACGGCGTCGAGATGGCCAAGAATATTAAGGACGCTTGGTGGAAGAAATTTGTCTATAGTCAGCCAAATGTGGTTGGCCTAGACTCGACTATTATTCAGCACCCCAGGCTATGGCGGGCTAGCGGTCATATTGATACCTTTGTCGATCCGTTGGTCGACTGCAAAAATTGTAAACATCGTTTCCGTGCCGACCACTTGACTGATTTCGAGACTAAAGACCTGAAAAAATATGATGAAGCTTTGGTGGATAAGCCGTGCCCCAACTGCGGTAAAATTGGCCAGTGGACGAAGACGCGGCAGTTTAACATGATGTTTAAAACCTATGTTGGACCGCTGGAAGATGATTCTGCTGTGGCTTATTTGCGTCCTGAGACTGCCGGTGGCATCTTCGCGCAATTTCAAAACGTACTGGAAACTTCGCGGCAGAAGCCGCCCTTCGGCATTGCCCAGATTGGCAAAGGATTCCGCAACGAGATAACGCCGAGCGATTTTATCTTTCGTGTGCGCGAATTCGACATGATGGAAATGGAATATTTTGTCGAGCCCGAAGAAGGCATGAAGGAGCACAAGCGTTGGCTAGAATTTTGCCACCAGTGGCTGACTGATATCGGCCTACCCCCCAAACGACTTAAATTGTACGAGCACACTAATGACGAGCGAGCTCATTATGCTGCCGCTTCGACTGACATTCAATATGAGTTTCCCATGGGTTTTAAAGAGCTCTACGGGGTGGCCTACCGCACTGATTTTGATCTGACTCAGCAAAGTAAGGAAAGTGGTAAAGACCTGTCGTACTTCGATACAGTTACAAATAAGCGCTATGTACCTCATGTGGTTGAGCCTGCAATCGGTGTTGGCCGGCTTTTCTTCGCCTTACTACATAGTGCTTACCACGAAGAAGAGGTGGGGGGTGAGAAGCGGGTTGTCCTCAAGCTCCATCCTGATATCGCACCGGTAAAGGTGGCGGTATTACCACTGTCCAAGAACGAGGAGTTAACTCCCCTGGCAAAGCAGGTTTGGGAGCAACTCGCTGCAGCTGGCAATTATAAGGTTGAGTACGACGAGACCCAATCTATTGGCCGGCGCTATCGCCGCCAGGACGAAATTGGTACGCCGCTTTGTGTTACCGTCGACTTCGATTCAATCAAAGATGATGCCGTGACTGTGCGTGATCGTGACACCATGGAGCAGGAGCGGGTGAAGATTAAAGATCTTGATTCGATAGTGGCAAAACGGCTAAGTTAATCTTGCGCAAAATACTCTAATATTGTAGAATAGGCTATCGATCCGAAAGGAGAGGGCGGTGGCAGCAGAGTGTGTGATCAAGATCATCGGTGATGTCCCGCATCACGTCTTCGATGTGCTGGACGGGATCATGAACGAACTGCGCGAGGTCAACCAGTTCCCTGTGCGCATTGAGATCCGCTACCTGTCTGAGCCAGAAGCGAGGACAGAGCCGAGGGCGGACAGCCAGTCCCTGATCCAGCGCCTGACGGCTGTGGCCGTGGCAGATGGGCGTCCTCAGCAACCGGAAGGTCACGTCGACATTGACTCGTCGCTCGGTGGCCGAACGCTTCACGATGCCTTCAAAGCGGCTTTCTTGCTGGCGAGATCAACCGCTCAGGAGCGGGTTTGGCGCCTGCTGCGCGAGGCGAACGTCGAGACCCTGGGCCAGCTGGCCCAGCTCGAACCGCCGTACTTCGGCGGAAGCTACGGGTTTGGGGCTGCTGACATTGAGGTCGTAAGGGAACTCCTGGCCTTCCACGGGATTCCTCTACATGAGGAGCGTCTGCTCAGTGGGCAGGAGGCAAGAAAAATCGTGCTCGAGGGTGCCTTTTCGCACAGCATCCGCCTCTACAACGCCCTGAAGCGCGAAGGTATCAACACGCTGGGTGATCTGGCCGACCGCGCGGACGAAATCGCGGGTTTCCGCGGTATCGGCAAAACGCTCCTGGCTGAGGCCGAGGGGTTGCTCGTAGCCTACGGGCTGGGGCTTCACCAGGAGGAGGCTCTGCCCACGCCTCGCGCTGGGGAGTTTCAGCAACCGCTGAAGCACATCTGGCCGGCTGGGCACCATGCCACGCGAACCTGTAACACCCTCAAGCGCTACGGCGTCGAAACGGTGGGCCAACTCGCCGGTATGACAGAGGAGGAAGTCCTCGACATGCGCGACATGGGGCTGGAAGGGCTCAAGATCATCAAGGAGGTTCTCCGCTGGAAGGGTCTGTCGCTCCGCGGGGAGGGCCTCCAGATGGTGCCAGGAGGAGGCCCCGAGGAGCCCTAGGGCGACCTCAAGTACAATCGGTGGGGTCGGTTCACGATGAGTGAGCCGGCCCCATTACCGTTTTTATAGGAAAAGTCGGAAAATGACTAAAAAACTATTGACCAGTGGGTAGTAGTGGGTAATAATAGGAGGTAATGAATTACAGTGAGTGATTCATCGGAGGGTTGAAAGGAAAGTCACATGCGCTACTTCAAGCGAAAACTGGATGATAAAAACCGACTGACAATCCCGGCCGAAGTGAGAGATGAGTTCGGCGGCGGCCAGGCGGTTATTACTCCGGGATTCGGCAAATACCTGCATCTCTACCCGACCCAGGTTTGGGAAAAGGATATGCAGGATGCGCTAGAAGGCAAGTGGATGGTAGAGGGCACCCGCCCGGCGGTCTTGAACCAAGAATTGGCCGATCTGGCTGATCAACTCCTAGACGGCATGGTTGAAACTACGCTTGACGCCAAGCAGGGCAGGGTAACGATCGATCAGGATCTTCTGACCTACGCCGGCATCAAGACGGCTGGCGAGGTAGTGGCCACCCGCATGCCCGGCGGCTACTGGCGCCTCAAAACCCCAACACGTTAATCACTGTATAAGCACTTTTAAAATCAAAACAAAAACTTCAAAAGCACCTATTTGGCAGTCAGCAAGCGGGCCTTAGGGGACCGTATAAACCCCTCGGACCTTTTTGCTAAATCAAAAACTCCACCTCACAAAAGCTTAAAAGGAATTATTAAATTCCTTGCCACAACTAACTCCAACTTTACTAGTTAAGCTTCGACTCAAAACAAAAACTGTCAAACAAAAGCTGACTGCTAAATAGGTGACCTTGAAATCAGGAAGGAAAGCATGGAAAGTCCCCACCAACCAGTTTTATTGGAAGAGGTGTTAAATTACCTCGCTCCTTCGCCCGGTGAAACTTACCTTGATGCAACTGCAGGCTATGGCGGTCACGCTACCCAGGTTGCAAAAAGGATTTCTCCAGGTGGTCAAATGGTGTTGGTAGATCAAGACGAACAGGCGACCGAGTTTTTGCAACAGAAATTCCAGGGTTTGGCCGAGGTAATTCAAAGTGATTACGACCAAGCACTGGCTCAACTTCACACGACAAAAAAGCGGTTCGACATGATTTTGTTTGATCTGGGGGTGTCCTCGGCTCAATTGGATCAGCCCGACCGTGGTTTTAGTTTTCGGTTCGATCGTCCGCTCGACATGCGGATGAATCAGAGCCAAAAGCTGTCTGCAGCTACGGTGGTGAATCAATATGAGCCCAGCCGCCTCGAGCAGATAATTGCTCGCTACGGCGAGGAGCCACAGGCCAGGCGGATTGCTGCAGCCATAGTAGCAGCCCGACCCATCACTACGACCGGTCAACTGGCCGACGTTATCCGTCATGCTAAAGGTTACCGCCGCGGCAAAATTGATGCCGCCACTCGTACCTTCCAATCTATCAGGATCGAAGTTAATGATGAGCTCGGCCAACTCGAAAGGGCACTGCCGCAAGCAGTAGAATTGCTCAAGCCCGGCGGCCGACTCGTGGTCATTAGCTTTCATTCCCTAGAGGATCGTCTGGTTAAGCAGTTTTTCGCTCGTGAAGCGGTCGACTGTATTTGCCCGCCGGACCAACCGGTATGCACCTGCGATCATAAGGCCACTATCGAGCGGTTAACCAAGGGAGCGATCCGAAATCCCGACGATTTTAACCCACGCGCGCGCAGTGCTAAGCTGCGAGCCGTGCGCAAGTTAAAAACAAAAATAAACAAGGAGGGGCAACATGACCCTAGTCGTCAAAAACTACTCTGACCGCGCTGTGCGCATCAAGGTCAGGGTCGTCAAACAAGCCAAGTAACGCTCGCTAAAATGATTGTTTTGAGTATGGCCCTGGGCCGGGGGCGAAACCGGCCAAAAACAAACACCAAAGGAGATAATGATGAGTTCTGCCACCTACGCCATTCGCCGCAACCAAAACCTTTATCGTCACCGTGATACGGCTTACCTTGGACCGATTTCAACCGGTTTCATTGCGATTATAACGGTGCTTCTGCTCGCACTGCTTTACTTATCGCAAATTACTAAGACCAATGTTTTTGGGCTCAAGATCGACAATCTGAATCAACAGCACACCCAGCTCATGAATGATCAACAAGATCTGCAAATCCAGGCCGCGCGCCTGCAGTCGATTGATCGTATTCAAAACTCTGATCAGGCCAAGCAAATGACTCCGGTCACGAAAGCTACGTACGCCAAGTAGGCCTGGTATACTTTTAAGCAATGTACCGAGAGGCGGCCGCGCAACAAAATCGGATCAAATGGCTAGTGGCGGGGATCGCCCTGGCCTTCTCCATGCTGCTTGCGCGCCTGGTTTATTTGCAAGTCTTGCGGCATGATCACTTTGCGTCTCTAGCGGCGAAAGAGCAATCACGTAAGTATGATATTCCTGCTGCCCGCGGCCAAATTTATGCTTTGGACGGCACGACACCGACGCCACTAGCACTCAACGAAAGCTTCAAGCTGCTTTACGCCGATCCGCGCTTTGTGCGCAACAAGGCTCAGGCCGCGATCAAACTGGCAGCTCTCACCGGCGATCGGGCCGAAGATTACGAACGGCTGCTTAACACCCCCGGCTCATATATAGTATTAAACTCCAAAGTACCACTTGCGGCCGCCAGCCAAATTAGCAAGTTGAGTTTAGAGGGGGTGGGTCTGAGCGATAAGAGTTACCGCGTTTACCCGGAGGGAAGCTTGGCAGCGCAGGTTTTAGGCTTTGTAAATGCTGATGGGACCGGGCAATACGGCATTGAGGGATTTTTCAACAAGATCCTGGCTGGTACCGACGGCCACTTTAATGCTAAGACCGACACTTTTGGTATTCCCATCGCGACCAGTGCAAACATCGGGCAGCCGGCTGTGGATGGCGCAAGTATTACACTCACGATTGATCGCAATATCCAGGCTCAGGCAGAGAAGGCACTATCAGATGGCGTAAAGAATGTTCAGGCCAAAAGCGGCAGTGTGATTGTCATGGATCCGAACACGGGTGCCATTAAAGCGATGGCTAACTACCCAACTTTCGATCCGGCGCATTATGGTGACATCAGGGATTATCAAACTTTTAGCAACGGCGTATTATCGCACGCCTTTGAGCCTGGGTCAGGGTTTAAAACTATCACCATGGCGGCTGGGCTCGACACAGGCAAAGTGAAACCTGATACCACCTATAACGATACCGGCGAATTCACGGTTGATGGCTACAGTATTCATAATGCCGAAAACAACAAGTTTGGCACGCAAACCATGACCGATGTCATTCAGAAGTCGCTGAACACCGGAGCAATGTTTGTGCTAAGAATGCTAGGGGGCGACCCGGCGCAAATTACACTTCCGGGTAAGAAGGTTTTCTATGACTACGTCACCAAACACTTTAGTTTTGGCAGCACGACTGGCGTCGAGCAGACCGGAGAGGCGAGTGGGCGAGTCAATGCCCCTACCAATCAGGCGGGCAACAATGTGAATTTTGCCAACATGACATTTGGCCAGGGCCTGACGGTCACCGTGCTACAAATGACTCAAGCTGTGGCGGCGATTGCCAACGGCGGCACTATGTACAAGCCCTATCTGGTTCAGCAAGTCAGCAGGCCCGATGGCTCGGTGGTGAAGTCCGAACCCGTGGTGGTCCGCAGCGGAGTCATCACGAAGAAGACCGCAGACGATCTTGCTCAGATGATGATTCAGGTAGTTCAGCACGGTTCGGGCTACCTCGCGAAGATGCCTGGCTATGATATCGCAGGTAAAACTGGTACGGCTCAAATTCCGCGGCTCGATGGGAAGGGCTATGAGGAAGGCAAGAATATTGGTTCGTTTGTGGGCTTTGCCCCAGTGGGTGCACCAAGGTTCATTATGATGGTTAGAATCGACGAACCAAAGGTGAGTGGATTTGCGGAGTCAACAACCGTACCCGTGTTTGCAAATATTGCTAAGTTCTTATTTAACTACTACGGCATCCCACCTGCAAATCAGCAGTAATTATGATAGGATAAGAGGAATGACACTTCTGAAACACGCCCAAGATATCGTACCGCTTTCTCACATTCTGCTCGATAGCGTGCTTGCATTCGTCATCGCCATGTTGCTTACGCCGATCTATACTAACTTGGCTTTTCGGCACAAGGTTTGGAAGCAAGTGCGTGATACGGCTGTCACGGGTGAGAAGGCTCCCGTTTTTTACAAATTACACGCCGAAAAACACAAACGCAATATTCCAACCATGGCGGGAATTGTCACGATTCTTGCTATTGCAGTCGTCACCATTGCGCTAAACTTTAGCCGCAACCAAACTTATTTGCCCGTGTTTGCGCTTGTAGCGGCGGGAGGAGTTGGTTTACTAGATGATTTCATAAATATTCGGGGTAAAAGTAGTGGTATCGCCGGTTTGCGTAGCATTATCAAGTTTACGCTAATTCTTGGCGTCGCCGTGGCCGGTGGCCTCTACTTTTACCATAAGCTGGGCTACAACATGATTCATGTCCCCTCCGTCGGGGACTTCAGCATCGGCTGGCTCTATATTCCTTTGTTTGTGCTGGTGGTAGTGTCGACGGCTAATGCGGTCAATATCACTGATGGCCTCGACGGTCTGTCGGGCGGACTTTTGGCCACAGCTTTTGGTGCCTACGGAGTGATTGCGTTCTTTCAAAGCAACTTTGGCATTGCCGCCTTCTGCGCGACGGTGGTGGGCGCGATCTTGGCTTACACCTGGTTCAATATTTATCCGGCTCGCTTTTTCATGGGTGACGTCGGCGCTTTTGGCCTTGGTACGGCCCTTGGTGTGGTTGCTATGCTCACCAATGCAGTGTTCGTGCTCCCCATAATAGGTGGTGTCTTTGTGCTAGAGGCGGGGAGTAGTTTGATCCAGATTTTCTCGAAGAAGGTCTTCAAACGCAAAATCCTCCTATCGGCCCCCCTACATCATCATCTGGAGGCCATTGGCTGGCCCGAGACAAAGGTAACCATGAGATTGTGGGTGATTGGTCAAGTTGCTGGGGCGATTGGGCTAATCCTGGGTCTTCTAGGAAATAAAATCAAATGAGCGAACGCGTCACCGTTCGACATACCAAACCCGACTATATTTTATTGGTGAGCGTATTTGCCATGCTCGTGGGCGGCTTAGTAGTCATTTATTCTGTTAGTCCGGTGCTTAGTCACAAGTTGCTAGGCACAGTCGGGCGTAATTATTTCTTCCTTAACCAATTGGTGGGATTGGGCGTGGGGTTGGCGCTCATGGCTCTCGCTACGCGAGTGCCTTATACCTGGTGGCGCAGAGCTAGCCTAATCCTCCTGGTGGTAGCCTTCGTGGCTTCACTGGCGTTATTTATACCTGGCCTGGGTGTAGCCAAGAATGGGGCCACCAGGTGGCTAAATCTTGGTGGGTTTAATTTTCAGCCGGCCGAGCTTTTCAAAGTAGCGTTGATGGCGTACCTCGCGAGTTGGCTTGCTAACCGGGCCGATAGTGTGCGCAGCATCAAGGAGGGTCTAATCCCATTTTTGGCTATCGTGGTACTTGCCTGTATTCCGGTTGTAATTTTCCAACGTGATCTTGGCACGGTCGCGGTCATCGTTAGTGCCGCTCTCGCCATCCTTTTTGTGGCCGGTATGCGCTGGCGTCATCTGGGCCTGGTTGTACTTATTGGCACCTTGCTTTTTAGTGTGGCCATCGTTAGCTTCCCGCACCGACTGAGCCGGTTCACAACTTTCCTTAATCCTACCCAGGACGTCAGTGGGGCGGGGTATCACGTTAACCAGGCACTTATTGCCATCGGTTCTGGTGGCGTGTTGGGCTTAGGACTGGGCAAGAGCGTGCAGGTCTATGGGTATCTGCCTGAGGCCGCGAATGACTCCATTTTTGCCATTATCGCCGAGGAATTTGGTTTGGTTGGTGCGCTGCTGGTTATAGTCGGATTTGGTGTGCTAGCTTACCGCGGCTACATAATCGCGGCCAATTCGCCGGATAGCTTTGGGAGACTTTTTGCGACTGGAGTTACGACGTCGCTACTTTTTCAAGCCTTGATTAA
Source organism: uncultured Candidatus Saccharibacteria bacterium (assembly GCA_964582465.1). Lineage (GTDB taxonomy): Bacteria > Patescibacteriota > Saccharimonadia > UBA4664 > CAZOQX01 > CAZOQX01. Next base: position 25,201 of record CAZOQX010000006.1, read on the forward strand.
CATTGGCGCCATGCTTTCGGTGGTACCTCTTACCGGCATCCCGCTTCCTTTCATTAGCTATGGCGGTTCCAGCATGGTGATTTCCTTGCTCATGGTCGGGATCCTGTTTAATGTTTCGAAATTCAGCGTAAAAGAGGCAAGCTATGCGAGTGCTAGTCGTGGGTGGTGGCACCGGCGGCCACATCACCCCAACTCTGGCTACGGCCGAAGCCTTACAAGAACTTAAGCCCGACGTCGAGATACTCTATGTCGGCCAAAAGGGTGGCATGGAAGAAAGTATTGTCCGACAAGCCGGTCTTAAGTTCCACGGTATTTACGCGGGCAAATGGCGGCACTATCGGCGGGCTTGGTATTTGAATTTGCTCGATATTAAAACTTGGCTGCTCAATTTTCGCGACGTATTTACGATCTTCCGGGGAATGGTCGAAAGCTGGCGGCTGCTTAAAAAGTTCGCACCGGATGTGGTTTTCGCTAAAGGTGGTTATGTTAGTTTGCCGGTAGGATTGGCAGCTCGAGTTTTACGCATCCCGTACCTAATCCATGAATCTGATACCGTGCCCGGTCGTACTAACCGTTTACTTGCCGGTGGGGCCAAAAAGATTGCCGTCGGTTTTCCCGAGAATAATTATCCCAGGTGGCCAGCTGATAAACTAGTTTTTACCGGCAGCCCGGTCCGGCGTAGCATTTTAGGTCGTCATCGCTTGGAGGGTGCCCTGCATTTCCATCTCGACCCGAAATTGCCGATTATACTAATCATGGGCGGTAGTCGGGGTGCCCGGTTTATAAATGAAGTGGTGATGGCAGCGCTGCCGCAGCTACTAGGTCTTACGCAAGTGATTCATGTTACCGGCGCGGATGAGTTAGAGTCGGTGCAGTCGGAAGCAAAACGCCTAGTGCTTACTCATCCGGAGCGCTACCGGTCGTTTGCTTTTCTGTTGGAAGACCTGGACCTAGCCTTGGCGGCGGCCGATGTCGTGGTAAGTCGGGCGGGAGCGAATGCCATCGCTGAGTTTGCAGCTACTAAAAAGCCGACCATCCTAGTACCGGCTAGCCAGCTGCGCGATCAGCCCCAAAATGCCCGAGTTCTGTCACGCCAAGGAGCCGCCCAGGTTATTTTTGAAGAAAAATTTACTCCCGCCCAATTGGTGGCCGCGGTGACCAAGCTACTTGCCAGTGAATCCGACCAGCAGGCGATGGGGGAGGCCATTGGACGGTTGGCCAGACCGGATGCCGCTAAGCGGTTGGCTCGGTTAATTCTTGAGGTAGGTGATAATGTCTAACGAGCGAAAGGTAGTTCGCGAGCGCCCTTACATGGTACGCTCTCAGATGGGGGAGAGGTCCAACCGGCGTTTTCATCCCCTGCGCTGGCTGGTTGCTGTAGTGATCGCGGTGGTAATTTGGCAACTGGCGCGCCAATTCAACTTAAAAACCGTTACGGTCGCGGGCGCCCAGAGTGTATCTACGAGTGCCATCGCCCGCTCCGCTCGTCAGCTTGCAAGCCATGGCCCCCTGCCAGCCAATTTGCTTTGGCTGAGCACCCAAAGTGTGAGCGCAGGACTGCTCGCCACCTACCCCAGCTTGGAATCGGTACATGCTAGACTGCAGTGGCCGCATACTTTAACCTTGGAAATTAAGGAGCGGCGGACGGCCCTTTACTGGCAGTCGGGGGGATCCACCTACGTGCTCGATGCTAAAGGGGTAGCTATCGAACAAGCAACCCTGCCCGTGGGCGCAGTAGCCGTGGTCGACTCCACTAACTTGGCAGTGAAACTAAAGCAAGCGGTGGTGCCACCGGCCTTTGTGAGCTTTGTACAAGGCCTTACGACCAAACTTACGCTCAGGACAGGCCTCAAGCTCACCAATCTTACCGTGGGGGCCTCAACCAGTGAGGTAGAGGCCAGGGTGGGGCAGGGGTATGCCTTGAAGCTCGATGCCTCAAGGGGAGTGGATGATGAGCTGGGCGACCTTAAGCTAGTGCTCACGCAACTACAAAAGCTCGGGCAGACTCCAGCGCAGTACATCGATATGCGAGTGGCGGGGCGGGCCTACTACAAATAGGGCCCTACTCCCCGTTCGGTTTTTGTTCAAAATAAAAACAGACGAATTAATACAAATTATAGTTGTTGCGCGCTGGCCGCGTAAAATAGGGTTGGATAGGCGAGTGGCAGTCAAATCCGGACTAGCTGATTTCGACACCGCAACTAGATCTGCGCTGAGGTTCGTAAAGCTAGTATGGGTCATCAAGGTGTTAGCAGGCCAACAGGAAGCTCGGGCGGCAAATCAGTGTCTGTAATGAAAAATGGCTTGAACAAGGCTTTTTTAGGACGTCGGAATATAGCCAGATGCTTAGGAATTATCTATGTCGCAAAATATACATTGTGCGAACCAATGCAAATTAGCCTATCGCTGTGTTTCGTATTGCTAGGCCTGTTGGGCTCTCGCCTTTGTTCTCGCTTGTGATTAGCTTTATGCTGCCTAGAGCTTTATTTCTTGCCCTGGCTCTAGCTCCTGGGCGTCACTTTCTGACTTTGACTCTGTTTTGGCAGCTTCTACAGATGTCGTCTCGGTTGCTACCACTGCTGGCTCGGGCTTGCTTGGCTCGGGCTCTGCTATCTGGGCTTTCTGATTCGCCGGTTCGCCTGGCGGTTCTGATTTAACAGCTGGCGGTGGAGATGTGGTAGTTTGAGATTTAGTGCTAGCTTTAAGCTGGCCCAACACGCTGTTCGGGTTTTGTTCACTGGGATCTAGCGAGTGCTGGCGATTCCAGTTCTTGATGTTGTCCTCCACCTCGGCGCGGGGCACAGCGTACTTCTCGCGCGATTGGTCGACAATCGCCTCGCTTTGATCGTTCGCCGGGGGCGGCATGCGCAAGGTCACGCCCGAGAACGGCATGGAGCGCTCACCGTCGATGCTCATCACGATATAGACGTGCTGATTATGGAGTTTAATTAAGTCGCCCGGCTCGAATATGGGATCATAATACTTCGCCAGGTACTGCGCGTCGGTTGCACCGACTCGAAACGAGATCATCGAGCCAACGTTGCCAAACACGGCGTCTTTGACCATATCGGCCATTTGATCGATATACTGGTTAGCAACGGTAAGATTCAAGCCATATTTGCGGGCCTCGGACAAAATGACAGCGAAGGAATCGGTGGCAAAGTTTTGGAATTCGTCGACGTAGAGATAGAACGGTCGGCGTTGCTCAATCGGTACGTTGGCACGGCTCATGGCGGCGAGCTGGATCTTCGTGACCATGAGGGCACCCAAAATAGCGGAGTTGTCTTCTCCGATGAGCCCGCGGGAGAGATTAACGATGAGGATTTTGCCGTCGTCCATGATTTTACGAATGTCGAGAGTGCTGCGAGTCTGGCCGACAATGTTACGAACGAGCGGATTGGCGACAAAGGCCCCAACCTTGTTCAAAACTGGTGCCACAGCTTCGTTTGCGAACTTGTCGTTCCACGAGGCGAACTCATTGACCCAGAATCCCCTCACCACTGGGTCCTTAATCTCGGCCACGACCTTCTTGCGAAAGTTCTTGTTGGTGAGCATCTCGGTGATGCCGAGCAGTGTGGCATCGGGGTAATCGAGCAGGGCTAAGATGGTAAAACGCAGAATGTGCTCTAGACGTGGTCCCCAGGATTCGAACATCTTTTTGAGTACGCCCACGAGCTCCGATGTCAGGTGGTTCTTCGAATCGGGGTCAATCATTTCGAGTGGGTTAAAGGCAATCGGGAAGGCGCGGTCGGCTGGGTTGAAGTAAACGACGTCATTGATTCTCTCTGGTGGAATGTACTTCATGATGTCGCCGGCGTAGTCACCATGGGGGTCCACTACCGCAAAGCCGTGGTTCTGGTAAATTTCCGACAGGGTTAGAAGCTGGAGCAGGAAGGACTTACCGGTACCCGTTTGCCCAATAATGTAGAGGTGTCGTCCCCTATCGATGCGTTTAATGCCAAATTTAACATTACCGCCGCGGAAATTGGTTAAACCGAACAGGCTGACGTCGGCCGCTTCGACGGTCCCTTCTGTCGGCAGGTTGGACGGTGGCTCCCCCGTCTTGGTGGTAGTCCAAACCATGTTCGGGGTTTCGACGCTCTTGTGCGGTAAGTGGTAGAGGCTCGCGATTTCCTCGATATTTAAGATATAGCCTGGGTCCATGAAGAGGCGCGCGCGGTACTCCTTCAGGAAACCTTGATCTTCGGCGTAGGTTTTGGCGTTGAAGCCGTTCAAGTTGGTGGTGTTGAATTGTTTAAATGCGCCAACAATGGCTTGAATTCGCTGCCGAGCGACCGCTTGGTCCGGTCCCAGATAGGCTACCCGAATTTTAACTTGATAGCCTAGTTTGTTGGTTTTCTCTTCGATCGCCTTAATCACCGCACTCTGACCAGTCGAGAGATCGGCTTTTTTGGCCTCGGGTGGCGCCGGAGCCTTGAAAATAGCCGGGAGGAAGTTCTTCGCAAAGAAGGTCGGGAATGATTTTAGCTCCCCCGCGATGGTGTTTGATCCGCCGCCTTTAACACTTTCGATGTAACTCATGCCCTTTTGCTGCCAGGAGTCGTCAATTGGCCGCGCTAGAATTTGAATCCACATTTCTTCGCCCGCCTTCTCGAGCTTGGATAAAACAGCCGTGATACCGGCGAGAGGGTCCACTTCGAAACTAGCAAAGGTCCGGATCGGCAAAACCTCGGACTTGGTCAGCGTTAGCTCGGTGCCGTAGATAACTCGATCAGTAATTTCGTGGTTGGCGTAATCAGCCTCAACTTCTTTGATGTGGACGGTGGGATACTGGGCATAAATTTGCCCCTCCACAAAGTCTTTTAAATGAACTGGTGTCCACACGTAAAAACGGATGCGGTTTTCCAGTGAGGCAATTTCGAAACTAATATGCTCTTGCAGTGCTCCTTCTTTGGTGAGCTCGCTCCTGGGTCGCAAAATACCATGCAAGCTGGCAAACATCTGTTCGGCCGAGAGTTCCTTTTTCTCATTATCCTTGGGCACTTCGATCTGGAGCAGAATGCTCTCGGTATTACTCACCCACTCTTCCCGACGGCGATTTTGCCAAATGGAATAACTAAGTGCCAGTACAATGACTACCCACCCATAGAATTTGAATAAAACCGTGCCTACAATTTGTAGGACGCTAGCGATGAAATTGGTAATTAGGCTCATTTACTCCGCAGTTTGTAGGTGGCTTTGGCCACCCGCTCGAATTGATTCTTTTCCTGCAGGTTAAGAATGATGGTCGTGGGCTTAACTTGGCGTCGGGCCAAGACGCGGCGAACGATTTCATCTTTGTGCAGGGGTGACTCTTCCGTCAGTACCTCCCCTATCATATCAGCCACGGTTCCGGGCGCATACCCCCATTCAGCCAGGGCGTAGATGCCGCGGCCGATCAAAACAAATCGGGCGTCTTTAATGAGCTCATTGTGTACCGCCTGGACGGTGACGTGGCGTTGGTTCGTGGAAAAGTTTTGAATCTTTTCGGCGATTTGGCGAAAATGCATGGGTTTGCCGGCGCGACTCAAGATAATGTAGGTTTTGTCGCGGATACTCTTAGGGTTAACTTCGGGCCAGCTGGTCAGCCCCCATTTGTTCTCGAAGCTAGTGATTTGGCGGCTGATTTTAGCAGCATTTTTAATCTGAACGAGGCTAGCCTTATTGGGCAGGTTCTTGGCGATTTCCTCTAAGGAAACGGGTTGGCCGATCTTCTTTAAGGTAGCAACGATGTTTGTAATCAGTTGGCGCACGCTCTCTTTGGTGTGCTGAGCCGTGCCAATGACGGCGTGATAAGTATCATCGTCGTCCAGGATATCCACTCCGGGGGCAACTGTTGCCAGGAAGTTCACGTAAGGGTGCTCTTTGGGCTCGATGGCGCCCATCTTTATGGCCAGATCGCTAGTGAGGCTCAAGTGCCCCTCGGACTTAAGATAATTGCCCAGCCACAGGTTGATTTCTTTAATCTCGGCTTCGGCATCCTTGCGAATTTTGGTAATAGCCGCCTTTTCGATTTGGCGGACTCGCTCCCGGGTAATACCAAAATCCTGACCAATTGATTCTAACGTGTGGCGCTTAGTCATATCGAAACCAAAACGCCGCGCCAAGATCTGACGATCACGGTCGCGCCTAAGGTTTTTCAGTAAGTTGTCCGCAGCCTTACGGAAATCAAAAGATAGTAATGTTTGGTTCTGTGTTTTTGCCACTATTTTCGCTGCTTATCTAGATGATTATAAAACAACTGAGAAATAGTGTCAATCAGAGAACCTAGTGTTTTTTGTGCTTGTGTTCGTCCGGAGGTGGTAGCGGTGCAGGCGGTTGATCCGTTTGCACTTGTTGGCTGTCGGGCTGAGGAGGTTCGGGAGCTTGGCTGGCACAATGTTTGGTTGGTTGGTTGTCTTTGAGGAAAACTTCTTGAAAAACGCTCTTGTCCCACGGGTTAGCGAGGCCGCCATCGCTGCTGCAAACGGTCAGTGTTACCATGTCGCCTGGCACCTGAAATTCGACCGCCGGATAACTTTTTAGCACAGTCTCCATGTAGTCATGCCAGATCGGGGCAGCACCAGTAATACCATCAACGTTTTGCATGGCCGTGTGGTCGTTATTTCCCACCCAGACGGCGGTAGCAAGTTGCGGGACATAACCCACGGTCCAGTTATCACGGAAGTCGTTGGTGGTTCCGGTCTTTGCCGCCGCCGAGCGTGAGAGTTTGAGGGGCGAATTGGCGCCAAATTCCTCGGTGCGAGCCTTATTGTCGCTCAAAATATTTGTGATCATATAGGCGTAGCGTGGATCGATTACCTGCTGCTTGGGGTTCACGGTGGGCTTGGTAATGTCACGGCCGTCGCGATCCTGGACCTTCAGCACTGATCGAGGATAAACTCGCTGACCAAGGTTAGCGAAGGCGGCATAGGCGGTGGCCATATCGAGCGGTGTCACTTCTCCGCCACCAAGTACCAGGCTGACCCCATAGCGGCTCTCGTCGTTCAGGGTGCTAATGCCCAGGCTGCGCGCGGTCTGGATGGTGTCGTGAATGCCGGCATGCTGAATGACATGAATGGCGGGAATGTTGAGCGAGTTTGCGAGCGCCCGTCGCAGGGTTACCGGGCCGCGCCACTTGCCGTCGTAGTCTTTGGGCACATACATGGTGCCATCACCATTTGGCAACTGCATTGGTTTATCATCGACAACTGAGGCGCCTGTCCAGCCCTTTTCGAAAGCGGTTACATAGGCAAATGGCTTGAAGCTTGAGCCAGGCTGAAGCTCCGACATGGTGACGTTAACCTTACCAAAGCTCGGGTCGTCATAATTGGTACTTCCAACCATGGCCAAAATATCGCCCGAACCTGGATCGACCGAAACGAGTCCACCGTTCGTGACGTGGTGGTAGCTCAATCGGTTAATTTGAGCTGAAACGATTTGCTGGGCGGCTTGCTCATAATTTAAGTCGAGGGTGGTGGTAACGGTGATGCCGCCTTTTTCGACAACATCGGTGCCGTAGTGTTGCCGCAGCTGGCCTAATACGTAGAAGACGAACCAGGGAGCTTTAATCTCTGTTTGCTGAGGTGAAGCTTGGATAGTGGTGTGCTCGGCTGCCAGCGCCTGCTCGGGCGTAACTACTTGCAGTTCGCGCATGCGTTCGAGCACAAAATTTCGCCGGGCGACGGCATCTGCTGGATATAGCGTCGGATCGAAGCGGCTCGGACCTAGTGGTAGCCCGGCTAGCATGGCGCTTTCCGGCAGATCCAAGTCTTTAGATGATTTGTGAAAATAAGTTTCTGATGCCGCTTCTACGCCGTAAGAACCCTGGCCGTAATACACTGTATTCAGATACATCTGCAAGATTTCTTTCTTGCTATAACGCTGCTCGAGCTTAATAGCCAGCACGATCTCTTGGTACTTGCGCACGATGCTCTTCTTGGGCGTAAGCAGAGTGTTCTTGATTAGCTGCTGGGTGATAGTGGAACCGCCTTGAGTGCGGTTCCGATTCAGGATATCGGCTGCCACTGCCCGAGTTGTTGCCTTCCAGGAAAACCCTGGATGGCTATAGAAGCTCGGGTCCTCGGCGGCCAGTGTGGCGCTAACCAAATTTTTCGGCAGGCTATCAATGCTAACTGTTTGGCGGTTATTGGCGCCGTAAGTCCGAAACAGTACCTGGCCATGTCGATCTAGAATGGTGGTCCCGACATTCTTGTAATTCAATAAGGCCTGAGGGTTACTCAGGTAGGCGTTGTAAGAAGCAAAAGTTGATTTGGCAATAACGATGCCGGAAATCGTAATAGCGGCGACACTTGCAACGATGATGGTCATGGCCACAATGATGAAGCGACGGTTTTTTAAAGTACGACCAACTCGCCGGGCAACGGTGCTTAGGCCTTGCCCAATCGTTTTGGCGGCTTCACCCAGACCGTAATAGGTGGCATCAGCGGCCGTAATCACCGAGTTCGGCAGGACGGGACTAAAAAGTTGTCCGGACGCGAGATCAAGACTTTCATAAAATTTCTTCGACTGCTTTTTGCGCTTCGCCATAATCCAACTATAGTTACACTCCAGGACGCGATGAACGTCTGGATATTAAGAAAAGCAGCGCGTTTGTGGCGCTACTTTGGTTATTCCGTCTAGGATTATATCATAGCTCTAGCACTTTGTAAATACTATTTAGCAGCAGCCTTGGGTTTTGTCCAGGTAGCATACTTGCATTTTGGCCAGTTGGAACAGCCATAGAAGGTCTTGCCCCTCTTGGTGCGCCGCTCAATTAGTTCCCCGCCATCTTCCGGACAGCTAACGCCGATGGTTTTAATGATTGGCTTGGTATTCTTACACTCAGGGTAGCCAGTACAGGCGAGAAACTCGCCGAACCGACCGGTTTTTATCACCATGGGGCGACCGCAGACATCACAGATTTCGTCGGTGGGAATTTCCGGCGGTTTCACCTTTTCGATGCGATGTGTTTCAGTTTCAATTTGCTGGTCTAGGGAGTCGTAGAAGGTTTTAATGACCGGCCGCCACTTTATACGGCCCTCGGCGATTTCGTCTAGATCCTCTTCCATTTCGGCGGTAAAACTTTCGGACACTACAAAGGGGAAATGCTTGGCTAGCAAGTCTACCACCAAGAAACCGATGGGCTGAGCAAACAGGCGTTGGCCCTCCTTTGTGACATAGCCGCGGTCAAGCAAGGTGGAAATGGTCGGTGCATAAGTCGAAGGTCGCCCGATACCGTTTTCCTCCAATTTTTTAATGAGTGAGGCTTCGGTGTAGCGCGGGGGCGGCGCAGTGAAGTGCTGCTCGCTGGTAAGTTTAATCAGGTCTAGGGTGTCCCCCTCGGCGAGTTTGGGTAGGGCTAGGTCACTGACCTCGGCGCCATCGTCGCTGCCTTCTTGATAAAGCCGACTGTAGCCATCGAACACAGTCGTCCGACCGGTGGCGCGGAAGAGGTATTCCCCGGCCGCAATATCGGCCCCCGTTTGATTATAGATGGCGTCAGGCATTTGACTGGCTAGGGCGCGTTGCCAGATCAAAGTGTAAACTCTCAGTTGATCCTTATTAAGATAGCCAGACATTTCCTTGGGCAAGCGAGCGAAATCAGTTGGCCGGATGGCCTCGTGAGCTTCCTGGGCGCCTCTAACCTTCTTCTTATATAGGCGCGGGCCCACAGCGTAACGAGCGCCAAACTGGCTAGTTATAACCTGTTTAGCTTGAGCCGTGGCTTCATCACTCAAGTTAAAGCTATCGGTACGCATGTAAGTAATTAGGCCGACGCTTGAGCCACCGATTTCGATGCCCTCATATAGCTGTTGGGCTACCATCATAGTTTTTTTCGGGCTAAAGCCGAGCTTGCGGGCGGCCTCTTGCTGCAAAGTACTTGTGATAAAGGGCGGGGAGGGGCGGCGTTTAACTTCCTTGCTATCGGTTGAAGCAACTTTAAAGGCGAGTTTATTTAGTTCCGCTTCAATTGCTTTGGCAGTCTTTTCATCGATTTCCTCAAGCTTCTTATTCGCCTGCTTGGTCAGCTGGGCTTTGAATTCGGCCCCAGTTTTGGTTTTCAGCTCTGCCTCGAGTGTCCAATATTCTCTAGGTACAAACTCGGCAATTTCACGTTCGCGGTCAACTAGGAGCTTTAAAGCCACGGATTGTACGCGGCCAGCCGATAGTCCGCTCTTGACCTTGCGCCAGAGGATGGGGCTAAGCGAATAGCCTACCAGACGATCAAGCACGCGGCGCGCTTGCTGGGCGTCGACCAGGTTTTGATCGATGGCCCGGCTGTGCTTGAGCGAGTCGAGGATGGCATTTTTTGTAATCTCGGTGAAGGTGATGCGTTCCATCTTTTGATTCGCGGTGGCCGGGGAAACCTGGGCAATATGCCAGGCGATGGCCTCCCCTTCCCGATCGAAGTCAGTGGCGAGGTAAACGGTTTCGGCTTTGGCCAAAGCACTCTTGAGTGTCTTCAAGCGGCTTTGCGAGCCGCGCGGGATAATATATTCGGGTTCGAAGTTGCCTTTGACGTCAATTCCCAATTTGCTCTTGGGCAAATCACGCACGTGACCATAGCTTGCTACCACGCGGTAGTTTGGTCCGAGGAACTTCTCGATCGTCTTAGCTTTGGCGGGTGACTCTACGACAACGACATTCATACCGACCCACTGTAACAAAAAGCCGGCGCAGTGCAACAGTTACTTGCGGGTGACCCACTGCCCGGCACCGAGATTTCTAACTTTGCCGGTGATTTCCATTAGACTGACAATTTGAGCAAATTGGCTAGCTGTAAAACCGCTGCGTGCAATCAGCTCTTCGCCGCTGGTTACGCCTTGGCCGAGTAAATCCAAGATGGCAGCCTCCTCCCTACTCTTGGCCTGGGGCGCAGGTAAACTAGTAGCGACGGTAAGATCAAGGGCAGCCAGAATATCACTGGCGCTGGTAATTGCCTGAGCCCCGCTTCGGATTAAATTATTTGGTCCGGCACTTGAGGGGCTGGTGATATTACCGGGGACGGCGAGCACTAAACGATTTTGTTCGAGGGCGAAATTGGCCGTAATTAGAGCGCCACTGGTGGCTGGCGCCTCGGTCACAACTGTAGCCAGGCTAAGTCCGGCGATGATACGATTGCGAGCCACGAAGTTTTGTTTGAAAGGCGGAGTTCCCGGCGCATATTCGCTCACCAGAGCCCCGCCGCTGGATTGAATGGCTTTTGCGAGGCTGCGGTTACTCGAAGGGTAGACCTCATCCAAGCCGCCGGCCATGACCGCTACAGTGTGTCCACCTGCCTCAACCGCCGCCTGGTGGGCCACGGAATCAATTCCCAGGGCCAGACCACTTACAATGGTAAGGCCGGCCCGCGCAAGTTCAATTGCGAGCTGATACGTGATGGCTCGTCCATAATCCGTCGCGCGCCTGCTACCGACGATGGCTATGGCGGGGCGATCGGACAGCTCGCCAGTCACGAAGAGTTGTTTTGGTGGTGAGGAAATTTCCCGAAGTAAATCGGGGTATTCAGGACTAGAATGAGTCAGCGTTCTCATAAAGCATTGACAAGGGGTACTTATTATGTTAGGTTTAGCAATCGTAAAGATAGCTTGGTTAAAAATCAAGCTTTAGCACTAATCCGCCAGTGGTGTAGGCCTTAATCACCCTCCTTAAGCCCTATACAACGGCGGATTAGTCCCTTCAATCGCGAGCTATGGTTGCCCGCAAGTATTGAAGGGTATAAATAGACCCTTCAGGCCTCGCCTTGGGGTCTTTTTATTGCGTAATCGGCTGGTGCAAGGCCTTGCTCGAGTGAGTTTGTGACCGTCTTAGTTGCAAGCTCGATCACTGTGGGTAGCACTTCTCGCTCGGCGGCTGTGAAATTCATTAAGACGAAATCGTGAGCATCAATCTGACTGCGTAATTCCTCATTGGCAATACCAAGCCGGAACCGGCCGAAGTCACTACCTACGCTTGCTGCGATTGATTCGACCCCCTTATGCCCGGCAGTGCCCCCACCGACTTGGACGCGCAGGCTGCCAAATGGCAGATCAAGTTCATCGTGCGCTACTAAGAGCGCATCAAGCTCGAGTTTCCAGAAACGCAGGGCGGCTTGTACTGCCTCGCCGCTTAAGTTCATAAAAGTGTGCGGCTTTAATAAGATTAATTTGTGCCCGGCCAAGCGGGTTTCGGCCACCTCCCCCTTTAGTTTGGTGGCAGGCTTAAACTTAGCCCCTAAATCGTGAGCCAGGCGCTCCACTACCATGAAACCGAAGTTGTGGCGGGTGGCAGCATAATTCTCGCCCGGGTTGCCCAGGCCGACTATGATTTTGGTTTGGTCCATTTGCTTCTCATTTCGATACGAATTGGGGTACCACCAAAATCAAAGGATTCGCGCAAGCGGTTTTCGAGTTGGCGGCGATAGGAAAAGTGTACCAGATGTTGGCGGTTAGCAAAAAAGCGGAAGGTCGGCGGGTGTGTGCCGGTCTGAGTGGCGTAATTAATTTTCAGACCGCCACCGAAGCGGGTTTTAGTCAGAATGTGGTTGATCTGCGGCGTGGAAAGTTGCTGGCCTCGCCGATTATAAATTTGGGTGGCAAGATCGGGTACCATTTGTACGTGCTCACCGGTCACAGCCGAGGCTTCGACTAGAGGGGCCCACCAGGCGAATTGGAACCGCTCAGCCATGCGCCGTTCGAAGTAAGTTCGCTCCTCTTTGTCCACTAGATCCCACTTATTGGCGAAGATGATGAGACCTTTCTTGGCTTCAATTACCATGCCGGCAATTTTTTGATCTACTGCCACCGCCGGCTCAGTTGCGTCCAAGACCACCACGCCGATGTCGGCTTGCTCAATCGCTTGTTCAGTGCGTAACAAACTGAACTTTTCGATGCCGGGTGAGATTTTGCCGCGCCGCCGAATGCCACCAGTGTCGAATAATTCTAGCGTCTGCCCTTGCCAATTAATCTCTCCCCGATTGATGTCCCGAGTGGTGCCGGCTTCCGGGGACACAATGGCCTCGTTACCTTTAGCCAGGCTGTTAAAGAGAGTGGATTTGCCGACATTTGGCCGGCCAAGGAGTGCCACTTTAATGCTTTTTACGCGAGGTGGTGCCACCTTCTTCAGGTGACGAGCAATATGATCGAGTAAGTCGCCGGTACCTTTGCCGTGAATGGCTGAAACAGCGATGACCTCTGGGGCACCCTGACGACGGAACTCCGCCAGATCGGCTCCAGCGGCGGTATCAATTTTATTGATGGCAAGAATTACCGGTCGTTTTTGCCGCAGCGCTAGGCGAATAGCGCTAGCATCAGCCGGCGTGATCATGCTGGAAGCGTCGAGAACGACGACAATTACATCTACACTACCTGCTACTTGCTCAATTTGTGCCCTGACATCGGCCGCAAGCTCATCTTTGGCCGACGATAATCCAGCTGTATCGACCAGCTCAAAGTAGTAACCGCCCCAGGTGACCTCGCCCACCACTCGATCCCGGGTGGTGCCAGCGGTTTCATGCACGATGGCTTGGCGCTGGCCGACTAGACGGTTGAAAAGGCTGGACTTACCAACGTTGGGGCGCCCAACGAGGGCCACGCGCGGGATTACAGCCACGTGTAATTCTCCTCGACCCAGTCATGAAGTTTGACAGTCTCGGCGAATCGGTCGGGGCTATTCAAGACGACACCAATTACGGGTTGGCCGTGAATCTTTAGCAGGCTGAGCAGACACTGTCCTGCGGCCAGGGTGTAGCCGGTTTTAATACCGGCGTAATCGGTTGCACCCAGTAGCTGGTTGGTGCTTGTAAGCGAAAAGCTTCTGCCGGCCGTATCGCTGATTGTTACGAACTTAGTTTTAACAGCCTGGGCTAGAAACGGGTTTTTAAGCACCAATGCTGCCAATTTCGCCAGGCTTTGGGCACTCGCATAATTATTGGTGTTGGTAAGCCCGCTTGCACTTACAAAATGGGCGTCTGTAATTCCCCAATCAGCCACAAGCTGGTTCATCTTAATACTGAAATTTACAAGGCTGCCACTATCTGAAATGGCGAGCGCATCGATGGCGTCATTGGCAGAGCCAATCAAAGCAGCTTGCATCAAGGCGCGCAGGCTAAGTTGCTCGCCGCTTGTAAGCGCGATGGTGTCATCATCCGGGCCGTAGGTTGGTAACTGACTGACAGTAATTTTCTCGTCGAGGCTATGAGTTTTTAAAATCACTAAAGCAGATACTAGCTTGGTAATTGAGGCAATGGGTACCTTAGCTGCGGCATTCTGGCTATATAGTTCTTGGCCGGTGGCGAGATCTATCGCTAAGGCACTCTTTGCTCCCAGGGTGAGCACGGAGTTATGACTTTGGTAAGGCAGCAATCTTGCTTGGTACCCTGGCGGTGCCACTGGGGCTGGAGCATGGTTAATTACTCCAGAGGCGACTAGCCCGGAGTTGACCCACAAAAATAAAGCTAGGAGGATTAATCTCATATTAAATCTTTGCGCTCGACGGTTCGGAATTCTCCCGGCTTCAAATCGCCGAGATCAAACTTACCAAAACGTGTGCGTTTAAGCTGTTTCACATTATAACCTAAGGCTTCGAAAGTTCGTCTAATCTGGCGGTTACGACCCTCGTGCATCGTGACAACGAGGTAGTCATCCCGTTGCTCGACCTCAAGCTGGCTGGAGCCGTCCGGCAGTTCCACGCCCTGGCCCAATTTTTCCAAGTCATCGGGTTGAAGTGACCGGTTGAGCTTAACCTCGTATGACTTCGACTTGGCGAAGGACGGATGGGTCAGCTCGTGAGCTAGCTCCCCATCATTGGTGAGTACAAGTAGTCCGCTCGAATCCTGATCAAGCCGGCCAACCGTTTTCAACTCGTTTAGCTCGGGGGGCAAAAGTTCGTAGAGCGTGGGGTGCTTGCCCTGGGCAGCGCGACTGGCCACGTATCCTACTGGTTTATGCATAATGATGTAGGTGTAGGGCTTCGGGCTGACCGGATGGCCGTCCAGCTCTACCTTGTCCCCGTGTGTAATAGCCTGCCCCAGCCTACCTGGCTGGTCGTTCACTACTACTCGACCCTCTGAGATAGCTATATCGGCCTGCCGCCGCGACAAGCCGGCATACTGTGCGAGGTATTGATTTAATCTCATCGGTTGAGGAATTTTAATTCGGTATAAGTAGCGAGGCGGGCCCGTGCAGCCATTAGCTCGGTGTTGGCGGATTGTTTGGGGGTGGCATGGGGGCTGGCGGTTGGGTTGGCGTCGGATTGGTAGTTTGGTCGGGAGCCGGTTGGCTGGGTGCCCCCAGGAGGTCGTTTACGGCTTTGACGACGTCTTCAAGTGTTACCTGGGATTTGACCAAATACTTGTTGGCTCCTAAGCTCTCGCCCCGGGCTCGATCAGTATCTTGGCTAAGCGCCGTCATGATAATAACCTTGGCGTTCTTGATTTCCGGAGTTGAACGCAGAATATCTAGGACATCAAAACCACTGATTTTAGGAATCATTAGATCGAGCACAATCACATCGGGCTTTTCGCGCATGGCCACAGCCAAAGCTTCCTCCCCATCCGAGGCTGTTACGATCTGATGTTGCTCGGCGGCAAACCGCGCCGTATAAATATCCCGTAAATTAGCGTCATCTTCGACTAGTAGAATCTTAGCCACTGCTTAAATAGTACTGCTTATGTTTATTCTACGCAACCTCCCTTGCTCCAGTGGTTGGTCTTACGGTGACATGACCTGGATCGTTACTGAGTCGGGGCAAGGTAAAGTAGAATGTTGAGCCGCTGCCCGCCTTACTTTCCACCCAGATTTTGCCACCGTAAAGCTCGATGATGGTTCGCGCTAGATATAGCCCCAAACCCGTACCGCCGATGATTCTGGTAGCGGAATTATCAACTCGGTAGAACTTCTGGAAGAGGTGCGGAATGTCAGTTTGGGCAATGCCGACACCACTATCCTGAATAGCGACCGTGACGGAATCTGAGTCGCCGCCAATTTTCGCAATGACCTTGCCTTTGGGCGTAAACTTGATGGCGTTATCAATCAAGTTGCTCAGAACCTCGCGCAGCCGTTCCTTATCGGCCTCGACAGTATAAACCGGTGTCACCGTTTTTTGGTCGACCGGAGCGTCGCTCTGCCCGCTAAATTCAAGCTGGAGGCCTTGCTTTGTGGCGGTAAATCTCATATCTTCGGTGACCTGGTGCAAGAGTTCAGCCAGGTTGAATTTTTCAGGATGACTGGCGAGCTGATGGTCTTCTAGCTTAGTAACCGACAATAGATCCCTGAAGAGCTGACCGAGATGAGCCGTTGAGTCGTGGGCTTTCAGTAAATAACCGCGGGCGCGATCGTCAATCGTTGCTACTTGCGGATTTAGAGCTAGCGACAGGTAACCTTCGATGGCAGCAATCGGCGTCCGCATTTCGTGCGAAGCTGTCGAAATAAATTCACTGCGTTGACGTTCCTCGAGTTTCTCGGCCGAAATATCTCGAAAGACGGCAATACCACCATTGGTTGTCTGGTCGGGGTTCAAAACCGGCGAGATAGTTATGGCGAGGGGTACTTTTTGCCCAGCTTTGTTGGTGAGTACGTAATTGTTTAGATTCAGACTCTTGCCTTCCGTCCAAGCTTTTTTGAATGGATCGGTCTGGTCGTTGAGTGGTCGGTCGCTGGCGTCCACCAAGGTGATAACCGCTTTCCAATCGAGTCCCTGGGCTTCGTCTTCCTGCCACCCCGTCATGGTGGTGGCGGCCGGGTTTAGGATTTGAATTCTTAAATCGGGACCAACCACCACTACCCCATCACCAATGCTTTGCATCAGAAGCTCAGTTTTAAGCGATTCCTGGCTCAGCTTACCCGACAGCGATTGGACCTGGCTAGTGGCGATCTTGGCCTGGTGAGTCCGACGAAACAGCCACCAGCCGAGGGCTCCGGCGAGCAGTGTAATTAAAAGCTGAGGCCAGCCGGTAAAAATTGAGCGTTGGTGAAAATAATTAGTGGCAAGCAGTCCGGCGACGCTCAGCCCTACTAGCCCGAAGCTGTAGATGAAACCGTAGATGCCAGCCAGAACGATCACAATCAGCCAGACGGCGTAGTAAGACGAATCGAAGCCGCCAGTTTGGCTCATTAGCAAAATTAAGTTTCCTACTACCAGACTGCTTAGAATAAGTGCTGAGCCGCCTAGATGTCTTTGGCGCAGGAGCTGATGCGCGGTGCTGTAATACACCAAAATCGCCACCCCCAGAAAGCCAATAAGCTGGGCGCTGGGCAGATTATTCAAAGTGTCGGGGCTATAGCGAAACAAGCCGAAGATTACTGCGGCTGTCGCGGCGCCTAGGGCGCCCTCAATTCCTGCAAGCAGGTTAAGCGTCGAGTCTTGCTTCAATACTCTTATGTTTAACCTCTTAATTATGGCACTTTGTAGGTGCGATTTCCACTGTTTTAATCTGGACGCTTGATGTTAAAAATGCTAGACTTGGTTGGTTCTAGATCTGTGGCCCCATCGTCTAGTGGCCTAGGACGCTAGGTTCTCATCCTAGTAACCGGGGTTCGACTCCCCGTGGGGTCACCATTGCAATTATTTCTTCATTATGGTTAAAATACTCTATCCGTTTTTCCGTTCTTCGGAAAGGAGTGGTTTAAGGTGACAACTCAGATTGCTGGCATGGAGGAGCAGGCCGCCGAGATGATGGCGGCAACCATCGGTGCGCGTTACGACTTCTACGACAAGCTTCTGATCAACGGGTCTACCCAGGACGGCATCATGGTTCTGCGGGACGCCCTCAGGCAGGGCTGCGGCCTGGTGGGGGCCTATGACCATGATCCCGAGGCAGTGGAGCGCTTGGGTTACGCCGACCGGGTCTTCCTGGCGGTGGTGCCCGACAAGGTGACCGGTGAGCCCGAGCTCTACGTCTGCGAACAGATCTGGTCCGCGTTCCACCTCCCATACAGCGCCGCGGAGACCTTCTGTCGCGGTCACGGTGTGGCTGCCCCAAACGGTGATCTCATTCTCCTGAGGCGCCACAGTGGCCTCCTGTTCTACTTCGAACTGTGTGAGGCCCAGGAGCACAGCTATGTCCCGGACATGAACCTGGACGTCCTGAAGATCCGGTAGCAATACCAACAAGGGGGTGTGATGCAGCAAGCAAGAGTTCTTGCTACCAAGCACGGCTTGGAGCCGGCCACCGGCCAGACGTGCGAGCTCGGACAGCTCTACATCCAGCCCGCAGGAGGTCCCTTCGAGCGAGTGCTCGTGCACCACTCGAATCGACTGACTGGGCGACTGCGGTTCTGGGGCTACGCCAAGCTCCGTGACGGTCTGGACGTCCCACGCCGATGGGTGCACGTCTGGGGCGAGTTCGCCGGAGAGCAGGCACTGATCCGCCAGTTCTAGCCCCACCCACCATCGCGAAGACGGCTCATCCCCTGCAGACTGCGGTTTGCGGGGGATGTTGCTTTTTAAGATTAATAATTGTAGGGTCTAATCAATTGACAGATCAGCCGGAGCTTTAAAGGAGGTGAAATGAGCCAATTCCTCCGCGGAGCCCTAATTCCCCTGCTCGCAATCCTCACCGGCGTGCTAATGGGAAGCTTCTTGAACTGGCGGGATCGTCGGCATGGCTACGACGTCGTTAAAGCCTTGCGGCCCATCTTTGGGCCAAACCTAAGCGACCGAGCCAAAGCCGCTTTCAAGAGGCTTAGGCGGCACTAGGGCTGGCATAAAGTGGAACAAGGAGTGCCTAGGCGTCTGTTGCGACATGGCGGCTCCCCCACTTCTTTCTCCGGCGTCGTTCAATCCTTACGGGTGGGGGTTTCTACCTCCACCTGGACGTGCCCGACCATGGGCACTTTTTTCTTAATGTTATCTTTAATTAGGTCCGTTAGGTGTTCAATTTGCTTGGTGGAAAGATGTGGATCGAGGTGCGCTTCGAGGTTAACCAGCAGACGCTCCACGCCCAGGAACATGGTTTTAAGGTCTAAGACGTCGCGTACGCCCTCAATTTCTTTGGCGGCGTCAGAAATTTGATGCTCAATGGTGCGGCCAGCTCCCTTTCCTACCAAGAAGTCGCGTCCTTCGGCAATTAAGTATACGGCCAGTATTGCCGTCACGGCACCGACCACAATCGCGCCGATGGCGTCAAAGACTGGATTGCCGGTGAGGTGGTAAATACCCAGGGCAATGATGCCCAAGACGGCAGCTGCGGTACCCATGAGATCGAGGAACAAAGTTGCCTTGGTTTCGACCAATGATGAAGCCAAGGCCTGTTTAAGACTTGTGACGTTGATTTCGTCACTAAAAAGACGCTTGGTGCTTAGGCGCAGAGCGTAGGCATTGGTGACAAGCCCGATGAAAAGGACAAACAGCGCTTGGCCAATATGCTCGACATGGTCCGGAGCGATGAGGCGTCGGATGCCGAAGTAAATTGAAAACGACGATGAGATGGCAAACATTGATGTGCCCGACATTAAAATCCAGAAGAACAATTCGCGGCCGTAGCCGAATTGGAACTCATGGTTGGCCCGCCTCTTGGAACGTTGGACGCCGATGATGAGAAGAGCTGAAGTGAACATGTCGGCCGCGCCCTGCAGGGCCTGGGATAACATCACAGCGCTGCCACTTATGACAGCTAGAATGACACTCAAAATAAAATCGGATAAATCGACGACGAAGGAGGTAAAGACGACCCGGCGGGCCGAGATTTGCTTGCTCATTAAAAGTATTTTAGCGTAAGTTTGGCGCTTAGTCTTGGCGCCAGGCGCTGGCTGCGATATAATACTAATGTTGTTTTGAGTGTTTTTTTAGCACAAGTACCAGCAACACGCGAAGACGGGCCAAAATAGCCCGTTTTTGCTTTTCTAGTAAATGTAGTAAAAGTCGCTCGCCGGCGCCATGCGACCGGTGATGACGCGGCGGCCGTTAAAGTTCTCTTCCATAATTGAAACTTCGTTGCCGATGACAGCGACAACGAGGGCCACATGGCCGGCGCGGCTGACATGAACGCCGGGGAAGGCCCAGGCGATGGCCCCGACGCGCGGTGATGAGCCGGTAGCAAATCCGCTAACCTGGGCTTCCTTAAGCCAGTTGCGAGCGTCGCCCCAGTGGTTGGGCACGTCACGTTTGCTCGCAACATAATAAGTGCATTGGCCGATAGGATAAGTGTTCGGCCGCCCATTGTAGACTGGAATTGCCGGCGGGGTCGGCGGTGGTGGCGGTGTGGCAGGTGGAGGAGCTGTGGGTGGTGGCGTAGGCGCCAGGGCGGTGCTCGTAAGGTGCGCAGAGGATCGTTTCGGGGTAATCGGAGTGGCTGCGCGGCTCGAAGCTGTAGGGGTGGTCTTAGAGACTGCTTTTTGGGGCGCAGCGGTCGCTTGGGCAATGCTGGTCGCGAGCCCACAGATGGTCAATACCGCGATAATGACATACGAATATCTACCTGGTTTGAAGTTGGCCCAGCAGGTTTTTAGCCACTGGACAATCAAGAAAAGCAGCCGCTCCAGCTGCGTTAGCAAGCTCTGCAAAATGAGGCTCTCCCCGTAAGTGGGTCAAGCGTAACAAGCGATGTCAAACCTGTCAAGCAAAAGTGGCAACACTAACGATAGTTATTATAGACCAACGGAAAATCGAGTTCCTGCTCCCGTAGTAAAGCCATTATGGTTTGCAGATCATCCTTGCTGGCGCTCGAGATGCGTACTGCCTCTCCCTGCACCTGTGACTTCACCTTGAGTCCACTGTCGCGTACCAAGGTAGTAATTTGTTTAGCCTTGGTTTGATCGAGCCCTTTTTGAAAGCTCACTTGCCATTTCATGACCTGGCCACCCTGAGCTGGCTCTTTTGATAAATCTAAAGTTTTTAAAGAAATTTCCCGTTTGATCAACTTGCCCTGGAAGACGTCCAGAACGGCATTAAGCTGATTTCGTGACTCGCCCGTTAAGGTGACGCCATCTTTGGCGCTTGATAGCCAATCAATACCGGCCTGGGTGCCCTTAAAGTCGTAACGAGTTGCAAGCTCGCGTTGGGTCTGGTCAACAGCATTGGTCATTTCTGCGAGATCATATTCACTCACAACGTCAAAAGAAAAATCTTTAGCCATACTTTTCTCCGGTTTCTTTTAACTATACCCCTTAGGGCGGATTATTGGTAAGTCGCGGCGCCGGTAGGCGGAACTATGGAATACCAAGTGTTACCAGCATCGAGCGGGATGGCCTGGCCGGTATCATCAATGAGCTGGGTGCGGGCGGAGTGAGTGCTCTTGCGCCAGGTGCCGGTTACGACTCCCCCGTCGCGGAAAACTAAGGCCTTGCCTTGGCCAACGGTTTGCATGATGACGGTTTGCTCACCAATACGTGTGAGGCCGTAGGCTGTGGGCATGTACTCTACGACGACGTTTTTAACCTTAATCGGTTGGCCGGTGTTGCGGTCGACGTGGGGTGTGCCTGCCAGGTAGCGGACGTAGTCATTCCCGGTTTGCTCGTAGCGGTACTGGACCCCGTACGACGCGTAGGAATAGTTGATGTTGATGGTGCCTGCTGCCGGAGCTGCGCTGGGCTGGTCAACCTTGCGCGGCGATACAGTGAAACTAGCCGGCTTAGCAAAGTTCAGCGCCCGTTCGAGTTTGTCGAGCAGATCGCTGCTGGTGTAAAGGTTGTGTGGTGCAAAGCGATCGTGGGTGCGGTAAAAATAGCTGCCGAAGGTGAATTCATTCATATCCTTCATCCCCAGAGGTGGCACCAGGTCCAAGGCATCGGCATTACCGCCGGCGTGAGCGACGGGAGCGTTAAACTCGAGGGCCCAATCGATAAAGTAGGTGCGCAGGCTGCGGACTGGTCCGAGCACATTCGGTCGTTGGTCGAGAAAAAAGGCTAAAAATCTGGTAATACCACCTTCGGCCAGGGCTTCGTAAACCACGCCCGCCTGGTTTAGGCCTGATTGCGGCCGCGCGTCGGTATGGTTTTCGATGACTACGGCTGTGATTGGCCGGTCGGCAAGATCGGGAGCAACCGGTAGACCGGTTAGAGGTGATTCTTTGGTCACCGGTTTGGCCGGCGCGGTTTGCTTGACCGTTGGTTTTACGGTTGGAGCGGCCGGGTGGTGAGAGAAAGGATGCCAAAAGTAGCCAGCGGCGGCGGCGCCGCCCACAAGTACCACCACGATCAAAGCAATTAACCAGGGCTTTTGTTTAAGTTTGAGCCACCATTTTTTGAAGCGATGAGGTTTGAGTGGGTCTTCGCGGGGTTGATTCGGCAGGGGCTCGCTGACTTCCGCGGATTGTACTTCCGTGGGCTCGCTTGGGGTCGGTGCGGCTGGGCTTTCTTCTACTAGCTCGGTGGGCTGCAGCTCCACGGGCTCGTTGGGAGTCTGCCCTTCTATCTGGTTGTTGAGCTCGCTATTTTCTTCTACCATATCTTCATTATAGCAAAAGAGCTTATGCTACTTGCTCGGCAGCGGTTTTTAACCTTGCCACTACTCGCTCTTGCCCCAGTACGGCCATGGTTTCGAATAAGCCTGGCGCGGCCGTCTTACCGGTGAGGGCAAGGCGCAAGGCTTGAAAGGCTTTCCCGGTCGGAAGACCGAGCTGCTCAGTTAACCCGCGCAGGTTAGCCTCGAGCTTTTCTATGGTGAATGCTGGCTCGGCCATCTTAATTATGAGGTCAAAAGCGGCCGGCAAAATCTTGGAAGCGACAGTAACATCGAACTTTTCAAGCGCGGTCTTCGGCGCCTCAAAGAAGAAATCCATTAAATCCGGCGCCTCACTTAATTTCTTCATTCTATCCTGAACTAGACCAGTGGCAGCAGCGATATAATGGTCGTCTTCAACCGGCGAGATCAGCTTGGCTCGTAGCAAGAAGGGCTTGATTAGGTGGGTCAGCTGCTCCGAGGTGAGTGCTCGAATGTATTGACCGTTCATCCAGTCGAGACGCTCTGGGTCAAAGACGGCGGGACTTTTTTGGATGCGTTCCAGGCTGAAGGCTTCTATTAGCTCATTGCGACGATAAATTTCTTTAGTGCTACCTTCGCCCGGATTCCAGCCCAATAAGGCCAGGAAATTCACCACCCCGTCCGGTAAGTAGCCATCGTCGCGGTACTCGAGCACAGTCTTCGCGCCGTGTCGCTTGCTCAGTTTTGACTTATCTTTCCCAAGCACCTGGGGCAAATGGACAAATTTAGGCGGCGTCCAACCAAAGGACTCATATAGAAGGACGTGCTTGGGTGTGGAGGCGATAAATTCGTCCCCGCGCAGTACGTGCGAAATTTCCATTAAGTGGTCATCGACAACGTTCGCGAAGTTGTAAGTCGGAAAACCATCAGATTTGATGGCAACCCAGTCATCGATATCGGCGCTGTTTATTCGAAACTCTCCTCGGCTCAAATCTAGCCATTTTACTTCCTTGTTTTCGGGAATTTTAAAGCGAAGGACGTGTGGTTTGCTTAAGTCGCCCGGATTTACCAAGCAGTGGCGGTCATATTTAAACGGCCGGTGGGCGCTCTCGGCTTCCTTGCGGAGTTTACCCAGGCGCTCTTCGTCGCACCAACAAGGGTATAGCCACCCATTCTTGATAAGGGTTTCGGCGTGTGCCTTGTAAATATCCAACCGCTCCGACTGGGCATAGGGCCCAAACTCGCCGCCAAGGCCATAGCCTTCGACGGGCTCAAGTTCTAGCCACTTCAGACTTTCTACGAATTGCTCGATACTCTGAGCGTTGAAACGCTCGCGATCGGTGTCTTCGAGGCGCAGCACGAATGTACCATCGGTCTTGTGGGCGTAGAGCCAGTTAAAGAGGGCTGTGCGGATGTTTCCCAGATGCAGCAGTCCAGTCGGACTAGGTGCAAAACGGACGCGGACTTTTGAGCTATCTGCCATGAATTTAGCCTAAGGTGTTTGGCTGGTTAAGACAAGTCCAGGCTGTCCGGGTCGAGCACCTGCCACTCCCCGCTCTTTTTAATGTAGAAATTGGTGTGCTGGACGAGATCGTCGGGGTCATAAATATTTTCGAAGGTTACTCCTGCAGAAGCGGCGCGGTGGTAGAGGCTTTTGCGCTCCAAAACCCGCGGGCGAGTTACCCGCTCGAGCTTGTACTCCTGATCGCCCCGTTTGAAGCAAATAAACCTAATGTCCTGTTTCAGATCAGGCTTATCTTCCAGGGGTTCACTGTAGCTACCGTGGTCGGTCAACTCTCCTTTTAGTTCAACGGCATCGACTAGCCTATCCCAGGCTGGGTCGTTCACAAAGATCCTACTACTTTTAAGATCTGGTCTTCAGTCAGGTTGGCTGTGCCCTCCAGGCTGTACCAGATGCCGCCGTTGATCCAGCTGGCGTGGTTATTGCCGTAGAGATAAATCGATAAACCCTGGTCTTCGATCGTGGTGTACTTGCCGTTTTTGGCGACGTAATTATCAACGAGGGAGCTCGAGTTCCAATCGGTTTTGTGTTGGGTCAGCACCACAGTGTCTTTATGTGAGGACGAATTAAAAGTTAGCACGACCTGACCGGGTGCGTAGCCGACTGGGCCACTTAATTTGTAACCGCTGGGCAGATAATTCGGTACGTTGGCCGCGATGCCGGCTTTGTTGGCGGCGATTTTAATGCTCATCTTGGGATAATTTTGCATCCAAACATAGCTACCGATGATGGCCGTACTCAAGGCGACGGCGGCCAGACTCGTGAGCTTACCCGGAGTCAGCTTCTTTACTGGAGGCATGGTTTTTTGAGACGCCGGTTGATATGGGGGTGCGGGGCTTGGAGCGGCGGGTCTTACCGTCGTCGGTGTAACTGGCATTGGCGCGGCCTCTACTGGCGGTGCTGGAGGGCTCACGGGCTCGGCCACCGGTTGGGGAATTACCGGTGTGGTAGGAACTTCGGGTGCTGGAGCCACTGCGACGGCTGGAATTTCGGGTAAGGCCGCTGGTGCTACCGGGGGCGTGACAGTCTCAGGGGTCATAGAAGTCTCGGTTTCAACTGGGGCTGGATTCAAAAACTTCTTCACTAACTCACTTTTTTGAACACTGGCGGCCCGCTCGAGCCTGGCTTGCACACGACTTGTAGGTATAACAACTAAGGGGGTTGATGTCGCCTGCAGAGTGACGTCCGTAGGCTTTTCCAGGGTTGCTACCGGATTAGCTGCTGGCTCAGGGGACGGCGCGCTTGGTGTGGTTGGCCTGAGGTCAGATAATTGCGCTGGTTGGCTGGGTTGGGGTGGTGTGTGGAAGGCGGCTGCGGGGGTAGGCTCGACTGGCCGAGGGATTTGCGGTGCGGCAGTTGGCCGCGCGATGTCGACCAATGAGCCGCTGGGGGTGGTCGGCGTCACGGGAGCAGATTGGGTTGCCGCCTGATTTTGATTAACCAGGGCGCCGCAATTGGCGCAATAGGAGTTTGCGCCAATTGTTACATGCTCGTCTTTACCGCAGTTTGGGCACCTCATATAAGATTAATTATCGCGCTAATGCTTTAAAAAAGCAATAAGTCTAATGCTTACGCCAAACCCGGTAAGTGAAACGCGGAATGGCTAGTTGTCGCCCGATACGGCGCGGTTCTAGGATTAGTCTCCAGAGCCACTCCAGCCCGACTTTCTGCAGGAATTTAGGTGCGCGTTTGTACTTGCCACCAAAGCTTGCATAGTCGAACGTTCCCCCTTCACCGATAAAGGCGCCGTGCTTTAGCTTGGCCGCGAGCTGGGCACACAGTTCATCTTGTTGGGGAAAGCCCATGCCGACTAAAACAATGTCGGGTCGACTATGTTCGAGGGTGGTAACTAGATCAGAAATGTCGAGGCCAGCTTTCAATTGCTGGTAAAGAGACTCGCCGCTCAAGCCTTGCCACGTGCCTGGATAAACGCCAACGATATTGGTCTGGGGAATGCGTTTGGTAATGGCCGCAACCGTGTGCTGAATAGTGCTCGTGCGCGGCGAACCAACCAAGAAAATCTTTAGGTTCTGTTGGCCCGCCGCCTCGAGCAGTTGCCAAGTGAAGTTAGCTCCCGAAAAACGGTCGGGTAAGAATTTGTACACCTTGGTAGGGTTTATGATCATCCCCGGTCCAGTGGTGATAATGCGCCAAAAGCTGGGCTTCCCGCCATACAAAAAAAGGGTGGCCCAGTTCAAAGCTACTCCATCGGGGAGGCAGAGCTCGGCTTGATTGAGCAGTCTGGCTATGTGTTTGTCGGTAGCCGCTCGGTCGATGAATTCGACGTATGGTTTGGCAACACTAAACGCCGGGCCGTCATTACCCGCCCGCCTCACAATGTAATCTACCGCCTCGTCCTTCGTCAGCGCATCAATTTCAACGCCTAAGACTTTGTATTTAGAAAAGTTGGTTTGCTTCGACATGCTTGTGGTAAGTTTGTTCAACCCTATGTTTAATGCTTTTTTGGAAATTTGATTTCGAAAAAACTTGAGCTCGAGCAGTTAAGTCGGCTAGTTTAAACTCTTTTTGCTCGAATTCACCGATGGCCTGAATCAGGCTCGCGGCTGTTGGTTCGTAGAAGAAGATGCCCGTTTTCATGGTGACGGTTTCGAGTGCGCCCCCTCGGCCGTAGGCGATCACTGGCGTTCCGGCTGCCATGGCTTCGACTGGCACCAGCCCAAAGTCCTCCTCGTTGGGCAAGATGAAGGCTTTGGCGGCGGCTAATAATTTGGCTTTTTCGGTATCTGAGACCGAGCCGGTAAATTTGATATTTGGCGTTGCTAGTTGCTGCAAGCGGCGGCGATCGGGGCCATCACCCACCACGACGAGATGGCGTTTGGAGTGCGCGAAAGCTTCTATGGCAAGGTCAAACTTTTTGTAAGGCGTGAGCATGCCCAGGCAAATATAGTAATCTTCTTTTTCTTTTGCCGGATGGAGCAGGCTGAGGTCAACACCAGGATAGATTACCTCAGCGGTTTGGTGGTAGTACTTTTTGATGCGGCTAGCTGTGGCTGCCGAATTAGCGATCCAATGGTCGACCCGCGCCGCCCCGTAGTAATCCCACAGGCGGAGTTTAGATGTCATGCTCCGGATGGCCAGGCGGCGGATAAACCCGACTCTTTGCTCATCAAGATACTTCGGCCAGTAGTCCCAGACAAAACGCATTGGGGTGTGGCAGTAGCAGATATGCAGAGTCTCGGGCTTGGTAATAATGTTTTTTACCCAAGCGGCCGAGGACGAAATTACTACGTCGTAAGCGCTGAAGTCAAATTGCTCGACGGCCGTCGGAATTAACGGCAGTAAGTAGCGGCTGCGCTCGTGCAAAATTTTGGGCAAGTGCTGCAGACTAGATGTTCTAACGCGGCTTGGGTCTATTAGCCCTGCGTACTTGGGGGCGCTGAAGACTAAAGTATAAATTGGCGCATCAGGAAAGAGCTCGGCGAGCTGGAACAATACTCGTTCGCCACCCCCAACCTTATTATTTAGCCAGTCGTGAACTAGGGCGACTTTCATTCGCACTCCCAATGGTTACGCCGGCTAGAATCCAAAAGACAATTGCTAGAGTACTATCGGCCCAGCCGTGCAAGAAAAAGTTTACTACGCTTACACCGATTAAGGTAGCAACTAAAGGCAGAGCTTGGTCGGAGTGATGGCGCCTTGCCCACAACTGCAGGCCGATTATGAGCTGCCAGACGGCAAATATGAGTAGCCCCACTAGCCCAGTTTCGACGCCGATTTGCAGGTAAAAATTCTCTGTCACTAGCTGGTGCGCACCATGGAAAGAGGCCGGCCCAGCTGTCCCCAGCCCTAATCCTAGTGGGTGTTTTGCTAACGTGCTTAACCCACTTGATACGGCGGTTAGCCGGTCCTTATCTGAACTTGAGAGTAGTCCAGTGGTCTGACCGTGTAGGATGTAGCTCCGAAAATGGGCGAATCCTAATATCACAAGGGCACTTGCCACCAGCCCCACCGTAAGGGTTGTAAGCAAGCGTTGGCGGTTCGGCTGAATTTGACCGGCGGCCAAGATGACTATTACTGCGGCCAGCGTACCCAACCAGGCGCTGCGCGAGTAAGTTAGGGCGAGGGCCACCAGCGATCCTGTAAACAACAGCACGTGCCACCAGCGGCGCCGTCTGAGTATTAAAGCTAAAAGGTAGCTTACGGGCAGAATTAGGTAGGCACCCAGCTGGTTGGGGCCGCCCAGTGTGCCAAAGATGCGCCTGTTGGTTGAATTGGCGATGTGCTGTACGGGGGCAATGTTAGCCTGTGAGTAGCCGAAGTGGGTCAAGAAGTCGTTCGGCCAGACAAAGGCTTGCAATAAGATGAAGATTACCAGGATCGACGTGGTTACAATCAGGATTTTGGCTAAGCGCAGTCCAAGCGCACGATCGGCTAAAAAGTAACCAACTATAAATAAGATCACGAACTCGAGGTCGGTTTTTACGCCGTACCACCAGCTAGTTTGACCGATGACTCGGTGTAAGACGCTGATTAAAACTGCCCAGAAGGCAAAGGCTAGCCCCAGCCAAACAACGGCCTGGGTTTTACCCTTCGTTGCCCCTTTATTTGCTATTAAAAGCATACCGGTGCCACCCGTGAGTAGAAGCGTAGCCACCTCTTTCCAAGCCCGCCACAGGCTTTGATGCCCAAATAAGTGCCCGGCCCAAATCGTAAGAAAGGCGTGGAATGGCATGAGCGCAACTAGGAGCACGAGTAGCAACTGTAGGGCGCGATGAAGCGGTGCCGGCTTCATTTAACACTCACCAGGTTTCGTTTGTACTCATCTAGATTATCGAGAGCGATGCCGGCCCCCCGGACCACACACAGGGGTGCATCATCGGCTACTACGCAGGGTACGCCGGTTACCTTAGTTAAAAGCTGGTCAAGGTTTGTGAGCAGTGCTCCCCCGCCAGTTAGTACCATACCGCGGTCAATGATATCGCTTGCCAGCTCGGGCGGAATTTTTTCGAGCACCGTGCGAATGGCCATGATAATTTTTTCGAATTCGTCTTGCATGGCGAGAGTAATTTCGTGACTGTAGAGCGTAATGGTTTTCGGTAGGCCACCAATGACATCACGCCCACGAACTTCCAGGGACTTCTCCTTTTTTAGCGTAGTGGCGCTTGCGAGAGATTTTTTAATTTCTTCGGCAGTACGCTCACCTACCGCCAGGCTGTAACGTTTGCGAATGTAGTCGGCGATGGAAGCATCAATATGATTTCCGCCGACTCGGGCGCTGTTTTCGGCCACGATTCCGCCGAGAGAGATCACCGCGATCTCAGTTGTGCCCCCGCCGATGTCTACGACCATGTTACCGGCGGCCGAAGCGATGGGGAGGCCGGCCCCAATGGCGGCCGCCACAGGCTCTTTAATAATGTAGGCTGCCCTGGCTCCGGCGGCCAGTGTCGCGTCGATGACGGCACGACGTTCGGTGGACGTGGCGCCGGCCGGCACCGAAACCATGACATCGGGGCGGCTAAGTCTAAACCCGCCCGCTACTTGATTAATGTAGTGACGAATCATGGCCGAAGTTATATGGTAGTCGGCGATCACCCCGTTTCTAAGCGGATGAGAAGCCACAATTGCTCCCGGCGTTCGCCCTAGCATTTCTTTAGCTTCTTGGCCGATGGCGAGAATTTTCTTGCTGTCGGCATCAAGCGCGACAACGCTGGGCTCATTAATCACGATGCCCTTTTTGGGGAGATAAACAAGGACGTTAGCGGTGCCTAAATCAATCGCGATGCGCTTGGTAAACATTGCTCTTAGTATAACCAATTTATGCCTTGTCCGGCAGCAACCCTACTAGCCAACAGGGTTTGATTTGAACTATGATAAAAAACGCCATGCGTCGTTACCTCTTGCCTGCTAGCTATATTCTAATTGCCTTGTTTATCATCGTGTCGACAATTGTGCTTGTGGCTTACGGGCAAGGCTATTCTTATGATTTTAAACACAATCGCTTCGTGTTGCGTGGACTGGTCGTAATTAGCTCCACTCCTTCTGGCGGTGAGATCAAACTGGGCGGCAGGCATTTACGCAATTCTACGCCGTATCGGGCGACTCTCGAAGTCGGTGATTATAATTTTCAAGTTGCGCGGCCAGGCTTCTCGACTTGGGCCAAAGATCTGGTGGTGACGGCCTCCCGAGTGACTTGGGCACAGTACGTCTGGCTTTTCCCGCAGAAGCTGAGTGGCCAAGTGATTACTAATCCCCAGCAGAGTGTTGATCGGGTAGCGGCGGCCAAGGATCACCGGCACTTTGCCCTGATTGAACATGCTCCCGACCAAAGTCTGTGGACATTTGATAGCCAAACGAGGCAGCTCACGCCCATTTACACGGCCAAGCCAGAAGACGCCTCGACGCCAGCCGAGCAGCTCCTCGGTGCTACCTGGGCACCAGACAACTCAGCTCTAATTTTGCGCACGCAGACTGGGGACAAATTGAATTTCTGGCTGCTTTCATCGGGCGGCAATGATAAGACCAACCTCACCGACTTATTTAAGGTCGATTTTGGTGATCTGCGCTTCAACCCCACTAACATCCATCAGCTCTACTCCCTGAACCCAGACGGTCTGCGGCTAATCGACACCAGTGCAAAAACGGTTTCGGCGGTGCTCGCGGATAAGGTGAGTGCCTTCACTTTTGGGGCCGACCGGGTTTTCTACATCCAAACCACGGCCCTAGGGAAATCTCTCTGGAGTCTAGATAAAGCTGGTGTCAAGCAGGAGTTAATTCAATCGCTCGCGGCTAGTGACAGCTATGAGCTCAGCTACAATAGTTTTAACGGCAAAGATTGGGTGGCAGTCATTCCCGCCCAATCGCGGACGTTAACGCTCTATAGCGACGTGCTGTCGGCTCACCCCCGCTCAAAAGTGATTTCGAAGCAAGCCGATCATGCTCAGTTCAACTCAAACGGTCAATTCTTAGCGTTCTGGGGTGGGTCTGGCGTCGGTAGCTACGATCTTGATCAAGATGTGATCTATAACTTAAGTGGCGATTTTGGCGATACCTCGGAGCTTAGCTGGTTGGATAACTACCATCTTGTGCAAAATGCTGCAGGTACAGTTAAAGCCATGGATTATGACGGCACTAACGTAGTCAATTTACTTGGTGTTCTTCCCGGCACACCCTTGTTTTTGGCCGCCGACCACCGCAATTTGGTAACTATGGAAAAGGCCAATTCGAGTGCTAATACTGAGCTGGATTTATTTAATCTGCGCCCCTAGTCCTGGGGTAAAGTGTTCTGGGGTGCCTGATTGGGGGTCTGATTGGTTTGAGCCGAGCCGCCGAATAGGCGTTGGACATTCTGCCAGAGGTGTTTAAACATATTGCCTAGGCCGGAGCTATCAGAAGGTAGCGGTGTGCCCGTGGTGGTTTGTTGGACGGTCTGAACGCTATCTGAGGCCGGTCCGACTTGTTTCGCCACCACGACTAGGCGCTTCCAGCTGGTGCCTGGCGGTGTGCAGGTGATGAGTGTCACAGTCGCATCAGAGGTTGGAGCCAGCACGCCCAGGTCTGTTGGTTCCACCACCTTGGATTCGGTCACGTGGTAAATGTAGTGGTGGTAGTTGTAATTGATGCTGAAGCTGTCACCAGGAATGAGTTTATCCAAGAGCACAAAGACAAATTTATAATTTCCAGGCTCCCACCAGTCGTTCGAGGAGTGGCCGACAATCACATCATTGCCGATGGTGCCAGGCACGGGTGTGTTGCCATAGTGAACCACGCCGTTTTGCAAGGCAGTTTGAATGGAGCCTTCGTTGGTGCTTGATTCGAAGACCACCGGCGCATGCACATTGATTTTGGGGATATCAATAACAGAGTCGGGACCAACCGCTGCACTAGCGACATCGTTAGCCTTGGTTTGGTTTTGGTTGACCAAGAAGTTTATCTGATGAAATATTACCGGTGCTTCGAAGATGGTAAGGACGAATAAAAACGTTCCGAGCGCACCGAGGATTGGACGCAGTAATTTTGAGGGAAAGCTGAGCTGGTATGGCGCCATTGTTCGGTCTTCGGCACTATCTTGTTTGGCCTTGGGCGGCGCGGCCGGTGCATTTAGGAGCAATGGATGCAGGGTTTCGGTGGGCTGACTAAACACGTCGCTGGCTTTTTCAATTTCTGCTCGGGCGGCTTGCACCTCGGGATTTAAGGATTCTGGCTTTGGGACTGGTGGAGTTTCCGAGTGAGGCTCTGGCTTGGTTCCGGCTGCCAGATGGTGTTTCAATTCTCTCTGGGCTCGATGGGGCTTAGGGCTCTTCTTCACGGGAGACTCTGGGATAGGCTCGGGTGTCTCTTCGGGGATGGATGTAGTAACGTTGACTGGTGTTTGCAGAGCGGACTCCGGCGCCTCCTGAGGGGTAGCTGCCGCAACTGCGGGCATAGCGGCCGGCGCCGCGGGTGCTGGGCCGAGCGCTGGGTTGATATCGGCTATATTTAGTGTGTCATCAGTCGACTTCATTGTTTAATCCCAAAGTTTGTTATAAATTATAACAGTCTTTGGTGAGATATACCTGAACCGTATTATATTTTATGCCATAACAGGTAACCAAAAACAATATCTGCCGCTGTGGTGGAACTGGTAGACACGCGGGTCTCAAAAACCCGTGAGGGCAACC
>CAZOQX010000007.1:0-48866 GCA_964582465.1 uncultured Candidatus Saccharibacteria bacterium
CCCTGCTTACCTTTGAGCATATCGGATAGGCTCTTTAACTTGCGCCGACCCCCGGTCGAACTGACCGCGCGCTCGCGGCGGGCGTTGTTATCGATCAAGGCATCAACCGCCTCTTGCAGCATGCGCTTCTCGTTACGCTGAATTACTTCCGGCGCGTCGAGCTCAATCAGCCGTTTCAAGCGATTGTTACGGTTGATGACACGGCGGTAGAGGTCGTTTAAGTCGGAAGCGGCAAAGCGACCACCGGCCAGCTGAACCATCGGGCGCAAATCGGGAGGAATAACTGGCAAGTGAGTAATCACGGTCCACTCCGGTCGAATGTCAGCCTGTTTCATGCCTTCAAGCATCTTCAGGCGCTTCAGAATCTTCTTTTTCTTCTGGCCTTGGCTGGCTTCAGACTCCTTTGTCAAATCCTTAACCAACTTGTCTAAATCGATTTCTTTAAGAAGCTGCAGGATAGATTCGGCACCAATCCCAGCGGTAAACACTTCAGCATAACGCTCTTCTAGCTCACGGTACTTGCCTTCCGGTAGGAGTAGGTATTTGCTTAAACCCTCGAGGTCGGCCTTAAGTTGGGCCAAGTCCTCGGCGGTCTGACCTTCCTCAGGCTTCTGCTTGTTCAGCTCGGCTAACGCCTTCAGGCGCTTGGAATCATCGACGCTCATTACGATATAGCTTGCGAAGTAGACCACCCGCTCTAATTCCTTGATGCCGATATTTAGGACAGCTCCGATGGTGGACGGGGTGCCGCGCAGGAACCAAATGTGTGTTACCGGGACAGCAAGCATAATGTGCCCCATGCGTTCGCGCCGCACAATGCTTCTGGTCACCTTGACTCCACACTTATCACACACTACATCCTTGTAACGAATGCGCTTGTACTTACCGCAGTAGCACTCCCAGTCTCTAGTAGGACCAAAAATACGCTCGTCGAACAAACCATCTTTCTCGGGTTTTTGGGTGCGATAATTAATAGTTTCAGCCTTGGTGACTTCACCGTGGGACCAATTCAGAATTTGCTCAGGTGAGGCCAGCGCGAGCCTAATGGCGTCGAATTCGGCCGGCGCAAAGGCTGGGTTTGTCTTGGGTGTTTCGGCTCGTTTGATCTGTAAGTCTTCCATTATTCCTCCGCTCCTTCCTTGGTTTCACCGGTCGCTGCAGGCTCTGCTGGCTCCATGGCGCCAAATTCATCCTCGGCACCGCTATCGGCCAGGTTGACAAGCGGCATATCGGCCACGGCCTCCTCGCCTTCCATCAGTTTTTCCGTACCGAGCTCCGCCACTTCGGCATCAAGCTGACTAGAAATCAACGCCTCGGCATCGAGCTCCTCGGCCTTATCCGGATGGACGCGGATCAAATCCACCGCCAACCCCAGGCTCTGTAGCTCCTTTACGAGCACGTTGAATGACTCGGGAACCCGCGGACCACGAATCTCTTCGTTCTTAATGATAGCCTCGTAAGCCTTACTGCGGCCCACGACGTCATCGGATTTAATCGTCAGAATCTCCTGCAAGCTATAGGCCGCACCGTAACCTTCAAGTGCCCAGACTTCCATTTCGCCGAAACGCTGGCCACCCATCTGGGCCTTTCCACCGAGCGGCTGTTGCGTCACCATGGCGTATGGTCCAGTCGAACGGGCGTGAATCTTATCATCTACCATATGTAACAGCTTCAGCATGTACTTGTAGCCAACCGTCGTGCGCTCGGCGTAGGGTTCGCCGCTCAGCCCATCATAGAGTTGAGTCTTGCCGTCTTCCGGCAGCCCAGCTCGCTTCAATTCGGCCTTAATCTGATTAATTGTCACCCCATCGAAGACGGGGCTTGCCACTTTGTAGCCAAGAACACTCGCCGCCCAGCCAAGGTGAGTTTCAAAGATTTGACCAATATTCATACGGTTACCAACGCCTAGGGGGTTCAAAATCAGGTCGACCGGCGTACCGTCTTCCATGTAGGGCATGTCCTCTTCCGGCAGAATGCGCGCAATTACGCCCTTGTTTCCGTGACGGCCAGCCATTTTATCACCCACCGAAATCTTTCGCATCTGGGCGACCGAAACCTCGATCTGCATAATCACGCCCGGTGGCAGTTCGTTGCCATCCTCACGCGACAGAATTTTAATGCCAACCACCTTACCGCTTTCGCCATTAGGCAGGCGCAGGCTGGTGTCTTTGACGTCGCGAGCTTTCTCGCCAAAAATGGCGCGGAGCAAACGCTCTTCACTTGAAAGGTCTTGTTCACCCTTGGGAGTAATTTTCCCGACCAAGATGTCTCCGGCCTGGACGTTAGCACCAATCCGCACCACACCGCTTTCATCTAGATCCTTCAAGCTGTCTTCCGAAACGTTGGGGATATCGCGGGTGATGACTTCCGGCCCAAGCTTGGTATCGCGGACGTCAATAGAGTGGTTCTCAATGTGAATCGAAGTGTAGCGATCGTCTTGCACCAAGCGGCGCGAAATGATGATGGCATCTTCGTAGTTGTAGCCGCCCCAGTTCATGAAGGCAACCAAAACATTTTGTCCAAGAGCTAGCTCGCCGTCGGTAGTGCTATGGCCATCGATTAGAACGTCGCCCTTCTTCACTTTTTGACCAGCGAGTACGGCCGGCTTCTGGTGGATACAGGTGCCATTGTTACTGCGGACAAAGCTCGCGAGCCCATAGCTACTGGCCGGCTGGCCGCTATATTTCACCACCACTTCACTCGCGGTGGCTTTTTCCACCACGCCATCAGCCTCGGCGAGCGTAGTCTGGCCAGAGTTTTCGGCCACTACTTGCTCCATCCCGGTCCCCACAATTGGCGCGTCGGGCTTAATTAGGGGTACGGCCTGACGTTGCATGTTTGCCGCCATCAGGGCGCGCTTGGCGTTGTCGTGCTCCAAGAACGGAATCAGAGCCGCGGAAA
The DNA here is from genome assembly GCA_964582465.1 of uncultured Candidatus Saccharibacteria bacterium. GTDB lineage: Bacteria > Patescibacteriota > Saccharimonadia > UBA4664 > CAZOQX01 > CAZOQX01. The sequence continues at coordinate 2,902 of CAZOQX010000007.1, forward strand.
TGCCCACGATTTGGCGGCTCGATACATCGATGAATTGAACGTTGTTTGCGAGCTCCTCCTCCGGCTCACCGTCGCGCCGGGCGGCTACGCGTTCGCTCACAAAATATCCGTTCGCATCCACTGCGGTCTCACCAGGAGTAATGACAGCGTGGCTTTCGTCAGCGGCGTCAAGGTAGACAACTTGATTAGTAACCTTGGCTTTAACGGGCACATTCTCGAGGCCAGCCTTTTGGAACTTTTTCACCATCACGTCAGTGATCTTGTCGCCTGGCTTGCAGATAACGCTACCCTTTTCGTCTTTAACAACGGTGCGCGCAATGTGGCCGGCTGCCTTCGCCACTGAGATTTCATTAATCACCTTGCGGTAGGGCGTTTCAATAAAGCCGTAGTCATTGACCCTGGCGTAGGTAGCGAGGCGCGTTACTAGGCCGATGTTTGGCCCTTCTGGAGTCTCGATCGGACACATGCGACCGTAATGGCTCTTGTGCACGTCACGCACCTCAAAGCCAGCGCGCTCACGCGAAAGACCACCAGGTCCCATGGCCGACAGCGTGCGCTTGTGGACCAGCTCGGCCAGCGGGTTAATTTGATCCATGAACTGCGAAAGTTGGGAGCTCGCAAAAAACTCGCGGACGTTCGCCACAATCGGGCGGACGTTTACAAGTTGTCCAGGAGTCACCGTGACGGGATCGTAAACACTCATGCGGTCTTTGACAATGCGCTCCATGCGCAGTAGCCCCAGGCGGAATTTACCCTGAATGAGCTCCCCAACCGTTTTCAGACGACGGTTGGCAAGGTGATCGATGTCATCCGGACCGCCATGGCCATTATTCAAACTAATAATCTCCGCGATAATCGCCACCACGTCCTCACGGCGCAGAACCCGACCGGCCGCATCATTAGGCACATCAAGGCTCAGGCGCTTGTTTAATTTGTAGCGACCCACCCGGCTCAGATCGTAGCGCTTGAAGTCGAAGAACATACTCTCAATCAGCGCCTTGGAGTTCTCAACTGTAACCAGGTCGCCCGGGCGAATCCGCCGATAGACCTCAATTAAGGCCTCACTGTAGGTCTTAGTGGCGTCTTTCTCCAGCGTTTCATTAATAAAGCTAACCTCGCCGTCATCAACATTCTTAAATAACTCCCTAATCTCAGCGTCAGTGGAATAGCCAAAGGCCCTAAGCAACGTGGTCGCGGGGAATTTGCGTTTGCGATCGATTTTTACAGCAATCACTCCATTTGCAGCCGTCTCGAATTCCAACCAAGCTCCCCGGCTCGGAATCACTTTGGCGCCAAATTGGCGTGTGTCAGGCGCATCGAGAGTGAAAAACACGCCAGAAGAACGCACCAGCTGAGATACGACGATGCGCTCCACTCCATTAATAATGAAAGTGCCACGCTCGGTCATCCACGGGTAATCGCCCAGGAAAATCTCCTGGCTTTTGATCTCACCCGTGCCCTTGTTAACCAGCTTCGCCTTGACCTTGAGCGGTGCCTCGTAAGTCAGATTCTTTTCTTTGGTTGTGGCCTGGTCGTACTTTGGCTCCTCAAAGTGATAGTCTTCGAAATAAAGGGCCAGGTTTTTGCCGGTAAAGTCTTCGATTGGACTAATCTCACTGAGCAACTCAGTCAGACCCTCGGTCTTCAGCCAGTCGAATGATCTGGTTTGAACCTCAATCAGATTAGGTAGGTCAAGGACGTCGTGGACGGGGTTTAGGTACTTGCGCGTAGATTTGGCAGCCAAATCAAACTTCCTCCAGATTAGAGTTATTTAATCAGAGAGGCTTTTCTAAACGCGCAAACAGCCTGGGCGGCACCCAGTCCCCGGTTTAAGCATCCTCTTTCAATCTATTCTACCGGGAGCGCTTTAGATGTGTCAAGACTGTTTAACGAAATTATGCAAAATCACAAGACGTGAACGCTACTTTGGCAAATTAGCTAGGCCTTTTTGGTCGGCTCGGGCAGGGTCACCTTGGTTTTAATGACATCATCGATGAGACCATACTTTTTGGCCTCCTCCGGCATCATGAAAAAATCGCGATCGGAATCAGCATGCACCTTCTCCACTGTCTGACGGGTGTGGTGCGCTAAAATTTGATCTAAGCGATGGCGCAAATTCAACACTTCGCGGGCACCAATTTCGATATCGGCCGACGTACCTTCGAAGGCACTCGACGGCTGGTGAATCATCATTTTAGAGTTAGGCAAAGCAAATCGCTTGCCCTTGGATCCCCCGGCCAAAATGATGGCCGCGGCGCTCGCGGCGAGCCCTACGACGATGGTGGAAACTTCGGGCTGGATATGGGTGATGGTGTCATAGATAGCTAACCCCGAGTAAGCACTTCCGCCGGGACTATTGATATACAGCTGAATATCTTTCTTCGGATCTTCAGCTGCCAAAAACAACAATTGTGCTACTACCAGATTAGCCACTCCGTCGTCGATCGGGGTTCCCAAAAAAATAATTCTCTCTTGCAGTAGCCTAGAGTAAATATCAAAAGCTCGCTCCCCAAATGGACCCTTCTCGACTACCATGGGCACAAGATATTGATTACTCGGTGTGTTCATTTGCTCTCCACATACTTCATTATTTTAGCGATCGTGCGCACGCCCAACAACTGGTTGTAAACATCATGACGAGTGTGGTCGTGTTCCAGCTCCTCGAGCACCTTCGGATCCGTATAGCGCGTTTTGAGGGCAGCCAATTCTTCGTCTAGTTCGGCGTCCGTCACCTGGACTTTCTCAGCTTTAGCAACTTCGGTCAGTACCACCGAGCGCCGAACCCGCTTTTCCGCCTCCGGACGCATTTCGGCTTCGAGCTGCTCATTGGTTTGGTTGCGCACCTTCAGGTATTTCTCAAGATTAAGCCCACTCGAAGCGAGGTTCTGCTCTAATTCACCCTTCATTTGCTCCAGGCGTTGAGCTACGAGGGCTTCCGGCAAATCAAACTTACTTTTATCCGCAATGACGTCCACTACCTCGAGCTCGTACTGGAATTGCGCTTGCTCAGCTTTTTCCGTCTCCAACTGTTTGCGTACAGCTTGCTTCATATCGTCCAGGCTCCCAGAGCCAAAGCGCTTGAAAAAAGCCTCATCTAATTCTGGTAGCACCGCTTCGCTAACCTTTTTAATATCAGCCGTAAACTCAACTTTTTGCCCAGCCAGACTCGCTTCGGAATAATCTTTGGGGAAGGTGAGGTTGAATTTCTTAGTTTCGCCGGCTTTTACACCCTCAAGATTCTTTTCGAATTCGGCCAGGAACTTGCCCTCACCCAGCACCATGGTATGGTCGCTATCACTGCCGCCCTCAAAAGGCTTACCGTCCTTGCGGCCGACGTAATCAAGCGTCACCGTATCACCAGGCTTAGCCGGACGATCCACGTCTTTGAGCGTGGCCGCTTGCTGTCGTAGGGCTGCAATCACGTCTTCGATATCCTTCGCGCTAACGCTGGCATCCGGCTGCTTAACTTTCACACTTTTGTAGTCGGCCAGAGTGACAGGCGGCATAATCTCAACTTCGGCTGAATATTCAAGCTCGCTATAGGGCACGAACTTAGCCAGTGAAATCTGCGGGTTTGCGACTACCGTGAGACCATGCTCGGTTAAAGCGCGAGCATAGGTCTGCTCGACTGCGGCCTCTAGCACTTCATTCTGGATAGTATTTGCACCTAGTTGACGTTCAATAATATGATTGGGCGCCTTACCCGGACGAAATCCGGCCGCTTTGATATCGCGGCGCAGGCGGTTAAACGTCCGCTCAACATAAGGAGCCAATTCGGCCTCCGTGAGCGCAACCTCAATCTTTGCGAGTGTGGTTTTGGGATGCGTAACTGCTAATTTCATAACACTTGATCTTAACAAAAAAAGTGGCCAAATAAAACCATAAAAGGCGTTGGGCCCGACCAGGTGGAGACTCGCGCGATGTCATCTCCGTATCCTAATCGGGCCCTGCCCGTTGCTTGCTTGGTTGAGTAGTTGGCTGCGGCTAGACCGCGACCAGCTCACGAGCTGGCTCGGGTGCCCCCTCGGGCACGAAGCCCACGGCCGACATGGGGAACTCGACGACCGGCTTGTTGTTCTCGTAGTTCGTCAGCTTCTTGTAGCAGACGGCCACGCGACCCTCGCCCTGATATGCGACGGCGAGGACCACGAAACCGTCCTGCCGCACAGCGGCGAGATCGAGGTCGTAGACCCGCAGCGGCTCGAGGCCGCTGCTGTGGTCGTTCGAGCAGACGTAGTCCGTGCTGCCGAAGTTCACCCGCAGCCGGGCCGTTTCGCTGCAGCCATCAAACCAGTTGCATGGCTGTTCGAGCGGAAGCATCACGCCATCCCCTCTCGTATCACTCGTTGTTGCAACGGACAATGAAAGAACTCCAGAGCCCCCCTTCTCCAATCTCCATTGTTCTTTAGTTTAATCCTACAAAAAATATTGTCAAGATTGTCAATTTATAGTAGAAAGTTACAAAGAGCTTGTGGTTTGAGCCATGCGCTTGGATATTCGCCTAAAATCTCAAACTGATTGAGAACTTAGGTGAAGGCGGAAGCCAACTTGCAGCTTCCGCCTTGGAGGTCCCGAGCCGCAGCCCTAACCTCCTCCCCCTCGGAATGGGCGCCCGTTCCGAGAAGGTCTGATCAGCCGGTGTCCTCGTCATCGGACTCACGGTCGGAGTCAGAGTTGACCAGTCGGATGTACTCCGCTGATTGCTCACGTCTAGCCGCCTCGACGACAGCGCGCCGCTGATTCCAGTCGCCGAAGCTGCGTTGGTGAACCCACTGGAGGCCCCTACCGATCAGGGTGAAGACGACCTCGATCACGAGCGACGCCAGCCACAGCCACAGCATCAGCGGCCAGGTCCAACCGAGCTGGGTCGCCCGGAGCAGAGCATCGCCTTCCTCGGCCGGATTGAAGTGGTGGAAGCGGCGGCGCCAGCGGTTGCCGTCCAGGAAGAAGAGAGCCATCGGCTTCACCAGCAGCAGCCACACGGCGGCCCCGGCGAACACAATGAACCCAATCGAGAATACCAGGCGCATGAGGCCTCCCCTCGAGCCAGAGCTGATCCGGATGATCAACTGATGCAAAATAATACAACAATCTAGCTGTGAAATCAATAGAAAAAGCGAACGCCCCGCTGCCACACCAAGGCAGACGGTTTGTCCACTTTGGTACGCATTGCGGGGCGTATTGGACCCTAGGCCGCCCGGCTGAGAAGTTCGCCCAGGCCGCGTCTGTCGGCGAACTGACCGAGCGGTTTGGTCTTCGGGCCGGGCCTGGCGTCCCACAGGAAGAGCTCGGTCGATGTGCCAGAATCGATCCAGCTCCGGCGCTTGATGCCGATGAAGACAGTCTGTCCTCCCTCCAGGTCGATGGGAGCGCACATGATCGCCTCCGGCGCTTGCCCATACCAGAAGAGATACCAGCTGTCTCCCTCGAGCCGCCAGTTGTAGGAAGTTCCCCGAGCATCGCCAAGGAGCCGACGAAGTTGGCGATTGAAACGCCGCTGCGCCCGAGAGCGAGCCACACGCTCCTTCTCCGCGAACTCGTCCTTGAGTCGCTTCGAATGCATTACCTTCCTCCTCTTCAGACCGATATGTTCAGGTTCCGGATGCATAATGCCATAAGAGATATTAAAAAGCAAGATCAATATTGGTGGGCGAGAGAGGACTTGAACCTCCACGGAGTTTCCCCCACTAGCTCCTAAAGCTAGCGTGTCTACCATTCCACCACTCGCCCACGTCCGAAGCCTACAGAGCGGTCAATTACGCCGGTAAAAACTTAGAGCCGAGTCACCGTACCGGCGCTGATCAACTAGCCGCAAATTATGAAGTGCTGGACTCTCAATTTTAGCCGCATGCGACACCACAAGTAAACCTCCCGGCGCCAAGAACTCACCCAGCTGATCTAAAACCGTAGCGTCAAGATGCGCATAGGGTGGGTCGGCCATAATTAGGTTATAGTGGGGCGCGGGCCGATTGCTGGGCCAACTGAGCCAATCCTCAACCTTAGCAACCGTCAGTTGGTACTCCTCGGCTACTCCGAGCGCGGCGGCGTTGGCTTGAATCACCTTGGCAGCAGCACGGTTAGCCTCAATGGCATCGCACAGGGCGGCTCCGCGACTCAGCGCCTCGAATCCGACCGCTCCCGAACCGGCGTAGGCATCGAGCACCGACTGGCCTTGAATGTCGCCCAAGATATTAAACAGCGCCGCTCGTACTTGATCATTCGTTGGCCGCACAGACCGACTCTTTGGTACGTTTAAATTCCGCCCGCGGTACTGGCCGCTGCCAATGCGCATTTTTAGGTTTCGGCGATAAGAACTGGGCGGCCGCGCTTGGCCGAGCCGCGTGTTACTTGCAGCAAGTTAGCGTCGAGATAAGCTAGCAGCCAAACTGTAGCAATGGTTTGGGCCGTAATCGGGGCCAACTGATTCTTCACCACGGAAGCGATTTCGCCGGTCCAACCCTTCTTGTAAAAGCGTTCATACAGATCAAGCTTAGCCACTGATTCGGCCTCGCGTTGAAAGAATTTGACCGCACCCAACGTCCAGGCGGTGTTGAGTTTTTTCCAATCAAGTGCCGTTTTAATCTGGAAAAGTAGCAGGGTAGCCGCTACCCCCATCTCGAAATTGACGTGGGTGGAGAGCAAGCCTTTGCGGCCCCAAATTGCCCAGTTTTTCTTTAAGCTCTCGGATAGGTCACCGGTGCGCACCATACCTTTGTGGCGCCAGGAGAAATCTTCCGGCGCTACCGACCCCTCGCGCACCTTGGCCAGCTCTTCGTCTAACGGGAACTGGTGGGCAGGCGTCAGCCCATCCGTAATCGTATGGGCAAGCCAACTTGCGTCAAAGGCCGCTCGCACCATATCACCTTCTTTAAGCGCATCTACCAGATGGGAGTAATGATTAGAAATGTGATCGAGCACTTCGCCCGTTTGCCTCTTAGGATCATACATGTGCTTGGGCTCATTTTCGCCGGGCGACTTCAATTTCAGCCCATCCGGCCCATTGATACCTTCAAAGTGCTGAATTTGGACAAGGCTTGGGAAGGTTTCGTTGCGCAGAAGCGGCACTATCAGGCGATAGGCGCTGGCATTGAACTTCTGGTGGATGCCAATGCTGTTTACAACTCGTTTGCGGGTGACAAATCCTGAAAACATATGGTTTTTTAATCTAGAGAGGTGACGGCCTTTAGCTGATTAATCTTATCTGAAATATAAGGATATTTTACCAAACTTCTTGGCTTTTGTAAAAAGTTTTGGGCGGCCATGCGTACCTCAGAAATAAATTTGTGATCTGATATGTCCGCTAACTTCAGGTCTAATAGCCCATGTTGACGCGTGCCGTAAATCTGGCCCGGACCACGAATTTCCAGATCAATCTGGGCTAGCCTAAAGCCATCGTTGCTCCTCTCCATGGCCTCAAGCCGTTGAATAGCCGCCGCCTCGGTGGGGTCCGCCACCAGAAAGCAATAAGATTTATGAGCGCCGCGGCCTACCCGGCCGCGCAGTTGGTGCAGCGCGGCTAGGCCAAAACGCTCGGCGTTCTCAATTACCATGCTGCTAGCGTTTGGGATATCAATGCCAACTTCGACCATGCTGGTTGCAACTAAAATATCAGCCCGGTGCTGGCCAAACCGCTCCATCGCAGCAGCTTTTTCTTCCGGCTTCATCTGGCCGTGCAACCCAACAATGCGACGGTGCTTAAATATCCCGCGCTGCAATCGCTCAATTTCGCTCGTAACGCTTTTTGCAGCCAACTTGTCCGAATCGTTGATGAGTGGACAAATCACAAAAGCCTGACGACCAGCCGCCAGTTCGCTCTCGACGAGCTGGTACATATTCTGACGACGCTTTTCATCCTGCACCACCAAAGTTGCCACTGGCTTTCGCCCCGGGGGCAGTGTGTCGATAATCGAAATGTCTAGATCGCCATAGATAGTGAGTGCTAAGCTGCGCGGAATCGGCGTCGCCGTCATCGAGAGCAAGTGGGGCAGGTAACCCGCCTTCTGCTTCAAAGCCAGTCGTTGGTTAACACCAAAACGATGTTGCTCATCAATAATCACCAGCCCCAGCCGGTGGAATTTAACATCGCCAGTCAGGAGGGCGTGAGTGCCAATGACAAGGTTAGCTGCCCCACCGCCAATGGCCGCCTTGGTGGCCGCTTTCTGGGCAGCGGTTTGTTTACCTGCCACTAGCGCCACTCGGTAGCCCATGGCTTCGACCAAGGGTGCAATTTTCGCGAAGTGTTGGCCGGCTAATATCTCCGTCGGTACCATCAAAGCCACCTGGTGATCACTTGCTATCGCCATCACCGCAGCGAGGGTTGCTACGACCGTTTTCCCGCTGCCGACGTCGCCTTCGAGCAGCCGGTTCATTGACTTAGTTTTATCAATATCTTGCAGGATAGCCCAGGCCGCCTGACGCTGGGCGTCTGTCAGCTTAAAGTCCAGTTGACCCAAGAACTGCTGAGCTATTTTCTGATCAAAAGCCAGCCGTGGCGCCTCTTCGGTTTGAATTTCTTGTTTGATCGCAAGACTAGCCGTCATTAAAAAGAAGAGTTCTTCAAACGCTAGCCGGCGCCGGGCTAGCGCCAAACTCTCTTGGTCGTCCGGAAAATGGATTTGCTCCAGCGCCTCGGCGAAAGACACCAGCTTGTGCTCGCACAGCAACTCTGGCGGCAAGATCTCCGGCAGATTAACCAGTTCGGATCGAAGTGGCCAAATCAAAGCTCGGATTTGGCGCGACGTTAATCCCTCTGTCTCGGGGTAAATAGCCACTATCCGGCCAGTGTGCTTGGCTTCCTCCTCAGTTTGAGCCACTTCGATGGTAGGCGATTGCAGGGCGAGGTCGTTATGGCGAAACTCGAGCTTACCGGACACCATCACTGGGGTACCATTAGGAAAACTGCGCGCCAGATATGGTTGGTTGAACCAAATCGCTTTAATTGTACCTGTGCCGTCGGTGATAATAGCTTCCTGGATGGTCAAACGGCGTTGGCGTTGCGAGCGGCGACTGGCAAAGGCCACAACCTCGCCGCGGAATGTGACCGGGCCAGGCCGCATTGATTTTATCGGTATAATCTCCGAGAAATCCTCGTAGCTACGCGGATAGTGCTTGATGAGATCTTCAAGCGTTGAAATACCCAAGCGCTCCAGCTTGGTAGCTACGCTCTCCCCCACGCCTTTTAATGTTGTTATGGGCTGTTTTAGGTCTAGGCTCACTCTTTTACACGGTAAAAGTGGCGCTTGCCGACATTCACTAGGTCACCGCTTGCAACTTTCGCAGCCTCATCGGCCGCGGCTTCGCCGTTAACTCTTACCCCGCCCTGACTAATCAGCCGGCGTGCTTCCGACTTGCTCGAAGCAAGCTTGGTCGAGGTGATAAAGTCGACTAACGAGCCGGCTTTTCCAGCAGTAACTATTTCCTCAGGTTCGTTCTTGTCGCGAAAAACCCGGTTGAATTCTGCCTCTGCTGCCTTGGCTACCGGCGATCCGTAGTAGATCGTAACGATTTCTCGGGCTAGCGATGCCTTGGCGTCCCGCGGGTTGGCACCTTCTGCAATCGACTTCACTACTGCCTCAATCGTTGGCTGCGGCACCTCAGTGCAAAGCTCTAAGTAATGGGCGATCAGCTCGTCTGGAATACTCATGACCTTGCCGTACATATCATTCGGCTCATCGGTAACGTTAATGGTATTCCCCCAAGATTTGGACATTTTACGGCCGTCAGTGCCCTGAAGCAGCTCATAGGTAATCAGGTTCTGGGGGTCCTGATTAAAGTACTTTTGGACAGTGCGGCCGGCCATCAGGTTAAATAATTGATCCGTCCCCCCGATTTCCACATCGGCCTTAATCGCCACCGAATCATAACCCTGCAGGAGTGGGTAAAGCAGTTCATGCGAACCAATCGGCTTCTGCTCGCGAAAACGTAGAGCAAAATTTTCGCGCTCGATCATTTGCGCCACCGTGAACTGCTGGGCAATTTTAATCAGCTCATCAAGTTTTAATTTACTCAACCACTCCGAGTTATAATGCACCTCCACCTTTTTCATGTCGAGAATGCGATTAAGCTGGGGGAGGTAATCTTCCATGTTAGCCTTAATCTGGTCGTCGTTTAGCACCGGCCGCAACGAAGTTTTATCAGAGGTATCGCCGATTTTCGCCGTAAAGTCGCCAATGATCGCCACAATTTGATGGCCGGCCTCCTGAAACAGGCGTAGCTTGCGGAAAGTATTAGCGTAGCCTAAGTGGATGTTCGGACCAGTCGGGTCAATGCCCAGCTTAATTCGCAGTCTGCGGCTAGCTCCTAGCTTTTTTTCGAGATCAGCCCGGACTACCGCGTCACGGGAGCCGCGCCAGAGAAGATCCAAATTCATAGGCATAGTATAGCAGTTTAGGGGTGGGGTGAAGATGGGCTGTGTCGGAGAGCGGTCCAACCGGAGGGTCCTGGTGAGGACTAACCAGGTGAATAAGTTCCGCTCTCGCTCGTGGTGATTCCGCCTTAGCGGCCACCTTAACGTCACTAACGCCCTTGTTACGCCGCTCACCCCAGGCGGCACTCCATCCGGAGTCGGTTTAGTACAGGTGCGGCGCCAATCGGCTTAGCGCTTCTTGCCCGGAAAATCCTCGTTCGCCTGTCCCAAGTCCATGCTGGCCTTTTGGCGGCGGATGTTTAGGATTTCCCCTGCCGTAGGGATATTGAACTCCGAGTAACCTCACCATAGCGCTAATGCTTACAAATGTAAACTGGGAAATTAAGCCCTATTTAGCAAATTGCCCAAATCTTTTGCCTGAAGAGTCGCTTAAACTTTTTTTGCTAATAAAAGATTAAGGAGAAACCATGCTTAAAAACTTTGATGTCGCTCCGGCTTTGGCCGTGAAAGATCTCGACCGCGCCAAACAATTTTATGGCGGCACCCTCGGTTTTACCGTTAAAAAGGAGATGGCCGACGGCGTCATGTACGAAAGCGGCAAAACTCACTTTCTAATTTACCCGTCTCAATTTGCTGGCACCAATCAAGCCACCTATATGGGCTGGGAAGTCGACAACATCGAAGCCGTAGTCGAAGACCTGAAGTCAAAGGGAGTAACCTTCGAGGAATACGACTTCCCTGGGCTAAAGACCGAAAACGGCATCGCTGTCTTGGGCGATGTTAAAGCCGCTTGGTTTAAAGACACCGAGGGCAATATTCTATCCATTGACCAACGCCTAAGCTAACGTAACCATTTCTAGTTTTTCAGCGCAGATTTGTTACAATTAAGCAGTACCCATTATGAGGCGGAAGGTTAAATACAAGTCTCTCCTAAACGCGAACGACCTCAAAAATCGTTTTAAGCGTTTCATATTCAGCTTTAAACCATCGAACTTTAAGGACTACTGGCTAAGCCGGGCTGGCTTGATCAGGCTGGGGAAAATTGCTGGCACAGGCTTGCTTTTACTATTCCTGATTTTTCTTTATTTCGCCAAAGATTTACCCAGTCCCAACAAGGTCAACGCTCAGGTAGCCGCCAATACTACCAAATTCTGGGACCGCTCTCACCAGCATTTGCTGTATGAGGTTTACGGTACCAAAAACCGCAGCATTATCGGCTTCGACCAAATGCCGGCCTCGATCAAGGACGCCACGATCGCGATTGAAGATAAAAACTTTTACCATCACGGCGCCTTTAGTGCCCTGGGAATTTTGAGAGCCGCCTTTGTTGATATCTTTCATCGCGGCAGTTTTCTGCAAGGTGGATCGACTATTACACAACAGCTCGTCAAAAACGCTCTTTTAACCAATCAACGCAGTATTACCAGAAAAATTAGAGAGCTGATTTTATCAATTGAGATCGAGCAATTCTATAAAAAAGATGATATTTTGCGCATGTACTTAAATGAAATTCCCTATGGTAATAACGCCTACGGTATCCAAGCGGCGGCCAAAACTTACTTTAGCAAGGACGCGAAAGACCTGTCACTAGATGAATCGGCCATGCTCGCCGCTCTGCCGCAGGCACCAACCTATTATTCACCTTACGGTGAAAACCGGACGATCCTTATAGAGCGACAACACGTAGTGTTAAACCTGATGGCCGAACAACATTACATTACTCAAGCCCAAGCCGATGCCGCCAAAAAAATTGACACCCTGGCCAAACTCCCCCCCACTCCCCAGTATTATGCGAACATCACCGGCCCAAACTTTGTTTTGTATGTCCAGAAGCAGCTTGAGGCTAAGTATGGAGTGGCGACTGTGGAGGAAGGCGGTTTGGATATCACCACCACGCTTGACTACGATAAGCAGAAGACGGCCGAAGATGTCCTCAAAAAGGATATCGACCACGTCAGGGCCTTGGGTGGGAGTAATGCCGCTCTAGTTTCTAGCGACCCGGATAGTGGTGAGATCCTGGCCATGGTGGGCAGCTACGACTTCAACGTGTCACAGTTTAACGTGGCCACGGCCAATCGCCAGCCGGGCTCGAGCTTTAAGCCTTTTGTGTATGCGACGGCGTGGGGCAAAAATTACGGCCCTGGCACTACTTTGTATGATGTATCAACCGACTTCGGTGGCACGCCGCCTTACCGCCCGAAGAACTTTTCCGGCCGTAACTACGGCGTACAGTCGATGCGGACGGCGCTAGCGGGGTCACTCAACATCCCGGCCGTAAAGACGCTCTACATGGCGGGAATCAGTGATTCAATCGAAACAGCTAGTCGCATGGGCATTACCACGCTTGACCCCAAGCACCCCTACGGATTAAGCCTCGTCCTGGGGTCAGGCGAAGTTAAATTGGTTGATATGGCTAACGCCTATGGTAGCTTTGCGAACGGTGGCGTGCACTACGATCAACAAGATGTGCTGAAGATTACCGATAGTAAAGGCAAGACCTTGGAGGAATATAAAGTTACCTCCACGCCCAAACGCGTGCTTGACCCCCAAGTCGCTTACTTAATGAATAACGTACTGAGTGATGTACCGGCTAAGTCTTTTGCCTTCGGATCTGACACCAGGTACTTCTCCCTTCCCGATAACCGGCCAGCGGCTACCAAGACTGGCACAACTGAACTTTTCAACGACGCCTGGACAATGGGCTATACCAGAAATCTTGTAACCGGAATCTGGGTGGGTAATAACGATAACCACTCCATGAGAGGAGCCGCCGCTGACGTAGCCGCTCCGATATGGCACGACTTCATGGTGACGGCAACCAAGGATATGCCGATTCAACAGTTTGGCCCAGCGCCCAGCAGCATTAAGAAGCTAACTCTAGACGCCTACACCGGCAAACTCCCAGCTCAAGGCCAGACCGACCACTTGCGCACCGATATCTTCCCCTCATGGTACAAACCATCTAACCCCGATTCCGCCCAAGCCGCCAAAATTGATAAAGTTTCGGGCAAACTTGCGACTGACTGTACCCCACCCCTAGCCGTCCAAAATGTCACCATTTCACCTATGCACGCCGAAATCCCCTCCACCGACCCGGCCTACGGCCGCTGGGACCCTCCCGTCCAAGCCTTGGCCCAAAGCCTTGGCTATACCGGTGGCGCTACGCTGCCATCGGGTAGTGACGACGTTCACCACTGCGACGATCAAAAACCAACCGTAAATGTCACGGCCACTAACAATAACGACGGCACCGCTCATATCAAAGCATCGTGGAATTCTGGTACATTTAGTATCAATAAACTAGACATCTACCTCGGAGACCAGATTGTCTCAACTCAGCCTCTTAGTGGCGACTCAACCAGCCCCTACGCATTTGACACCAGCCAGGTTGATCCAGGTTCTTACGTAGTAAAGGCCGTTGTAACTGATGCTGGCTTATACCAGGCAGAGGACAGCACCGGTGTGACAATTACTGGCAGCGGAGGTGGTGGCAGCGTTTTCAAGGCAAATTCGCCGAAGGGTGTTCAGTCGGGGGTTATTTCGAAAAATTCTTTAATCGCTTTCGACTGGACAGCCTCAAGCAGTGGAGGACCTTATACCTTGGTAGTCGATGGTGACACAAAAACAGTCTCCGGAACAAATACGAACTACAAGCCGGGTGGAGGCTGGACTTCTGGCACTCACTCTTGGCACGTCGAGGATAATGATGGCAACAAAACGGGTACTGTCACATTTACGATCGTAGTTTCGCCCTAGCTAGCGGATTCGGAGCCTGGCCGCTTAGAATTGTGATGGCCGCCGCGGCGCTGGTGTTTTGATCTGCCCAACCCATTTTGGCTAAAATTAGCGTTGAGCGGCGTCGCGAAAATCATTTTGCCGGCCACTGTCTGGAAAACGCGCGTTACCTCCGTTAGTACTTCCTGGTTCATTAGTTTATCGCCATTTTCCACTACGATCATCGTCCCGTCGGGCAAATACCCTACGCCCTGGTTTGACTCCTTGCCCGGTTGCACTACTTTCACACTCAGGGTTTCACCGGGAATAACCACGGGTCGGATGGCATTCGAAAGTTCATTAATGTTTAGCACATGGATGCCCTCAATCTGAGCCACCTGGTTCAGATTATAATCAGTCGTAAGAATATCATTGCGGAGCTTGCGCGCCAAACTCACCAGTTTAGCATCAACCTCGCGGATCTCTCTGGGATCGTCGTCGATGATTTGCACCTCGGCCAGCGGCTCTTGCTGCAGATTACTGAGCATTTCAAGGCCGCGTCGCCCCCGTGCCCGCTTTAGCGAGTCTTCGCTATCGGCCACTAGTTGCAACTCAGCTAGCACAAACCGCGGAATCAGCAAGGTCGAGCGCATGAATCCAGCCCTAGTGATATCAATAATCCGACCGTCAATTAAAACTGAAGTATCAACCAGGATAGCGCTGGCACCAACAAGCGCAGGAGCGGTACGACGCGAAAGGTAGATACCCCCACCCACGCCCAGGCCTAGCCCGACAAACAGAAACAATAAAAACAGCAATTTATAAGCCCTTTAATTAATTATTTTTGATCCAGAGCAGCTTTGATAGCCTGAGCAACGGTGGTGACACCAATAAGACCAACCTGCGATTTGTAACTGGGGCTAAGAGCCCGCTTGAAGCCCATTTTCTTGGCTTCGGATAAACGCTTTTCAATATGGCCAACACTCCGGATTTCGCCGTTTAGACCGACTTCCCCGAAAATCACCATATCTTTGGCAACTGCTCTCTGCTTCAAAGCCGAGGCGATCGCCATAATAATTGCAAGGTCTGCTGCCGGCTCACTGATCTTGAGTCCGCCCACGATATTAACATATACATCTTGGGTGTTCAACTGATAGCCACTCAAGCGACCAAGTACGGCAATTAGCAAATTGAGCCGATTCAAATCGATGCCCACGGCCGTCCGCTTAGGATAGCCAAACGAGGAGGCGGCTACCAAAGCCTGCACTTCGACCAAAAAGGCTCGGCTGCCCTCACGCGTCGCGAGTACCACTGAACCAGGCTCAGCTTGACGCTCCGCGAGCAAGGCGGCCGACGGGTTTGGCACTCCGATTAATCCCGTTGATGTCATTTCCACGAGGGCTACTTCATTAGTAGAGCCAAAACGGTTTTTAATACAGCGCAAAACTTTAAACCCACCAAAGCGCTCGCCCTCAAAGTACAGAACTACATCTACCAAATGCTCGAGCAGCTTCGGTCCAGCAATCGAACCCTCCTTGGTGACATGGCCAATAATTAATATGGCCGTACCAGAAGACTTAGCGGCCTGACGGATCAGATTGGCGCAGGCCGTGATTTGACTGACGGCGCCGGCCTGACCGGTCGCCCCCTCAGCGGTTAAGGTTTGAATAGAATCAATCACCGCCACTGAATAGCCACCCGCGGCAATGAGATCGGCTACATTTTCGGCATCGGTCTCGGTCAAAAGATCGAGCTCACCGGGACTTTGCACCAACCGGTCGGCGCGGAGTTTGATTTGCTCGGCCGTTTCCTCCCCGCTCACGTATAACACGTTGCCGACGGCGGCCAGATGAGCGGCGATTTGCAAGGCCAGAGTGGATTTACCGATACCAGGATCGCCTGAAAGCAGCGTGACACTCGCCGGCACGACACCGCCTCCCAAAATTTGATCGAAGTCGGCAAGGCCAGTACCAAGACGCGGGCTTGAGCCCGATTTCAGGCTATGTAGCTTGACGGGCTTAGCGGCGACGTTAGACCCGCGCGAGGACTTCGGCGCCACGCTAGCTTCAACCAGGCTGTTCCAAGCACCACATTCGGGACAACGCCCACTCCATTTGACCTGGACGTTTTCGCACGATTGGCAGACGAATTGAGTCGCCGATTTAGGCATAATTAAAGTTTAACATGTAGGCGAACAATTTACGAACATTAATGAGCCGGCTGCAAAGCTTCCAGATTGAGCTCGCCACCGCGCGAATTTACAACTACGGTATCACCCGCCTTGAAACTACCCGATAAAATACCCTGCGCCAGCGGGTCTTCCACTAAATCTTGAATGGCTCGCCGCATCGGTCGCGCCCCTTGATCGATATCGTATCCCTGCTCCACCAAGTATTCTTTGGCACTAGGCGAAACCTTGATGGTAATTTTTTGCTCGTTCAGGCGGCGTTGCAGATCGGCTAATTGTAGATCAAGAATCTTTTTAGCGTCCGGTTTGCTTAAGGCGCGGAACACCACAATCCGATCAATCCGATTCAAAAACTCCGGACGGAAGGTCCGCTTCAGGTCGGCTGTAACTTTCTCGGTAGTTTTGGCGTGAACCTGGTCTAATTGGTGAGCTTCGTCATTGCTCGCGGCCTTAAAGCCTAGTACAGCTTCCTTGTAGAGGGTTTCGGCGCCCACGTTAGATGTCATGATGATGATGGTGTTACGAAAATCGACGCGTCGCCCCTTGGCGTCCGTGAGGTAGCCATCTTCTAAAACCTGCAGCAGCATGTTGAAAACCTCCGGATGAGCCTTTTCGATTTCATCGAACAAGATGAGGCTGTAGGGCTTGCGCCGAATTATTTCCGTCAGCTGGCCGCCGTCATCGTAGCCGACGTAGCCGGCCGGCGCGCCGAGCAAACGCGAGACGTTGTGCTTCTCCATGAATTCACTCATATCAAGCTTCACCATGGCATCATCACTCTGGAAAACCTCCTGGGCCAGCACGCGGGCTAGCTCAGTTTTACCAACACCGGTCGGCCCTAGGAAAATGAACGAACCAATTGGTCGGCGACTGTCGCTAATACCAGTCCGGCTGCGGCGAATCGATTTAGCCACGGCGGCCACAGCCTCATCTTGGCCAATGACTCGCTTCTTGAGCGAATCTTCGAGCTTCATCAGGCTCTCAATTTCTGCCTTAATCAGCCGTCTGGTTGGGACACCGGTCATGAAGCTCACCACTTGAGCAATGTCCTCACCTGTGATCTTGAGTGATTCGTCCGAGTCACCTTCCTTGAGACGCAGGGCATCTAGCTCCTGTTGCATCAAGCTCTGCTTGGTCTTAATTTTGGCCGCGAGCTCGAAGTCCTGCTGATCAACGGCGTGTTCAAGATCGGACCTCAGCTCTTCGATTTCTTTCTGCAAGGCCCGGACACGCTTACTCGGACCACCCTTTTTAATCCGAGCCAGCGAGGCGGCCTCGTCGATTAAATCAATGGCCTTATCGGGCAAGAAACGGTCGGCAATGTAACGCTTGGACAGCTTAGCCGCTTGCTCAATCGCCTGATCGGTAATTTCCACGCCATGATACTCCTCATAGCGTTGGCGCAGGCCGTAGAGAATCTCAATGGCCTCAGCCTCCGTCGCCTCCGGCACCATGACCGGCTGGAAGCGCCGCTCGAGAGCGGCATCCTTTTCGATGTATTTACGATATTCGTCCATAGTAGTGGCGCCAATCACTTGGATTTCACCACGTGACAGGGCCGGCTTCAAAATATTGGCAGCATCTATAGCACCTTCAGC
The DNA here is from genome assembly GCA_964582465.1 of uncultured Candidatus Saccharibacteria bacterium. Taxonomy (GTDB): domain Bacteria; phylum Patescibacteriota; class Saccharimonadia; order UBA4664; family CAZOQX01; genus CAZOQX01. Next base: position 20,768 of record CAZOQX010000007.1, read on the forward strand.
CGCCCCGGCGCCGACGACGGTGTGAATCTCATCGATGAAGAGGATGACGTCACCAGTGGCTTGCAGCTCATCCAGAATTTTCTTCAGACGCTCCTCGAATTCACCACGATATTTGGTACCGGCGATAACACTTGCCAGATCGAGCATCACCAGCCGCTTGCCTTGCAACATTTCCGGCACTTCGCCCACATCCATGCGCTGCGCTAGACCCTCCACAATAGCCGTCTTGCCGACGCCAGGCTCGCCAATGAGCACAGGATTATTCTTGGTGCGGCGATTGAGAATTGAGACAACGCGGTGAATTTCCGCCGCGCGGCCGACCACCGGGTCGAGTTTGTGCTCACTGGCCTTAATAGTTAAGTCTATACCAAAGTGATCAAGAGCCGGCGTTTTGGATTTCTTCTTGCCACCCCCGGTTTGGGTGCGACGCGAGCCCTCCTCAGGATAAAAGTACTGGTTGCCCAGGTAATTCTCGAGCTCGTTTTTAATTGTTTCCACTACCGACGGATCAATCATGTCGCGCAAAAGCACATTCGCACGGGCATTTTTTTGATTCAAGATGGCAAATAGAATGTGCTCTGTACCGGAATAAGGCTGGCCGAAATCTCGAGCTACCTTTTGCGAAGTAGTCAGAATATCTTTGGCGGTCTGGCTCAAGCCGCGGCGGCCGCCGGAAGTGACAATTTTATGCGAAAAACTAAGCGCCAGTTGCGCCTTGTCTAGAGTAACGCCCGCGTTCTTTAAAATCTTTGAACCAACCGAGCCTTCTTCTTGCAGAACTCCTAAAAGGATGTGCTCAGTGCCGATGTAGCTTGCGCCCATAGATTGAGCCAGTTGCTCAGCATTTTCCAGGCTGCGCTTAGCGTTATCGGTGAAGCGTTCGAAGTATGATTTAAAATCGGCTGAGCTCATTTGCTTTCCCCTTCGCCTACTATTTTATCACTGGTCGACTCATTCGTGGCGACGTTTCCAGTGTCTGGCTCGGCCGGCTGCGGCGCGGCAGGCTCAGGTGCAACTACCTTCGTCTCATCTGTCCCCTGGTTAACTGCCTCAATTAACGAGGCTTCCAGGTCGACCTTACCCTTGGCCGCTGGTTTGGGCTGGGCGGCTTCAGCCGTAGCCTCTACACGCGACTCATCAGCACTGACAATATCGATATTCCAGCCGGTGAGGCGGGCCGCGAGGCGAACGTTCTGACCCTGCTTACCGATGGCAAGCGACAGTTGATCCTCAGGCACTTTGACTATGGCCTTCTTATCTTTTTCGTCCAGCGCCACACTTACAACTTTGGTGGGCGACAAGGCATTGGTGATAAAGGCCTTGGGGTCATCATCAAACAAAATAATGTCGATTTTCTCCTCGCCCAGCTCCGTCATCACCGCCTGCACCCGCGCTCCCCGGCCACCCACAAAGGTACCGACGGCATCGATGCTGGGTGTATTTGAGCGCACTGCTACCTTGGTCCGCACACCGGCTTCCCTAGCAATGCCCTTAATCTCGACCGCCGCGCTTTCGAGCTCAGGGACTTCACGCTCAAACAAGGCCCGGACCAGATTAGCATGGGCTCGCGACAAAATAATTTGCGGACCCCTAGTGGTCTGCTCCACACTCACCACATAAACCTTCAGACGCTGACCAGGATAGTAGTGCTCGCCGGGGATCTGCTCGTTCTGATACAAAACGCCATTAGTTTTACCAATATCAACGAATGTAATGCTACCATCAACGCGCTGGACCGAACCATTAATAATTTGGTTTTCTTTATCCTTGTACTCGTTAAAGATAATCTCGCGCTCGGCCTCACGAATACGCTGAATAATCACTTGCTTGGCTGTTTGCGCCGCCACCCGGCCGAAACCTTCGGGATGATCTTCATACTCAATAACGTCACCAATTTTGGCGTCTTTTTGATACTTTTTGGCATCGGCGAGCGTTATCTGCAGGTGCTCGTTTTCGACTTCCTCAGAAACTTCTTTGCTGACAAAAATGCGGGTTTCGCCGCTCTTGGGGTCGAGTTGCACGCGCACAGTCTGGTCTTTATCACCATAATCCTTACGATAGGCGGCGGCGAGCGCGGCCTCGACGGTTTCTAAAATTAATTCAACCGGCAGGCCCTTTTCTTCGGCGATCTGGCTAATGGCGGTGAAAAAGTTGGTTTGCATGAAGCTATACTCCTTGATTTGACGTAAAAAGCCGGTTTGACAACCGACTTCAGGACGTTTTAATCATACCTGATATAGCACGGGCGGTCAAGACGGCGAAGGGCCGCCAGACAAGACCGAAGTCTGCCCGGCGGCCCCGGCGCTGGCTCCCGGCTCTAGTGGGTCGGGTAGCCGAAGTGGTGCAGGTACAGGATGGTCATGGCGAGGCCCTTCGTGATCCACACCATCGCGGGATCACGGGCGGGAACCTCATCGATCGAGAAGAACCGCTGCGGATCCCCGAGGTGAGGACCGAGCATTCCCTCGCGAGTGCCGAATTGGGTCATCAGTACCGGGCTCTGGTCATTGGTGAAGGGGAAAAACCGCCTGAGCAGTGTGATCCACCGCTCGCCGACCAGTTCGGCCACCTCGAGAAGGTTGACCCACTCGTGACCAACCCTGTCCTTGACCCGCATCTGCCTCCTGGGCCGTGGAAATTCGGGGAGGCGGCCCAGCTCGCCCTTGTGAACCTGGCGTGCCGAGCGGAAGTAGAGCCCATCCACCAGCTTGTCGTCCAGCCTGCGCCACTCGATGACGCCAAAGGCGTCGGGCGCGACCAGTCGATGAGTCTGGTGGAGATTGCGAGTACGGGTCCAGCCGTCGGATCCGGTGTCATGGTGTTCGGTGGTGACGAACTTGACGACCTCGGACACGCCAACCAGATCGTAACCCCGCTCTTCTCGATTCGACCAGTCCTGGTCGTCCGGACCGTAGCCGCGCTCGTCCCAGAGGCTGTAGGAGGTTTCCGCCACCCACCAGCCTTCCGAGATCACCAGCGACGACTTTCCCTGCTTGACCATGAGCATCACGGCCATCACCCCTTTGTGCGGTAATAAGACTTGCCGACGAAACTACCGCCATCCCGTCAGCATCCGTCGAGTCACCTCAACGAAGATCATATTTTACCATAAGCTCACTGATTCGTCAATCTTAAATGGCCGTGCTTGCCCGAGCCGGCTGGCTTATAATGGTTCAATGAAAAACGTTCAGCGACTTTACCCCGCTATTAAGCCCCAAACTTACCGACTCACGATTGAGCCAGATTTGGACAACTTCACCTACGAGATAAGCGAGGAGATCGATTTCGAGCTGACTATCCCCAGCCGCGAACTAGTTTTTCACGCCATTGATTTTGAGATAAAAAAAGTCAGCCTAGAAGGGGGCCCTGAAGTTACCAAAACAAATTTCGACGCGGAATCCCATACCGTCCGCTTCACACTAGCCGAAGAAACTGCTGTCGGTACCTACACACTGAAGCTTGAACTATCGGGCCAAATTAGTGAGGGGCTACAAGGCTTTTACCGCAGCTATTACGAGATCGAGGGCGAGCGCCGGTATCTTGCCACCACTCAATTCGAGCCGGTGCACGCCCGTCAAGTTTTTGTGTGCATTGATGAGCCTTCCGCCAAAGCAGTGTTCGAGGTAGCGATTTCGGCGGCCCCTGGATTAGCCGCCCTTAGTAACACTGCCGAAACGAGGCAGGAGCAGCGCGGCGCAAGTATAGTCCATCATTTTGAGCCCACACCAAAGATGTCGACCTATCTGCTTGCCTTCATCGTGGGCGAACTGGATATGGTAGAGACGACTTCTAATAACAACATAAGAGTCCGAGTCTACACTACACCTGGCAAGCGCGAGCAAGCCCATTTTGCCCTCGACGTGGCTGCTCGCACATTAGATTTTTACGACGATTATTTCGCGATTCCTTACCCGTTGAGCAAACTTGATATGGTAGCGATTCCTGATTTCATCAGTGGCGCTATGGAAAACTGGGGGCTAGTGACTTACCGCGAAGTTGCGATCTTGGTAGACGAAAAGCACACGGCGCTCGCCAATAAAGAACAAGTAGCGACCGTCGTAACCCACGAACTGGCTCATCAATGGTTTGGCAACTTGGTCACTATGGAGTGGTGGACTGATCTGTGGCTAAATGAGGGATTTGCGAGCTGGGTTGAGTTCCTAGCAATCGATCACCTCTTTCCCGAGTGGCAAATTTGGATAAAGTGGCTCGCGACCGAATACGTGGAGGCCCGTGATGCTGACAGTCTAGATAACACTCATCCTGTCGAGATCGAAGTACATGATCCGGCGGAAATTGATGAAATTTTTGATGTCATCAGCTACCGCAAGGGCGCCTCAGTTATTAGGATGCTGCACGATTTTTTGGGAGACACCGACTTTCAGGCTGGGCTGCAGCACTATCTGAAGCGCCACAGCTATGCCAATGCGACCACGGCCGATTTGTGGCAGGCCCTGGAGGAAGCTTCAGGCAAGCCAGTAGTCGAAATGATGTCCGCCTGGACGAAGCAAACCGGCTATCCGTTCGTGTGGCTAGCGGGCTCCACCGTACGCCAAAGCCGCTTCTTTCTAAATCCCAAGTCGGCCGGTAAATCAAACGATGTTTGGCCCATTCCCGTCGGTTATGTTACCGATCAAGCTTCCGGCCAATTCTTATTGCGCGAGGCCACGGGTGAGCTGCCCGCCGCGATTAGAGGGAGTAAGTGGTTTAAACTAAATCGTGGCCTCTCGGGATTTTTTGGCGTGGCCTATGATGATGCACAGTGGCAGAGCCTGGAAGCACCACTGCGCCAAAAGCTGCTTGACCCAGCTGACCGCCTGGGGATCGCCTATGATGCCGTTCACTTAAACCAGGCGGCGGAGCTTGATACCCGCCGGTTTTTGGAGCTACTCACCAGTTACCGCGACGAAGATAATTATGCTGTCTGGCTGAGTGTCCTGGGCGGCCTCGGCCATCTGCTCGGTTTGGTGCCAGACGAATATTTGCCCCGACTGGAAGAATTTGGGCGCTGGCTGATCAAGCCGATGGTGCAAAAGTTAGGCTGGGATCAAAAACCAGGCGAGTCACATTTTGATAGCTTGCTTCGGCCACAAATACTCGGTGTGGCTGGACGCTGCGGTGAGCCGGCCGTCATTAAGGAGGCCAAAAAGCGCTTTGCCGACCATTTGGCCGGCAAACATCTGCCACCGAACCTGCGGCTAGCCGTTTATAGCATTTGCGCCCGCAACGGTAATAAAACTACCTACGAGCAGCTCCTCCAGCTTTTTCGTACCACCGAGCTTCAGGAAGAAAAACGTCGCCTGCTGGCCTCGCTGGGTTCTTTTCAAACCACCTCGGAGCTTCAGCACACCTTAAAGTTGAGCTTATCTCACGAAGTACGCCCGCAGGATACACTTTCGGGAATTGTGAGAGTAGTCATGAACCGGAAAGGACGGCAGCTAGCATGGGAGTTTATTAAATCAAACTGGCCGGAGCTCGTCCGCCGCTACGGTCGCTCCTACGTCCTCACCCACATCCCGGACGCGGTGGGTAATAGTTTCACAACTTCTGAGATGCTTGCGGAGATTCGCGAATTTTTTGCCCAAAACTCCGTCCCCGTTATCAAGCGCAGCGTCCGCCAGGCGCTCGAGCAAATCGAAACGGCGGTCAATTGGAATGAGCGCGAGCTCACCCACCTTGAGACCTTTTTAGAAAAATTCAAGGCTCGCTAATCAACTAGGCAGTTGGGCAAATATTCGAGGGTGGAGGCATCGAGCGGACCCGAGACTGCCACCACATCAATTTGATAACTCTCCACACCGTGCTCGGCTGTCCATGTCAAGGCTGCCTGCTTAAGTCGCCGCTTTTTATCTGGAGTTATGTAATCAAAACCAGTGCCAAAGTTGGGGTTACGGCGATATTTAACCTCGACGATGTGGACCTGCTTGCCGCGACGGGCCACAATATCAATCTCGGCGAAGCGACTGCGCCAGTTGCGTGCAATTACCTTCATGCCCTGCGATTGCAAAAAGCGCTCAGCTAGATCCTCGGCCAATTGACCAACCTTAGTGGACATAACCGTGGGCCAAAGGCCGGAAGCTACGCCGGTGAATCGGGCTGACATTTAGCCGCAAGGCCCTAAGATGTAGCGGCGTGGCGTAGCCAACGTTAGTTTCAAAACCAAACCCGGGGTAAAGGGCAGCCACCCGGTGCATATATTGATCTCTCGCCACTTTTGCGATAATGCTCGCGGCCGCGACCGGCAGACAGGTCATGTCCGCCTTGATGTAGGCCCGCGACCGGTGTGTTTCGGCTAGATAATTATGATTCCCATCCAAGATAACAAAATCAGCCTGCGACTGCAGGTCACCAAGAGCCCTGAGACCACTTTGGCGCACTGCCCAGGTCAGTCCATGTTCGTCGATTTCCGAATGCCGTACCCAACCGAGACCAACGGCTAAGGCCGCTTGTTTAACCCGTCTGGCCAAGCGCTCTCTATTGGCGGGCGGGAGCAGCTTAGAATCACGGACCCCCGGAAGCTTAATTTCATCGGCCAAAAGTACTGCGGCCGCCACCACTGGCCCGGCCAGACAACCTCGCCCAACTTCATCAATTCCAACTACCAGTTCAAACCCCTCAGCGCGTAGCTCGCGTACTAACGCCATGGAAGGATGAACGCGTTTCGGCACTATTCCCCTGCAGTGTCGTCGGTTTTGGATTCGGCTTCAACTTGCTCTAAGGCTGATTCGTCGTTGGGATCGGCAGTGGCATCGTCGGCAGCAGCGATTTCGGACTCTTTGGCAGCGACTTCATCAGTCGATGCCACCGGCGCCACATCATCTGCCGGCACAGTCGCATCATCGGGGTTACTGGCGGCCACCGCCGCCTCGACTTCCACCGGCTCCTTTGGTTCGGATGTAGCCGGTTCGGCGGGTTCATCCTGGGCGGACTGATCCACCGTTTCCGGCTTGGGTTCATCGGCGACGTTCACGGCCGAACGATCAAAATCCATTTCCTGCAAGCGTGCAGCCTTACCGCGTCGGCCCCGCAAGTAGCTCAAGAAATTACGGCGCACCCTGCTCCGGCGCATTACTTCAACTTTATTGATATTAGGTGAGTGCAGTAGAAAAGTCTTTTCTACACCAATGCCACTTGCAATCCGGCGCACGGTAATTGTAGCCGTTAGCTCGCCGGCGCGTTTAGTCCGAATAACAATCCCCTCGAATACCTGAATACGGCTCTTATTGCCTTCACGAATAGTTTGGTGAACCTGCACGGTATCGCCCGACTGCACGGCCGGTAAGGCTCGCTTTCGGTAAACTGACTCAACTTTTTGAATGGTTTGCTGCATAACTAAGCTAGACTAGCATGGCTCCTGGAGCTTTTCAAGCATCCAGACTGATGTGCTCACGGCCGAATAGCTCTGCCAGCTCGGTGACTAGCTGCTTCGAGGCGGCCACGCGAAATGGTAATTTAATCTTCTTACTCTCCGAACCGGTCAAAATGATAAAGGTTTCCGACACGCCGGGGTGCCGACCCAACACTTTTTTCAGGTTAACCAGTGAGGCAGCATCGGCCAAATCCGGCACCTGGATAGTCAGCCGGCCGGCCGGGACCACTTCGGCCACTTCTTCATTTACAACCGGTATCTTAGGCACTGGGGCCGGCGGGGCTGCCCCGGCCTGCTCCGGCGTAATGACACTAACTTGATCAGCCATCAACTTAACCTCTTCACCAACCTGGCCATCGCGAGACTTAAAACTGACCTTGCCGGTGACTGCCACAATTTTGTCGAGTTCCCATAAATCCTTATAAGCCTCGAACGTCTTGGGGAAAACAATTAGCTCAACCTCGCCAGTCTTATCGGCGATGCCGCAAAAAGCCATCATGGCATTGTTACGAGTAACGATTTTTTTAACGGTTGTGATCACGCCGCCAACTTTGACCGACTGGCCCTCGCTCATGGTCTTCAGCCCTCCAATCGGCTGGGTATTTCCGGCCAAATAATTCTGGAAGTCGTCCAGAGGATGGTGTGACAGGTACAAACCGAGATGCTCCTTTTCCCAGGCCAGCTTCTCGGGGTTAGACAACTCCGTTGGCGCGGGCGCAAGTAGTAGCTTTGGTGACTGATCTTCCACTCCGAGCGATCCAAAGATATCAATTTGGCCACTCAGAGCGTTTTTTTGGTATTTGGAGGCGTAACTGGTAATAAGATCAAGGTTAAAGAGCGACTCACCGCGATCGGCGAGATCATCCATGGCGCCAGCTTTGATCAGGCTTTCCCAGGCCTTGCGGTTAACGTGAGTGGCATTGACCCGTCGCGCAAAATCTTCCACCGACTTAAACTGCCCACCAACCTCGCGAGCAGCAATCAGCGTTTCGACCGGCCCACCGCCGAGATTTTTAATAGCACCCAGACCAAAGCGAATGCTACCAGTTGAGGCCATCACGCCAAACTCTAAATAACTTTCATTGACGCTCGGCGGTAGGACTTCAATGCCCATGCGCTGACACTCGGCCACCTCAATGGCAATCCGTTCAATATTATCCTGGTCGGTCGTCATCAGTGCCGCCATAAAGGCTGCCGGGTAGTGCGCCTTCAGGTAGGCCGTTTGGTAGGCAATCAGCGCATAAGAAGCGGCGTGAGCCTTGGGGAAGCAGTAAGCCGCAAAGGCTTCCAGATTACCCCAAAATGTTTCCATTAGATCTCTGTTGGCTCCGACCGTCTTAATGGCTCCTTCGATAAAATCAGTTTTCATTTTGGCCAGTTCCTTGGGCTTCTTCTTGCCAATCGCCTTGCGTAAGGTGTCGGCCTGACCACCCGTGAAACCACACATGTCCTTCGAAATCTGCATGACCTGCTCCTGGTACACAATGATGCCGTAGGTGTTCTTCAGAGCGTTCTCCATGGATGGATGCAGGTATTCGATTTTCTTGCGGCCGTGTTTACGCTCAACAAAATCCTCAATCCACTGCATCGGCCCAGGTCGGTACAGCGCTGCCATGGCGATAATATCGTAGAAGCTCGACGGTTTAAGTTCCCTCAGGTAGCGCTTCATGCCGGCCGATTCAAATTGAAAAACACCAGTGGTGTCGCCGCGGGCAAACAATTCCAGCGTCTTTTTGTCATCCAGCGGCAACGTCGCGAGATCAATATTGGTGCCGTAGACCTTTTTCACAATTCTAAGGGCATTTTTAATCGTCGTGAGGTTAGAAAGTCCCAGAAAATCCATCTTAAGGAGACCAATATCGTCTAGCGGGTTCATTGAGTACTGGGTGGCGACACCACCTTTTTGGGCCCGTTGCAGGGGAGTGTAATTCACCAGCGCATCCGGACCAATCACCACTCCCGCCGCGTGCACGCCATTATTCCGAATTGTCCCCTCTAGCCGCATAGCTAGATCGATTAAACGCTTGGTGTTCGGGTTGGAATTGTACTCTTGCTTCAACTCGGGATTGTCTTTAATCGACTTTTCAAGAGGAACGTGACGCCCTTGAACCGGCTGAGGTACTAGCTTCGCTACTCTGTCCACATCTAAGTAAGCCATGCCCAGCGCCCGGCCGGTGTCCCGCACCGTTGCCCGGGCCGCCATCGTGCCAAAGGTGATAATCTGGGCCACCCGATCCTGGCCGTATTTTTCGGTCACATAATCGATCACTTCCTGGCGGCGGTTATCCTGAATATCAATATCAATATCCGGCATGTTGATGCGATCCGGGTTCAAAAAACGTTCGAACATCAGGTCGTAGGCCATAGGATCCAGGTCGGTAATATTAAGCACGTAGGAAAGAATGGAGCCAGATGCGCTGCCACGGCCAGGCCCAAAAATAATACCCTGATTTTTGCCCCAGTTTACAAAGTCAGCCACGATCAGGAAGTAGCTTTCGTAGCCCATTTTCGAAATTACGCTGAGCTCATAATCGAGCCGTTCCACAATGTCCGGTTTTACCAACTGTTTGGCCTTTTCTTCAGTTAAAACACTGATATCCTCCTTTGCAATACCGCCGTAGCGCCAAGCCAAACCCTGGAAACTCAAGCGCCTGAGGTAATCTTGCTGGGTGTCACCAGCGGGGACGTCAAACACCGGTAAGCGAAACTTGCCAAATTCGATCTCAACCCGGCACATTTCGGCAATTTTGCCGGTATTTGCGAGCGCCTCAGGGTACTTCTCCCACCGCTTAGCAATTTCGGCTGGATCGGATACAAATAAATCCATTTCCATGGTCATGCGGTCGGTATCACCAATGGTCTTGCCGGTTTGGATGCAAAGCAGAATTTCGTGGACCTCGCGGTCAGTCGGCAAGCAATAGTGGCTGTCGGCAGTCAGAACGAGGGGCGCACCAGTGCGCTGCGCAAGTTCAATCAAGCCCTCATTAATTTGGCGCTGCTCCGGCCACTTCTCCTCGTGGTCCTGCAATTCCAGATAATAATGATCTGGACCAAAAGTTTGCTGGTACCAGCGCACGACTGCCTCGGCCTGATTCAGATCACCATTCCTGATATGGGTTGCTACCTCACCGCCAGCGCAAGCCGATAGGGCAATCAGGCCCTTGGAGTGTTTAGCGAGCAGCTCACGATCGATTCGCGGCTTGTAGTAGAATCCCTCCAGGTGAGCCACCGTCACCAGCTTCATCAAGTTTTTGTAGCCAATATTGTTTTCAGCGAGCAGGATAAGATGATAAGGGTTAGCGTCCACCTTGGCAGTTTTGTCGTCTAACCCGCGAGGAGCCATATAGGCCTCTAGCCCGATAATCGACTTAATGCCTCGTTTGGCTGCCTCCTGATAGAACTCGATGGCGCCCGATAGAGTGCCGTGATCCGTCAGGGCCACGGCCGTCATCCCCAGCTCAGACACGCGGTCCAGCATAGCCGGCACTTTGGAGAGGCCATCGAGCAGGCTATAATGGCTATGATTATGCAGATGGACGAAGCCAGTTTTGGTTTCGGCAACAGCAGACAATTTTATTTCCCCCACCTTTTTAAGCTACCACCAATTTTAGCATAAGCATAACCACTAACAAGACTTGACATTGGGCAACACTGTGCAAGCTATTGACAAATGTGACTGACTATAGTAGAATAGTCTCCGCTCAATCAATTGACCTAGTTTTCTAGGTCTTTTTGATTCGGGCGATCATTAAACGGAAAGGAATGTACGTCGAAAAGCATTAGCCTTCGATGAACAAAATTTTCCACGCGTTAACGTCTCTGACGATGTTAACCGCCCAGGTGGTTTCTACGGTGCCCCATCCTACCACCGCCCAGGCAACGGCTTTGGCCCAGCCTGCAAGCACCAAAATTGCCTTCCGTCTTGGACAGGCCGACCCCTTTACAAGTAAATCAAAGCCAGTCAACTTCGACACCGACGTCTTAGTGCCTCTGCGTGCCACTCAGGCTGCCGAGGCTCGTGCTGAAGCCGCTGCTCGTGCTAAAGCCATCGCCACTGCCCGTGCTGCTACCCGTATTGTGGTAGTGGCCGGTAGCGACGTCTGGGCTCAGCTGCGCTTCTGTGAGTCGGGTGGAAACTACGCCACGAACACCGGTAACGGTTTCTACGGTGCCTATCAGTACGACCTACGTACCTGGAACAACTACGGCGGTTACGCCCGTCCTGACCTTGCCCCTGCGGCGATGCAGGACGAGAAAGCCCGCCTGACCCAGGCCGCTCGTGGTTGGGCACCTTGGCCGGCTTGTTCACGTAAACTTGGCCTGCGCTAAGCACTAAAAGCTCCCTTCGGGGAGCTTTTAGTTTGGCTTATAATGGGACGATAAAGGAGTGCCACTCATGAAAAGGGCCGTAGTAATCGGATTAGTTGCAGCTGTAATCGTAATTGGAGGCGTTTTAATCCTTGCTCGCGGCGGCACGAAGAAGGCCGCCCAACCAGCCAGCTCCAACCAGACAGCCAATCAGAATAACACCACACCTAGTAGCTGCCCTACGCCAAAGGCCGCCGAAGTTGTCTTCTGCGACGGCAAGTTTACAGATGCCACAGTTAAATCCGGTCAAACCGTCACGTTTACCAACGCCTCCACCGAGGACATCCAAGTTGATTCCGATCCTCACCCGGTGCACACCGATGAGCCCGAGCTTAACGTTGGTTTAATCAGCCCAAACCAGAGTCAAACCGCCATAGTCACCAAGTCTGGCGTTTGGGGCTTCCACAACCACCTAAGCTCGAGCGAGCGCGGCACCCTTACGGTTCAATAATTGGCCTGGGCCCTAGCCAACCGCTTTTTCGCCCCACGCCACAGGCGATCCAGCAACGCCGCCACAAAAACATCCGCATAGACCAGCCACAACCACCTAAGCCAGGTGGTTTGGACATCTGAGCCCACGCGCCAGGAATGTAACCAAACTAGTCCAAAAACCACATAATTAAGCCAGTGCAGGTAACGCCAGAACCGGGTCAAGCCGCTCCAGCGCCAATTGATGATAGCGGCGCCGACCGCGAGCAGAAGCAACAAAATGGCGATTTCGCCCAGGAGCACAAATGTACGCAAGCCCGCGGCAATAAAATGACGGCTTACAATCTGATAAAATCCATAAACTAGCACGATGAGCAAAGGATGAATAACCGCGAGTGTCAAAGCGAATAAGCCTTCCGCTCGGTGAAAACTAAGAATCCGGGGAAATAGTTTACGCCACATCAGACGATGGGAGCCGATCATGATTTGGATGAAAATAAGCGTAAAAGCATACAAACCAAAAAGCGGGAAAATTACCGCGGCAAACACTTTGAAGTTAGGAGCACTCGTAAGACTAGCCAATCCGCGCTGCTGGAAAAAGACGTAGCCGGGTGCAGCGAGCATAAAAGCTAGCGCCGCGCATACCAAGCCCTTGAGCCAAGATTTAGCCTGCATATTCATTTCATCTCCTCCTGGGGGATTGCAGCCGATAAATTTAGCGGCCCCTCCGCTGTAATTAAGATATCGTCCTCCAGGCGCACCCCAATCCCCTCCTCCGGAATGTAAATGCCGGGTTCACAAGTTAGGACCATGCCAGGTTCCCAGGGTTTGGTGATGTCGCCAACATCGTGCACATCCAGACCCAAGAAATGAGTTGTAGCATGCGGAAAGTACTTCAAGCTGGCCCGCCGAGCGCTTACCATATCCTTTAGCACCGCATCACTCAATAGGCCCAGCTGGTGCAGCTTCTCGACCACCAGGTCACGCACCTTAAGCTCAAACTCTCGCACGTCGGTATCTGCCTGCATTAGCTCGATGGCAGCCCGCTGCACGCCCTGAACGGCCTGATAAACCTCGGCCTGGCGCGCCGACGCGAAACCGGCGACCCAGGTTCGCGAGATATCGGCGGCATAATTAGCAGCCTCTGCGCCCACATCCAACAATACCAGATCGCCCTGAGCGACGGTGGCAACATTGGCCTGATAATGAATGGTGCAGGCATTTCGCCCCGTGGCCACAATGGCCTCAAAGGCCAGCCGGGCGCCGTGGCGCCGAAAACTAGCTGTAAGTATTGCCTCGAGCTCGTATTCTTTAATCCCACTTTTTAGCTGCTCCTTGGCCGTTGCTAGCCCCAGCGCCGTTAGCTCGATGGCCTGTTTTATCTGCTCAACCTCCAAATCAGACTTAACCGTTCTTAGCTCCTCGATCACTAGTCGTCCGTTTGCAAAAGTCGTTGAGGGAAAGTCCCGCTTGAGTCTTCGGTTTAGTCGAACACTCGCCGGCGCCATGTGATCTGCTAAATAAACATGCTTAGCCTGATCGAGGGCGTGTAAAACTTCTGTAAAGTGGTCAAGCGGTTCAACCCGTGCAATTCCTGTAAGCGCCGAAATTTCATCAAATTCCAACTCTCGGCCGTTCCAGAGCTTCTCGTTATCCGACAGGCGCGGGACAAATAGAATCTCGCGCAGTTTAGTATCCGCCTGATCGGGCCACAGCCAAAACCAAGCATCGGGAAAGTCATAGCCGGTAGCCCAAAAAAAGTTAGAGTTTTGGCGAAACGGATAATTAGTGTCGCCGGTTCGCTGCACCAGACTATTTGCACCAAGCAATATCACCGCCCCTGCCGGCAACTCCGCGGCCAGTCGTTTCCGATTCCGCCGAAATAACTCAGCCTCAGCCGGCCGGTGACGCATTAAGGCTTACCTTGTTGAATCTGATGAACAAAATCTTTGACATAGTGACTAATGAGAGGTAGCCCCTCAAAGTGTTTGAGCAAGGCCACGAGTAATCCCAGCATAACGGTGGCGCCAATCACCCCGCCCAGGCCCGCAAAAACCCCACGCACGAATGGTCCCCAAATTTGTTTACGCGTGCTGCCCAAGAAATTAATGTAATCTTTCACCACCATTTGCTCGACTTCACGACCGAGTTTTTCGTACTCCTTATCCGTAGGTTCAATCTGAATCTTGGGACGACGTTTAAACATATTGCTAGCTTAGCTTGGAGCGGGTACTGCGAGCAACCTCTTTGCTGGTCCGCCTGAGCTCAGCCAGGACGCGCCCGCTGTCTGCAAGCAACTTAGTCGTCTGGGCCTTGCCAATATCCTTGGCGTCGGCCCCAACTTCGCGAAGAGCCTTGGCGGTAACTTTCAAATCGCCAAGCAGCGTTTCCGCCTCTTTAATCAATGTCTGGCTCTCGCGCTTAGCGTCGCCCTTGAGATCGGCGGTTGCGGCTTTCAGTTGCTCAGTCCGGGCAGCTAGTTCGTCACGAACATCCTCTAGCCTACTTTTAACATCGCTGCCGATTTTGCTGGCCCGACGCCTAATGTCGCGGCGCGTCTCCTCGCCGGCCTTTGGCGCTAGTAGTAGGGCGGCCACTGCTCCAATAGCGGCGCCGATTAGTGTTCCCCTGATAAATCCTCTGCGCTCATTATCACTCATCATCATGTCTCCCCCTTTTACGATTTTTGACCTTCCGCGCCACCACGCCAGCCAAACCCGAAAGCACCACTGGCCCAACCTTTTTCCCAACCGATTTCACCAGTTCACTCAAATTATCGGTGGCATGATCAAATTTGCGGCTAATATTGTGAATTCGCTTCATAATTCGAAACACGACGATCGTAACGGCGATGCCGAGGATTAAGAAAATACCCAGAAAAACACCCAAAATAATTAGTAGAATCTGCTCGGCGTGCATATAACCATTATAAAAGCTGCGCCCGAACCCACCAAGCAAAAGAGACTTCATAAGATTGACTTTTGATTATTTTTCTGGTAATTTAACCCAGTTCTTTGGCGCCCGCTGAGAGGAGGTTCCGAAGTGAGCACCGAAACGATCTTCTCGCCAGGTGACAAGGTCACACCCGTCCCCGCCGCCTACACCTTGACGCGCGGGGCAGGCCCATTCGAGATCGTCGATGTGATGAATGTCCCCGGACACGACCTCACCTCTGTGGGGCATCCTCAGTGGGTAACCATCAGGCGACCCCCCGACGGCGATGTCGTGATGGGCTACGACGGAAAGCCGCAGCGGTTCTCGGGCTCCTACTTCGTCAAGATAGAGGAAACGTGATGGAGTATCTGTCCACGATCTGGTGCGGAGACTAGCGCATGACAGTACCCACCGAGGACATCGAGATCACCATTCTCGCGCTCAAGGAACATTTCAACCACGCAGGAAAAGCAGCGCAATACCTCATCGAAGGGGGATGGAGTGAGGATTACGCCTACGGTCTGGTAGCGCTGGCGCAGGGAATGGTCTACGGCGACGCCCCCTCAACACAATGAAGGTCTACGAGAGAAGTCTACAAGTTCTTTCGTGGACCTCTTTCGTTTATGAGAGTTTTTTTCTCAAAATATCGGTAGCGATGCCCGGGTTAGCTTGGCCCTTCGACTCTTTCATCACTTGACCCACCAAGAAGCCCAAGGCCTGAGTTTTGCCGGCTCGATAATCCTCTACCGATTTAGAATTGGCGGCTATAACAGCATCGACAATTTTCTCGATTTCACCCTGATCCGAAACTTGAATCAAATGGAGCTTCTGGGCCACGGTCTCAGCACTCTCGCCGGGTTTTAGCTCGGTCATGACTTGTTTGGCGGCCGTGAAACTGAGCTTACCTGCCTCTACCAAATCATGAGTCTCGATGAGTTGATTTAGCTCTGGGACGTTTTCCGTGGCTGTTAATAGATTAGCAATCCGCTTGGCGACCTTGCCCTTTCCGGCGGCTTCCATATACATGCCCCCTTTGGCGGGATCAATCACTACCGCCTCAGCGGTTTTAGCGTCAACGCCGTCGGCGACTAGCTGGGCTCGCACCTCATGCGGTAATTTGGGCATAGCTTTTTTGATCTCTGCAATCATGTCGGGTTTGATAATTAATGGCGGCAAATCTGGCTCCGGGAAATAGCGATAGTCGTGAGCCTCTTCCTTGCTGCGCAAGCTATAGGTTTGGCCCTTATCCTCATCCCAGCCGCGAGTTTCCTGCACAATCTTCTTGCCGGATGCGAGCACTTTGGTTTGACGCTCAATTTCAAACTCCGCCGCACGTTCCACGCTACGAAAAGAGTTTAAATTCTTGACCTCGGCGCGAGTACCCAATTCCCCTTCGGGCGCCAGACTAACGTTCACATCAAAGCGCATGTGGCCATGATACATGTCGGCATCGCTCACGTCGGCGTAGCGCACAATAGCGTTTAATTCTTGCACGTAGGCCCTAGCCGCAGCCGCCGAGTGAATATCAGGCTCGGACACAATTTCGAGCAGAGGCGTGCCGGCCCGGTTCAAATCGAGCAACGAATAGTCGGCTCCCGCCGGGTGCGTGAGCTTGCCCGCGTCTTCTTCCAAATGTGCGCGGGTGAGGTGGACTTTTACAAGTTCGCCCTGCGCTGGAACTTCGACGTAACCGCCAACAACAATCGGCTGATCGTACTGGCTAATCTGATAGCCTTTCGGTAGATCCGGGTAAAAGTAATTTTTGCGATCAAACTTAGTAAACTCGGCGATCTTAGCATTGAGCGCAATCCCAGCTTTAATCGCCAGCTCCACCGCCCGCTTATTCAAAACTGGCAATGTTCCGGGGAAGCCCATGCACACCGGGCACACCGTCGTATTCGGATCCTTGCCCCGGGCATCATTATCACAGGAGCAAAACAGCTTGCTCTTAGTTTTGAGCTGCACATGAGTTTCGATACCGATAGTGGGAGTAAGTCTACTCATTTCCTTAAACCTGCAATCAATCTCTGCGAGTCGATTAGTAAATCGAGCGCGTCATTGACGGTCGGGACGACCATGTCCGCTGCCATAAGAGTTTTGACATGAGCCCCTTCAGCCTGCAGCACGGCAATGCTAAGAGTTGACGCTTTAAAAAGCTCCGAGTCAATCAGACCGTTTCCTACTGCCACCAGCCCCTCAGCGTCGAATTCTCGGGCGGCCTGCACTTTCGCTGCAGCGTCGTGAGCTTCGTGCAATTCAATATCGAGATCTTGTGCTACCTTACGAGCATCACCTCTGGTGTTGCCACTGAGCAAAACGAAATGATAGCCTTGCTCTTTTAGTTGACCAATACGCTCCTTAAGGCCAGGGACTACCTTTCCGCCCACGGTTATGGTGCCATTTAAATCCAGGATAATTGTATCGAGCGTTAATTCACCCACGCCGGGAATTTGATAAGTAGTCATAGCACCAGTTCCTTGCGCAGTAAAATGCGCACATTATCAAATGTGTCCAAATCGTCTAATTGATCAACAGTGAACCAGCCGATGTCCACCGATTCTTTTGCGCGATGCCGGACAGCCACCTCGGGCAGTTTCACCACATAAATCATATCAAGATGATAATGGTCGGCCATCCTTTCCTCGAGCACATACTTGGGTGCCGCCAGATTCCAGGTGTGATCATCGAGCTCTTCCTTGGGCGCCAGATAATTAGTAATATCAAGCCCCGTTTCTTCCTTAACTTCACGAATGGCTGCTTCAACGGGATCTTCATTTACTTCCTGATGGCCACCCGGCTCCAGCCATTTGGCCAGTTTGCGGTGATGGACCAACAGGACTTTGGCCGGATGTCCGTCAGTCAAAATAAACACTGAGCTTGTGTAATGCTTTGATGTCATAGCGCCCCCATGTCCTTCAAAGCTCGCTCGAAATCGGCCAACGCCTCGCGGACCTGACTTGCTACCAAATCAAATTCAACCTCATGCACCAGGGCATTGCGCAGTTTGTGGGCACGCCAAACCGCGTTGCGATCGCTGAACTGACTTTGGGCCGCCTTTAAGCGCTCGGCCATAGTTTCACCGCGGAAGCCACGTTGTTTTAAAACATGATCGAGCAATTTATCCGCCTCGCTCACAGCATTACGCAAGCCCACGCCACCATTATTCTGGGCAATGTGCTTGATAGTCGTCCAACGCTGACGCACTAGCTCACGATCCACGTGACCGGGGCGGTGCTTATGAGACTTATGCGTCGGTTTGGCGGTCGCACTAGTAATTGCAAACAAAAGCACTACTCCAATAACTATTACTAAGACGAGGAAAGTTATCATGCCGCGGTTCCAATCAAGGCCTCGGCGGCAAGGGCGGCGCCGAGGAGCACTTCCTCGCCGTGCTGGGGCGCCATTAGCTGCAGGCCAATCGGAAGCCCAGCCTCATTGTGGCCGGCTGGAATGGTAATTGCGCAATTGCCGACAAGGTTCGCCGCGACCGTCATAATATCAGTCAAGTACATCTCAAGTGGGTCATGAGTTTTCTGGCCGAGTTTAAAAGCCGCCGTTGGGGCCGCCGGTCCCACCAGCAAATCGAATTTACCAAAAGCCTCATCGAATTCTTGCACCAGCAAGCTGCGGACCACCTGCGCCTTCTTGTAATAGGCATCATAATAACCGCTCGAAAGCACATAAGTACCGATCGCAATACGACGCTTAGCCTCAGCGCCAAAGCCTTCATCGCGGCTCATTTCGTAGACTTCGCGTAAATTCGTCGCACCTTTGGCGCTATAGCCGTACTTAATACCGTCATAGCGGGCCAGATTTGAGCTAACTTCGGCCGGCATAATGATGTAATAGCAGGCCAAAGCGAGTTTCACCGAGGGCAGGCTGACCGCTTGAACCTGCGCGCCAGCGCCTTCAAGCTGACTGATAGCAGCCTCGATACTTTGCTTGACCGCCGGCTCCAGCCCCTCGTCCAGGTATTCTTTGATGACGCCGATCTTTAAGCCTTTCAGATTCTGCTTGGGCTGGGTGTAGGAGTCAGCGCGGGGGATAGTGGTAGCATCAAGGACATCGGGTCCAGCCATGATATCAAGCAGCAAGCTGGCGTCGGCAACGCTCCGAGTGATCGGTCCAATGACGTCAGTTGAGCTTGCCATGGCAATAACGCCAAAGCGCGAAATTAAGCCATAAGTTGGTTTTAGCCCCACCACGCCGCAGAAGGCCGCGGGTAGTCTAATTGACCCACCAGTATCGGTACCAAGAGCAAACGAGCATTGTCCCAGTGCCACTGCGGCGGCCGACCCACCAGAAGAGCCACCCGGCACATACTCGGCGTCCCAAGGGTTTTTACTTGGTCCAAAGTCACTATTTTCGGTTGAAGAGCCGTGCGCGAAGGCGTCGAGATTAGCTTTTGCCACCATGACCGCGCCCTCCGCTTCCAATTTATTTATGGCCGTGGATTGATAGGGCGCCTGGAAAGGCTCCAGAATGTGGCTGGCGGCCGTGGTATGAGTCCCCAGCGTTAAAAAGTTATCTTTTGCAATGAAGGGCACACCGGCCAAGCGACCAACTTGCTCTCCCGATTGAATACGAGTATCTATCTGCCGAGCCCGCTCCACCGCCACCAGACTAACTTCGAGCACGGTGTGGTAGGCCTTGTCCTGTTCGATTTTAGCGAGTGCTGCTTTTACCAGCTCCTCAGCCTTGATCTTGCCCGATTGGACGTCGGCGGCAAGCTGTGCGATCGGCTTTATTAAATCAATCACTCGATCACCCGCCTAACTTTAATGTAGCCATCAACCGTTTGCGGCGCGTTTTTAAGCAACTCAGCCGGGGATTGATCGGCGGCCCGAACCACATCGTCGCGCCAAACATCAGTTAGCCCCGTAACCTGGTGTGTGGGCGCTAGACCGGCCGTGTCGGCCTGCTGCAGCTGCTTAACAAAGGCCACAATTTGAGCAAGTTCGGTCGCGAGGCTCTTAACCTCCGCTGGCTTCAGGCCAATCCGTGCCAATGCAGCTAGGCGTTCAACTTCAGTTTGATCAATCTTAGACATATCCATTATTTTACCTTTCCTGAGCAAAACTTTACAACCAAGGCGACCAGTTATTTAATTGAATCATGCGAGGGCGCAGATTAGCTTTTAGTGGCTTAGCGATTGCAGCCGTGCTTTTAGGTGCGGCCGCGCTTGCGATTAAATTACACTGGATAGCTAAACCAACTAAAACAATAACCACACCATCATCCGCCACCAGCACTAATACCCAGCCAACCAACTCGACCAATCCTCAAACCGCCAACGTCAAAGTTTATTTCTCCAAACACCCCGATTCCGATAACGACCCCACCAAAGTCTTCGCCGTCGACCGACAAACCAACGCCGCCTCGGTAGCCACTTTTGCCATCACTCAACTAATGGCTGGGCCAACTACCGACGAAGTTACCGAAGGCTTCTTTACCCAAGTCGCAGTCGCGGGCGAAAGTAACTGCGGCGGCAATAATTTTCAGCTTAGTATCAAAAATACTCAAGCCACGCTGCAGTTCTGCAAGGATTTCACCGCCAAAGGTGTAATTAGTGACGCTCAGGGGCAATACGAAATTAATCGGACCTTACTACAGTTTCCCACCATCACAAGCGTAGTCTTGCTGACCAAAGACGGCCACTGTCTATTCGATGAATCTGGCATGGATCGCTGCAAACAGTAGTTGACTATTATACACTTTATGGTTTAATTGTATTGCAGTTTTCGTCCCCTTGATAAAGGACCGTGATCACTGTGCGCAAGCCAAGCAAGATAGATAACTTTCTGTTGGAGGCAAGCGGGATCACACCTGATCATCGCTCGTACAATCTCCTGGGAATGCTCGTGAACCTTGCCCCAGGGCAAGACACAGCCGAATGGGCTCGCCTGGGCGCCGCTCTCGCGCGGTCGAGCCCCGACCTGGGGCTGGACTCAAATCAGGTCAAGGCGCTGATCGACAACCCAGCCGCAGCCGCCCGCGCGCTGCGACCCTGGGCAATCGATGTCATGCGACGCATCAAGACCGCAACCGCCACCTTCGCCCAGACGAGGACAATGGTTCCCGAGGTTCCCGAGGCGATTGCCTGGGGCCTGAGGAGCGCAAGAGCGCCCATTCGCCGCCGACTCCGGGCCGTCGACTGGCTGGACACCCACAGCATCAACCAAACAGAACCCGCGACGGTGTAGATCGGACTAGAACTGCGAGACCCCTGCACCCTTTGTGGCACGGGGGTTTTCGTATTAATCAAGCAGCTTTATAAGCTCCCGCTCGTCGATAATTTTGGTACCCAGGTCCTCAGCCTTTTTGAGCTTGCTTGCACCCGGACTATCACCCACTACTAAATAATCAGTCTCCTTGGTCACACTCGATTGGAACTTGCCGCCCAAGGCTTGGATCTGCTCGGCGAAGTCTTCACGGCTACCGCTCACAAGCGTGCCCGAGATCACAAAATTCCGGCCAGTGAGCTTACCTTGCGCCACCTTGACTGGCTCGGGCTCAACTCCCAACTTCTCTAGCTTTTTCAAAAGTTCTTGGTGGCGGGCGGACTTTAGCCAGTCGTCCACGGCTTCGGCCACAACATCACCAATTCCTTCAATTTGACGTAAATCTTCCCGGCTGGCCTGGCTGAATTTTTCTAGCGACCCAAAGTGGTTCGCAATATCAAATGCAGTTTGGCTGCCGACGTGGCGAATCCCCAGAGCATAAATAAACCGACTAAGCGGGGTGCGTTTGCGGCTCTGAATAGCCACTACCAGGTTCTCAGCCGATTTACGAGCAAAACGCTCCAACTGCTCCACATCACTTATCGTCAGTTTAAAAATATCCGCCGCGTCCTTGATCAGGCCAGATTCGAGCAGGGTATCAACGTTGCGCTCGCCCAAGCCCTCGATATCAAGAGCACCCTTAGAGGCGAAGTGAATAATGCGGCCGCGCTCCTGAGCTGGGCAGTCAAAATTCACACAGCGCCAAACTGCTTCGGTTGGATCTTTTTTGAGTGGCTCGCCGCAAACCGGACAATTCTTCGGCATCACAAACACCTCTTCCTTGCCCGTCCGTAGTTTTGGCAACGGCCCAACCACTTCAGGAATAACGTCGCCGGCCTTCTGGACGATCACGGTATCACCAATGCGAATATCCTTGCGCTTAATTTCACCCTCGTTGTGTAGCGTTGCCATCCCAACGGTGCTGCCGGCCACTTTGACCGGCGCAAGCACCGCAAACGGCGTTGCAGCACCAGTGCGGCCAATACTCACCATGATGTTTTTGAGCTTCGTGGTGGTCTGCTCGGCCGCAAATTTGTAAGCCACCGCCGCGCGAGGAGCTTTGCCGATTACCCCTAGCCGGTCGTACATACTGCGATCATTAATCGTAACCACCAGACCATCCGTGCCGTAGGGCAGGGCTTTGCGCTTTTCCTCCCACTTGCTTGTAAAAGCCATAACCTTATCCAAACCCCGCACCACAGCGCTATTTGGTTCCACCATGAAACCAAGCTTTTGCGCAAGCTCATGTTCGTCGGCGTGAGTACCGACGGCCGGGTCGTCTGTCACCACGGCATAAACATGAAAGCTCAGCTTACGCTCAGCCACCAGCCGAGGATCGAGCTGGCGCACCGTTCCGGCCGCGGTGTTGCGCGGATTAGCAAACAGCGGCTTACCCTCGCGCTCGCGGCGGGTATTCAAATCTGCAAAAACTTGTTTGTACATCAAGACCTCACCGCGAACCTCGAAGCGACCGCCGTACACACTGGCCGGCACGCCACGCGCAGCGCGCAACCGCAGCGGCACCTGCTCAATTGTGCGCAAATTCGCCGTTACATCCTCACCAGTGTAGCCGTCACCGCGCGTCAGTCCTCGCGTAAGCACTCCCTGTTCGTAAGTTAGCGAGGCAGCCAAGCCGTCCATTTTAATTTCGGCATAGAATTCATCGGTGACTTCTGGCTGGGCGCGCCGGGCCCGTTCAAACCAAGCCTTAACCTCAGCCTCGTCAAACACGTCATTCAAGCTCAACATCGGCGTCTGGTGAGGCACCGCCGCGAACTTCTCACTCGGCTTACCGGCCACCCGCTGAGTCGGTGAATCTGGAGTAATTAAATGCGGAAATTCGGCCTCGAGCAGAGACAGCTCGTGCTTCAAACTATCGGCCGCGGCCTCGCTCATGGTTGACTGGTTTAAAACATGGTAATGATACCTGTAATCATTAATTTGATCACGGAGCTTCGCAATCCGCTCCCTGGCCGCGGGCTCGGTCATTGCTCACGGGTTAGCTGAAAGCGCAGTTGGTACAAGTAGACATAAGAATACGGCAAGAATACCAGCGAGATCACAATTTGCAAAAGCGTCAAAAAGATCTGCCCGCCATGGGTTAAGACGTAGAGCCAAACAAATAAGACTGTGGGAATCGCGACTGCAAGAATTACCGAAACACCGAAGAGAAGCAGCTGCCCAAAGACCCGCCAACCCTTACCGCGCGTTAAAGCCCGGCTGGCGCGCAAGGCCTGGAGCGGTGTTTGCACTGTCGGGCTCACCACCTCGAGCGGTGCCAAGACGTAATGAGTTAAAAGGTAGAACGATGGCACCGCCAGCGCGACCCACAGAGCCACAAGCAGCACCCAGTCGACCTGGCTGATTGACACGTTTGATCCGTAGATCGCGCTCACAAAGATAGCCGCACCAATAATGAAGGGCAAAAGCTGCAATGCCAGAGCAAGCGCCACCAGCAGGAAAACAACGAATTTAGCCGTGCCGAAGTAATAAGCATCGCGAGCTTTAACTTTTTCACCCGCTCCCTTAGCTAGCACCGTCCAAATCAGCGCCAGACTCATTAGGACCGTCGCGAGAGACACGTAGGCCGAAACGGTGGCGTCACCGGATAAACTTTTGCCCAGTGTCAAAAGGTTGGTTGGCAGAGCGACGATAGCAGTCACCCAAACCAAGATCTTCCAATTAGCCCCGAAGAATTTGATGGAGGCGCGGGTAGCTTGCCAATAGCTTTTCCAGGTTCCCGCCTTAGTTTTGACAGTTAGCTTGGAAACGGGCTTTTTAGCCGTTCTTTTGGCAACAGACTTAGGTTTGGCTTTGGCCATTAAACTTGATCCTCCATAGCTTTTAGTTTAGCAATCCGATCGGCAATCGGCGGGTGGGTGCTGAACATGTTCGCAATGCCGGAGGCAATCCCGGCGCCCTTGCCCTTGAAAGGATTGGCAAAGTAAAGGTGTGCCGTGGCAGTATTAGCGCTAGTCGATTTTACCTGACTATTTTGAATCTTGGTCAAAGCCCGTTCCAGACCTTCAGGGAAACGCGTCAAGAGCGCACCGCTGGCATCGGCCAGGTATTCCCGGCGCCGTGAGATCGCAAGCTGCACAATGGTTGCGGCAATTGGCGCTAGAATCGCTGTCACAATCCCAATCACCATGAAGATCGCTTTCGCCTGCCCACCACCGTTATCGTCGTCATCGCCCCAGAAACCCCAGCGCAGGAAGAAGTGGCTCAGGAGCGACACCACGGTTACAAGCACCACCACCACCGCCATCAGCCTAATGTCGTAATTACCAACATGGGATAATTCATGAGCAATCACGCCTTCGAGCTCGGCCTCATCCATCATCTCAAGCAGGCCAGTCGTAACGGCTACGACGGCGTGCTCGGGGTCGCGGCCAGTCGCGAAAGCATTGGGTGCCGGGTCATTAATGATATAAATCTTTGGCACAGGCAAACCGCCGGCAATCGCCAGGTTCTCCACGATGCGGTAAAGTTCCGGCGCATCCTTCTTCTCGATTGGCTTCGCCTTGTTCAGGGCAAGGGTAATCGCGGCTGAAGCGTAGTAGCTAATAAGGGCGTACACTACCGCAAAAATGCTAAAACCAACCACAAAGCTGCGATTGCCGAGCGCCAGCGAAAAAACCCAGCCAATCAGAGCCACAAAGACTACAAAGCCGGCCATCAAAAGAATTGTTTTGCGTTTATTCGCCGCAATTTGTCGATACATAGTGTTATTTTAACCGGCTTAGAACTTAACGGCTACCGGCTTATCCACGGCCTCGCCCTCGTCCGGCGCAAAGAATTCGCGGGCGGAAAAACCAAGTGAGCGGGCAATCATGTTAGTTGGAAAGACTTGCAGTTTGGTATTGAAGTCGCGCACGTTGGCGTTGTAGAAGCGGCGGGCGGCCTGAATTTTGTCCTCAGTATCCACCAGCTCTTCCTGCAGTTCCAAGAAATTCTGATTAGCCTTCAGGTCCGGGTAAGCTTCTGCCACTGCAAACAGGCTCTTTAAGGCACCAGAAAGCTGATTCTCCGCCTGAGCCTTGTCGGCCATGCCGGTCGCACTCATGGCCGCCGTGCGAGCCACAGTCACATTTTCGAACACGCTTTTTTCGTGCGCCGCGTAGCCCTTGACCGTTTCCATAAGGTTGGGGATCAGATCATAGCGTCGCTTCATCTGTACATTAATGTCACTCCAGGCCTCGTCGGCCCTTACCTTGGAGCGAATTAATCCGTTATAAGTAGCCCATAGCCAGATTGCGATAACCGCGACCAGAGCCACCAAAATCCACAAAATCATTATTTTATTCCCTGCTTAAGCCTACTCATTATATCACTTCCAACTGCAGTAATCACGTTGACAATTTACTAGTTTTATCCTAAAGTAATCCCATCGCCAGATCTGCTGGCCCACCGCCGCGGCGGACACCGCGAAGGCACCTTCTACAAGGAGGCCACCGTGCCAGACATGTCGCTGTACTGCGCCCCCGCCTGGTCCCCACCGCGCGATTTCACGCGAGAGGACATCATGGACCCGGAGGCCATGGCCCCTCTGACTGCCGAGCAGAAGGCCACGTGCTTCGTCAGCGGCCATCTCCCCCTCGCCACCGTGCAGACCCTCAATGGTCTCGACGGAACAGAAGTGGGCGTCTACGAGACCGTGCTGCGGCACTATGAGGGACACGGGCTGGACCACAACACCTCGGCTCTCGACATCAAGATCGAGATCCCGCCCCATCCGAACAAGAAGGCCTCCGCCGACAAGCTGGTGCGGGCCTGGAAGGTCAAGAACGGGATCGGACGGCGGCTCTGGACCTGGCTCCGTACTCATGAGGTACCGCGGCCGGAGTTCGATCTCGCCATCTACTCTCTCGAGGAGGGCATCATCTGCGGCTACACCGTCAACCCAGACGGCGAAGTCACCGGCAACTGGGGCCACGCGCCGGAAGGCAAGGACAACTGGCCAAACGGCAGCGGCCTGCGCCTTCCCAAGACAGCCTGACCAAGAGCCCACTCGCTTCCGTAAGCATTCCTGCTTGCCCTAGCGGGTGGGCTCGAATGCTTTATACAGATGATAATAAAGTTCAATTGGTGGGCGAGGTGGGACTCGAACCCACAAGCCGTGAGGCAACGGATTTTAAGTCCGTCGTGTATACCAATTCCACCACTCGCCCCTTGGAGGCACCGAGGGGAATCGAACCCCTGTAAAAGGTTTTGCAGACCTACGCCTAACCACTCGGCCACGGTGCCATCATTTCGAACCCCTCAATTTTAACCTAAAAACTTCCGGGGGCGAAGCTGTCAAACTGCTTATACATTTTACCTTCTTTGTGAGATTTCACAAAAAACTAATGGTTTGCACAAAAATCATTTGCACTTTACACAAAATTGGTTATCCTTTATCTAACAGCTTTGGCAGCCCAGCTAAAGTGTGAGGTGAGAAAGGGAGCTCCTTAACGTAAGTCCGAACGGTCGGATGAAGGAGGTCGCTGTGGCAAACCACTACATCCCCTGGCAGGAACGCGGTCGCTGCCACGAGCAGGATCCCGAGGTGTTCTTTCCCGAGAAGGGCGGCTCCTCGCGCGAGGCCAAGCGCGTCTGCGCCGACTGCCCCGTGAAGATCGAGTGCCTGAACTACGCCCTGCGCCGCGACGAGCGCTACGGCGTCTGGGGAGGCATGAGCGAGCGGGAGCGCCGGCGCCTCAAGCGCATGGCGTCGTAGCCATGGCCGGCAACGTGCCCGAGCGCAACATCAGCATCACGCCCATGTGCCCCGAGCCAAAGTGCGGACAACCGTACAACATCGTCTCGCTGGACCAGCCCGCCGATCGCATTTACGCCCACTTCTGCAAGGCAACCAAGAAGCTCGGGGCGGTCTACGGCGACTTCCAGCCAGTCACGGATCTGGTCAGACTGGCAGAGCTCCTTCCTGCGAAGGTCGCATGATTCGTACCTGCGACACGACCTTTCTGCCGTCCTGGCGCCTGCACTACCGCCTGCGCTCGAAGTACCGCCCCAAGTATCGTCACCGCGACGATGCCCTCAAGAGCCTGCAAGTCCAGAGCACCCTGCACCGCATCCGTTCGGACCGCGCCAACACCGCCCTCCCCTAGCGAATCAATCCCTGGGGGAGGGCGTAGTGTTTTAAATCAAAAAAGACGCCGTAGCGTCCACTAATTACCTAATTTGAAATTTTATAACTGCCGCAGCGTCAATCAAATGAACCAGTCTTAACCTCGCCAGCTTTTTTGTAATTCGCAAAGATCACTCCTCGGGGCGAAGTTTGGGATTCCATTAGCTCGAAGGCTTTTGGCATTGTGCCTTCTGCAAATAGGCGCTTGCCCGGGCCGAGCGTTACCGGAAATGTCTTGAGCCATAGTTCGTCCACCAGATCGTTTTTGAGCAAAGTTTGGATTAGCTTGCCACTGCCGTGCACCTGCAACATAGGCCCCTCCGACTGCTTCAGCTCTCTGAGCTTGGCTGCGACATCGCCACTAATCAGCACGGATTTTTCCCAGGTGAGTTGGGGCGACGAGCCGGAAACAACATATTTGGTGGCTTTATTAAATGGCTTGGCCACCGGGCCCGCCGGATCTTGCTTGGGCCAATAAGCCGCGAATATGTCATAAGTTTTTCTGCCAAGCAGTAAATCAAACGGCATACTCATTTGTTCGCCCATGATCTTGCCAGAAAATTCGTCAAAATAAGGAAAGGTCCAGCC
>CAZOQX010000008.1:0-47869 GCA_964582465.1 uncultured Candidatus Saccharibacteria bacterium
TGTAAATCAGCTGGCTTTATGCCTTCGGGAGTTCGAATCTCTCACCCGGCACCAGTAGGCCCAAGTAGCTCAGTGGTAGAGCACTTCCATGGTAAGGAAGGGGTCGTGGGTTCAATCCCCACCTTGGGCTCCATATAATCAGGAAAGCAGGTACAAAATGGCTCAAAAAACTCTCTATCGATCAACCGAAAATAAGTCAGTCTCAGGGCTAGTTGCGGGTCTGAGCGACTATTTGGATGTGGACGTTAATTTCCTGCGTCTAGTGACACTGGTTTTAATCTTATTCAGTGGCGTTATTCCCGGCTTGGTCGTTTACCTGATTGCATCCGCCTTCGTGCCCGTTAAACCAAAGGAGAAATCTGATGCCTAAGCGTAACCGGCCATTCATCGCGCTCGAATGCGAAGTTTGCCACCACTTGAATTACCACACGGCTAAAAACCCCAAGAATACACCCGACCGCTTGCAGATGAATAAATACTGCCCAGTTGATAAGCGCGTCACCGTCCACCGCGAAACTAAATAGCGAAAGCCGAATTGTAAAGCTAGCCCGGGCCGTTTACAATTTTTGAGGCAGAGGGGTGTAGCTCAGTTGGTAGAGCGACGGTCTCCAAAACCGTAGGCCGCGGGTTCGATCCCTGCCACCCCTGCCATTTAGAATAAACGGACGCCAAAGCCAGATCCTTATCTGTAGAATTGGCATATTCGGCGGTTATAACCTGACTGATCTCGTAATAATACCACTAGCTGAACCATGACTTGAAAAATCCGGAAGCCGGCTGGTTTGATGTTCGCGGCTATCTGGGTGTTTAATTGTGAGCATAGAGTTTTTGAAGTAAGCTTAGGCTAAAGCATTAAGATCGGCGCCAGTTAAAACTCACTTGTACTCAAAATCTTAAGCAGAGGGTCCCCCGTGAAACACGTAGTCGTAGTCGGTGCAAACTTTGCAGGTGCAACTGCGGCACTTGAAATCAAACGCAAACTCAAAAAAGATGTAGATGTAACAGTTATTGATCGCAAGGAGGATTCGCTCTATTTTCCTTCACTGATCTGGGTGCCAATTGGGCGTCGTGAAGTGGATCAATGTCTAATACCCCGCAAACCGGTGTTTGACAAACGAGGCGTTAAATTTGTAGTTGATACCGCTACGACCGTTGACCCAGACAAACAAGCAGTTGTAACCGAACACGGCACATACCCATATGATCAGCTTGTAATAGCGACCGGCCTCAAAGTTAATCGTGATATTGCCCCAGGAGTGCGTGAGCACTGCTGTTATATCGGCTCGGTTGATGGTGCACTGGATACCCGAGCAAAGCTGGAAGAATTCAAGAAAAATCCAGGTCCGATCGTAATTGGCGCAACCCAACAGGCCAGTTGTATGGGGGCGGCCTATGAATTTTTGTTTAATGTCGAAAAATGGTTGCGCCAGGAAAAGATTCGTAAACAAGTCGATCTATACTGGATCACACCAGAAACCTACCTGGGGCATTTCGGTATCGATGGTATGCCACTGGCCGAATTTTACTTGAAGTCGTTTATGAAGATCTTTAACATTCATTACCGTACTGAAGTGGGTGTGCGCGAGGTGACGGCCGACGCGGTCATCTTGGATACCGGCGAAAAGATTGTCGCTAAATTTACTATGCTCATGGTGCCCTTCACCGGCGTTGACTTTGTGGCTAATTCACCCAAACTGGAAGCACCAGAAAATCATTTCTTGTCCGTTAAACCCAGTTACCAACTCGAGAAATATCCCAATGTATGGGGTGCAGGTCTGGCTGTCGATGTCAAGCCGCCGTTTAAGCCTGGCCGGGTGCCATTTGGAGTACCCAAGACCGGTTACCCAAGCGACGCTACTGGCAAAATTGTGGCCGAAAACGTGGTTAAGGCGCTTCGCGGCAAAACTAATTTCAAAGAAAAGCCATGGGGTAAAATTGCTGCGCTCTGTGTCATGGACGCCGGCAAAAAGGAAGTTATTATCCTTGGCAATGCCTTTTTTAAGCCGCGATATTTTGCAATTATGATTCCTAACGTATTCAACGATTTCACCAAGCTATTCTTGGAGAAATACTTTGTTTGGAAGCTAAAACGCGGTTATTCGTTTTTGCCTTAGTTAACGCGCAGCTGACCTCAAGCTTGATGAGGTCGACAAAGCAATCGCAGAGTTGTTTAAGTAATCTCAAGTAAAGGGCTCAAACAGAAAATTGGCCAACTCCAAACATACAATTTTGCCGATCGGGACAGTTCTTGCGGTTGACGCTGAGGGCTATATTGTGAGCGAGTCTTCGCCAGATAAGATTGCTCCGCCCTGGGACGGACCGGTAAACGATCTGAAAGAGGAGTGTATAAAACGCCTCGACAAAAGACTGCACAGCCTGTATATCCGTGGTTCCGTCAGCCGAGGCGGAGCGGTTGAGGGCGCATCTGATGTGGACGCGCTCGCCGTAGTTTATGATGACGTGAGCGATATCGATTGGGGCTGGGCTAAGCACTTAAGTACGCAATTAAAGCAAAAGTATCCTTTTATATCAGGAATCGATCTAAGCAAACAGTCATACGAGGGCATAAAGTCAGGCGAGCGCAAAGTGGCTAGTTTCCTGATAAAAGTCATGTCTGCCTGCATTTATGGTGAGGATTTAGCACCCAGCCTGCCAAGGGTTAAACCTGGCCGCGAGGCGGTGATTGCCTGCTGGAGCATTGCGGACAAAGTCTCACCTGACTATCTCAAGGAGAATACGCATATTTCGGTGGCACAGAAAATGCGCTGGACGGCCAAACAAATTCTGCGCGCAGGCTTTGAACTCGTCATGGAAGAGGAGCAAGTATACACCCGTGACCTCTATCCCTGCTACAAGCTTTTCTCGAAGCATTATCCGGAGATGGAACCGATGATGCACCGCGCTCTCGAGATGGCATTATGGCCAACCAATGATGAAGTGGCTTTTCGTAAATTATTGAATGACATTGGACCATGGATTGCGCAGAAGGCGAGCGAGAAGTATCCGAAAGTTAAGCCACGCTAGATTGACTTATTATAACGTTTATGCTAATATAGTTGCTTGATTCAGCAGTCTATCGGAAACGAAGGGAGCTGAGTACCTTGTTCAAGAGTCCATTCGAAGCCCGAGAGGCCTTCTGCTTGTTCATGCGTGAGCTGGCCGACGGCCACCTCGTTGGCCGCAAGGCTAACAAGACTGGCGTCCACGACCTGGAGGCGATCTGGAACCTGCGAGAGGGCTACGCGCCCATCGTCCTGCAGATCCAGCGCTGGGACGTCGGCGCCGCCCACAGCATCGAGCTGCGCTGCGGGGAGGAAGGCAACGTCGTCGGCACCGAGCTGGGGGAGTGGCGCTACTACTGCGCCGAGGCCCGCGCCGACAGCTTCAAGCTGCCCTTTGGGGGCAACTTCTCGGACTACGCAACCTTCGAGGAGCTGAAGGCGGCCGTCATGGCCGATGTCCGCGCCTACCTGGCAGGAGAGCACAAGTACGCCCCGGCTCAGACCGCCAACTAGCCCCGCTACGAGCAACCAAGCAACGGAAACGTTCCTCTGGTTGTACTGGCGGGGCGTTTCTATCTTGCCCTCCCTCTTTATAACACTTATGATTAGATGAGTGTTTGATCTTAAACGAAAACTCAATAAACTGTTGCGCGGCAAAGTTAAAGCTGGCAATCGAACTCTAGAATTTTACAGCCACGACGCCAGCCTGTTCGAGATCAAGCCGCAGGCGGTCATCTATCCCAGGCATGTCGAGGATATAAAAAGAGCGGTACGCTTTGTGGCGGCCAACAAAAAAGCTGACCCGAGCTTGTCTCTAACGGGGCGAAGTGCCGGCACAGACATGTCAGGCGGTGCCATTAACGACAGCATCATTGTTGATTTCAAAAACTTTAATCACATTAGCGCGGTCCATGGTCAGTCCATTGTAACCGAGCCCGGAGTTTACTATCGCAAGTTTGAGAAGGTTACTCTTAGGCACGGCTTGCTGATGCCATCGTACCCGGCTAGCCGCGAGCTTTGCATGATGGGGGGAATCGTTTCCAATAACGCCGGTGGCGAAAAATCACTGGCTTACGGCAAGACCGAAAATTATGTGACTAAAATTGGCGCAGTTTGGGCCGACGGCCAAGAGCACATCACCGAGCCACTTAATGTCGCGGAGCTTAAGCACAAAATGGCCCGGAAAGACTTTGAGGGGCAGGTTTACCGCGAGATGTATCAACTGCTAGAAAAAAATTATGATGCCATTAAGCACGCCAAACCCCGTGTGAGCAAAAATTCGACTGGTTACAATTTGTGGGATGTGTGGAATCGTAACACTTTCGACTTGACTAAACTATTTGTTGGATCCCAAGGCACGCTCGGTTTGGTGACAAAAGCCGAATTTCAATTAGTGCCAGTTAAGCCACTCTCCGGGATGCTAGTTGCTTTCATGCCCACATTAAATCATTTGGGCGAAATCATTAACGACGTTCTTACCACCAGACCAAGTAGTTTTGAGTCGTTCGACGACCACACCTTTAAGCTAGCTATGAAATTTATGTTTTACTTTCGCAGAACCTTAGGCTGGTGGGGGGTAATAAAGCTGGCTTTTAGTTTTGTCCCTGACCTTTTCATGATGCTAAAAGGCTTGCCGAAGCTTATTTTATTAGTCGAATATGAAGGTGAGACGCAAGCGGAAATTGATATAAAGCTTACAGACTTAAAGCAAAAACTGATGCCCTACAACTTGGCGATGGAAGAAGCAGGTACAGCTGCCCGTAGCCGCAAATACTGGCTGATGCGCCGAGAGAGCTTTAATTTGCTGCGCCACAAGGTCAAAAATAAGCACACGGCGCCTTTTATCGATGACCTGGTGGTTCCACCGCCCCACCTGCCGGAGTTTTTACCCAAGCTAACCAAGATTCTAGATCGGTATGAGCTCCTCTATACTGTCGCTGGTCACATGGGCGATGGTAACTTCCACATCATTCCTCTGATGGATCTGACCAAGGCCAGCGAGCGGGCTAAAATTCCTGCCGCCATGAAAGAAGTTGATGATTTGGTGCTTCACTACCACGGATCTCTGTCCGGTGAACACAACGATGGACTGGTGCGAGGGCCATTCCTTGCAGAGATGTATGGCAAGCATATCGTCGATTTATTTAAGAAAACCAAGCAAATCTTTGATCCTCAGAATATTTTTAACCCTCACAAAAAGGCAAACTCTAGCTGGAGCTACTCCAGCCTGCACATTCGAGATCATTTCTAAATTGCGTTCGCTCTGATATACTTTAAAGCATAAGAGGAATTATCACGATGAAAAAGTCACTTAGCTTCTGGATGGTGCTCGTCCAATGGGTCATTGGCGTGGAATGGCTGATCGCGGGGTGGGAGAAGTTTGCGAAACCCAACTTTATGGATGGAATAGAAAAAACCCTGAGGTTGTTTGCCTCCAAGTCTAGCTTTGGCTCCTACGCAAGGACCATGAACAATCTAATTATTCCTCACGCCAACTTTGTCGGACAAGTGGTTAGAGTCTCCGAGCTGCTACTCGGCCTCTTGTTCATATTGTCTGGGCTGGTGTGGTTGCGCGTAAAAACCATCTCGCCACTGATGCGAGCCATGCTCACTCTCGGTCTACTTTGGGGCGCCTTCTTAAACTTGAACTTCTTCCTAGCCTCGTCCTGGACTGGCCCATCCACAGAGGGAGTCAACTTCATCATGGGAGCTATTCAAGTAGTGCTAGCAGCTTATTTAGCCTTCGGTTCAACCGAGAAAAACAAGGTGGCGCGCGCTAAATGAGGGTATTGATCGTCGGAGGAGGGTTCGGAGGAGTCAAAGCTGCTCTTAACTTATCTAAAAACAGCCAAGTCGAAGTAACTCTAATCTCCGACCGAGATTGCTTTGAATACCACGCGGCTTTATATCGATCGGCCACGGGTCGGTCACGTCATGAAGTAGCAATCCCCTTAAGGGATATTTTTGCTAGTCACCCTCGCATCAAATTAGCTCAAGCCCATGTCGAAAAAATTGACCTAGCCCAAAAGTCAGTGTCGGACAGGAATGGCCGAGTCTATCATTACGACAGTTTGATTCTGGCGCTCGGCTCTACCACGGCTTACTTTGGGATTAAGGGCCTGAAGGAATTCTCTTACGGAATTAAGTCGATCGATGAGGCCTTACACTTCCGGGCACATTTGCATAAAATGATGACCTCGCCTAACATTCCCGATCGCAATTACATTGTTGTTGGCGCTGGGCCCACGGGCATCGAACTCGCAGGGGAGCTGGTAGCCTACATTCGGCAGGTTATGCGCAGGCATCATATTAGAAAATCGATTAAAGTCATCTTGGTGGAGGCAGCACCGCGCATTTTGCCGAACATGTCGACCGATGTCGCCCGCAAAATTGCCCGAAGATTACGCAAACTTGGGGTAAAAATTTACACCGGTACAGCTGTTATGGGCGAAAGCGCCGACAGCCTGCGGCTGCCAGAGGGGAGTGTTGAGACCCACAGTGTAGTTTGGACAGCCGGTGTGACTAATAATTCTTTGTTCGAAAAAGTACCGGATTTTATCCTCGAGAAAGGCAAGAAAGTTAAAGTTGATGAGTTTTTGCAAGCAGCACCGGGGGTGTATGTTATCGGTGACAGCGCCGAAACGCCATTTAGCGGCATGGCCCAAACGGCTATGCACGATGCCGACTTTGTTAGCTCAAATCTTTTAGCCGGATTAAGAAACCGGCCACCCAGAGCCTACAAACCCCAAAAACCCGCCTACGCCTTCCCCGTGGGGCCACATTGGGCAGTCGTTATATGGCACGGCTTGCAGTTTAGTAGCTTTGTCGGGTGGTGGCTAAGGCGCCTGGCCGATTTGCGCCTATTTTTGACCCTGATGCCGCCTTGGCAAGGCGTAATGATCTGGCGGGCTGGTAACCAAGTGGAAGAAACTTGCCCAGTTTGCAAAAAGGCAGCGGCAAAATGATCTTTCGTTTTGGGCACGAAGCTTATGTTTTATCCCCGCAGCAGTTTCAAGCCGGACTGCATACTCATACATCTGATCCACTAGGAGCGCTGTTTAACGTCGCCAACATTAAGCTTTTTGTTGTCATTAGCCTGGTTGTGGCCGCGGCCTACACTTTGAACTTCCTCTTTGCCTCGACCAGAGCTGCAATTTGGCTCGACCGAGCCGTTCGCCCGCTAAAAGGGCTAGGTCCCTTGCTAATCCGACTTACGGTCGGAATTTCATTCTTAGTTGGAGCTAGTCAGTCGGTCTTCTTTGGTCCCGAATTACCTCTGCATCAGGTCATAGGTGGAGGTATAATTCGGGCTGCCGAATTCGTCCTAGGAATTATGATTTTACTAGGTTTGTGGGGAGACTTGGCGGCCCTTGCGGGAATCGCCATATTCTTCTACCTGATGCACTTCTGGGGAAGCTACTTGGTTACTTATGCTAACTACTTTGGGGAGCTGGTGGCGCTACTCTTGTTTGGTTCCGGTTGGCTTTCAGCCGACAAGGCATTATTTAAGCGTAAGTCCGGCTTGCGGGTTTTGAGTAAATTTCGAGAATATGAAATTCCGCTGGTTCGCGTTCTCTACGGTGTCGCCCTAATTTTCGCTGGATACACGATCAAATTCCAGCACCAGACTTTGACTGTCGAGGTTTACAACCAGTACCACCTGTATAACTTCTTCCACCTGAAAGATACCTTTATCGCGGCCGGAGCCGGGCTCGCCGAAATTATGATTGGAACGTTTATCCTTATGGGATTCGCCCTGAGATTCACAATCCTTATTTCGCTGGCTTTCATTACTCTCTCATTACTTTACTTCCGTGAAGCCGTCTGGCCGCATCTACTTCTGTACGGCATTTCGATCTCACTTCTAATTAACGCCGGCGATCTGTTGACAATTGATCGCTATCTAGTGCCCTGGGTGCGGCGAGTTATAGGAAGAGTTGTTGGCAAAAAGTTTGCTGTAAAATATCTGTTTCAGCCGAAAAGCTAGGGCGCTAGGCGATTAGTGTCCCGGGGGAAGAGGGTGGCTTCTTTGACGTTTGAGAGGCCGATGATTTTCTGAGTGAGCCGTTCCAACCCGAGCCCAAAGCCGCCATGAGGTGGCATGCCAAACTCGAAGGCCTGCAAAAAGTATTTAAAGCCCGGCGCATTAGGATCGCCTCCGGCGGCTTGCAGTTGCTCGATGAGTTTGGTGTAGCGGTGCTCACGCTGACTGGCCGTTACAATCTCAACTCCTCGAAAAATCAGGTCGGCCCGCTCGGCCACTTCCGGGTTAATAGCGCTGCGGTAGTGGTAAAATTTCATATCGTCGGCCGGAAATTCCGTGATGAAAATGGCTTCCGAGCCGTATTTCTCTAGAGCGTAGTCGCTCGCAAAGCGCTCTTCGGCCGGGGTAGGATCCTTTTCTCTGGTAGTATCATGGCCGGTTTCTTTAGTGTAGAGCTGGTGCAGCTCCTTCATCGTCACCTCAGGTAGGGGATCGGTGAGTTTAGGCTTAATCGCCCCCAAAGCCTCTAGCTCTTGAGCGCAGTGTTCCCAGGCGTAATCAACCACGGAGTTAATCAGGCCAGAAAGTAGCTTAGTTACGTCTTTAAAGCTCTCGATGAAGCCCATCTCTACATCCAAAGTGGTAAATTCGCTCATGTGACGGGTGGTCATCGAGGGCTCGGCCCGGTAGGTAGCGCCAAGCTCAAACACCCGCTCAAATACCCCGACCATAATTTGCTTATAGAACTGGGCCGATTGGGCAAGCGTTGCATCCTTGCCGAAGTGATCAAGATGAAACGTCTCTGCTCCGCCCTCGGTCGCGCCGGCTAGTAGCTTGGGACTGCGGAATTCTACAAAATCTTGCTTCATTAAATACTGTCTGGCGCTCTCGGCCACGGCCGCCTGAATCTTAAAAATACCCCGCTCGGTTAAGTTACGCAGGTTTAAGACGCGGTGTTCAAACAGGGTGTCGAGATTCTCTGATTTATGATCAATCGGCTTATCAA
The DNA here is from genome assembly GCA_964582465.1 of uncultured Candidatus Saccharibacteria bacterium. Lineage (GTDB taxonomy): Bacteria > Patescibacteriota > Saccharimonadia > UBA4664 > CAZOQX01 > CAZOQX01. The sequence continues at coordinate 8,993 of CAZOQX010000008.1, forward strand.
TTTCAATCGGCGGCACCGATGTGACAGGGGTAATGATGGTTATACGAGGGTTTCGCACTTCGACGCCGCCCGGGGCGCGAGATTCAGATTCAACCGTGCCCTTAACACTTATAACCGTACCGTTTTGCAGCCCGTGCAGTTTTTTGGTTTCGCCCTCATCTTGAATCACAATCTGGGCTACCCCGGCACGATCACGTAGCAGTAGGAACACCAAGCCGCCCAGATCGCGGCGCTTATGCAGCCAGCCAGCTAGCTCGGCCTCCTTTCCCTCGTGATTTTTGATTTGGTCCGTCAGTATGCGCATGTTCCATATTGTAATAAAAAACTGCCTTAAAGCCTACTAGGGTAGAAACGTAGCGGCCTTGACATAATAACGCGCTTATGCTAAAATGTTTCGCTGTGATCAGTAAAACGCTGATTATGTACCACCACATCCGGCCCCTCGAGCAGAAGGAGGGATTCATGTCACGGTCGCTTCGCAACATCGGCATCGTCCTGCTACTGGCGATCGAGGCTGGCCTGATCTACTTGACCAAGCTGGCGTCACGGATCGCGTTCAAAGGCGACGACGCCCAGCTCGCCGTGGCGAAGTCGGTAAAGCCCGAGCACATCACCGCCCGCGCCGCCCAGCACCTCACCACCGGCGGCTTCCAGCTCATCCTCGGGATCGGCCTGATGCTTCTCGGTTTCGCCCTGATGGCACTCGTTGCCATCCTGCTCCGAAACTGGGTGGTGAATACACGCCCGAAGTCCAATTTCGGCCCGCCGGTCAGCCGGCGATCGATGGAGTGGTCAGGAGCAATCGACCGCCCCTGAACTTGGAACCCGTGCCCGGGGCGCCTACAAGCGCCTCGGGCCGGAGACCTAAAGCCTGCTTTAAGGCTTATTTTTATGCTCTAAAATCGCTATAATCTTACTAGATGAAAATCCAACGCATCTTAATCACAGTCGCTATTCTAGCAATGCCTAGCCTAGGGTGGGCCGATTCGTCTTCAAGCACCCAGAACACTCAAAGTTTACAAACTTTGCAGCCCACCCAAGCCAATCTGCAGCCAACCGACACTGCTGGTGCCAGCCAGTCTAAGGGTGATTATAGTTTGCAACCAGCGGCCAGTCCCAGTGAGAGCAAAAGTTTTCTGGCCGGCGAAACTACCGGCGCCAGCCCCTTTGATACAAAAACCGGTTCAAACTCCGGCAGATTATTGCAGCTAGCCACTTTCGCGCTCCTAACCTTAGCCGCCAGTTTTTTCATTAGAGCCTGGACAGCCGGTCGCCGAACCAACTAGCCAAACGTTTGGCTTGGCATTATGCTTAAGCTGAGGTGAAAGCGAATCTTATAGACAAGGAGCTTTATTACGAGCGGGTTACCCGCCTAGTGCGTTGGCTGGTGATCGGTGGCACTTTGCTCACGGCACCGCTATCTGGTTGGCGTGGCGATATTATCATAATTCTAGCCACGCTCGGCATTGTTTTTAACGGTCTGCGCTACATTAAGCCACTAATGCAAAACCGCCAATTCGCCTCGCGAGCATCTACGCTGCTGGCCGACAACTTGTTAATTGCTTTCTTGGTGATTGCGACTGGTGGCTTTACCAGCCCATACTTTTTCTACTTTGTGTTTACGATCTTCTCGGCCTCCTACTGGTATGGCTACATAGGCATTGCACTCGTAGTGGGCTTCCAGATGCTGTTTCAAATTAGCTTAGCTAACTTACAGAATCTCTCCGGTCTGGCCGCCTCCCGTCTCATCGTCATCCGCACTCTAGGGCTAACTTTGTTGGGCGTGCTAATCCACCTGCTGGCCCAGGTCGAAAACCGCGAGCGTGCCCTGGTTGCAGATATTAACGACGAACTACGGATAAAACACGGTGAGCTCCTGGGGCTCATAAACAGCTTGGCGGATCCCGTCATAGCGGCTGACGACGATGGAAGAGTAATGCTGTACAACGGTGCGGCCCTTGACCTTTTGAACACCAATAACGATATCAGCCGGCAACCTCTGCATCAGCTACTGCAAGTTCATACCGCCAAGGGGGAGTCGGTGGATTTACTGGCGGAGGCTGGGAGAGCGCGTGGCCCCTGGCGCAAAACACTCATCTACTATTCGGGTGGTAAGAAGTTTGATTTAAATATCAGTGCCGCCCAGGTAAGAGGCTCGGGGGCGCCTGGTTACGTCTACATCCTCAGAGATGTGACGCAAGAACACTTGGCCGAGGAGCAAAAAGATGAATTTGTCGCGGTGGCTTCACATGAGCTGCGCACACCTATCGCCATCGCTGAGGCCAATCTATCGACGGCTCTCATGCCCGGTTTTGCCAAAATTGAATCTAAAGCCAAGGCTCTACTGGAGCAAGCGCACGATAATGTGATGTTCCTCGGCGAGTTGGTGAGTGATCTTGCAACCCTGGCTAAAGCCGAGCGTGCCGTCGCTCCCGTAACTGTGACCAGCCTTGACCCCAGCGACGTACTCGATCAACTCGCGCGCGACTACGATCCGGCCGCGGCCGCCAAGAGCCTTGCCTTCGAAACCAAGCTCGATCCAAAGGCCAAGGCGGTTTTAACCAATGAGAATTTAGTGCACGAAATCCTGCAAAATCTGATTGTAAATGCCATTAAATACACCGAGAGAGGAAAGATCAGCGTCAATGCGATTTCCACCCACAAAGGGCGGGGAGTTATTTTTAGCGTAACTGATACTGGTATAGGGATTGCCGCCAGTGAGAAGAAGGCATTGTTCGGACGCTTTTACCGCGCCAATGATCCACGGGTACGCAAAGTCCGTGGCACTGGGTTGGGGCTCTACATTACACGCAAATTATCTGATCGCCTCGGTGGCAAAATCTGGTTCGAGAGTCGCTTGAATAGGGGCTCGACTTTCTTTGTGGAAATACCAACTTATCATCATTTGCCCATAGCTCTGGGCGATGAGCGGGGAAGTAACGTATAATAAAGCTAATGCTTTGTCCCCACTGCCAATCTACTGACATTGCGACGATCCAAGGTCAAATGTACTGCTTAAATTGTGGGCACATGATCGTGGCAGCCGTTAAATCGCCAAGTAACGCCAAAAGTCGGTCAGCGCTCACCAGACGGCCGGCTCACAAATCTAGTGGTAAATTGGTAGCCCCTTTTGGCACCTATGCCTTAAACTTAGCTATCTTGCATTGCCTACTAGCCAGCTTGGCAGTGCTAGTCTTTGTAAGCTCAGGCGTTACGCTTGTCATCACGCTTGTGGTCATAGCGTTAACCTGGTTAGCTCGAGGATGGGTTAAGGGAGCTATGGTGTTTGCTGAACTAAGACGAATGGATGGACGTAAGGCTGAAGAAGCTCAAGCCAGGAACACCGGTAGAGCTAGCCTGCGACACACGCTTCCTCTTGATATCATTTTCGGCACGTTTGCGGGCGTAGTAATTATTGCCATTTATGCCGATATGATACTAGCCGCTCAACCAGCTCACCTGAACGCTTGGCAAATCACGGGTATTGTCGCTGCCCTGGCGGTTTTGCTTTGGATTGCAGCTAGCGTCGGCGTAATCTATCCATTCGCCAGCATCGGTGCAATCATGAGCGACCTGAAGACCCTGCCGGCTCTAGAATACGCCTTCCATATCTACAAAGAGCACCTAGGAACATTGTTGCAGGTTGCCTTTGAGGGCATTTGGTCACGGCTGGTCTCTTCATTCGTGGCCCTACTTATCATCTTTGCCGTCGCTGCCACCTTGGCGCGCCATCAGGAGTTGCTCGCTGTTGCGGTCCTTACGGCCGGGGCTACTGTCATCCTCGTCACCGAGACGCTAGTGGTTAACCGCAATCAGCGCCTGTGGCTCGCTGCCTACCACGCCCTGGCACACGTAAACACCCTGCACGAACCGGCCAAGTTACTGGCAGCACGCAAGTACACTAACAAGACCTAATTACTCGGTTAGTTGCCGTTGACAGAGCGGGAGTTTTCTCCTAGACTTGACTTCATAAGCCCGTAAGGCTTTTTTAATTTGCGGTTAACATGCAGCGACTTTTTAAGTACATCTATGACGCTCGCGCCGAACTCGCCAAGGTCACTTGGCCGACTCGGTCTCAAGCCATGCGGTTAACTCTGACGGTTATTGTTTTTTCGCTGGCGATGGCAGCATTGATCGGTCTGGTTGATTTCGTGTTCTCGCAAGGTCTGCAAAAACTAATTTTGAAAGGCTAACATGGCCAAGTCTAAAGAGGAAGCAACTACGCCGCAGGAAGCCACACCGGTAGCGCCACCAAGCAATGCGCCCTGGTACGCCGTCCACACCTATTCCGGCTACGAGGATCGTGTGGCCGAAAACCTCAAGCAGCGGATTGCCTCCATGGATATGCGCGACAAGATTTTTGATGTCATCGTGCCCAAAGAAAACCAGATTGAGATTAAAAACGGCCGACGGCGCATCGTTGAGCGCAAGATTTTCCCCGGTTATGTCCTGGTGCAAATGGATGTAGCGGAAGATTCTTGGTACGTGGTGCGGAACACCCCCAGCGTGACCGGTTTCGTTGGTAGCGGTACTACGCCAACGCCAATTTCTAAGGATGAGATGCGCCAAATTCAAAAACGCATGGGCGTGGAAGAGCCAAAGTACAAGATCGACTTCCAGCTGGGTGAAACAGTTAACATTACCGACGGTCCTTTCAAGGGGTTCGATGGCACAGTTGACGAAATTGATGAAAATAAGGGTAAAATTAAGGTCCTGGTGAACATGTTTGGCCGCGACACACCGGTAGAGCTAGACAGTTTACAGGCTAAGAAATTATAAGGATTTAGGATGGCAGCACCAAAACAAGTTAAAGCTAGAGTTAAGATGCGCATTCCAGCCGGCAAGGCTACACCCGCACCGCCAGTCGGTTCTTCCCTCGGGCAGCATGGCGTAAACATGATGGACTTCATTAACGCTTTTAATGATCAGACCCGCGAGTTGCGTGGCGACGTGATCGTGCCGGTAGAGGTGACGATTTATGAGGATCGGACCTTTACCTTCGTCACCAAAACTCCGCCCACTGTTGATTTAATCAGACGGGCAGCCGGCATTGATAAGGGCTCGGGTGTACCCAATAAGACCAAGGTCGCGAAGCTCAGTCGCGCCCAAGTAGACCAGATTGCCGCCACCAAGATGCCGGATTTATCGGCCCGTGACGGTGAGGCGGCCTTTAAAATCATTGCCGGCACGGCCCGGAGTATGGGTATCGAAGTCGAATAATAAGATGTGGGAGGCGCGCTTTAAACACGCGCCGCAATTACCACGGAAGGGATCACAACAATGGCAACCGCCAAGAAGAAATCAGATAAAACCGCCGCTGAACTAGACCGGGAGAAAGAACTAGCCGAAACTCCTAGTGAAGCCCAGGAAACACTGCTTGAAGGCAAGCCGAGGGCCGGAACGAAACCGGGGCAAAGGGCCGCCAAAGGGAGCAAGCTGGAAGCAGCCGAGGCTGAAGTCGGCCTAGAGGAAGCGCCAGGCGTGCAGGCGCCAAAGGCTGGCCCCAAAGCTAAGCGGGCTAAACAAGAAAAATTAGAGGAGTCTGAAAAGCCAAGCAACGTAGCGCAAGCTAAAACGAATAAACCTCCCACGAGAGTCCTGACTCCGGAAGAAAAACTCCGTCGCCAGCATGGCAAGAAATACATCGAGGCGGCGGCCAAAGTTGAGGTCGGCAAACTCTACGAACTGGCCGAAGCGGTTACCCTGGTGAAGCAAACTTCACCGACTAAGTTTGATGCGACGGTTGAAATGCACTTCAATCTCGGAGTTGACCCACGCCAGGCTGATCAGATGGTCCGCGCCAGCCTAGTTCTACCTGCAGGCAGCGGTAAAAGCATCAGGGTGGCCGTACTTGCTCCTGCTGATCGAAAATCCGAGGCCGACAAAGCCGGCGCTGATATCTTTGGCGAAGAGGCCGTAGGCGACCTGTTGCAAAAAGAACAAATCGATTTTGATGTCCTTATTGCCACGCCCGATATGATGGCGAAACTCGCCAAGTTTGCTAAAATCCTCGGGCCGCGCGGGCTAATGCCGAATCCCAAGAGTGGCACCGTAACCAACGAAGTCGGGCGCTCTGTAGCCGAATCGAAGGCTGGCCGCGTTGAATTTCGGATTGACCGCCAGTCGATTGTGCACCAAGCTATTGGTAAAATAAGTTTTACCGAGGAGCAGCTCACAGCTAACGCCAAGGCTATGATCGATGCCATTTTGAAGGCCAAACCCTCAGGGGCTAAGGGCACTTATGTGAAGGCCATCACACTTACATCCAGCATGGGTCCAGGTATCAAGCTCGGCGTCAACCCAGCAATTGCCGCGGCTCATCAGTAATACCAGGCAGGAGGGGGAATGGTTTACAGCGATCTAGAGATTAAACAAGCCGTCCAAGACGGTCATATTGTGATCCGCCCATATTTGGAAGAGAATCTGCGCGGCTCTAGTTTCGATGTGACGCTCGGACAGTACTATTACCAAACGGAAGGTGAATCAAATTACGACTTTCATAACCCCTTCGACGAGATGGCAGTGCGACGCTACTTTAAGCAGCCACAGCTTGCCACCCCACACGCCGAGTGGTGCGCTAAATACGGACACAGCCTGTTCGGTGGCATCCCCGAGGCTCACCCCATTATTGTGCTGAAACCTGGGGAGCGCATCTTGGCCCACACTCAAGAATTCATTGGCATTAAGGCCCCGGGGACCTCGGAGATGCGCTCGCGCTCAAGCTGGGGCAGGAATGGCATTGCGGTCTGTTTCGATGCCGGCTGGGGCGACCCTAATTACATCAATCGCTGGACCATGGAGATTTATAACTTGAATCAGCACAAAAGCGTGCCCTTGCCAGTGGGAGAGCGAGTCGCCCAGATGGTTTTTCATCATACTGGTGAGGTTTCGAAGCACTACGGTAAAGACGACAAGTACCAGGTCGGCAGCAACCTCGAGGAATTGATCCGAACCTGGAATCCAGAGCAGATGTTACCGCAATCCTACAGGGACAGCAGGCAGCTCCCCCTATCAATCGATGAGCTCATACCATGAGGGGCAAATTGATCGCTATCGAAGGAACTGACGGCTCAGGCAAGGGCACTCAGGTGGCCAAATTATATCAGCGCCTGATCGACGCAGGCTACGATGTGGTGACCTTTTCCTTCCCGCGTTATGACGAACCTAGTTCGTTCTTTTTACGCGAATATCTAACCGGTGGCTTTGGTGAGGCCGGTAAAATTAATCCTTACCGAGCCTCACTGTTCTACTCTCTCGACCGCTTTGCGGCGAGCCAGGAGCTAAATTTGGCCCTAGAACGCGGGCAGTTGGTGCTATGTGACCGCTATATCGGGTCCAACATGGCCCATCAAGGCTCCAAGCTGAAGACGGTTTCGGAGCAGTTGGCGTACCTAGCCTGGCTGGACCACCTTGAATATGAGATTTTAGGGATCCCGCGCGTTGATTTAAACCTAATTCTAAGCATCCCTGCCACCATTTCCATGAAACTAATCGAGCAGAAGGCGGCCCGCAAGTATCTTCAAGGTGGTAAAACTGACCAGCACGAGCAGGACTTGAGCCATTTGCGCCAGACCGAGCGAGTTTATAGGTACTTGGGCAGGTTATTCCCAAATTGGAAGGAAATCCGCTGTGTTGATAAGGGTGAGCTTTTAAGCATCGAGCAAGTCAGCGAACTCATTTGGAAGCATGTTCAACCGGTGATCAGGGGACTGCCCAAGAACGCACCAGCCCGCCTACCCATCTAGTATTTGCTATACTGAGCTTTACAATCGCTACGAGCGTTTGGAGGTGGGTACCTTGACCCAGTTCGTGACGGAGCAGTTCGATGATGACGAACGTGCCATCCTCGAGCGTTACTTCAGCAACGTCGACAAGCCGGTGTTCGCACTCGTGAACCTGCCCGAGGTAGTGAAAGGGGCACTGTTTGCCCGCTATTCGCGATCGCCCAAGTCTCTCCGGCGCCTCTTCCTGGACGAATTCGCACAGGAACTTACCCCAGACGGTGCCGTTTCCACGGCGGGGCTGAAACGAGCTGAGGCTCTTTACCAGCGCATCTTCCTCGAGTACGGCGACGACTCGGTCGCTCAACTGGGAGGCGTTCACCTGGCGGTGGAGCAAGCCTCGCAACCTCTGGTGAAAGTGCTGGAATGGGGACGGCTGGCGGCCTACCTGGAACAGTCCACCCGCTACGTGCCCTACGACGACCAACCCGGCGGCTGGTGGCGCTGTACGGTGCCCCCCGAGATCGAGGGGACGAAGCACGAGGCGTCCTATCGGGCTCTGGTCGACCTGGCGTTCCAGACCTATAGGAATTGGCTTGGGCCACTCCAGGATTACTACAGGAAGGAGTTCCCCCAGGATCCAGGTGACGCCGACTTCGTCTACAACTCGAGCATCCGGGCGAAGGCCTGCGACGTTCTGCGAGGATTGCTGCCCATAGCTACTCGCACGAATGTAGGCATCTATGCAACCGGGCAGTCCTACGAACAACTGCTTCTGAGGATGCGCGCCCATCCTCTCCAGGAGGTGCGCGACTGCGCCGACATGATGCTCGTTGAGCTCAGGAAGGTGATTCCGGCCTTTCTCACTCGCGTCGACCGACCCGATCGCGGCGGCGAGTGGAGCGCTTACCTGTCAAGTACCAAGACGGTCACGCGCTCTCTGGTCGCTCGGCTGTCAGCCACCGTTCCGGCCGGCGTTGTGCCGCCGGGTCAGCATGTCGAATTGTGCGACTACGACGAGGACGGTGAGATAAAGGTGGCAGAAGCCATTCTCTGTGCCAACGGGCATCTCAGCCACAGTCAGGCCCGAGTTCTCCTGGCGAATCAGATACCGGGCGCTCTCTGGAGCCTGATCGAGACTTACGTCGGTAAGCGAAACAACCGCCGCCACAAGCCCGGTCGAGCCTTTGAAGCCACTTCCTACCGCTTCGAGGTCGTGTGTGACATTGGGGCCTTCCGCGACTTGCAGCGTCACCGCATGCTCACCATTGAATGGCAGGACTTCACGCCGAGCCTGGGCTGGAGTGTTCCGGTTGAGCTGATGAACCTCGAGGGGGACGGGGGCTGGCGCCAGGTGATGGAGGCCTCGGCTAACCTCTACCACCACCTCATGGATGCCGGGCTAGCAGAGGTGGCGCCCTACGCCCTATCCATGGCCTACCGAGTGCGGTTCTTCATGGAGATGAATGCTCGTGAAGCCATGCACCTGATCGAGCTGCGGTCGGGACCTCAGGGCCATCCTAGCTACAGACGGGTGGCTCAACAGATGCACAACCTGATCAGCGAAGTTCACCCCCTGATCGGGGCAGCCATGAAGTTCGCCGACCACTCGGAGGTGGACTTGGCCAGGCTTGCGGCCGAACGGCGCGCTGAAGCCAGGCGGCAAGAGAGCTAACGATCCAACCGACGGCCCGGGATCCCTCCAAAGGGGGTCTCGGGCCGTTGACAGATCTGATGAAATTTTGTAACATTACTTAGTTCGCCAAAGACAGTAGCGGGGCAACCTTAAAAAAGCTACCGAGGCCAAGAATAGCTCTTGATGTACTTTGGCAAACTAAAGCCAAAGTTTTTTATTGAAGGAGCCAATGTGGCCATTTCGAAACAGCAAAAAGGTGAGGTCCTAGACCTCCTAAAAAACGACCTTGACCGGATCAAACTGGCCGTTTTAACTGACTATCGTGGGCTAAGTACCGGCGAGCTCGAGGAGTTGCGCGCGGTTTTGGGTGAGCAAAATATCGATTACCGCATCACCAAAAACACTTTGCTCAAACTAGCCCTGAAGGACAGTGCCAACTTCAAGCAGATCGAACCGTCGACTTTCAACGGACCGATGGCGCTAGCACTTGGCTTTGACGACGAAATCGCGGCCGCCCGGCTAATTTTTCAGTTCGGCAAGGAGCACGAAGCCCTGCAAATCGTCGGCGCTCTGACTCCAGACGGGCAATTGCTGTCGGCGGCCGAGGTCAAAGCCCTGGCAGTTTTACCAACCAAGGATCAGTTGCGCGGCCAGTTAGTGAATGTTATCAATTCGCCACTGGCAAACTTGGTTGGCGTGCTTGCGGCCAACCTGAGGCAATTAATTAACGTACTTAACGCAATTCAAGCAAAGTAAAGGAGATACAAATGGCAGAAGAAGAAAAACAAGAAGTTCAACCCGAAACCGAGGTGGTAGAAACCACAGCCGCTCCCGCTACTGAGGCTAAAGAAGCTAAGGCTGAGTCCGCCAAGAAGACGGATGAACCCAAGGCAGCAGTGCCCGCTAAATTCAAGGATCTGGTGCAACAAGTCGAGCAACTTTCCGTTTTGGAGCTGAGCGAACTAGTTAAGGTCTTAGAGGACCACTTTGGTGTTACCGCCGCGGCTCCTGTTGCTATGGCAGCCGCTCCCGCCGCTGGTGGGGAAGCGGGTGGGGCCGCCGAGGAAAAGTCGGCTTATACCATCATGCTTGCAGCCGCTGGAGACCAGAAGATCAATGTCATCAAAGCAGTGCGCGAAATCACAGGACTAGGCCTAGCCGAAAGCAAGGCGCTAGTTGATGGTGCCCCCAAGGCCATTAAGGAAAACGCCCCCAAGGCCGAGGCCGACGAGGCCAAGAAGAAGCTAGAAGAGGCGGGCGCTACAGTCGAGCTGCAATAAAGAAGTATTTCTTTTTGACTCAAGCGTTTTTCGGTGTTACAACTAAAATAACCTAAGTAAAGAAAAACAAAAGGATTTGGAAGTGGCGGATATTGCCGACAAACAGCTCAAGCGCTTAAAAAAGCTTATCGAAACAGCTGAAACCAGTTTGGCGGGTGCAAACGAGTTACTGACTAGTCTCGTGGGAGACGTTACTGGGGAGACTGCGGACGAAAAGGAAATGCCTGTTGGCAAGGTCATCGAGGGAGCTTTCGACGGCCAAAGCATGGTTGGACCAAACAACAAGGTTTACCCGGTACCGGCTAACTACGCCTCCAAGTCCAAGCTAGTTCAGGGCGACACTCTTAAACTTACCATTAGTGACGACGGCTCATTCATCTATAAGCAAATCGGGCCGGTCGAACGCCGCAAACTCATAGGCACGCTAGTCTTAAAAGACGGCCAATACTTTGTTGAGGCCCAGGGCATGGAGTACAAAGTGCTTTATGCTAGCGTCACTTACTTCAAGGCTCAACCCGGCGATCAGGTCACAATTGTAGTTCCGGAGGACGGTCCTGCTGATTGGGCTTCGATCGAGGCGGTCATTAAATAAGCTTAAAAAGTAACTGGCCAAAACCACCCTACGTAAGCTATACTTAAAACCAGCTAAGACAGTGAGGGTGGTTTTTTGGCGTCTGTTGCCTTGTATCGTAAATACCGCAGCCAAGACTTTGCAAATGTCGTCGGCCAAACCGAAATTATTGCGACTTTAACCAACGCTGTTAAATCAGGGCGCGTCAGTCACGCCTACTTATTCACCGGCCCGCGTGGTGTCGGCAAAACCTCAGTGGCGCGCTTACTTGCAAGAGCCGTTAATTGCATTGGCACCAAGGACAAGCCTTGCAACGAGTGCACTATTTGCCAGATTGATATCAACTCTAATCTAGACTTAATCGAAATTGATGCTGCGAGCAATCGGCGCATCGATGAAATTCGTGATCTGCGCGATAAGATTAATCTGGCGCCTGCGCAATCGAAATATAAGGTTTATATTATCGACGAAGTCCACATGCTCACAAATGAAGCCTTTAACGCCCTATTGAAAACCCTGGAAGAACCACCGGAGCATGCCATCTTTATCCTGGCCACGACCGAGGTTCATAAGTTACCCGCAACCATCATTTCCAGAACTCAGCACTTTAGCTTCAAGCCTATTACAGCCAGCGATGTAGCGGCGCGCCTCCTGCAAATTGCGGCAGCCGAGAAGATTGCTATTGAGCCTGACGCCGCCAACCTACTAGCCGAGTCCGCCGCCGGGAGCCTGCGTGACGCCATTAGCTTGCTCGACCAAGTTGCAAGCTACGACTCTAGCAGTCTGGGTGTTAAAGATGTGCGCAAGCTGCTGGGTTGGAGTGAGCAAGAAAGCATTGTGGACCTAGTTGAAGCTATCGCCGGCGGGCAGACTGCCGCGGCCTTGCAACAAATTGATCAGCTGCAATCCCAGGGCATTCAGGCAGGGCAAATCATTGCTCAGCTGACCACCTTTTTGCGCGAATTAATGCTTGCAGCGGCCCAGGCCCAGCCAGTCAGTGATGCTAAACAACAGGCCAGTTCGAAGCAGCTTAGCTTGCAGTACCTAACAACTGCCATTGATGTCTTTATGGGGGCCGCTAAGGCCACGTTGCCGAGCTTAGCCCTCGAGACCTCGACCGTGCGATTAAGCTTGCTCGCTCAGGATCATCCGGGAGTAAGCCAGTCAGCGGCCAAACCCGAGCCTCAATCTAAAGCCGTGGCACCAGCCACGCCGGCGGTGCCAACTTCACCAGCTACCAAGGCCAAGCCAACCGCTGCTGCAGCCGGAAAAGACGAGCTGTGGGAGAAAGCTCTCGCTCTAATCAAAGATTACAACAATTCGCTCTACGCCCTAATTCGCTCTTGCAAGGAGGAGCTCACGGGCGATACTTTAACTCTAACTTGCCGTTTCAATTTTCACCGTCAGCGGCTTGAGGAAGCTAAAAACCGCACGGTCATTGAGCGCGCCATGAAAGCCGCCTACGGCCGACCGATCAAAGTCGAGATTGATCAGGATTCGAGCCTCAACGAAAAGCCGACCGCCACTTCAGGTGAACTAGTGAGCGCGGCCATGGAAATACTGGGCGGGGAGATCGTTGATGAATAAAGTAGGTCAAATCATCAAGACGGAAACTGCCGGCAAGGTGCCTCCTCAAAATCTTGATGCCGAATCAAGCCTATTGGGCTCGCTTCTAATTGATCAAGAGGCTATCACAAAAATTGCCGACACCGTTGGTCCCGATGATTTTTACTCCCAAGCACACGGCCTGATCTTTACAGCCATGCTTGATTTGTACGCCAAACGCCAACCGCTTGACCTACTAACGGTTTCGAACAAGTTGGAAGAACTAGGTGAGCTCACAAAAATTGGCGGCTCGTCCTACCTCACAGAACTGGTAAACGCTGTTCCCAGCTCGGCCCACGTCGTTCACTACGCCGGCATTGTCACCCACAAAGCCACCCTGCGCCGCCTCATCCAGGCTGCAAACAATATCACTGGCTTAGGCTACGACGAGAACGCTGCACTCGATGAACTGCTGGACAAGGCCGAGCAAACACTTTTCCAGGTCTCCCAACGCACCATGAAGCAAAATTTCGTGCCCATCAGCACGGTGCTTGCAGAAACCTTTGACCGCCTTGATGACTTGCACAAAGACAAGGACAAGCTACGCGGTGTTCCCACTGGTTTTAAGGCGCTTGATAATATGCTTGCGGGTCTGCAGCGCTCTGATTTAATCATTGTGGCCTCTCGGCCTAGTATGGGTAAAACTTCGCTGTCATTAAACATTGCCCACCACGCCGCTGTTAAGGAGGGGATCCCGGTGGGAATATTCTCCTTGGAAATGAGCAAAGAGCAACTCATCGACCGCTTGCTTGCGGCCGAATCGGGCATTGACGGCTGGAAGCTGCGCACCGGCCACCTGGAAGATAGTGACTTTCCCCGCCTGAATAATGCCATGGCCAAGCTAAGTGAGGCGCCCATTTTTATTGACGACTCAGCGCTCGCAAACGTCATGGAGATGCGCACCAAGGCCAGGCGTCTGCAATCCGAACACAACCTAGGTATGCTGGTCGTGGACTACCTGCAGCTAATGACTAGCCGGGGCAGTATGGAAAACCGCGTCCAGGAAGTGGCGGAAATTTCCCGCGGTCTTAAGGCTCTAGCGCGTGAACTAAATATTCCGGTATTAGCCGCTGCCCAGCTGTCGCGCACAGTCGAAATGCGCAACCCCCAGATTCCGCAGTTATCTGACCTGCGTGAGTCTGGCTCGATTGAGCAAGATGCCGATGTGGTCATGTTCATTTACCGCGAAGATTACTATAATCCCGAAACCGAACGTCCAAACGTGGCCGACATTCTAGTAAGCAAGCACCGTAATGGACCAACCGGCCGAGTTGAGCTGTTTTGGCACCCAGAAAAATTACAGTTTACCAATCTTGAGAAAAGTCGCGCCACCACCTAGTTTTGCAAAGTTTTATAGTTTCGCTTATGCTTGAGTATAGCTATGGTATCGAAGGCTGCTAAATCCGAAGCTTATCGGGTGGGGCGATTCAGTGTGGTTGGCGTAATCAATACGCTAATTGATCTAGCGATATTAAACGTCCTCAACCTGGCGTTTCACGTACCCCTAATTGCGGCGAATACCGTTTCGACCACGATCGCCATGATCTTCAGCTTTATCGCTAATCGCAGTTGGGTATTCAAATCGCGCCAGGGTAACATTTACTTGCAGATTTTTCTCTTCTTCGCACTGACAGCCTTCGGCCTCTACGGTCTACAAAATGGCGTGCTCTACTTGTTGACCCATATTTGGTTGGCCCCCGGCCACTTCTTCTTGTCCGTGTCGCACTTCTTACATGTAAACAAATTCTTGAGTGATAAGTTTGTGCTCTTAAACGGAGCCAAGGCTTGTGCCATCGCAGTTAGCCTAGTTTGGAATTACGTTATGTACCGAAAGGTGGTTTTTCGCTCGTGAACCAGATTAAAACACCTTTATTCGATTTTGTAAAAAGGCACTTCTACTTGCTTGCCCTTATCGCAATTCTTGTTCTTGCAGTCTGTTACCGGTTTTGGCAGCTGAATCACTTACCGCCAGGGCTACATCCCGATGAGGCGGCGAACGGCCTGGACGTTTTCCGTATCCTGGAGAAACATGATTTTAGACCGCTTTATAACACTAATGGGCCCCGGGAAGCGTTGTTCTTTTACCTCCAGGCTATTAGTGTGGCCATCTTCGGCAATACTATCCTCGCACTCCGGTTGGTCCCGGCTTTTATCGGCAGCCTGGGCGTTTTCACGACCTACCTGTGGGCCAATAGTTGGTTCGGCAAGCGTGTAGCGCTGTTTGCAGCCTTCTTTATGGCGGTTTTACCCTGGTCGGTCACACTTTCCCGCGACGGCTTCAGGGCAAGTATGGTGCCACTATTTCTCACGCTGACGTTGTGGCTCTATACCTTGGCCTGGCGCAGGCGCCAAAATCTTTGGTTCATACTGGCCGGAGTTAGCCTTGGCGCCGGCCTTTATACCTACATCTCGTACCGTGCCTTTCCGATCGCACTGCTAGTGAGCGCGGCGGCTCTCTACCTGTCTAAAAAGTGGCGTCAGGAATTTAAGAGACGCTCGTCCAAAATTATTTTGTCGGTGCTTGCTGCCCTGATTGTGTTTACACCAATGCTGATTTTTGCCTTGCACGACCCGATTGATGTGATCGGAGCCCGCGGCTCAACCAGCTTTCTAAACCACGACATCAATCACGGACACCCGATCCAGACACTTGCAACAAACGTCGGCAAAACCGCCTTGATGTTCAACTTCCATGGGGACGAGAACTTCCGCCATAATCTGGGCGGCCAGCCCGAACTTAACTTCTTCGTCGGTATCATGTTCATTTGGGGCATCGTACTGAGCCTGGTACGCTGGCGGAAGCCCCAGTATGCCATGCTGCTACTTCTTTTTGCGGCTCTTCTCGCACCCGAGGCTGTCACCGCCGAAGGTATACCACACGCACTGAGGAGCATCGGCGTCATCCCGTTTGCAGTGGCCTTCGCGGGCGTTGGCGCTAATTACTTGCTAGATGCCTGGTATGGCACTTTCCCGACCAACTCGGCCGCGCGCACGCTAGGTTTGAGCCTGGTCGGTCTGCTGCTGCTGCTTACTGCTGTCCAGGGCTGGCGGCAATATTTTGTGGCCTGGGCAAACAGTCCGCAGACCTACGAAGCTTATAGCGAAGATGCAACCGCCATCGCGGGCTATCTCAATAAGCAAACTGCGAGCATACCAAAGTATGTTGCTATTGACGGTTATTCCGATAAAACCGTTGAGTACCTGACTCATCATAAAAGCACTTACCAGCGTCTGGAGCGTCAAGACCTGACCAATTTTAACCCGTCTACCAAATCGTTTATCCTGGTGCTGTCACTTGCAAACCGCGATCAGATCGTGAAACTCAAGCAAAAGTTTCCACAAAGCCATTTGTCGGCCTATTATTCTCCCTTTAACGATCGCCAGTTGTTTGAAATTGTCCAGGGTAAGTAGTGGCCGGGATCGATCTTAGCATTATCATACCGGCCTACAAAGAAGGGCCAGTGCTTGGGGAAAATCTGCGTGAATTAGCGGCTTTTTTGAAAACGCGAGACTACGGCGCGGTGGAAATTGTTGTAATGATGCAATCCGATGATACTTCGGGCGATATTGAGTCCGCGCGAGCTAGCTCCAACTTGTTCAACCATTTTCGCCTGATCAACCTGGGCAAAAGAGCCGGGAAGGGAGGGGCTGTCCGCGCCGGCATGTTTGCCGCCCACGGTCGCTACCGCCTATTCATGGATGCCGATCTCGCAACGCCCATCGTCCACCTCGACGACGTCTATCGCCTGATGCAGCAAAATGCCGAGGCCGGTATTGCTGTGCGCGATCTATTCAAGATCCATAAAGGTATCCTCCGGAAATTGATGAGTAAGGCCAGCAATATTGCCGCTCAAATCTTGCTTTTGCCCGGAATTAAAGATAGCCAGTGCGGCTTCAAGGTTTTTCGCGCCGACGTAGCGGAAGCAGTTTTTGGGCGTCAGACCATGCTCAGTTGGAGCTTCGACATGGAGGTCCTAGCCCTCTGCAAATACCTGGGTTATCAGGTGCAGACATTTGAAGCGCCAGATTGGAAAGACCCTAAACCGGTCGGCCTGGTGGGCGATAGCATGTTCAAAGTTATTCTGACTGGTTTCATGGACCCTTTTAAAATCCGCTGGCGGCTATTGACCGGCGGATATAAGCAAAAAACCTATGAGCCTAAGCCGACTCACTAAAAAATTCTCGCTTGACCATGGCCGTTTATGGCTTGGTATAGCACTAATTGCGGGAACTATTGTTCGGTTCACCAATATTTCAAAATCCAGCATCTGGCACGACGAGGGCTATACAATGATGCTCGCGCCGCAAAGCCCGGTTCAGATTATTGCGCGAACTGGTCGGGACGTCCATCCACCGCTATACTACCTGACCTTACACTACTGGTTAAAACTGTTTGGCACCAGTGAAGCCGCAGCCCGATCTTTAAGCGCCGTTTTCATGCTCGTAACGGTGATCTTGATCTACCTGATCATGAAGCGGCTGTTTAGCGCCAAGGCGGCGAGCCTAGCGGCAATTTTTACAGCGCTGGGGCCGTTCCTGGTCCGTTATTCGCAAGAAGCCCGCATGTACGCCATGGTAGCGTTTCTCGCGACACTGGCGACATTTTTCTTGGTTTATGCCTTAGATAAAGGTCAGCCCCGGTGGTACTACCTCTACGGGCTCACCATTGCAGCAGCCCTCTATACCCACTATTACACTGTTTTTGTGATTGCCGCTCACTGGCTCTACGTGCTCTACTTGGAGTTCGCCGGCAACAGGTCAAAACCCTTACAGCAAATCCACTGGTGGCTCGCAAACGTCATGGCCCTCGCCCTATTTGCGCCCTGGCTACCGGTGGCCTATCACCAATTCACGCGCGTTCAACAAGCTTTTTGGATTCAGCCAATCAGCTCTCTGACCTTGCCGCACACTTTAAGCCAATTCTTTGCTTTTACCAACAACGATTGGGCCGGACGCTGGGAGATTGCGGCTACAGCCGCCCTGGGTGGGGTAGTCATTTGGGCCTTGTGGCGTGGACTCCGGGCTAAATCGAGTGGGCTAGCTTTAATCGTGCTTTTCACCTTCGTGGGACCACTCGCCGTGATGGCGCTATCACTCAGGCGACCGATCTATGTCGACCGCTACTTTGTGTTTGCGGCGGTGGGCTTCTACGCTTTGCTCGCAGCCCTTATTGTCAGCGCGAAAGGCCGGTTAATGGATAAGATTCGGCCAGCCATAGCCCTGGCGCTCTGCCTCGTTTTTGCCTTTGGGATTAAGAACGTTTATGCCCAGAGCAACCACCAGATGCGCACCGTTGCTAAAGTTGTAAACGAACGCTTCCAGCCAGGCGACATCGTAATTTCCGGCGAACTCTACACCTATTTTGACTTTAGCTATTACAACCACACCGGCCAGGTCGCCAAGCTGCTCGCACCGGGTGGCGTCAATGGTTACGGCGAGAGCAGCTTGCTCTATGACCGGGCCGATCAAATCGTGGTTAAGTCTTACGCGTCAATTCATCCGCCCAGTCATCACATCTGGATTGTCGGCAAAACCGGACCACACGATTACTTCGCCCATATACCGGCCAATTGGACAGCAGTGGGGCCCCACTTTGAAGCCGGTTATGTTGCCGCTCAGGAATACCTGGTAAAATAAAGTTATAACTTTTAAGGAGTAAGAGCATGCTCGAACGCTTCAAGGGCATCAGCCCCAAGCAGGCTAAGCTAGCGATGTCTTTAGCCAAGGAAAAGATTGAAGTCGAGGCTGGCAATGGCGCCGTTAAGGTGGTGGTGAACGCCGCCATGCAGGTGCAGCAGGTCAAGCTCGACCCTGAGCTCATCGACACCGATGATTTGGCTAAACTGGAGAAATGGCTCGAATCAGCCTTCAACCAAGCCGTGCGGCGAAGCGCCGAGGTAATGGCAGAAAAGGCTCAAGCCGCTGGTTTCGGCCTCTAGTACCGATGCGACTTTTACCGAGTTCGGTCGAAAGATTAATTAATGAGTTCGCAAAGCTTCCGGGAATTGGTCCCCGCACAGCCGAGCGGCTAACGTTTTATGTTCTTCGTAGTGGCCAAGATCGGGCGCAAGAACTAGGGGAGGCCTTGCTTGGATTACAGCTGGGCGTGAAAGTATGCCAGACCTGTTTTAACTTGAGCGAATCAGATCAATGCGCCATTTGCTCATCGCATGACCGCCAAGCCGAGATCTTGGCAGTAGTCGAAGACCCGCTGGACGTCGTGGCGATCGAAAAGACCGGGCTCTACAAGGGTCTCTACCACGTCCTGGGTGGGGTAATTTCGCCAATTGATGGCATTGGGCCGGAGCAGCTGCAAATCGAGAGTTTGCTCGCCCGTCTTACTAAACTGCCGGCCGAAGAGATAATTCTTGCTGTAAATGCCACCACTGAGTCGGAAACTACGGCCATGTATATCCGTAAACGCCTGGAGCCATTAAACCTTAAAATCACCCGACTCGCCCGTGGCCTGCCGGTAGGTGGAGATCTCGAATACGCCGATCAAATTACGCTAGGCCGAGCTCTCCAGGGGAGGCAGGCATTTTGAAAGACTTAGATAAGGCCAAGCAATTAATTGCCGATGCCAAGCACATCGTGATCGCAAGCCCCGATAACCCCGATATTGATAGTGTGAGCTCCAACCTCGCGCTGGCCGTCACCTTCAAAGCCATGGGTAAAAAAGTTGACCTCGTGGCCGCCGAAGACCTGCCTGAAAGCCTTAGCTGGATGCTGCAAGATGAAACTTATCTCACATTGGAGCAGCTGCCTAATGTTAAAAAGGCCAATCCGAGTCTGGTCGTCGTAACTGATTTTGGTAGCTTGGTCCAACTTAAGCTATTACTAGCAGATAACAACTGGCTCATAAAAGACCAACCGACCTTAATTTTTGATCACCACGCCTTCCGGGATGATTTCGCGGCTACGGCGAACGTCATTGAGCCCAAGGCCGCCGCCACGGGCGAATTGCTCTATGACGTTTACATGGCGCTCGGCTGGGAGATTACACCGCGCCTCGCAAACCTAATGATGGCAGGCCTCATCGCGGACACCGGCTCCTTCCAGCACACCAACACTGGCGCCCGACAGTTCGAGGTGGCCTCCAAACTCGCACGCCTAGGAGCAAAGACCTACCCGTTAAACCAGTCTATGACAAAGGCTCACGCCTTTAGCCCCGATCAGTTCCAAACCTTAGCTAAGCTGCTTAGAAACGTTCATTTCGATGGGGCAGTGGTCTACGGACTGATACCTTATGAAGCGATCAAGGCTTACGGCCCCAACGCCGGCTTTAAGGACAAACTCGGCGAGCAAATTCGCTACCTGAAGGGCGTCAAAGCCTCGTTTGTGCTGGCGGAGAACCCCGACGGAAGTTTGAGACTATCAATGCGCAGTCAACCGGAGGTCGATGTTTCCAAGGTCGGACGCCAGTTTAATGGCGGCGGCCACAAGGTAGCAGCCGGTGGCACTATCACTGGTCTCAGCCTGGAGGAAGCCGCGAAAGCCGTGCTTGCTAAAATTAAAGAGCAGCTATGAAGATTTATAACACTCTCACCCGCAAAAAAACTGATCTCGTGCCCATTAAAGCCGGTGCAGTTAATATCTTCGTCTGCGGTCCGACTGTTTACGATTATTCCCACCTGGGGCATGCTAAAACCTACACCCAGTTCGATCTGATTGTCCGCTACCTGCGCTCGAAAGGGCTGAAGGTGAACTACCTGGTAAATATTACCGATATCGACGACAAAATCATTGCCCGAGCCAAAGAGGCCAATCTGGCCTGGGATAAGCTCGCTGCCGATTTCGAAGAGCTCTACTACGACGACATGAAGGCCCTGCACAACACCGCCGTCACCAAGTACGCACGCGCCACCGATTACATCCCACAAATTGTGCAGCAGGTCAAAACCCTAATGGACAAGGGCTTCGCCTACAAAATCTCGGATGGGATCTACTTCGAGGTCAGTCGCTTCAAAGACTACGGCAAGCTTTCGGGCCGCACCGAGGTCAAAGCCGAAGACGCCCAGACCCGGATTGACGAAAGTCCGGAGAAGCGCGGCTGGAATGACTTTTGTTTGTGGAAATTTTCCAAGCCGGATGAACCGAGCTGGGACACCGAGCTGGGGTCCGGTCGGCCCGGCTGGCACATCGAAGATACCGCCATTACCGAGACCGAGTTCGGTCCCCAATACGATATTCATGGAGGGGCCGTCGACTTAATCTTTCCTCATCACGAGGCCGAAATCACGCAAATGGAAGCAGCCTCCGGGAAGTCGCCACTCGCCAAATACTGGCTGCACACCGGCTTCTTGAACTTCGAGTCACAGAAAATGAGTAAGAGCCTGGGCAATTTCACTACCATCCGCCAAGCCCTGGAGCAACAGCCCTACCGCGTGTGGCGTTACCTGTTCGCGAGCTCCCACTACCGCTCGGCCCTCGACTTTAGCCCAGATAGCCTAGAGCAGTCGAAAAATAGCCTGAAGCGGCTGGACGAGTTCTTGTTTAATATTGACCGCAATTTCGATGACCAAAAGGACCAGGATGCCCTAGACGAGCTCACAGCGGCCGTCCAACAGGCCCTGGACGATGATTTTAATACGCCGGAAGCCTTTGCCGCTATCTTTGACTTCGTGCGCACTCAAAACGCCAGCGGACAGCCAGGCAGGCGCGTTTACAAGTACTTCGAACAGCTCAACCAAATCTTCGACGTCTTCAACCTAGATGCGGCCGAGGGCGATAAACACATTAGTGGGCTAGTCGCTAAGCGCGATAAGCTAAGATCCGCCGGCAACTTTGCGGCCGCCGATGAAATCAAGCGAGCCCTCCAAGATGAAGGCGTGCAAATTTATGACACCGCTGAGGGCACCCGCTGGCGCCGCACTACCTAGCGTATTTGGCGTGACTCTTCAGATAATCAAGCACCAGAATTTGTATAACCGCCGCGACTGGAATCGCAAGCAGGGCGCCAATGAGGCCGCCGAGCGCCACGCCCATGATGGCCGCTAACAAGACTGTGAGGGGCGAAAGCGCTACGCGTTTGCCCAGGATTACCGGTGCCAGCACGTGATTTTCCACCTGGAAGTAGATTACCAGGAAAACCGTCATGATGACGGCCGAAGCCGCCGAATTAAACAGGCTAACTAGGATAATGATCAAAGAGCCCGCAATGCCACCCACGATTGGGATCAAACGTAGCAGCCCGAGCAACAGTCCCATGGGGATAGCGTAAGGCACTCCAACTGCGAACATGGCAATGATCGCAACCGTGGCGGTAATCAGGCTGATTACAAGATTTCCGGTGACGTAACCCGCCACCGCCTGATACATTTGGTTCGCGAGCGCCTGGCGATGTTCACGGCCCTCGATCGGCTGGTAAGCCCAAAAACGCTTGCCCCAAGCCGGACCTTCAATCAGCATAAACACCGTGAAAACAATAATCGTGAGAGTTGCGGCAAGGCTACTAAAAGTGGCTTTCAAAATTCCACCGGAAGAGGCTAGGAGGTGCTGCGAAAAGCTAGCCTCGTAAGCCTTCAATTTGCCGCTCAAGTCGTACTGGGCGAGCATACTGCCAAGCAAGCTATTCGAGTTTTCGAACTGGGTGACGTAGTGAGGAATTTGCTTGACTAGCGACTGAGTTTGGCTTGCCAGGGCCGGAATCAGGAGATAAAATATCCCCGCCAAGCTAACCAGCAAGAGCAGAAATACTAGGCCGATAGCGAGTCCACGGCGGCGTCCGGGCATCTTGGAAGTTAATTTGTGCACCAGGGGATTTAATGCTACCGCCAGAAAGAAGGCCGTGGCTACCCATAGGAGCTCACGTCGCACCAACCGCGCCACCAGGATCAAAAGGATAAAGCCCGCGGTCATAGCTAAAATGCGGAAAATCGTACGATTAGAGATTTGGTTGATATCACTCATAACGCTCTAAGCTATTAAACCATTTTTGGTTTCCTTAAATCAATTGCCCGAAGCCTCCAGGTTAGCTAAAATACATTGAGCCATCGGAGACACAAGCAGTTAAAGCGTTTTTTGCGGGCGGAAGTTAGCGTAAACTGGAGGGGAGATTACCAGAAAGTTTTTTTGGAACGGTGGGGCGTAGCCAAGCGGTAAGGCAACGGGTTTTGGTCCCGTGACTCGCAGGTTCGAATCCTGCCGCCCCAGCCAGGATTTATATCGGTTATGCTTATTTTCTGTTAGAATGTACGCATGGATGACACTGAAAAAGAAGGTCAAGAGAGCCAAGAACTTGGAGCTGGTGCTCAAGAGTACGCCGACTTGGCCAGCCAACCTGAGCGTCGAGATAGCGTAAGTAAAAGTTTTGAAATTAGCATAGACAAACAGAAGCTAGCTGAAGCAGATGTTCCAGACGTGGTTAAAGAATGGATGATGAGACTACCCGAAACGTTAGCTTTTGATCAACCAATCACCCTAGTAGTTGGCGAAAACGGTGCTGGGAAAACTCAATTCGCACGGGCTGTCGTGACAAACCTGGGAGCGCACAGAGAAGGGGCAGATCCACGCAATAAGGTTTTTCGGCTAGATGACGATGAGCCTGCGGTGGCTATCGCATCAACCATTAAGCCAACCCAGGCACCTCAGGGAAATCTACTCTCGGCATTTATCGAGGGACCAGAAGTTATGTCGGGAATGCGTGAGTGGGCAAAAAATCAATCCCGAGGTAATCGAACGGATTATGCCGGTACGGACTACACACATCGACTTTCTTCCCGTCAACTTTTTGAGCAATCTATACAAGATATTCGTGAGATTAGGATTGATCAGCATCGAAAAAGGGTATTTGCAAATGTGAGCGGTGACGTAGTCATTCTCTTTGATGAGCCGGAACAAGGACTTAGTCCGCAGCGACAAATGGAATTGCCTACTGCTCTTCAAAATTTCATGCAAGAGGGAGACCAGATGTTGGTTCCGACTAACAATCTAGCGCTGTATCTATCAGATTTGCCTCGTATCGATCTTTCCCAGCCAGAGCGTGGTGTTTTTCGACCTTCTGAGTATGGCGAGCAGGGAACCATCGAGTTTCACCACACTAGTTGAAAATCATACATCAAGCCGAGCCAATCGTTCGAAAATTGTGCATAAGCCCCAGCCAGGAGCTTATGCTTAAGGTCTAGCAAGGTCTTTTTTGTTAAGATAGCCTTATGAAATTGTTTCTTTCTTCGATGGCAATTTCCATCGATCAGTCGCGGGCATTTATTAGTCTTGTGGGCAAGCTGCCTAAGCAGATTAAGCTGGGCTTGATTGAGAATGCTGCTGACCCCGAGCCCGGAGACAAACCATGGCTCTACAGCAACCGGGCTGCAATAATGGCCCATGGCTTTCAGGTCACTCCTATTGATCTCGCCGCATATCTACAAGATAACAGGGGACTGCTAGCCCGGCTTGAGGAGCAAGATGTCATTTGGCTGGGCGGCGGAAATACCTATTACTTGCGGTGGATTCTCCATAAAACCAAAGCAGATACTTTTATCCAAGAGCTGGTAAAGCGCGGCAAGGTTTACGGAGGCGGGAGCGCAGGAGCAGTGGTAGCAGGTCCCATCCTGAAGTTTTTTGAATCTGCAGATCATCCGAAGTATGCCCCAGAAATTATTTATGAGGGCTCGGGCTAATTAACAAAGTAATAATTCCTCACTGGGAAAGTGAGGATAGTGTGATTATGAAAGGAATAAAGTCCAAGCTCGAGCAGGCCGGATACAAAACTGTAGCGCTAACCAACCAACAGGCACTTGTTGTTAATGGTACGAAGTCGCAGGTTGTGACTGACAATTCCACATAGAAATTAAGGGTTCCGCTTGAAGTTTCAAAATCGTACTTCAAGTCGAGCCGAGTGTTCGAAGATCGTGCATAAGCCCCAACCATTGCACTAATGCTTACTTTTCCATAAACTTCAAATATGCTTTTATTTTTCAAGGCGATTGGAATTGGTTTAGTGGCTGGTATTGTTGGACTTATTCTTGGTGGGTTACTAGGTGGATTATTCCCTGATAGCCTAGGTAATCACTGGAACTCATGGACCTGGGCGTTGTATGGCTTTCCAGTAGGGGCTATCCTGGGATTCGGTTACACCGTTTGGCGTGGTTTGAAGAAAAAACAATAGTTCGAAAATTGTGCAAAAGCCCCAGCCATCGGCACTTAACCATCGAGTATAATGAATGGTAATTGAAACTGTGAGGAGGGATTGTATGACTAAGGCTATAACACCAAATCTATGGTTCGACGGTAATGCCGAGGAAGCAGTTGATTTTTATGTTTCAGTATTTCCTGATAGTAAAATCAACGCAACCTCGCGATACCCGAACTCAAAAGAAGAAGGCCTAGCGGATTTTCAAGCCGATATGGCAGGCAAGGTGCTAACTGTTGACTTCGAACTCAGAGGTAACCCTTTCCTGGCAATTAATGCCGATTCAACATTTAAGTTTACTGAGGCAGTCTCGTTTGCGGTTGCCTGCGAAGATCAGGAAGAAATTGATTACTATTGGGAGAAACTTTCGGCAGTTCCTGAATCCGAACAATGTGGCTGGTTAAAAGACAAATATGGCCTAAGCTGGCAGATAGTACCGAAAAACGTAGATGAGCTCCTGAAGCGTCCGGGAGCCTTTGCCAACATGATGAAGATGAAAAAGCTTGTCATCGCAGACTTCTAAAGCTAGCTTGGTACGGCCCCCGACCAAAGAAATTATGTTCGATTTTCTTCAGTTACCTGGGATGAGGAAAGAACTTTCCTACCAGGGTATAGGTACTAAAAGAAGAAATGATCTCTTCCAAATCTAGATGCACATGGGACGGGATGACTACGAAGTACTTAGTCTTTCGGTGGACTTCCTGATATTCCTCGGTCGACATGGAAATGGTGGAGGCACACTTTTGGTCATCGCACTCACACAGGAAGAGCATTTCAGATTTGGCTGAAAGGCGGCTACCGCGTCTGGCCTCTACTACCCGCTCTAACTTTTCTTCATTTAAGATTTTTGACCCGAACTCATTTAAGATGCGCTTTTCTATTGCTATCCTTAGCGCCTCGGTAGGTGATCTGTTAATCATACTAGTCCTCCTTGGCTAAGAGTGACTTAACCAGAGCGTTTAGTTCTGCTCTGCTCCGGAATGGGGACTAGCTAATGTTAGTTGCTCGGACCAACAAATTACTT
Source organism: uncultured Candidatus Saccharibacteria bacterium (assembly GCA_964582465.1). Lineage (GTDB taxonomy): Bacteria > Patescibacteriota > Saccharimonadia > UBA4664 > CAZOQX01 > CAZOQX01. The sequence continues at coordinate 34,960 of CAZOQX010000008.1, forward strand.
AGTCGACATGATGATTTCATGCTTCTAGCTAGTTCTATTATCTCACGTTTAGGTAGCGCGTGCCGAAGTAAGTGCTACGATTTGAAATAGTGGAGGTTTCGGCTAGCGAGCTCATGACATTCGAGCTAGAATTAAGCTAGATTATAAGATACAGATGTGCTAATATAACTTAAGCTAAGTTTTTGCGCCTGGGGCGCATTTTTATTTGATGCCAAAGCCCGACCACATCCGAAATATCGCCATCATCGCTCACGTCGATCACGGCAAAACCACCCTGCTCGATGGGCTTTTAAAGCAATCTCAAACTTTTCGGGATAACCAAGCCGAGATGGGCCAATCGCTGATTATGGATAGCGGCGAGCAGGAGCGAGAGCGCGGCATCACCATTACCGCCAAAATCACGGCCGTAACGCACGACGGCTACCGCATTAATATCATTGATACACCCGGGCACGCCGACTTCAGCGGAGAAGTGGAGCGCACGCTCGGTATGGCCGATGGCTGCCTGCTGATTGTGGATGCGCAGGAAGGGCCAATGCCCCAAACCAAGTTTGTGCTCGCTCAGGCCTTGGCGCGCGAGCTAAAGCCGATCGTGATTATTAACAAGATCGACAAACCGGCCGCACGGCTCAAGGAAGTTGAAAATGAACTAGCCGACCTGTTCCTGGAGCTGGCAGTGCACGAAGACCAGTTACATTATTCGACCTATTACGCCATTGCCCGGGAGGGCAAGGCCTGGGCGGAGGCTCCAGCCGATATGAGTGCTCCGGCCGATTTAAGCCCAATTTTTGACGCCATTAGCAGTCAGGTGCCCGCACCCAATGTGGATATGGAAAAGCCGCTGCAAATGCTCGTAAGCGCCCTGGCCTTTGATAGCTACAAGGGTAAGTACGCCGTCGGGCGGATTAGCCGCGGGCAGATCAAAGTGGGCACACCCGTCGCCGTCTGCAAAAAGGACGGCAGCGTGGTGAAGGCAAGTATCGAGACCGTATTCGTTAGCCAGGGCATTCAGCGCCTGAGCATTGAGACTGCGGGCGCCGGTGATATTGTGCAACTCACTGGGCTCGGCGACGTCCAAATTGGCGAAACCGTGGCCGATGCCGACAGCCCTGAGGCCCTGCCAATTCTAGAAGTCGAAGCGCCAACCTTGCAGATTTATGTCGGTCCTAATACCAGCCCATTTAAGGGGAAAGAGGGCGAGTTTGTGACCGGTCAGCAGATTGGAGCCCGCTTGCATAAGGAGCTCGAGACCAATATTGGCCTGCGGGTGGAAGACGCCGGGCTAGGCTACGTAGTGAGCGGCCGCGGCGAGCTGCACTTAAGCGTTTTAATTGAAGCCATGCGCCGGGAAGGTTTTGAGCTGGAAGTCGGTCGGCCCCAGGTGGTGACCCGCACTACCGACGGTAAGGTCGAGGAGCCGGTAGAAGAATTAATCGTGGAAGTGCCGGCCGAGCACGTCGGCGCCGTCCAAACCGAGCTGGGTCAGCGCCGGGCCACCCTCAACGAGCAATTTGCCACTTCCAAGGGCGTAACCAAGCTGGTGTACGAACTGCCAACCAGGCTGCTGCTTGGGCTACGCAATACCTTGCTTACCGCTACCCGCGGCACCGTCATTATGAATTCGCTCATCATCGGCTACGAGCCGCTAGGGCCCACCCTACGCCAGCTGCGTAACGGCGCCTTAATTGCCTTCGAAACCGGCACCACCACGCCCTACGCCCTCCAAAACGCGCAGGCTCGCGGCATTACCTTCGTCGGGCCAGCCGAGCGAGTGTACGCCGGCCAAGTAGTGGGCCTGAGCTCACGCGGCGAGGATATTGAGGTTAACGTCTGCAAAGAAAAGCACCTAACCAACATGCGTTCCAGTAGCAGTGACGGGGTAGTGCAGTTGACCCCGCCAGTGATCTTTAGCCTCGAAGAATGCTTGGACTTTATTGAAAATGATGAGCTGGTGGAAGTAACGCCGAAGAGCTTGCGGCTACGTAAACGCGTGCTCGACACCATCGCCCGTAAAAAGACTGTCCAACAAACCTAGATCTGATCGATCCGCTTTAAAAGCTCAATCAGTTTCTGCTTAGTTTCAGCCAAGATAACTTTGATCTCGGCGCGTTCGCTCTCCGTACCATTCACGATGACACGCCGAAACAGTCGCGAGATTTCACTAAGCTCGGTGCGATACTCACTAGCATTGTGCGCAATCTGCCGGCGATTGGCCTCCCAAGTTTTTCGCACATCGCCCTTATTATCTGCCATACTTAAATCATAATCCTATGGCCGAATCACCCCAAATCCACTTTGAGTCAAAGGCCGCCTGGGAAACCTGGCTTGCGACCAATCACGCCAGGCTCGAGGGCATTTGGCTAAAGTTCGCTAAGAAAGCTTCCGGGATCCCCAGCGTAAATTACGCCGAAGCTCTGGAGGTGGCCCTCTGCTTTGGCTGGATCGACGCCCAAATGCAAAAGTTCGACGATAAATTTTACCTCCAAAAATTCACACCGCGCCGCCCGCGCAGCGTTTGGTCGCAGGTGAACAAGCAAAGCGCCACGAAGCTCATCGCTGCTGGCAAAATGCGCCCAGCGGGTCTGGCTGCGATCAAGCAGGCTAAGCAAAACGGCAACTGGGACCGGGCCTACGCTTCGCCAGCCAATGCCACCGTGCCAACCGATTTCAACCAAGCTCTGGGCGCGAACCCAGCTGCACTTAAACACTTTGACTCACTGACCAAGAGCCAGCGCTACAGCTTTATTTGGCGGATTAATGACGCCAGACTACCAGCCACCCGAGCAGCGAGGATTCAGAAGTTTGTCGAGATGCTCGCCCGTGGCGGCAAAATTATCTGATTGACCGTACCAACTAGTTCGTGAGAAGCTATTTTGAATGGCAAAACCAAGCTCAAAAAACTTAGTCCTATTTCTGATGGCCTTGGCCCAATTTATGGTGATTCTAGACGTCTCAATCGTAAACGTCGCGTTACCCTCGATTGAGCGCGCACTGCATTTTCATAGCCCCAGCGCCTTGCAATGGGTAGTGACGGCTTACACACTTGCCTTCGGTGGCTTCCTGTTACTCGGCGGTCGGGCGGCCGACTTGTATGGACGCAGGCGCGTTTTCTTGGCCGGGGTGACCTTATTTTCACTAGCCTCTCTTGTAACAGGCCTGGCGCAAAATGAGACGATGATTGAAGTCACGCGCGCCATCCAGGGGTTCGCCGGTGCCTTCATGTCGCCCGCGGCCCTTTCGATTGTGCTCACAACTTTCCGCGAAGCTAGGGAACGCAATCGCGCCCTGAGTGTCTGGGGCGCGGTAGCAGCTGGGGGAGCGGCCGCCGGTGTTCTTCTAGGAGGAGTGCTGACCCAGTATTTAAGTTGGCGTTGGGACTTTTTTGTAAACTTCCCAGTGGGGATCTTCGTTGTTGCAGCCACGCTCCGGTATGTGACCGAGAGCCGAGCCGACCTCGACCACTCGGATCTAGATTTACCTGGTGCCCTGCTCGTCACAAGCGGGTTAATGATGCTGGTGTACGGCTTCACCAAGGCCCCCATGTTGGGTTGGGGTGACGTCCGCACACTTTCTTTCTTAGGCGCAAGTGTGGTACTGCTCACATTATTTGTGGTAAACGAGCTCACGAGCAAACATCCGCTGGTGCCGTTTAGCATCTTTAGGGTTGGGAACGTGGCTGCGGCCAATCTCACGCAGCTACCGATTACGGCGGGGCTTTTTTCGATGTTCTTCTTTGTGACACTCTACGTGCAGATTATCCTCGGTTATTCGCCACTTAAAGCCGGCTTCGGCTTCCTACCAGTAACCTTTGCCGTAGGCATTGCTGCGACTTCGATGTCTCGGATTGTGAGCAAAATCGGCTACAAGTTGCCACTCATGGCCGGCACTATTCTAATGGCGGGTGGCCTGTTTTATCTTTCCCACATCCGGCTGCACGGTTCGTATCTGCATGATGTTTTGCCGGGACTGCTCATCATGGCGTTCGGCCTGGGCACGGTCTTCGTCTCGCTGACTATTGCCGCGACCTCGGGCGTACCGGCGCGAGAATCGGGGCTGGCGTCGGGACTGATTAACACCTCCCAACAGGTTGGCGGTTCACTGGGGCTGGCGATCCTTTCCGGCGTAGCGGCTTCTGGCGCCACTAACTACATCCAGCACCACACCATGTCCCCCTCGACGCTAGCAGCGGCTCAAGTGGCTGGCTACCAGCGTGCCTTCGTGGTTGGAATCATCTTTGCGCTCACAGCCTTTGTGCTCGCACTCCTGCTGATTCGTCACCGCGCCGAGCTTGCAGTAGAAGTCGATAATCCCGAAGCCGCCCTTCCGCCGGTGGTCTGACAAAATCTTAAAACCATAACTGTTATAATTAGAGTATGAGTGAATATTATAACCCCAGGCGGGTGAGAAATTTGTATGAGCCGGATAAGCCGTTTCGCCTCAGTCGCAGCAAAATCGACTTATTCCTGGAATGCCCGCGCTGCTTTTGGTTCGACCGCAAACTGGGTATTGGCCGGCCGCCTGGCTATCCCTTTAGTTTAAATAGCGCTGTAGATGCACTTTTAAAGAAGGAGTTCGACGCGCACCGAGCCGCAAAAACCGTTCATCCTCTCACAAAAGAATACGGCTTGGACCTCGTGCCTTTCCAGCACGAGTTTATGGATACCTGGCGCGACAGCTTACGTCAGGGGATTACTTATGCACTGCCGGGTACGAATATCGTCGTCACCGGAGGAGTGGACGACATTTGGGTGGATCCGGTGACGGGGGAGTTGGTGATTGTGGATTATAAGGCCACCAGCAAGGACGGCGAAGTGAGCTTGGACGCGGATTGGCAAATTGGCTATAAGCGGCAGATGGAAGTGTACCAATGGCTGTTTCGGCAAAACAGCTTTAAGGTCAAGAAGACTGGTTACTTTGTGTACTGTAACGGTAAAACCGACGGCAAGGCCTTTGACGCTAAACTTGAGTTCGACATTAAACTGATCCCGTACGATGGTGACGACGGCTGGGTCGAGACAGCCATCCGCTCGGCTCACGCTTGCTTGAACTCAGCTGAGGTGCCAGACTCTGGCAGAGACTGCGACTACTGCACATTTATTTCTGCCCGCAGCCAGGGACGTATCTCGACTCCCACTGAATCATAGTTGCTCCAAATGCTAGCTGGGGAGACAATTGGGTTATAACGGAGGGCGATAAAATGGCTGATAACAAAGTGGTCGTAAACAAATGGGGCAAGGGCGGCGCCATGGGCGGAGCCTACGGGCTAGGTTTTCTCGGGGCTTTTATTTACTACGCGCAGCACGCCGTCACCTTTGGCGCTGGGATACTTGGCTTTCTCAAAGCCTGCGTCTGGCCAGCCTTCTTGGTGCACGACCTGATGATGTTCCTCAAGATGTAATTAGTCCGCCAGAACAAGATCTGGTGCATCGAGGGTGAGAGTATCGCCGGGCTTGGTTTGGCCGGCTAGAATGCGCTTCGCCACGAAGTCTTCCACCGAGCGCTGGATAAGCCGGCGCAACGGCCGGGCCCCCAGGCGAGGATCGTACCCATGCTGGGCGAGGGCCGCCGCCGCGGCCTCGGTGAGCATCACTTTGACGTTCTGGTCGGCAAGGGTTTGATTAACTTCGGCCAGCTGCAGGCCCACTACCTGCTTCAACTCCTCGGGAGTTAGCGGCCGGAAGAGCACCACAGCATCGAACCGGTTTAAAAGTTCCGGTCTAAATTGGTGGGAATTTATAAGATCGTCTGTAAATTGCTTTTCAAAGTCTTCTAATTTTTGCCCCTGCTCCAGACGCTTACGAATCTCGTCGGCCCCGGCATTGGAGGTGGCGATAATGATGCAATCCTTAAACGAGATGGCCCGGTTGAGCGAATCGGTCAACTGTCCCTCATCCAATACCTGTAGCAATAAATTCAAAATATTGGGGTGAGCTTTCTCGACTTCATCTAGCAACACTACCGTAAAGGGCTGTTCTCGCACACGCACCGCCAAGCTGCCGGCTTGACCGCTGCCATCTAGTAGGCGATCAAGATCACTGGACTGCTGGTACTCGCTCATATCGAGACGCACCATGTTTTGAGCCGAACCAAAGTAAACCGCCGCAATTGATTTGGCGAGTTCGGTTTTACCAACGCCGGTCGGGCCAAGGAAGAGAAAACTGCCGATTGGCCGTTTGGGACTCGCCACCCCGGCGCGCGATCGCCTAAGTGCATCAGCCACCACGCCGACGGCGCGGGATTGATTAATCATGCGCTGGTGGATGAGTTCTTCGAGTTTAAGCAGTTGCGCGGCTTCCGGCGCCTTGGCGCTCGCCGCCTTGACGCCCGTAGATTGTTCCACTGCCTGCTGCACGCTTTGCTCGGTTACGAGACCATCTTGAATAAAGCTATGAGCCGCCTCGATTAGTTTAATGCCTCGACCAGGAAAGACCTCATCGGTCATGTAGCGCTCGGCCAAGCGGTAAGCCTCTTTGAGCGCGCCCAATGTGGTCGAAGCCCGGTTACGACCGTCCATCATCAGAACCTGCTCCTGCAAGACGGCCATCGTCTGCGCCGGGTCGGTTGGGGCAAGCGTAATCACATTAAATAGCCCGACTAGAGCCGAATTCGTGGCCTTGAGCCGCTGCCAGCTATCAGCCTCAAAATCCATAATGAGACGAACCGCACCTTTTTGCAGTACCGGCAAGAGCACCTTACTTAAATCGACTGCCCCAGCACCAGAGCCGAAGAAAAGGTGGGCGTTATCGAAGAATAGTACAACGTTACCTGCCCGTGCCGCCTCGGACAATACCTGGAGGAACAATGATTCCAGCTCGCCAGCGCGCGTGACGTTGGCTGCAATCACGGCAGCATCGAGGCTTACCACCTGATGATACGCCAGGTCATGGCCGCCATGACCCTCGAGCAAATATTTGGCCAGCCGCCACACCATGGTAGTCTTGCCGCTCCCAGGCGCGCCAACGAGGGCAACCGCATTGTGGCCCTGATCCAGATTCTTTACTATCAAGTCAAGCGTCTCGGCATGAGCTTCACGCAGGTAAAAATACTGACCCGCCTCCACGTGGTGGCTTAAGTTAGTCCCTAAACTATCGAGCAGAGGAGTGTAGCCGCTCGACCAGTCCCGCGCCAAGCCGCCAAAATAAGAGCGGGTGTGAACGTCCATCTGTCTGGCTAAGTTCGCCCAAGCGGCCACCTGCGCCACATCTTGATTCTGCAACTTGAGGCGGGCAAGCAACGGTTTAAGCTCCGGCGTGGTCGTAATGATGGCGGCCGCCAGATGACCAGATTCAATCAAGCCGCCCTGGGCCAGCTCCGACGCTGTCTGCCAGACCTGCTCCGGCACGGTTTGATCTTGTAGCGCCGAATTGACCCAATCGGGGTGGAGCGACAACCGGACTAAAAGGAAGCGCGTCTGCCAGTTTTTAAGCAAAATGGTCCAGAGTGACTGCACGCTCACAGGCCATTTCAGCTCGCCCAGAATGCTCGAGGCTAGCTTCTGGTCGAGCGCCTCTCCCGAGCCGGGCGGCAAAGGCGCAAGCTGCCAATGATACCAAGTTAAAAACTCAAAAATCAGCAGTACTATACCAAAGGCCGCCCAAGCGAGGCGGTTTTGAGTGAACATTAACCAAACCCCAAGCGCACCCAGCCCGAGACCTAGGCCGATTAATAGACGATAACCCAGGCGACCAATTCGGCGCGCCAAGCGGGCCTCACGAGCCCGAGCACTGCGAGCGTTGAAGGTAACGGCCATTAGATTATCCCTCGAATTATTAAGGCAAGGGCAGCGAGCGGTAAAAACGGCCATAAGACGGCTGTTACGAGCCCAGCCAAAGCTGTCAGTAACGACAGAACCAGCGCGGTTGCAAGCACCAGCAGGCGCACGACCAAGCCGACCGTCCGCGACACCAGGTTATCCACCCCAGCCCGCAGGTGCTCTTTGAGGGTGCGTCCACCAGACGTCGTAATTCGGCGCCAAGGCGCAAACAGCGTTCGGATCAGAGAAGAAACAGAGAAATCAAGATAGACCTGCTTAGTGCGCTGGAGCCAACTTGCCCACAGCTTAGCCCAGCCGGTGGTATACCACCATTTGAGGAAGCCCCACATTAACATAAGCGTATTGTATCAGAGACGGCTGGTAAAAACGAGCCGCTAATACCTCAGGATTGCCACCACCTTAGAGCGCGCCGGGAAATCAGATCGCTCCACCGGATAGACCAGGCTACCCCGAAGCAGAGCTTCGCGCACCGCCAAATCCGAAACATCCTCCCCACCCGAGCCCTGTGAGCGAGCCTCACCAAACACCGCCACCGCCGGCTCCGCCGGGCCATAGCTTACAAGCATGGTTTGAATCCGGCCGCTGCGAGCAGCTTGCAAGATTTCCGGAAGATCAACCGACACCCGCTCAGGGTTCGCAGCGGCCAGGCGACGAAAAAGTTGTACCGCTTCCTCAATTGGTTGGTAGGCCAAACGCTCCACCACTGGCCAAGCGACCTGATGCAATCTCTCGGCTGCCATGTTATCGGGATTACCCTCCAGCGATTCTTGAAATAGATAGCGGTAGGAACTAATTTTGCGGTAGTAGTCGAGCGTGGGCGAACTAGCATAAACAACGAGTGGGGCCTGGGATTCGCGCAAGTAACTTTTGATCACTGCGTCTACCCGGCGCAAAAATTCCCACAGATCAGGGTTAGGCGCCCGGGTGTCTTCGCCCTGGCCATGAACCGAGCCAGCACCGGCGTTCCGATTCTGCAGCTCGCGCTCCGTCTGCTTATACCAGACTGTGTCGGCGACGCTCGTTGGTAGCTCACCGAGGCGAACCTGCTGCAACTTATGTCGACTACCCTTGAACAGGCGCACCTGATTTTGACTGAGCGCCAGCAAATAGTAGGTCAAATCAAGCGCCAGAAATTGCAAGAGCGGCCCAACATGAAAGGCCTTGTCAACGCTGACACTTTCTTCGAATACCACTGGCAGGCGCCAGGTCTTTTGCACCGAAGGGGAGTAAAACACTGCCAAGCCCTCACTTTGGTGTTTCCAGAAGAGTTGTTCGCTCGCGAGTGTCTCTAGGCCGGCGATTAGACGCAGATTAACTGGCGAGAGTCGCTCCACTCTTGCCAGCTGGCGCCTAGCAGCCTTAACCAAATTTTTGAAGCGTACCTCATCTTCCCGCGTCGGCTCTCCGGAACCTCGATGGGTCGGTAAGTAAATCGAAATACAGGGTCCTGATCCCGATTGCCTGAGCAACTCGGACAGGTCACGGCGATTCAAGTAATCCATTATTTTGCCCCCTAAATCTCTTAAAGTATAGGCAGGCGCGCGAGCCATTCCAACGGCGGAACTAGCAACTGACTACCAAAAAATGCCTAGTTTTTTGACAAAACAGCGTCATTTTAGACAATGCCTGGCCTTATCAGCCCGCTAGAATGGGGGCATGGAACTTCACGAGGTGGTTGAAGAAGCGTTGAACCAGATCAATCTGGACTATCCGGTGGTTGCAAACGACCTGGCGATGGAGCTTGCAGCCACCGATGTGCCCTATAAGGCAATCGAGGCACTGCGATTATTGCGCCCAGATTATATTTTTGAAGATCGTCTGCAAATTATTGACCTGTTTGAGGATCCGGGCTCGCTTGCGGCGGAAGCGGAAGACGCCATCTACGGCGGCCACACTGCTGACCTATTTTTTGAACAAGACGAAGATTATAGTTAAATTTGCCTTGAGCCGGGCCGTGAACTAATAATAAGAATATGAAATTCATTCGCTTCGCCGTGATCGTCGGCACACTCGGCTGGTTGGGCGCCATTTTACTCGGTGTGGTTGAGGGTTTAACAGAGTTCATTCCTGTGTCTTCAACTGGTCACCTGATTATCATCGGCCACATCATAGGCTTTACGGGCAAGAAGGCCGATATTTTTGAAATCTTTATTCAACTTGGAGCAATTTTAGCGGTAGTCTGGCTTTATCGCGATCGCTTCTTTGATCTACTAAAGTTCAACCAGTCCAAGGGCTTACGGGGACTGCGCGGAATTTATTTGCTCGGGCTGACCACCCTGCCGGCGCTGATCGCGGGCGTGCTTTTGGGTTCTATCATCCAGGCTAATCTATTTAACCCCACCACTGTGGCGATTGGGCTCGCCTTAGGCGGCGTGGCTCTTATCTTGGTCGAGAGGGGAAAGAACGTGGCTAAAGTAAAGGGCTTGGACCAAATTACACCGCGCCAAGCCATCACAGTCGGACTCTTTCAGGCGCTTAGCCTTTGGCCCGGTGTGTCTCGCTCCGGAGCGACCATTGTAGGCGCGAGGTTGCTTGGACTCGATCGCTCAACCGCGGTTGAATATTCGTTTCTGGCCGCTGTGCCGGTTATGATTGCCGCCAGTGGATATGATTTACTAAAAGGCCACTCTGCTTTAAGTGCACACGACTTTGCGAGCTTCGCCATCGGTTTTGTGGTAGCGTTTATTACCGCTGTCTGGGCGATTAAATTCTTCGTTCGCCTAATCAAATCCCGCAGCTTAGCTGTGTTCGGCTGGTACCGGCTAGCGCTCGCAGCCTTGGTCGTAGCCATTTTGCATTAATGCCACTTCCTCGGGTTTTCTATGAATCCGACGCTAGAAAGGTTGCCAAAAACCTGCTCGGCCAGATCTTGATTCACCATAGCCCGGATGGCGTTGCCGCCGGACAAATCGTGGAGACTGAGGCCTACCTCGGTGAAAGGGACCCGGCCAGTCATGCTTTCAGGGGAATGACAGCGCGTAATCGTGTCATGTTTGGGCCAGCCGGGCACTCCTATATTTACTTTACATACGGCATGCACTATTGCTTTAATGTGGTGACAGGACCAGAGGAAGTAGGTGAGGCCGTATTAATCCGTGCGCTCAAGCCGATGGAGGGTTTAGAACTGATGTTTGAGCGCCGCAGGTTAGTAAGCCGGGAGCAGGACTTATGCAACGGGCCAGCCAAACTAGTCCAAGCTCTGGGGATAACCAAATTACAAAATGGCACCGACCTAACCAAGGGAGATTTAACCATCGAAGCCGGGAAAAACCCAACCAAAATCATTACCGCACCGCGCGTCGGTATTAGTCAGGCCAAGCAGGAACCCTGGCGCTTTTTCATCGCAGAAAGTCCCTATGTCTCGCGCCCGTAACATCCGGAGAATGACTACCCTCGGCCTGACGGTCGTCCTCGCCATTCTCAGTTGGCTGGCCGAACGCCACCAAATTATCCCGACGGCGCTGACGAATAATCAGCCGGGCCTCTACCACGTCACCAAAGTCGTGGACGGCGACACCATTGAGGTGAGCGCGGGAGGAGCGGCGGACAAGGTTCGCTTCATCGGAGTGGACACACCAGAAACAAGCGACCCGAGGAAGCCGGTGCAATGCTTCGCCCAGGCGGCCAAGTCTAAAACAACCAGTTTGCTAACCGACCAAAACGTTAAGCTGGTACCTGACCCAGAGGACTCTGATCGCGACAAGTACCACCGCCTGCTCCGTTACGTCTATCTTCCTGATGGCACACTCATAAACGCGGAGTTAGTCAAACAAGGCTATGCCTTTGCCTATAAAGTTTTCCCCTTTACCAAACTAGATGAGTTTACCACCCTGGAGCAGCAAGCGCGGACAGCCGGTGCCGGTTTGTGGTCAGGCTGCAGCGTTCATCTGGATGGCCAGATTGAGCAAACCAATCCGCAGTCACAATAATCGTTTATGAAACCGCCTAAGTTTGGCAAAAAGTCCAAAGCTCATCTAGTCCGTTGTGGCGTACGCTAAACCCACTAAGGGCGGAGGCATAATGACCGACGAGCAACAACGAGTTGAGCAGTTAGAGGAGATTCTTTTCTCCAATGAAATTCCCACCGAAAAAGTGCAGCGTGTGATCAGGCTGGGTTACGACGAGGAGGTAGCATCCGAGATGGTGGAGCGCGTCCAAACCGGCAACAGATTGCCGCTATACTACGAGGTCCTGGGCAATTTCGATTACGACAGCAAAGACCCCGACTAGCTCTAATAGTAATAGTTAGCGCAACTAGGTTAAACTAGGCCTGACATGCTCGAGCGTCAGACCGACCAGCCTTTATATGAGAGCGCGCTGTGGAACAGACCAGTTAGCCAAATCGGCGCCGGACGCCTGCTTCTAATTGGCGGGCACTCCGGCAGTTTCAATTTCGTCCAATCGCTTTATCAAAGTGCCCTGGCGGCCGGGATTGGCCACTGCGAAGTAGCCTTGCCCGAATCGCTGCGGCGACTGGTGGGACCGGAGGCGGCCCATTACTTACCGGTGACGAACTCGGGCTCACTCGGGCCTAGTGCAGCCGGGCAAATTGAGCAACTGGCCGAGGATTTTGACGCAGTCGGGCTCGGTGGAGACCTAAGCTTAAACAGCCAAACGGCAGTTTTAATCGAAACCCTTATGACCAAACTCGAGCCCAGTCCGTTGATTTACGCCGACGCCCTCGACCAAGCAAGTAAACTCTTTCCTCAGCTCATCGAACACACCGGCGAGCTGATAGCTTTAAACACGAGGCAGGCCTTGAAACTAGCGGGCGCCCTCAAAATTCCACTAGCGACTCACGATAATCTCACAAGCAAAGTCGAGATGGTCCAAAAAGTCTCCGCGGCCACGCAAAAACACATCGCCCTAGTTGAGCACGAAATCATCGTAGCGGGCGGTGAGCGCACCAGCCTCACTCCGCTTGCAGTGCCGTTGGACTTACCGTTAGCCTATGGGCTGCTAATAACTTTTTGGCTTCAACAAGCCACAAAACAATTCGAAGCTCTCACTACGGCAGCCTTCATCGCGCGCGAAGTCTCAAAACTGGCGCCAACGAATCATCAAGCGGGATGGAACTCGATTCAAGAGGTTCTGGCAAAGTATTAATGGTGCCGCTGGTCGGAGTCGAACCGACAC
>CAZOQX010000009.1:0-39926 GCA_964582465.1 uncultured Candidatus Saccharibacteria bacterium
TGTCTACCATTCCACCTCTCGCCCGTAAAGCTATTCAATTTTACCTAACCAAAGAGGTTTGATAAAGATGGGGGTGCCCCGGGGAAACCCGGGGCACGAAGTTCACTAGATCAATCGCTCTGGCGGTGAGCTGATCGCCGCGCGGCAGTGCTGGCTCAGCTGGTACATCTGGTTGCGAAGATTATCGGCCGCCCGATGGCCGAGCTGGTGGTGAGCAGCCATCTGCAGGCGCCTTCTGAGTTGGCACAGCCACGACCTTTGAGGTCGGCCTACCGGTACCAACACATCGCCAATCAAGTGGTTGGCCGAATCATTCGGCGGTGGCTCGCCGCGCGGGCGCCGGTTGTAGTCCAGCTCCTCGAACATGGCATCAATGCGCGAGCACATCTGGAGAAGCACTACCGTGTCACCATCAGCTGGAAGATCACCCACGGCGATGCGACCAAGGGCACCGCCACAGGCAGTAGCATGCATCATCAGGTGAGATACATGCGTTTCCCATCGATCCTCGACGAAGACGGCGTCATAGCCCGGAAACGACATCGGTAGCGTCACTAGAAGCACCCCCGCATCGCCTTGTTCTGCACCTCGGACGTCCAGTGTTGCAGCTGATCCAGGAATCGTTCGAGACGCGTGAGGCCGAGCCCGCTGACAGCGTGGCCCCTTTGCAGACTCCGAGTCACTGTCACGAGCTCACGCTCACGCCCGGTCACCACTTCAAGCTCGCCAAGCAGGGCCGCCTGCAGGCTGTAGTTCGCCGGCAGTAGCACGCTCATTGTCCGCCTCAAGTCGTCGGCGGCCTGAAGCGCCTGGGCGATTTGCCCCAGCGCTCGCCTCGCCGCCTGATTCAACGGCTCACGGCGCTGCACCGACCGAACCCCGAGCCAAGCGTCGGATGCCCAACGCCCCAGGGTCATGGCGGTCGCCACTCGCTCCATCATCAGATGCCTGTCTGTCATCATTACTACTCCACTCCTTGGTAGGAAGGCCTAACTAGTATGACAAACCTGATTTAAACTTGCAAAATCAAGCCCAGCCAGCTATTTAAACTTTGTTGCAAAAACTTGCGGCTTGGCTAAGCTAAAGTTGCCACATCGCGGTGGCGCAGGTTAGCTCACTCGACTTTTTTCTGTGAAAATTACCAGACCTAAATGATGTCTGGTTCGCTACACTGGCTGCAGAGCGAATAAGGAGGGGACATGGCAGAAAGCAGGAAGAAAGGGCGCGGCTGGTACGGAAACAAAGAGGGTCACCAGCGGGCCGGACGCATGGGCGGCTTAGCCACAGCTCGCACTCATGACCGTACTTTTTATGAAGACATTGGCTCGGAGGGCGGCCGGCGTAGTACCGGATCGTTTAAAAAGGGTTCAGAGCGAGCTCGGGAGGCCGGACGGCGCGGCGGCCGAAAACGGCGGGCAGCCTAGTAAGGCGCCCGTTTATGATTTTTGACGCCGCCGATAGCCGACTTTCTCCTCGTAACCGAGATTCATGGTCGTTTGAATCATTTCGCGAAATTGAGCCCAGTGGCAAGGGCAATCACACTCTTTATCGGCCTTGGCATTGCGACCCGAGCACTTGGGGAAATGCTTAGCATTCAGACAGTCAGGGAAGGTCTCGTATTCAGTCATTGACCAATTATGGCCCTAAACCTGAATGGATTCTTCGGTCTATCACCTAAAACCAGCCCCCCTATTTTAAGGAGGGTTGGCAACTTGCTATAGATTAGCGCTATCGCCTGACCCGAAGTGGCGATCGAAGGCGTACGTGGGCGCAGCCTGTGGCTGGCGAATCTGCTATTATTTCGTTAAAATCGGTAGGCCATCACGGGCGAGTGGTGGAATGGTAGACACGCTAGCTTCAGGAGCTAGTGGAGGCAACTCCGTGGAGGTTCAAGTCCTCTCTCGCCCACCAGGTTATCCATCATATAAATTGCACTTATGCTTAGGCTGCGCTAAATTAAGCGTAGCCTCTTCGTTGGGTTGTGGCGTGGGAGCGCAAGTTACGGACTGGCGAGCACAAGCAATAGTTCTTCGAGAATAGCAGCAAAACTTCACCATGCATGTGGTGAAGCCGGGCACCTAGAAACGTGGTGCTCGTGACTCGGTCAGCACTCGCTGTGCGGCGGCTCATGACTCGAGCTTTCGGTCGGGTTTCGGCCGGCGGATCTCGTCGGTTCGACCTCGAGCGGCAGGCTCGACGCTCGTGCAGTCGACCTCGGCAGCGCGTTCGATGCGATTTGAGCGGGAGTTCTCCCGGCGCCAGTGGACGCCGGCCCTCCTGCATCAGGCTGCCGAGTCTCTTCGATCGCCCCAAGTCAGTTCGGCTCCCACGCCGCTGGGGCAACTTTGACGCCGGAGATTCTAGCAAAGAAACTCCGGCGTTTGCCTTTGGTTAAACTTTGTTGACTTGTGCGCCTAACTCAAACTTGTTATGTTGGAACAGAACACGGGGGCGTAACAACGCCGGTATGTAGTACCTGGAGTAATCGACAAAGCTTCACCATGCATGTGGTGAAGTGGGACGCTCGTGAATGTGAGTGTCCCCCGCTCGGACTCGCGTCTGCTTTCTTTTCGCCGCAGCCCGGTTCTCTCTTCTTTGAGCCGGAATTCGCCCGGCTGGCGATGCGGAAGCCGCCCAAACTCGGTCGGCTAGCCGCGGCGGCGAGGCGCGACGGCGCTTGAACTTGCGCCGCCCGAGTCCGGGCGGCTCCGCCAACTGGCGTTGGCCCCCGT
Source organism: uncultured Candidatus Saccharibacteria bacterium (assembly GCA_964582465.1). GTDB lineage: Bacteria > Patescibacteriota > Saccharimonadia > UBA4664 > CAZOQX01 > CAZOQX01. Next base: position 2,733 of record CAZOQX010000009.1, read on the forward strand.
GTTCAGCGGAGCTTCTAAAAAGGAGCCAACCTTGACAACCCAGTCACTCCTCTTCGACACTCATGCCGAGGAGTTGTTCGCGACTTTCCAAGACGGCCTGACGGACTTTTCGTTTCGGCCTTTCAAGAAGCGCGACGATAACGTCATAAGCGGTCATCGCAAGAAGGCGCGCCAGCTCTACGATCCATCGGAGGACATGCGCAAGTTGCACCGCCGGGTGCTCGCCTGGCTGCGTTCACGTCAGCTGCCCTTGATTTTCTCGGTTGGCGGCATGGAGGGCGATTCGCCCTTGAAACATGTGCAGCGACACGCCGGGGCACGATTCCTCCACGCGCTCGACCTAAAGGGGGCATTCGAGAGCCTGGCTGTCACCAAGATCGCAAGCGCCCTTGGCACCATCGATCCCCAGCTCGCCAAAGGCAGCTACGGGGTCGAGCAATTCCTGTGGGCCTTCTGCGCCACCAAGCAAGGTGGACTAGTCACCGGGGCCCCGTCCTCGACTGTGATGTTCAATGCCACCCTCGGCGTTCACCTCGACCCCGAGCTCGCCCGCTACTGTCACAGTCGCGGCCTGCACTACAGCCGCTACATCGACGACTTAGTGATCTCGGGCGACACCCAGATCGGCACAGATCAACGGCGGACCATTCGCCGCCTGGTAGATGAGGCCGGTTTTGAGATCAGTCATCGCAAGTCCATCCTGGCCGACCTCGATCGTCAGACCTCGGTGCGCATCCACGGCATCGGCCTTGACCGTCGGGGACGAACGTTCGTTCCCCAGAACTATCGCAACCGGCTACGCGGCATGTTGCTGCGCGCCTGGTACAAGGGGGACGTCGATCCCAACGAAATCCATGGCCGCATGGGTGTCTTCGTAGCCTCACACGGCCACAAGCAGCACGCCTTCTACGGCCGGGAGGAGCAACAGATCGTCAGGCTCTACTTGAAGTGGAAGCGGCGTTTCGAAGCCTCTTCCTGGCTCAAAAGCGCCTGAGCAAGACAAGCATTCGCAGGGCTCAGGGCGCGGTTAATCCGCGTTCTGAGCCCTTTGCGATTTAAAAATGCCAGCGAGAAATGCCGTAATAACGATCAGATGGCTGCACCAATTTATCAATTTGAACGCCATGTAGCTTATCCGAGACAGCATAGAGATAATCAGGGTTGTACAAGCCGATCGCCGGCTTATCGGCGCTCCAGGCAGCCAAAAAGGCGCCATACTTCACCGACCGAGTGGCTGGATCAGATATCACCCGGGCACTGGCCAGAGCCTTATCCGCCGCCTCCGATTTGTATTGACTAACGTTCAGCCCCGGATCGTCTACCTGAGAAGAGTGCCAATAAGGGTAGACGTCCGGATCCACGCCGAGGCTAAGGCCGAATAGTAGGACGTCGAAATGACGCGGTTTGATGTAACTTTGTTGCAGGGCGCGATCATCCACTAGCTTGACGTTTAAATACACCCCCACACGTTGCCACTGCGTTTGCACTAAACTTGCCACCGCCGGGTAATCCCCGGTTTGGCGCGTCACCAAGGTAAGCTTCAGAGGTTGATTATCCTTATAGCGCAGGCCATCATGGTTCATTTTCCAGCCAGCATCATCGAGCAGCTTGCCAGCCCGGATGGGATTAAAGGGAAACTGGCTGTACTTGGCGTCATAGCCGAGTTGACCTGGTAATAGCGGCAGGGGTGCCGACTCGCCCTGCCCATCTAATACTTGCTTTAAAATCTCACCACGGCTGGTGGCGAGGCTCAGCGCCGAACGGACATTGACATCGCTTAGCGCCGATTGAGTGTCCCTAAAGAATAGATAAGTTTGGCTAAACGTCGGCGCGGCATTCACTTTGATGTCCGGTAACTTCTTCGCTTTTGGCAGCAGTGACGGCGGCAGACTCAAGCCCAAGATTTGGTGCTTAGCGTAAGCATCAAGCGCATCGCTAGCTTGCCCGTACAGGTGGAAGGCCACCCCACTGAGGTAGGGTGCTCCCTCGTAATAGTTGGCGTTCGCCGCCAACTCAATCATATTATCCTGTGGCAGGTAGGCGGCGAGCTTGAAAGGACCGGTGCCCACCGGCTTTTGGTTGAAATCGGCAATGCGCAAAGTAGCCGGACGCACTGATTCAAGCAGGTGGCTGGGCAAGAGGCCCACTGTGGTCGAGTAAACAAACGAGGGGTCAGGGCTGGGTAGAGTAAATACTACTGTATCTGCGCCTTTCTCCTCTACCTTGACCGCCTGCCAGCTGTTCGCGAGCGGTGAGCGCGAATCGGGATTTTGAATTGCTCCAATGGTAAATGCGACGTCATGAGCCGTGAAGTTAGCACCATCCTGCCAGTGAACGTTCTTGCGCAAATTAAACGTGTACATTCGTCCATCGTCACTCACTCGCCAACTAGTCGCTAGGTCGCTCTCCAGACGACCATCTGGTCGGTAACGAGTTAGACCGGTAAAGACCAAGTGGACGACATCGCTTGTGGCCGTATTATCAGGGAAAATGGGGTTAATGTTCTTGACCTGCCCCACCAACCCTTCCACGTACTGGCCGCCTAATTTAACCGTCGCCTGGTGGTTGGTATAGCCACCGATTTGGTGCCACAGGCCAATTACGAGTACCAGAATGATCCCAGTCCAAACTATTAAAAAACGCCGCGCTAACTGCAGTTGTCGCCATTTACCACTTAAGTGGTGATACAAAAAATCGGCCACCCACCTGCGCATGAACTCCAGCTCGCGAATGGTCCGTCGCAACCTTCGTTTGAGTCGAAACTGCAAGTAAGCGAGCATTGGCCTAGGAAAGTTACTTAGAAATAATGCTTAGAATGACTGAGAGCACGAACACGATCGCCGCCACAATGGTCGTTTGGAAGAGCACTTTTTCGGGACCGCGGCGGGTACGGTAAAATTCCGTTTCACCACCAAAGGCAGCGCCGAGGCTCGCCCCCCGCGCTTGAATTAGTATCGCTACAACCATGATGATGGCCGCAACGACGGTGATGATATTAAATAGGTTTCTCATTATTTCGCTCCAGTAAGTCAGTTAGTAAGTAGTTCACCAGCCAGATTACCACTACGGCGAGTATGGCTGACCAAAAGTTTTCAATATGGAATTTGGGGTAAATTAGGGCGGTCAAATAAAGCATCGAGGCATTCACCACCAAGGTGAACAGACCAAGAGTGAGCACAATCGCCGGTAGCGCAAGCACGATAACCAAGGGCCGAATCAAGGCATTTACAACCGAGAAGATCAGTGAGGCAAAAATTAGTACACGAATTCGATCACCATACTGAATCCCAGTAATAATCGAAGCTGTGGTCCAAAGGCCTAAGAAGTTGACCAGCCAGCGTAGCAAGAAGTGTTTCATAGCCGATTTATTATACCGGTTTGCTCCCTGAGCGAAAAGGGCTGGGGCCCCTCGCCAACCGCGAAGGGCCCCAAGCCGCTCGGCAGATCATTTGCTGATGTCGAGCAGACGGCGCAGTTCTTCGATACTCATCGCTTTAACCTCTTCACCCGGATAAGTCCGGTGGATGGCCTCCTCGCGCAGCAGGTAGAGCTCGAAGGTCGGATCGAACCCAGCCTCGCCGACCATGCGTGGGAGCAGTTGGTCATCCGCAGCCCACGCCGGCGTGGTGATCGCCAGCACAGCAATGTATCCGTCGGGTATGGTGTAGTGAACTACTCCCGGGGGGATGACGGCGACAGTGCCAGGTGATATCTGGTAGACGGAGGAGCCGACCACCAGCTTGCTGGGGTGCCCCTCCAACACGTAGTAGAACTCCCTCCGCTTCTGGTGGTAATGAGGAATGCTCGGAGCAGTCATGGCGGCATGCGCCACGCTGGCTCCGGCGGCATCAGTAGACGTTGTCAGCTCTTTGATGATGCCGCAGACATCATTGCGAGCCGGAAGCTCCGCCAATCTCCTCAGAACGATTTCCACCTCATCCTCCTCGATCGGGGTATTTTGATTTTACACCTAAGCCAGGTGTTCTTTAATAGCCTTGGCCCGGCTGGCTCCGACCACGCCGGCCACGGCGGCGAGATCAGCCTCCTTGACAGCTTTGAGACTGCCGAAGGTTTTGAGCAGTTTGCGCTTGCTCGCCGGCCCGACGCCGGGGATATCCTCCAATACTGATTTGGTTTGTCGTTTAGCGCGCAGAATAGAGTGGTAGGTGACCGCAAAGCGATGAGCCTCGTCCCGCACCCGCTGCAAGAGCTGTAGCACCGGCGATGAGTGTGGCAGGAGAATTGACTGGTAGTTCTCCCCCGCCTCGATAATCACCTGTTCAGCTGTTACCACCGGCGCGTCACTACGACGCCGGATAATTTCTTCCTCGCGCTTAGCTAGGCCGAAGATCGGAATTCCAATGCCCAGCTCAATTAATACACTAAGAGCACTCGCGAGTTGCCCCTTGCCACCATCAATTAGGATCAGGTCCGGCCCCGGCCACTCCTTTCCCTGCCCACTGAAGCGCCTGAGGATCACCTCTCGCATCATAGCAAAATCATTCGGACCTTTGACGCGCATCTTAAACCGGCGGTATTCGTCGCGGTTAGGCACACCATCCTGGAAGACAATCATACTCGCCACGGCATCGGTACCCTGAAAATTCGAAATATCGTAAGCCTCAATGCGTCGCGGTGCCGCAGTAAGGGCAAGCACCTGCTGCAGTCCGACCAGAGCTTGATCTAGCGTCAAATCAAACGTTTCTTTATCGCCGAAGACTACTTGTTTACCGAGCGATTGCAGGGCTCGCAGTTGATCACGCAATTTGGCTGCTTGTTCGAAATCCCGCCTGTGAGCGGCCTGCTGCATTTGCCGCTCGATTTCCTTAGTTAATTTAGCCCCTTGGCCAGCCAGATACATACTGAGCTTGCGCAAATTCTTTTTATAATCGGCTGAAGAAACCGCGCCTTCCTCCGGACCGGGACAAAGTCCCAAGTGATACTGCAAGCAGCCGCGCTTGGGCCAGTTTTGGTGCGTCACGTAAGGAAAGACCTTGCGCAGACCCTTCATGGCGCGCCTCAGTTGATCGCTCGAGGTGAAGGGCCCATAGTACTGCGCTCGGTCATCCATGGGCCGGCGCACGAACGTCACAGTGGGGAATTCCTCGGTTATTGGCACCTTTACATAGATAAAATTCTTTTCATCCTTCCAGTCGATATTGTATTTTGGACGGTAACGTTTGATGAATTCGGATTCTAGAAAGAGCGCCTCTGCCTCCGAGCCCAGCTCGATCCATTCAAGATCAGCGATTTCTTTGACCAGCAGGTGGGTTTTATAATCACGCGGATCGCGCTTCTGAAAGTAGGACCTGACGCGATTTTTTAGTATGGAGGCCTTACCAATGTAAATGATTTTGCGCTTGGCATCGCGAAAGAAATAAACTCCGGGAACAGCCGGCAGCTGTTTCAATTTATCAGTCATAGTCATAAATCTATTATAGGCCCCGAGGGGCGGGTCGCTAGGACCCGCCCCCGAGTTGAATTCTCACCTCAGCTTGCCGCAGCCATTCCTCCTCGATCGGATTGCTCTCGCGTAGCCTTGCCACCTTCGCAACTGCTGCGCGAACAGCGTCACGGTCGAAGTCCAGGCGCCGAGAAATGGCACCGATCGACATCTGGGCCACCTGACGCATCAGGTAAATCGCCCGGTGCCTGGCCTCGATGACTTCGTGACGCCTGGACTTTTCGCGCAGTGCCGCTACCGGTATGCCATAGGCCCGGGCGGCCAGCGCTTCGATCTGGCTGGGCAGTCCCCACTCGCTGTAGGGGTGTGGCAGCTCCGGCGGCAAGCCCACAAGCTCGCCCATTGCCCGCCGAAGAACTCGTTCCACTTCCGCTAGGGCTTCTGCCACTACAACCTCAGGAGTTCTCACGGTAGTCTCCTTCCAGGGGCCGTGATCTCCTCAAGGGGTTGATAAAGGTTTTATCACAATTATCTTATTTTTTCAATACCACAGCAGGTTTGGCTTCAAAAAGTTTCTTCAAATATTGTCCGGTGTAAGAAACGGCGCTCTTGGCGACTTCCTCCGGTGTGCCTTCCACTACCACTGTTCCTCCTCCGTTGCCGCCTTCGGGGCCGAGATCAATCAACCAGTCGGCACATTTGATCACATGCAGATTGTGCTCAATTACGAGCACCGAATTACCCATTTCAACGAGCGCATTCAAAACACCCAGCAGGCGACGCACATCCTCAAAGTGCAGGCCGGTAGTCGGTTCATCCAGAATATACAGGGTTTTACCCGTGCTGCGGCGTGATAATTCTGCGGCCAGCTTAATCCGCTGCGCCTCGCCACCCGAGAGAGTTGTGGCCGGCTGGCCTAGCCGAATATAGCCAAGGCCAACACTATTTAGCGTCTCCATCCGGCGCCGGATCGACGGAATATTTTGGAAGAAGTCGAAGGCCTCCTCCACTGTCATTTCCAGCACTTCGGAAATATTCTTGCCCTTGTAGTGAATCTCCAACGCCTCGCGATTATAACGTTTGCCCTTACACTCCTCACAGGTCACATAAACGTCGGGCAAAAAGTGCATTTCAATCTTAATAATGCCGTCGCCACGGCAGACCTCACAGCGCCCACCCTTAACATTAAAACTAAACCGGCCGGCGCGGTAACCGCGAATGCGCGCTTCCGGAGTAGCAGCAAACAGCTCGCGAATATCGGTAAAAACCCCAGTGTAAGTGGCCGGGTTGCTGCGCGGCGTTCGGCCAATCGGTGATTGATCGACGTCGATTACCTTATCCAGGTGGTCGATGCCCTCGATACTGTCGTGCTTGCCGGGCAATTCACCGGCGCGGTGCAAATCAGCCGATAGCTTCTTGGCTAAAATATCGTTTACGAGACTGGATTTACCTGAGCCGGAAACTCCGGTAACCAACACCAAGCGCCCGAGAGGTATTTCAACATCAATATCTTTTAAGTTGTGCTCCTTGGCCCCGCGGACCACTAGCGACTTACCATTACCCTGGCGCCGTTTGGCCGGCGGATCAATTGTGAGCTTGCCCGCCAGATACTGCCCGGTCAAACTTTCTGGAGTAGCCGCCACTTCCTTCGGAGAACCCGTGGCGACAACACGCCCACCGTGTTCGCCCGCCAAAGGTCCAATATCAATGACGTAATCGGCGGCCTCAATCGTATCTTCGTCGTGCTCCACCACGATCACGGTATTACCCAGATCGCGCAGGCGTAGCAATGTTTCAATTAACCGATCATTATCACGCTGGTGTAGCCCGATTGAAGGTTCGTCTAGAATGTAGAGCACACCCATGAGGCCGGAGCCAATTTGGGTGGCCAGGCGAATGCGCTGCGCCTCGCCACCGGCTAAAGTATTGGCGCTGCGATCAAGCGTCAAGTAATCCAATCCGACATCCTCCAGGAAACGTAGGCGCGCTTCGATTTCCTTCAAGATCTGGCGGCTAATGAGGGAGTCGCGCTCGTTTAATTTCAGACCCTCAAAGAACTGTCTGGTTTCACCAATCGACATAGCCGATACTTCCATAATTGACTTATCCGCCACTGTGACTGCGAGCACTTCTTTCTTCAGCCGCTGACCATGACAAACCAAACATTCGCGTTCGGCCATGTACTTTTCGATCTCGCGCTTTACAAAATCGGAATCGGTTTCATGATAGCGCCGCTCCATGCTCGGAATAACCCCTTCATAAGTCGTCTGATAAATCCGGCCGCGTGGACCGCGCACCGAGATTAGCTCGTCTCCCGAGCCATATAAAATCGTCTTTAGATCAGCCGGCTTCATCTTGAGTACTGGGTCGTTAATCGAAAACTTGAAGTGATCGGCCACACTTTCGACTAAGCGAGTATACCAGCTCATGCGCGCAGTCGTACGATTCCAGGGCCTGATCGCCCCCTCCGCTAGAGTTAGTTTGCGATTCGGAAGTACAAGTTCGGGATCGACCTCCAGCCGCATGCCGAGCCCAGTGCAATGCGGGCAAGCCCCATGCGGCGAGTTAAAAGAAAAATTGCGCGGCGCGACCTCGGGCAAGCTAATTTCGCGGTGAACCGGACAGGCGAAGTGCTCACTGAATACCTGCTCTTTACCGCCGTCGATTTGCAGCACTTTAGCGATACCCTCACCCAAAGCCAGCGCCTGCTCAACTGCTTCCGTGAGGCGTTGCTTAATATCCTGGCTGACCACCAAACGATCCACCACCACTTCTACAGTGTGCTTTTGGTACTTACCTAAATTGGGAAATTCCGTCAGCTCATAAACCGTGCCGTCGATTCGCGCGCGTGAGAACCCGGCCTTGCGCAAATCAATCGCCAGCTGACGGTACTCACCCTTTTTGTCGTCAATCACTGGTGCCAAAATCATAATTTTAGTTTCAGCCGGCAACTCCAGCACTTGATCAACGATCTGACCGGTCGTTTGGCGAGCCACCGGACGACCACAAATCGGACAATGCGGTATGCCGATGCGCGCCCAAAGTAGACGCATATAATCAAAGATTTCCGTCACTGTACCCACCGTTGAACGCGGATTGCGGGAGGTCGACTTTTGATCAATCGAAATGGCCGGACTCAGACCTTCGATTTGGTCGACATCCGGCTTTTCCATTAACCCCAGGAATTGGCGCGCATAGGCGCTAAGTGATTCAACATAACGGCGCTGCCCTTCAGCATAAATGGTGTCAAACGCCAGAGACGACTTGCCGGAGCCCGACAGGCCAGTAATAACTACTAATTTGTCACGCGGAATTTCGACATTTATATTCTTTAAATTGTGCTCCCGCGCGCCCCGAATGATGATGCGATCCTGCAATCAAAACCCCCGAAATAGACAGTGAGGTATTATACCTAAATATTGGCCGCTTATCAATGCTCTGAGACATGCCGAGGGCCCAGATGACAAGTGTCTCCTGGGCCCTCAACTTTTCCTTATCCGGTTCACCGGATGAATTGCTGCTGGAGCTCCCCCCGCCCGGCGAACAGCCAGCTGATGAAGGCAGCCGCGGCCACGACGGCAATCAGGCGCTTCATCCTCCCACCCCTTCTGCGAGGAGAAATTCCTCGATCGGCAGGCGACCGAGAGCACTGAGGTCGAGCTCCGGCTCGGTATCGTGCGGCGGCTGGTACAGTAGGACCGGAGGCGTGGGCAGCTCCGGCAAGGGCACCAGCGAGTGCTTGACCCGGCGGCCGATGTAGTTCGCCGTGTCCCAGCCCCATTTCAGGCGAGTCCGCACATGCCCGGTCAGATGCAACAGCCGGTTCCACGCCCGAATCTCCTCGATCCACAAAGCGGCGACTGTCCAGACCGCGGCGAGCACGACCAGCCCCTGAGCGACAGCCGGCATCAGAGATAATCCCTGAAAACGATCTGCCCGGACTCCGCCGCCGCGCTGAGCTTGGCGTTGGATTCCGGATGTAGCGGCTCGGGCAGCTGATAGGTGGGAGCGAACCGATCCAGCTTGATCGCGCCGATGATGGCCACGATCAGTAGTAGGACTACTCCGCCCCCGATCAGCATGAAGTGCATGGATCACTCCTTTCCCGGCAGTCGGATGATGCGGGCCAGACGGGCGTTCACTTCTACCTCGTCTTTCTCGATGCGTCGAAGCGCAATGCAGGCGCACCAGCGCAGCAGGTGGTTGTTCCCCGACCGTGCCCGCTGCTGCCAAGTGCTCTTGCGACGACGCAGGTAGGCGTCCTCGTCCATGATGTCATGTCGGTCCATCGATCTCCCCCTCAGCTCGACTCTGATCGATGCGATCGCTCGCAACGATGATTATGAGCATGCCGACGCAAGCCAGCAAAACGCCCAGCCCGGCGCAAACCACGATCCACCCGATCACCCCAAGTGCACTTGTCACGTGCTCGAGCACGTGGATTAGCAAATCCGCCATGCCCGTCTCCTTTTCGAACTGCTAGCGTCGCCGCCGCAGTTCTTCTCCGACAGTTAAGCTATGGCGATATACTAGCGCTAATCACTTATGTTGGCAAGAATTACAAAGAAGTAGGGTTATTTGCGGCCAGCCTTTGGCTTTTTAAACGAACCCTCAATTTCCTCAATTTGATCACGGAGGGCAGCGGCTTTTTCGAATTGGAGGTTCTCAGCTGCGAGTTTCATCTGATTGGTTAATTCGGCCACCAGACGCGTCCGCTCCTCCTTGGGAATGTGCTCAATCTTAATAGACTTAATGTCCGACTTCTCCGCTTCTTCCAGAGAGCGCAGGCGATCCCGCAAGGCTTTCTGGATGCCGGCCGGAGTAATGCCGTGGGCCTTGTTGTAATCCTGCTGAATTTGGCGGCGGCGCTCGGTTTCCGATATGGCCCGCTCCATTGAGCCTGTAATAACATCGGCGTACATCACCACCCGACCCTCGACGTGACGAGCGGCTCGGCCAATCGTTTGTACCAGCGCCTCCTCACTGCGCAAAAAGCCTTCCTTATCCGCGTCCAGGATAGCCACCAGGCTCACCTCCGGTAAGTCCAAGCCCTCGCGCAGTAAGTTAATCCCCACCACTACGTCGTAAACCCCCGAACGCAAATCGTGCAGAATGTCGGTACGGTCAAAGGTGTGAACCTCAGAGTGCAAATATTGCACCTTGATGCCCAAATCCTGCAAGTACTCCGTTAAATCCTCGGCCATGCGCTTGGTGAGTGTCGTCACGAGCACTCGCTGCTTTTTGGCCACGGTCGCTCTGATCTCACCAATTAGGTCATCAACTTGGCCGGTCACCGGACGCACCTGAATTTCTGGATCAAGCAAGCCAGTGGGACGAATGATTTGTTCCACCACTTGCTGGGAGCGTGATAGCTCAAACTCCGCTGGGGTGGCCGAAGCATACACTACTTGGTGCATGTGCCGCTCAAATTCGGGGAACTTTAACGGCCGGTTATCCAAAGCACTGGGCAAACGAAAACCATATTCCACTAGCGTCGTCTTGCGCGAGCGATCGCCAGTATACATGCCGCGCACCTGGGGGATCGTCATGTGGCTTTCATCGACCATCATCAGAAAATCGTCAGGGTAGAAGTCCAGCAAGGTGGCAGGCTGTTCTCCCGGCTGGCGATTGGTGAGGTAGCGCGAATAGTTCTCGATGCCACTCACAAAGCCGGTTTGCTCGAGCATTTCTAGATCATAACGCGTGCGTTGCTCCAGCCGTTGCGCCTCGAGCAGCTTGCCGCTGGATTTAAACTCTTTCAGCCGCAACTCGAGCTCATCGCGGATTTGCCCAACCGCCCGACGCAGCTTAGCCTCCGGTGTGACATAGTGGCTGGCCGGGAAAATCTGAATTTGCTCCAGCGTTTTAATAACTTCACCGGTGAGTGGATCAACCTGGCGAATGCGCTCGACGGTATCACCAAAAAATTCGACCGAATAGGCCAATTCTTCACTGGCCGGAAATATCTCCAGCGTATCACCGCGGACTCGGAAGCGACCACGGGTAAAATCAATCTCATTGCGCTCATACTGAATATCTGTCAGTTGGCGCAGTAATTTATCGTGTTTGCGCATTTCCCCGGCACGAATTGTAACCGACATTTCCATATAGTCGGCTGGGCTGCCTAAGCCATAAATGCAACTGACCGAAGCCACAATTAATACATCCTTGCGCGTTAAAAGTGACATGGTGGCCGCATGACGCAGCCGGTCGATTTCTTCATTAATCGAAGAGTCTTTCTCAATAAATGTGTCGCTGCGCGGGATGTAAGCCTCAGGTTGGTAATAATCGTAGTAACTCACAAAGTAGTGCACAGCGTTATCGGGAAAGAATTGGCGGAATTCCCCGTAAAGCTGGGCAGCCAGTGTCTTGTTGTGGCTAATGATCAGCGTCGGCTTCTGCACCGCCGCCACGACATTCGCCATCGTGAAGGTCTTGCCGGAACCGGTCACGCCTAGCAGAGTTTGCTCCTTATCACCACGCGCTAGGCCAGCCACTAGCTTTTCAATTGCTTGCGGCTGATCCCCTGTCGGTTTGAAATCGGCTTTTAATTTGAACTCCGGCATACCTTAAAAGTATACCAGCCGGCCTATAGGAAGTGTTGGGCGAGCAATACGCCGACTAGAATACCAACGAGAAACGGCAAGGTCAGCTTAAATAGCGACGTAGGGAATTCTTTGGCCGGTCGAAGAATTTTCATTATTTTTTGTAGACTTTTGTAAACCCGGTAGCAGTTTTAAGGATTTGGCGCGATACCGCCTCGTAAGCGTCAATATAAGCGTTTACTTCAATATCTTGCTTGTTTGCCACATCGACGTAGAAGTAGAAATCGCTCGTTTTTGTGCCGCCGCAGGTAAATTCGAGAGCTTCCACCGATTGGCCGCCTGCGGTAAAGGTACTGGTGCGCGGACTAGTTATCGGGCCACCGTCGCCCGAGCATCCGCGGCCATAGGTGCTATAGACCGTCACGCGATTCTTGCCCTGGGCATCGGTCACTCTAGTGGTTAACTCACCGTCGGCATCTTCGTTAGCAACCTTCCAGTCGGACGGGTATTTAAAGCCATAGCTAAAAGTCGAATCAGTGAAAGTCTTCCAGTCGGCCGTAACATCCGCCTCATTCTTTACCACCAGGGACTTGGAGAAATAGCCCGTTTGGCCAGAGTACGTTCCGTGATCCCAGGTAGAGTCGCTGTCATCGTCGACCGTAATCGCCGCGTCGAACGGCATGACGACAAGAATATTACTGGCAACGGTTGAGTCCTTAGCGCTTCGCAGATTGAGTCCAGCGATCGGCTTAACGTAAACTTGAAAAGAAGCCTGCTTGGGCGTAGAGGTCGTAGGCGCGGTTGACTGCACAGTCTTGGTGGGCTGGACAGTTTTGGCGGGTTTTCGCGCAAGCATGTAGGCACCAGCCGCGGCGGCAATCACAACAAGAGCCACCACTCCCCAAACCCATTTGGGAAACTTACGCTTCGCTTTGGCTGCGACTGGCGGGGCAGCAGTGGGCGCGCTCGGCGGCAGCGGCTCCGGAGCCACTACATCGTTTAAATGTTTTTCGAGATCTGCTGGTTCTTCAGTTTGGGGTTTCTGGTCATTTGGTTCCATGGGAACTCCTTAATTAGTTAAGGTAATGGTTTTAAGAGCGTTTTGAAAAGATTCTGCGGGGATGGCCGGCCGATTCGGTTTATCTGGCGTACCACAAACTGCCTGCGGAGAGGCGTAGTAAATTTTTTCACCGTTCGATAGTGTCGCTACTATCCCCTCTCCGGCTCCACCAGTCAGATCAATGTTCCCCAGGGGCGGCGAGGTGCCGGTAGTGTCACAGTCTGAGTCCCAGTTTGCCAAATCTGTCGTGGAAAAGCGAGCCCACGAGTAACCGTTCTGCGTAACATACTGGTATTTCAGGTTGGCCAAATCAGTCGTGATCTTAAACTGAATTCCAAGCTCTTTGATTTTAAATACCGAGGGATCAGCCGTAGCTAAGTACTGAACCAAGGCGTAGCCAGTCTGCCCACCGTAACTCACCTGATCCCAGGTGCCATCACCGCAACCGGCAGCAACCTGAGCAGCCCAGGGCATGAGGGCGACTTTGCTAGCCGCGCCATTGTCTTTGGCATTATGCAGACGCAGGCCCGCCGTAGCCGTGATAAACATAGTGTCCGCCGGTGTACAGGTGGCTGCTGCCGGGCTGGTTACAGTTGCGGCGGTTGGCGACGGCGGCGTCGTGGTCGCGACGCTCGACGCTGGCTCAACTGATTTAGCGGGGGCGGATTTGTGGAATACCAGGAAGTAGGCCGCCGCACTTCCGCTCAAGAGCAAAACGGCTGCGCAGATAAGTGTAATCATCACCCACCGACGTTTTGGGGAAGTTGGCATAACAGTCGTCGCCACGGCCGGAATCGCAGCATCGGGAACCGCGGGCAGCGTAACCTCGGGGACAGCTTCCGGAGGCGTAGTGGGTTCGTAGGGCTTAGGCGCTTGAGGTGACATTATTTTGATTGGACCGCCGACCCACTATTTACAGAAGCACTGCTGTTTGCCGGGCGATTATGAGCTGATAAATAGGCTGTGAAAAACAAAACTACCACTAAACCAATTAAAGCCAGTAGCTGAATATCAACTCCTGACTTTACACCAGTAATAATGTCGTCGTTATAGCGCACGTGCTTCGGTTTCAGCATTCGTTGTCCTTTTTGTTTTTATTTTGGCTTTTCTCTATTAAACCGTATGGCGCTTATGCTTGTCAACAAGATCAGGTTGGAGCAGGTATTTTTTCCGGAGCAATCAGTTCGTTGTCCAGGCGTAGTAAAATCTGCTTTTCCAAAGTTTTCTGGCTAAAATAACGCGCAAAAACCTCATTCCAAAGCGCCTCGCGCATGTGATAAAGGTAACGATCAGCGTAGGACGCTTCGTTCGAATAACTGAGCGACACATCCATCAGATTAAAACTCACAATATCGCCCGCCCGTACCGTGGCCACATAATCCATGTCGCGCCAAAAACTGAGCCTGGGATCGAGCTCAAGCAGGGTGTGTTCGACCTTGCGGTAATGCAAGTCTTCCGGATGCACATGCGGCTCAAAAATTTCTGGATGACGCTCATGCTTCAATTTGCCAAAGTAACGTTGGATCACGCGCCAATGCACAACTTGACCGGACATAATGCTAACGTTTGGCGTATCAGCAATTAAGGTCCGCGCTAGGACGTCGCCATAATTAACCTTATCTTGAATTAATTTAAAGTAGGTACTGTACAAGCGAATTTCATTATAGTAATGCAGGATGAGAGGCATAATCTTAAGGGTCACGCCCGGCATAAAAATATCGGGGACGGGCATCAGGATAATGACGCCGAGCTCCTTCAGGTGAGTGACGTTATGCAGCTTTTTTTGAATGAATGCGTCGGCCAAATCGCCCCACTTGTCGCGGTCGAGCGAAATCAGTTTTATATCGCGAGCCGTAAAATCAGTAGCCGAAAGCTTATGGTACTGCTTAATAAACTGATCCAGCCACTGCGGCTCCTCGGCAAAACGCAGTGACCCATAAACTTCAAATAGATCCTCCTGGGCCAGCAAATCATCAACCGAGTGATAGCCCAGACGCTTCATCACCCGTAGCGGTGGCATGGCCTGAAGCATGGTATGCGCCACCGCCTCTTTCAGGAACCAGCCCGAGCGAGCGATAGACAAACGATTAACCGCCGCCTCAATTAGGGGCAGCATATGCGAAAAACTATTAGGGTGCTTGCCACCAATTTGCTCAGCTAGCTGCGCATCATCGTGTTGAACTTTTTGCAATAAAGCCTCGTACAACTTCGGCCCAGCGGCTGCCGCTTCTAGATCCAATCTTTGACTAGCCCGCGCCACATGCTCGGCCATTTCCGCCGCGAGCTTTGCATCAACGCCGGTGCGACCGGTCCGCTCCTCCAGCTCTCTCAAGGCCAGGTCGAATAGTGGCTCCTTCGCCGCAAGGATCCGGGCAAGTAAGCTCATAGTTTCGCAGATTTAACTTTGGCAGGGCGCAGGCGGCCGCTAGCCAAAATCCCAGCCTTGGCGCCAACTTTTTGTACCACAGCCGTGGCATTAGCACTAGCGAGGGTTAGCGCCGCTGGAATCTGACCACCGCGCACTAGAACTGTTACGAAACCGGAGTTAAAAGCGTCTCCGGCACCGGTGCGATCCATCACCTTTACTTTTTGGTATTCGCCGCAGTAGTAAACCATTTGCCCGTCGCTAGCAAAGGCTCCGCGCGGCCCGTCGGTCAAAACTGCCATTGGGGTAACAGCCGTGGCGGCGGTTAGAAGTTGGCGATAGTTTGAGCCCCCGAACAGTTGCTGGAATTCGTCGCGATTGGCCATCACTAGATCAACATGAGCGAGTAGACGTTTTAATTCCTTAGCGCTCGCAATCTCGTCGCCCCCGGGATTGAGTGCTACTTTAATGTTCTGTGCCCGAGCGTGCTCGATGATTTGGCGAAGGAGCGTTAAATTACCGGCCAGAGATGTGATGTAAAACCAGTTGGCCTTAAGAATCGACAAATCTAAATCGCGGCCCTCGAGGGTGTGAGAGGCGCCCCGATAGTTTAAAATAGTGCGCTCACCGTTGGGCGCAAGCAGTATTGTCGAATAGCTAGTTGGATTATTATTATCGTACGCGAGGTGAGTCAAATCCACGCTCTCGCGCTTGAGCACTCGAACCACTTCAGCCCCCGCTAAATCGCGACCAACTTTACCGGCAAATACCGAGCGTAAGCCCTGCCGGGCGAATGTGACGGCAGCATTCGAAGCCCCGCCGCCAGTATCGAAATAAAGATGATCTAGATCAATTTTAGTGCCAAGCGGAAACTGCTCCACAAAATCATGAGCCCGAACGTCACGCTTAGCGGCCAGAGCCTTGCCGGCCAAAAACACATCGACACTGGCGGTTCCAATAGCAATAACGGAAGGACGTTGATCCATTTCTATATGATACCAGTTATGCTAAGCGGTTTGAAGCTACGCCCCATGTTCAGATTCCTGAATAGCTGAGCGCCTTAGTCATCAAAGACCGCCGCACACTGCCTAAACCGGTCCGGCAGAGTTCCGCGCAAGAACTCAGTTTTAGCCTCACCACCAAGTCCACAAACCTCCTGCCAAAGCGCTCTGCCAGCCAAAAATCCTTTAGCTCCTGAGGACTTGGCGCCCTCCAAATCGCGCTTAAAGGTTGCGAAATCCTGTCCACCCGTGAGCACAATCCACGGAATTTCCCCAAGCATTTTGGTGAGCGCGGGCGCCGAACTACCCGGGTACTGCAACTTAAAAACGTCTGGTCGAACACCTGCATCCAAAAACATCTGCACCGAATGCGGCACCACTTCCGTTTTATTCACCTCGGTCCCGGCCGGATCATATGTCACGATTTCCAAAAAAAGCGGCAAATCGTGTGTTTGGCAATCAATCAGAGCAGCCCTTGCGACCCGCAGCTGCTCCTTAGCCGTACCAACATCAGGATTGAAATAAATTAGCAGCTTGGCCCCGGAGGCGCCCATGTCTTTGAGCTGAGCCGCCTGATACTGCAAAGTAGTAACGCGTTCGCCGCTGTGGCCAGTATAACCGCTGCGCTCCAGCGGCAACAGGAACGGTGCCGTGGGCGACTGATACGCCGGCAAACCATATTCCGCATCAATTAATAGGCCGCTAAACTGATCGCTTAGGCTATCGATAATTTCTGTTTTAAGGGCAACTGCTTGCTCCTTGGTCACAACGGTGGGGTTATTCGGATTAATTAATTTGAGAAAGCTTTCGCGATGATCCAGCGCCAACATTAAAAACCGATCACTCTTGGTAAACTGCGTAAGTTGCATGATTAGCCTTTCTTTTTCAGTAATTGCAAAATGCGACTCGTGATATGTTTCGATGTTAGTCCGAAATACTCTAAAAGCTGATTGGGCTCGCCAGACTCGCCGAAGTGATCCAGCATGCCCAAACGCACTACTCGAACAGGCTGATTTTCGGCCAAAACTTCGGCAATGGCGCCGCCCAAGCCGCCAACAACTTGTGCCTCCTCGATGGTTACTGCTAGGCCAGTTTTACGAGCACTCTTAATTATAGTCGCCGTATCGAGCGGCTTTATGACGGCAACATTTACAACTTCGACTTCCACTCCAGATTGCTGCAGCTCCTCGGCCGCGACCAGGGCTTGATAAACCATTGGCCCGCAAGCAAAGATTGTGACATCTGCCCCTTCCCTAAAAACCTGAGCTTTAGCCAGTACAAAGGGGGTTTGCGCAGTGGTAATAATGGGTGTTTTCTCCCGAGCTAAACGCAAGTAGGCTGGACCGCTGGTGCCGGCGATCG
This sequence comes from uncultured Candidatus Saccharibacteria bacterium, assembly GCA_964582465.1. Lineage (GTDB taxonomy): Bacteria > Patescibacteriota > Saccharimonadia > UBA4664 > CAZOQX01 > CAZOQX01. The sequence continues at coordinate 20,470 of CAZOQX010000009.1, forward strand.
CCTGGGTCGCCTTGGCCGCCTCCAAACTATCACACGGCACCACGACCCGCATATTCGGCAGCACTCGCATCAACGCGATATCTTCCAGCATCTGGTGAGTGGCTCCGTCTGGTCCGACTGATACCCCGGCATGTGAGCCAGCAATTTTCACGCTCTGATCATTCAGGCAAATCGTGGTTCTAATTTGTTCCCAATTACGCCCGGGTGAAAAGGCCGCATACGACGACACAAACGGCACCTTGCCCATAGCAGCGAGACCCGAGGCAACAACGACTAGATTCTGCTCGGCTACACCCATTTCAATAAAGCGATCCGGAAACTCTTTGGCAAATTCGTCCATCTTGGTCGATTCGGTCAAATCGGCGCAAAGCGCCACCACTTGAGTGCTCGCCCGCCCAGCCGCCACCAGACCGCGGCCGAAGCCGGCCCGAATCGGTTCTTGTTCCACCTCGGGATGGAGTAATTTGGGGTTTAGTTCTACTGCGCTCATTGGTGCTCACTCCGAATTCGACCGCCCAAAGTACGCAACTCATGCAAAGCCTTCTTGGCTTCCTCGGGGGACGGCGGTTTGCCGTGCCAGTGGAAGTCGTATTCCATGAAGTCGACGCCCTTACCTGGGATGGTATGCGCGATGATGACGGTAGGTTTCTCCACAATAGCCTTAGCAGTCTGGCAAGCGGCTATAATCTCGGTAAAACTATGGCCATCGATTTCTAGCACATGCCAACCAAAGGCCGCCCATTTTTGATGTAGGTTTTCGAGCGGCATGACCGTCTCGGTAGGACCGTCAATTTGAATATTGTTACGATCCATGATCACAGTCAGGTTATGCAAATGATACTTTGACGCAAACATGGCGGCTTCCCAAATAAGTCCGGCGTCCTGTTCGCCGTCGGAAATGACACAGTATACCCGCCGGCGCAAGTTATCATCAAGCTTTAGCGCTAGAGCCATGCCAGCCGCCTGTCCCAGACCTTCGCCCAGAGGCCCGCTGGTGGTTTCCAGCCCTGGCAGGCGCTTGCGCTCAGGGTGGCCCTGCAGACGGGATCCTAATTTGCGCAAAGTTTTAAGCTCAGCCACCGGGAAATAACCCGCCCGGGCCATGGCCGCGTAGCGGACTGGCACAATATGCCCATTCGATAAAACAAGCATGTCACGCCCCGGCCAATCAGGTTGCTTCGGCCGGTGATTTAGAATCTCGAAGTATAAGGCCGTAAAGACATCGGCCATCCCGAGCGGCCCAGCCGAGTGGCCGCTACCAGCCTCAACCAGCATCGCGATAATATCTTGCCTAATCTGGTTAGCCTGCTTGGCGAGTTGAGCGGTTGTCACTTCGCCTCCACTAATTTCATGAGCTTGCTGTAGGCTAATTTAGCACTCGGCGCTTGCTGGAAATAGCTGCCACAGTTTAATACGCGGGCCCCGGCTGCGCTGACAGCGACGGCGTTACTCGCGTTGATGCCACCATCGGCCGCAATTTCCAGATTCGGTGCTAACACGCGAGCCTGTTTGATTTTAGCGATCATCGCTGGGTCAAACTGTCCGCCTTGCGCACCCAGGTGACCGCTAAAAATAAGGAGGTGATCCAATTCGGTCAAATCAGTAACGTCCGAGAGTGGAGTTTGTTGTAATAAAGCTAGACCAACCTTAATACCCAGGCGGCGGAGTTCTGCAAACATGGCTGCCCGATCACCTGGCGACTCAGCGTGGACTATGACCAGGTGTGGGTTCAAACTGATCGCCGTTTCCACCTGCCGCTCCGGGTGATCGACCATCAGATGCAGATCAAGTCGAATGCCCTCAGGAACATGAACCTGCGCCAAATTAATGGTCGCGGGAGAGGCAAATTGACCGTCCACGATATCAACATGAAGCCTCGGGGCGAAACTTACTTTCGTGAGTGCAGCCTGATAGGCCATCGAATCGTGTTCTGTAATAGTGGGGACAACTTCAACCATACAGCTGTTCGATTTCGCCGAGGCGCCGCTTGTGCCGTTCGGCCCCGGAGAATTTCGTCTTTAACCAAACGTCCACCAATTTCAGTGCCGCCTCAACGCTCAAATCACGCGCTGCGAGCGACAACACATTGCTATCATCATCATTACGGCTAGCCTTAGCTTCTTGCTCATCCCAGACGACAGCCGCCCTGATACCGCGCACGCGATTGGCGGCTATAGCCATACCCTGCCCACTACCACAAATTAAAATACCGCGATCAGCCGCTTCACCCCCGAGCAATTTGGTCGTGACTTGGTAGGCATACTTAGGATAATCATCGTCTTCATCCGGAACCTGCGGGCCGAGATCGGCTACGGCAAACCCGTGATGAAAAAGGTGCTCCCTCACAGCGTTTTTCAGCTCGAATCCGGCATGATCGCTCGCAAGATAAATCTTCAAGCCTGGCCCCCGTCGGCCGCTGCGATATCCGGTACTTCAGGCGGTAGCGGCGTGGCCGGCACTTCTGTAGTTACGGGAGTGGGAGCAGATGCCTGTTTGCCAACTAGCTCGACCATTTCCACCAAGCGATTAGAATAACCCCATTCGTTGTCATACCAAGCTACGACTTTGACTAAATTACCTCCAACCACCTGGGTAAGGTTCAGATCAACAATGGCCGAATGGCTGTCACCGATTAAATCGCGCGACACCAGCTCTTCATTTGTAACGGCAAGGATACCCTGATACAGCGGGTTTTGGGTGGCTTGAGTCAGCACTTGATTGACCTCTTCCACGCTAGTTGGCCTCTTTGTGACGAAAGTGAAATCACTCAAACTCACAACCGGGGTGGGCACACGAATGCTTAGGCCGTGGAAAATTCCCTCCAGCGCTGGCAGTGCCTTGGCGGCGGCAATTGTCGCACCCGTCGTTGTCGGCACAATGTTCTCCGCAGCGCTACGGCCTTCACGCAAGTCCTTGGCCGGACCATCCTGAAGAGACTGGCTGGCGGTGTAGGAGTGTACGGTGGTCATCATGGCCTTTTCGATACCAAGAGCTCCTTCGATCACGGCCGCCACAGGTGTAATACAGTTGGTGGTGCAGGAAGCATTCGAAACAACGTTGTCGGTCGCAGTCAGTTTACCCTGATTAACCCCGATCACAAAAGTGCCGGCCCCTTCGCCCTTGGCTGGCGCGGAAATTACGACTTTCCGAGCGCCAGCTGTTAGGTGCTTGGCCGCCTCTACCGGATCAGTAAACCGCCCGGTACTTTCAATCACCACATCGATACCCAGACTTTTCCACGGCAGAGCGGTCGGATCTTTTTCAGCCGTAACTTGAATTTGCTTCCCGTCTACGATTAGGGCGCTAGCGGCCGACTGCACTTGTTTTTGATAGGTACCATAGTTCGAATCATGCTTTAGTAAATAAGCGAGCGTCTTGGTATCGGTAAGATCATTGACCGCTACTACTTCCAGATCTGGATGCTCTGAGGCAATTTTAAAAGCATTGCGCCCAATTCGCCCAAAGCCGTTGATAGCTACCCTAACTGCCATATGCCCTCCGTTTCAGAACTAATTATAGAAGCATTAGCGCTTTAGCTCAAGTGTTCTAGAGGCCAGCAGCGAAATCGTAATGATCAGGTACCGATTTGGGTTGGTCTTGATCAGTGCCATATACCACCGCAATCTCTTGGTGCGGAGCCAGCACTAATCCGCGCGGATCACCTACCGCCTCACCGTTTACGTACACCTTGAGTTTGTGATCCGTCGTCTGGCAATAAGACCCCAGGCACTGGTTATTAAACCTGAGACCCCAGATGTCAAAGAATTGCCCCAGGGTAAAATCCTTCTTCACGGGTGACTCGACGTGAATGATGCCGCTCGAGTCATGCGTATGGACGATGGAAATAAAGCTCTCATCGCCAGGAATGCCAATCTCGGCAGGCACTTCCACCTGGGCACCATTGACGTAAATATCGATGTGCTGATGGATGTGCATCACCGTGCCCTCGCTCGAAAGCGCATCCAGACCGATAGTCTCCAGGCGCGAGCGCAGTTCCGTCGGGTCATTATTGGCCACCCACGGCGTCGGTGATTTGATTAATCCTGCTAGACCATTCGATTTGGAGGTGTGGTTCCCCAGAACAAATAGGCTAACTAGTACGGCCACCACGAGAACGATTACACCAGGAAAAAGAAATCGCTTCATTGGCCACCCTGGTGAGCTCGCATGGCTTTTTCAATTTCAGCCTCAGCCGCTGCAGCGTCACCCCAGCCTTCAAATTCTACTTTTGTGCCCTTCCAACCGTTCTTCCAGTCCTTGTAGTGCGTGTAGAAGTGTTCGACAACCTGTTTGAAATTTTCGCCGAGATCAGCCACGTTTTTCAGATGATCCTTGGAAACATCCTTAGCCGCCACAGCTACAATCTTCTCATCATGTTCACCCTCGTCTATCATTCGCAAGACGCCGATTGGCCGCACGGCCGCCACCGCACCCGGCACCAATGACTCGTCAATCAAAACCAAGGCGTCTAGGGGATCGCCGTCTTCGCACAGCGTATCGGGGACAAAGCCGTAATCAGCCGGATACCCCAACATGGTAGCGTTAACCCGATCGAGCGTTAGCCGCCCAGTTTGCTTATCGACTTCATACTTGTTTCGGCCCTTGCCTTGCTGGATCTCGATCACCACATTTACAATTTTGGGTGCATCTTTGCCAATAGAAACTTCCATTTTCCACCTGATTAATTAACCTATTATAGCGACATTTAGGCGGCATCATCAATTAGCTAACTCTGCTGTGCAATCTCACAAGCGGTATAATCAATGTTTACGGACTATTGTTTAAATGACCATTAACTTTGACCAAGAGGCCAATTAAGCTAGTACTGTAACGCTAAGTGGAGGGAGGTTCTATGACAGTTTTATGGTGGGTCATTTTGGGCGCGTTGGCTGGCTGGATTGCTACCATCATCACCCGTACCAACGAACAGGTTGGAGCGTTGGGTAATATCGTGCTCGGGATCATTGGTGCCTTGGTGGGCGGATTTCTGCTCAGGCTGGCTGGGTTCAACGCCAGCGGCAGTTTCCTCGCGAGCTTGCTTACGGCCATCTTTGGAGCCGTCATCTTGCTGGCGGTCGTCAAAGGTGTCCGGCGTCGCTCCACTATGGTTCGTTAGCTAACCTTCTTGGTTCAGATAATCGCGAACCATTAGAGCGGCCGTGACGCCCTCACCAACGGCGCTTGCCAGCTGTAAAGTAGCACCGGTGCGCACATCTCCGGCGGCAAAAACGCCGGGGATGCTGGTTTGCAACCCCTTATCCGTCAGCACGAAGCCGCGCTGATCGAGTTTTAATGTACCCTTCAGCCAGGCAGTATGGGGTATGAGGCCGACAAACACAAATACTCCGTCGGTCGAAAATTCTTTCAGTTGGCCAGTTTTATCTTTGGTTTTAACTACTACATGCCCGTCGCGCTTCTCCAAAGACTGGGCGGTGATACTGAATTGTAATTCTATCTTGGGTATTGATTTAACCTTGTGCACCAAGAACTCCGAGCCATCCAGCTCATCCGACCGGGCAAGTAAGGTGATCTTGGACGCAAATTTGGTTAAAAATAAACTTTCCTGCATGGCCGAATTACCACCCCCTACCACGATTAACTCCTTGCCGGCATAGACCGGGCCGTCGCAGGTAGCACAAAAATGGACACCTCGGCCAATTAGTTCATCCTCACCGGGCACACCCAGCCGTTTGTAATCACTCCCGGTTGTAATCAAAACCGCCTTAGCATAGTACGTCCCAGCGGAGGTTCCCAGTCGTTTGTACTTGCCTTCGTCCACGAGACTCGTCACTTCGGCGCCGGTTTTGAAGTTAGCCCCAAAGCGCTTGGCCTGCTTTTCCAAATTATCCGACAGCTGGATCCCACCGATGCCATCTGGAAACCCGGGGTAATTATCAATTTGATCGGTGATACTAGCGAGACCGCCCACCACCGATTTTTCGAATAAGGTAGTCTGAATGTCTTCACGCGTGGTGTAAATGGCCGCCGCCATCCCAGCCGGACCGGCACCGACAATGGCAAGATCGATGTAATCGGTGTCTTTCTCCATACTCACGCCCAGTTTTTCGGCCAGCTGCTTGTTGGTTGGCTCCGTAAGCACCGTACCGTCGTCGAAAACTAGCGTGGGGATCACGTTCGTACCGTGATTAAGCTTTGTCACCACTGCCGCTGCCTGCGGATCGCGATCAATGTCGATCCAGTCGTAGTTAATTTTGTGCTCGCCTAAAAATTGTTTGGCCCGCCCACAATCCGGGCACCAACTAGCCCCGTAGAATTTAAAGCTGGGGGTGTTCACGCGATCCCAGCTAACTCAGCCAGTTTCTGCTGATAGAAACCGACGACGCCCTCTTTACTACCATCCTCCTGGGTAATGACTGTAAAAGGCACCCCCATCTGCCCGCTCAGCCTAATCATCTCCTGAGCCGCTTCGGGATTGGTATCAACTCTCACCTCTTCGTAAGGCACCTTGTGCTCATCGAAATATTGTTTCTCTGCTCGACAAAACACACAGGTCGCCGTGGTATAAATCTTAATCTTGGGCATATTGCTCCTTTGGTTAACGCTTTACTACTACCATTATAGTAAACTTGTCTACCCCTAGGCCAGGTATGTCTAGCTTGACCTTGAGCGATGTCACCTATAAACTACCTCTATGCGTTTTTACACCCATGTCTGGTTCATCATTATTGGCCTGATTCTGCTCGGGCTAAGCGGGCGTGCGGTGGTACAAGAAACTTAAATTAAATAAACCTAATCACCTACCACCGCCCAAGCGGTGGTATTTCGTTTAAACGGCCACAAGCTGCTGGTGAAAGCCACAAGCAGCTTGCACCCGCTCTAAACGAGCGAGAAGGGAGGAAAAGTGCCCAAGCGCGACAAGGGACGGCAGGTCAAGCAGACGCCCCGTCCAGCCGTCCAGGCCGCCATGCCCCCCGAGGAGACCGAGCCAGCCGCGCAGGCCGTCACGGTCAGGTATCAGCTGCGGCACAACCTGACCAACGGCGAGCTGGTCAACATCACGGGAGTGACGGCCAACTCAGCTCTCGATCGACGGGCCACCCGAGTGGTCCAGAGAGTCCTGGAGACCTGTCCCGGTGTCCGGATGAGGGCTCGTCGCCGCTCCCTGGAGGTTTACGCTCCCTCCCCAGTACACCCGCAGATCGCCCAGGCGCTGAGCCCCTGGACCTGCTAACCCCTCAAGGGGGCGCTCAACGAACAGGCGGCCGGATCATTTTCCGGCCGCCTGTCCCCGTTTTAGTCTTATTACCTCTTACTTCCAAGCCGCGAGCAATGCGCCCAGAATCAAGAACTCGAGCAAGTGATAACCCTGATTAATAAACCAAAGTTCCAACTTGCGCCCTTCGAACAATGAGGTACTGAGTGCGGTCGTCAGGGCGAATCCCAGCCAGGCCCAAAAACCAACCTGTGCCCCCTGCGCCCAAGTCCGGTCCGGCACAAGCTGCAAGACAAACTGAGCCAGCACGAAGGCGAGCACCAATGAGCCTGCCAAAGTTAGGGCGTAATACTTGCCAGCGTTTTTACCCATACTCTGGATTTCCTCCTGGCTTTTGCCCAAGAGCATCATCCAGCGCTTGCCAAACAGTGCCGGCGAATACCATACCCAGCCCAGCACCATGCTGACGAGGGCAGCTACGATTACGGCAATCACATTTACATGTACCAAATCCATTTTTTCTCCTCTGCCTTAAACGCAGTTATTACTTGCTTGAATTATGGCACTTCAGTTAAATTTTGCAAAGAAAAACGGCTTCGTAAAGCCGCTAACGCTTATTTAACAGTTGAGACGGGGCACTTCTGATCAGAGTAGGCACAAACGACGCAACAGGTCTTGCCATCGGGCGGTGGTGTAATAATTTCGGCACAATTAGCGCACTGGTACCCCGCGAGGCAGGCTGTTTCTGGTACCTCCACGTCTGTCAGGCCAGAGCATTTTGGGCAAGTAAGCTTGGCTGTCATAGCCTTATTTTACTGCGTTTAGACGCGTAATCAATCGGCTTAGCGTGTTTGACTAAATATAAGCGTTATGTTAAAGTAACCCCATTCGACCAACGCTTCCGAAAGCAGGTGGACACGAATGCCTCTATTCAGCTTTGGGTGCCCCCACTGTGGGGCGCCTTGGCCAACGGAACGACCGGGGAGCCGCTGCGGCAATTGCGGCGAGCGCGACGAGGGACAACCTCCGTCAACGGCTCTGGCCAAAGTGGTCGGGCAAGTGAACACCCAGTCTCGCCGTCTCTTCGTCCGACCGACCAGGCCAGCTCAAAACTGGCACTTCTACCAGTTCCTCGTCACTCGGTCTGGCGAACAAGTGGTCGTACGGTCCAAGTCGGCCGACTGGGAGAGCGCCCTGCAATCACTGCTCAGGCAGATGTCCCTCGTTGGCGCTGACGCTGCCCTCTTCCAGGGAGAAATCGAACCCTGGTCGGGCCTGCAGTACTGGTACCGCGGGCGGCGCTACACCTACTCGGCCAGCGCCTGACGCCCCGGGGAGACCTTTCTCCTCCCCGGGGCGCTTCCCCACTTTCTGCAAGAACAAGTTATAAAAAGAGTTCGGGGCCCCAATTTGGGGCCCCGTGTGCGTCAGAAGGAGCGGTCAGACCTTGGCGCCGCGGGACGCCGAGGCTTGGGCACGCTTGTCCACTCGCCGGCGCCTGGCCACCGCCGACTTCTCGACCTTCTTGCGAATGGCCTCGGGATCAAGGCCGCTCCCCAAGTGGCTGATACGCAGGCTGGTGACGTCTTCTCGCCTCAGGCAGGCCAGAATGGTCCTCCGGGTTTCGGGGGGCAGCGTCTCCAACATCTCCGTCGAGACCGTCACCTTCACGTTCTCGAATCCGACCATCCCGGCCACATCGCGGAACATCGGTGCCAGCAGTGTCCAACCGGGCACTTCCACCTTGGTGAACGGCAGCACCTGCATCTCACCGCAGGCCGCGAGCAATTCTTCGGCGTCCGCGGCTACATTGCCGCGGGGATAGCGTGAAATGGTGGCGTCCACCAAGTCGCGCTCGCCACCGTGATGGACAAAGCGATTGGCCCCTGCGAGCCGAGCATCCCCCGTGATCGCCTGAACCAGCAGCGCTTCTTCGAGCTCAGCAACACGCTGCACCTCCCGCCACATCTCCAGGGCGTAGAACTGGTGAGCCAACGCTCTCAGTCCGTGCTTCGACAGGTTACGCAGGCGCTCAACCTCTTCCTCGTCCGTCGCGTCATCCACTTCGATCAGGTAGCTCTCATCGGCGTTCGGCTTGATGATCATGATCGTCCTTTCGCGAGGGTGCAGCCGGACCTTCCGGCGCGAGGTTATTGTGCCAGCCTCACTCCAGTTAGCGCAAGCTTAAGGATTTCCTTATTGAGTTTGGGTAGTCGGAGGTGTTTGGACCGGTGTCGGGGTAGTAGTTGTCTTGCCGCCAAAAGAGCGAGCAAAAATGATTAAAAGCATAATGATTAGTGCAATCACAACGATTAAACCAACGAGGCGATTGGTGGACCTGGGTTCTTCGTGCACATGAGCAGGCTCGTGGGAGTGCGGCTCCACCACCGGTTCGTGATCGTGCGGAGAAACTGGTTCAGCCATGATAAACCTTCTTAAGTATCGCTCCATTTAAACGAACTGGTACAGAGTCCGCATTGGCCAAATTACCAAAAACGAGCGTGCCCCCGGAATCATCACTGATCCCGGGGGCACTGGTGTGTGCGACAGGCTTCACGGCCTTCGCTAGCCCGGATGGCCGTAGACGTGCAGCTTGCTTACTCGCACGCTTGGCTTCCCTCCCCTCGCGTCGAACTGTATTCAGCCCGTCCGGAACACCTAGCGCCTCTCGTGGCGCAAACTGGCCCTTCGTTGCAAGGCCCAGAAAGGTTTGTCCCGGAACGGTATGTGGACAGATTGGTGCTGCCGGCGGCGGTCCAGCGCGGACGCGCCGGCCAGCAGCACCTCATCGTTCGATGGCTTTGCCGTACCCCGATCGAGCGATGAAAGGTACCAATCTGAACCGCAAGGGTCACCCCATATGGCCAGATTGGTATCCGACGGTTAGCCCGTTCCTCTAGTCTGGTGCATCGGCGCGGGGGAAGACCGTACTGGTACATCCCTTTGCGCTTCATGCTCCGTGCGTTGAGTCTTGGGTCCCGTCGAGAGTGGGGGCGGCGGGAATTGATCCTGCGACCTCCCGGTTTTCAGCCGGGTGCTCTACCATCTGAGCTACGCCCCCGTGGTGTACAGCTTAAGGATCACCGGAGGTGAGCCCAAAGCCATACACCAAAAAGAGGGAGTTTTAGAGTTTCTCCTCCCCAGCCGGGAAAGATGTTAAGCATCATAGCGAAATCAGGAGAAAGTGTCAACAGATTTTATAAGGCTTTGACAAAATGCTAAACTTCACAGCCTTATTAGCAAAATGCACAATCACTGACAGAACAATCCTAGAATATATTTCTAAATCAAAATCGAGTCCGATCGCAGGCTTGAGTTGAATCTCAGAGCTAATTAATACACATGTACCGGGGCTGGATACCGTCGGGACAATTGAGATTGGAGTAACCGCAGGGGCTACAACCGGGGTAGGGCTGGCAGTCTTTGCCTACCAGATCGACATCAGGTTCATAATGAAGCGGATACACGCAAATCGGCAGCTTCACTTCGATTGGCTGGCAGGAAGTTGCATCGGGGCAAGTCGGGTTGCTCAACGCCGGCTGCTGATCCGGGGCGGCTACGAAACTAGCCGGTGGCGCCGGCTCGGTTACTGGTGCCGGGTTGGAGTTATGATTCGAGCTAACACTCGGAGCTTGGCCAGAAGAAACATCAGCTTGAGGCGGACTGGATACTTGCGGGGCGGCCGAAGTTGCCACAGTGTTAAGGCCGGTAACAGGTATAACCGTTCCCCTTTGGCCCGCATTCTTTGCCACTGGTTGAACCTTCAGCTGAGAACTCATGCCAATGAGCGATACTGCGAAAAGCACAGTCATAAGCACAAAACGGGTCTTAAACATGGATAACTCCTTGATGCGCTAAGATTAACCTTTAGATCCCTACAATTCAAGCATGAGAATAATTTGTAAAGGCCTGCGAGCCTTAGTACAATTCGTACCATGAAACTGCGCTCAGCTGGTTACGTCTTTCTCCTGGCTCTGCTCGTCGGTCTGAGCGCCGTCTGGCATTGGCGAACCGGCATTTTACTCTGGCTGGAAAACTATAATTACACCCCACCGGCTCAAGTGGCCCAACTAGCCGACCAAGCGGCCCTGACTTCCTACGCTCGTCAGATTTTCTACGCCGCTCGCCCCACCGTCGACACTAGCCGCCAGAGCTTCGAAGCCCACTGCCAAACACCTTTGAATGGCAAGGTCGTAGAATTAGGTTGTTACTCGGCCGATCGCAAAATTTATATCTTGAGTTTGAGCGATCCTAAGCTCAGTGGCGAAATGGTGGTAGTTGCCGCTCACGAAATGCTGCACGCCGCCTATGACCGGCTCGACCCCGGTGCCAAAGACCAGGTGGACAGCGACGTTGAACAAGCTTTGAGCAGCTTAAACGATACTAATTTGAGCAGCCAGGTTGAGATTTACCAGCGGAGCGAACCCGGCCAGCTGGATAACGAGCTACATTCGCTGCTGGGCACCGAAGAAACTAGCCTGCCCTCGGGACTGGAAACTTATTACCAGCAATACTTCACTTCACGCGACCAAGTGGTAGCAAGCGACCGCGCCTTTACCCGGGTGTTTGATGAAGCCCAAGCCAATTTAGATAATCTGCACGCACAAATTAATACTTTACGCCAGCAGATGAACGTCGACCTTAGCCGCAAGCAGATCACCGCTTACAACGCTCTGGTGCCGCGTATCAATTCCCTGATCGATCAGTACAATCAGGCGGTCGATTATTATAATCAGCTCTCGCGCAGCCTCCAAGGCACCGAAAGCACATCTGCTCCCGCACAGTAATTAGGACCGGGCATCTTCGGCTTCGCGCTCAGCTTGACGAGCTGTGGCAGCAGCATTTCTGAGCGCAGTTTCCCGGTCACCATGATCGTCGGCCTCGGACTGCGCATCGTCGGCTCGACTTTGGGCGGCAGCTTGCTGCTCGGCCTCATTGTCAGCTTGAGCTTCCAACTCATTAGAATCCGGCACTCTAGTCCCTCACTTAACGTCATCATCTTAAGTGAGCTTGAGTGCCGGATCCAATGGTTAAATTAACGAACTAGACCTGAGCGGGGCGCTCGGTCTCGTCGTCGTCGGCATCATCGGCAACAGCAGCGGCGTCGTCGCCGTCGCCAGCTGCACCAGCGTCATCTGCGGCGCCTTCTGCTGCGCCCTCGGCCGGAGCGGCCTCCTGAGGCATTCCGCCCTCGGCGGCATCGTGCTCCCCACCAGCAGCAGGAGCCATTTCGTCGGTTTTTTCCACATCATCGGTAGAGTTGTCGTCAGCCGGACGTAGGTCGTTGGGGTCCATTCCCATAGTCGTATCCCTTTCTTAGTTTCACTACCATTGTCACACGTCCAAGCAGCCAAAGACAAGATGACTTTTAAAAGATTGCGCTAAAATTCGCTGCTCCCTTGATCAAAATAACCGCCACACCGCCGCACCTAAAAGCATAATGAGGGCGATTCCGGCCACACCGGCAATGCCACCCAAAATTAAAAGCAGGCCGCTCTCCACAATCATGGCAAGCGCCAAGAGCACCACTCCCATCGCCGGTAGTGTATCAAGGCCCGAAAACGGTGGCGCCAGAAAGGCCGCCGCCGTAAAGACGAATACCAAGCTGCCGATTAGCCTGGCCGAGCGGCGCCCAAGGTGCCAATTTAGCCGCGGCAGGCGCTCCAGCCGTTTAATAAACGCAATCATTTTCCGGGATACGGCCGGCTTGGCTAAACCTTTGACCGAGAAATTCAAAAATCGTCGGGGCAGCCAAACTGTATCACGACCTGCTACCAGCTCCACCGCCAGTAGCAGAGTGATTATCTCTGTCACGTGGGTGACGCCACCGGTAGGCGCGGGCAGGGCCGGCAAAATCATCAGGATAAGAAATAGCGCTGCAAAGCTCTTTTGCGAAAAGACCTCAATCAAACCGCGCAAGGTTTTGGGCTGATCACTCTCCAGCCAACTTTTGAGCTCATCACTGAAACTGCTTACCATGCTTTAATTGTACAGGAAGGCTTCGTGCATTGCCCTGGCTGCCAGATGCGCTAGAATAATTGGGCGGTGGGATGTGGCCAAGTGGTAAGGCGCCTCGCTCTGGACGAGGAGATCGTAGGTTCGAATCCTACCATCCCAGCCATAAGTGGAATGATACAATAATCTTTATGAACAAAAAGTTAGCCGAAGTTCTGGGCTGGTATGGGACAGCGGCAATCGTCGCAGCCTACGCCCTGGTGAGCTTTAAGGTAGTACCGGCGGATGGTTGGGTATACCAACTGCTTAATCTGACCGGCGCGGTCGGGATCATAGTTATTGCAACAGTAAAAAAAGTCAGGCAACCGGCAGTGCTGAATGCATTCTGGGCCATGATTGCCTGTATCGCTTTGATCCGTCTAATTATTAAGTAGTTCGAAAACCCTATCTCAGATGCCAGGTTGGGCGCGGTAGTCGGTAAAGTAGTAGACGATGGCGACGAACGGGTGGATGATGAACATCCCTAGGGCCCACAGGATTTTGCGTTCGGGCGGGATGTTCTGATTGCGGATGAGGTGCACAAACATCCAAACTTCAAAAACTAAGATGAGCAGCAGCACTATTATCAAGAAAATCAGCCCGCTAGCCAAAAGTCGTACGTGCATACTGCTCCCTTCGTTACAGCTTAGTTATACGCTTTCGGCCGGTGCCGAGCAGTCCAGCTATACTCACGACACCACCGCTAGCGAGCCATTTGTTTTGTGCCAGATAGTAATGTTTTTAAATTCTGCAAATCGCCGCTAATTCGATTGCGGGCCATCGATTCGATCATACCGTGGCCCATTTGCAGTACCAGGCTTTTTAACTCAAAATCGACTTGGCAGAATAATTCCGTCCGAGCGCTGCCTTTGGCGATTAGTTGGTATCTAACCCGGTAAGAGATAGCCCCGGCATGGTTCACTAATATAATTTCTTGGTCGGGGACTAGGCGCTCGACTGTGATTTTGGCATGGTTTTTTTGGCCGACCACCACACTCACAGTTTCGTAGACCATACCTTCGCGCATCGGTCCTTTGTGGCTCATACTCAGCAAGCCATCATTCCAAAGCGGGTGCTCTTCCAGCTTCGTCAACGCCGCAAAAACGCGGTTTTTAGGAGCCGGGATGAGTTCTGCCACACTAATTGAGTACAGCATAGCCAGTTTATGCCACAGTTCGTTTTAAAGCACAACTGGCTTATTGCCAAAAATCCTAATGCTAGTCGGCTAGTTTATAATGACCTCAGGGCAATTTTACTTGCCAAATTATTTAACTTATGCTACAGTAGATTCTAACTTCAGATGAATACCGAGTCTTGTTAATATTATTCTCGCCAGTTCATCAAGTTAAAGAGAATAATTAAAGTAAAGGTATTCATGAGATCAAATTCTATGTCTCAGCCGCGTCCCGGTCGCGGCCAAGTGTTCCGTAACTCCACCGGTGAACGTTACAGCAAAAATCGCCGCCAAGGCGCCTACATTAATCCGGAGCGCTTCATTAATAAGTCGGCTGAGCCCATGGCCCAGGAGGCTTTTGTGCCCGTACACACCTTCCGCGACTTTAAGCTAACCGATAACTTGCAGCGCAACGTGGCCGCTCGCGGTTACACTGTGCCAACCCCGATTCAGGACGCGGCCCTACCAGTCGCCCTCGCCGGCCGTGACTTAGTGGGACTCGCCAATACTGGCACCGGCAAAACCGCCGTTTTCATTCTACCCATCATTAACTTCCTGCAGAAACACGATGGCAAGGGGCTCGCGCTCATCATTGCCCCGACGCGCGAGCTAGCTAATCAAATTAATGATGAATTTAGGGCCTTTGCCCGCGACTTGCAGCTATACTCGGCCATTTGCGTGGGCGGAGCAAGCATGCAAAATCAAATTTCGGCGCTTCATCGCCGACCCCAGGTGGTCGTGGGTACGCCCGGACGCCTGAAGGACTTAGTGCAGAAGAACATTTTGCGCCTCAACGCTACCAATATTCTGGTGCTAGATGAGGCCGATCGCATGTTCGACATGGGTTTCCAGCGCGATATTAACTTTTTGGTTGATCAGCTGCCCCGCGAACGCCAGTCGCTGTGCTTTAGTGCCACCATGCCTGCGGAAGTGAAGCGGTTAGTCGAAAAGGTGCTCGTAAATCCTGCCACCATTTCCGTAAAAACTAGCGAAACTAGTGACCAGGTGGAGCAAGATATCATTCGCACCGTCTCTCGCGATCACAAGCTCGAAATTTTGCTCGGGCTGTTGCGTAAGGAAGAGTTTAGTAAAGTGATGGTGTTTGGTCAGACCAAGTGGAATGTTCAGCGCATGGCCGACGCTCTGGTAAAGCAAGGCATTTTGGCCGAAGCCATTCATGGTAATAAATCGCAAAGCCAGCGCGAGCGCGCTTTGAAGTCGTTTAAAGACGGCAAAGTCCAGGTGCTTGTCGCCACCGACGTGGCGGCCCGCGGTTTGGATATCCCCGACGTTAGCCACGTGATCAACTTTGACCAGCCGACGACTTACGACGATTACATCCACCGCATTGGCCGCACCGGCCGCGCCGGCAAAGTCGGCAAAGCCCTGACGTTTGTTAGTTAACAGCCTTCTTCTATTCAAGCTCCCGACGATACGGCGCTGAAGTCGTGAGTGAGCTAAGTAGCAGCTGGGCTTCGTTTGCTATATGTTCCACGGCTTGATTAAAGACAGCTTCATTGGCCAAAGACGGCTTGGAGTAACCAGAAATCTTTCGGACAAACTGCAGGGAAGCAGCTTTGACCTCTTGCTCGCTCGCAGGCGGATCGAAATGATATAGCACCTTGATGCTTCGACACATGGGCTACTTTTCACCCTCCCACGGCGGCATGAGCTGAAAGTAGTTGCCATCCGGATCGGCAAAGGTCGCGATCTTCATGCCCTCGATTTCATAGGGATCCTGCACCACGGTGGCACCCAGGCCCTTAATCCGTTCGAACTCATTCTCCACCTCTTTGGTCTCAAAGTTGATGATGACCCGCTCAGGCTCTTTGGCACTGCCATGCACCTTGGAGTGCTCAATGATACTTAAGAAGGCGTTCCCTACCATAAAGCCAAACATTTTGTCTTCTGAAGCCATTTCGGGCTTCTTTCCTAGCACTTTCTCATAAAACTCGCCCAGCACCTTCGGTTGCTCGCTCCCAATCATCAGCGAATTAAAATTCAGCATTATGCCCCCTCATTAATTAGTCTTTTCTATTTTATCAGCATATGGTCGCAGTGACGTAAATGACTTGCATTTAATCCTCAAACATGTCACACTTATGAATTAGATGAACTACCGCAACTTTAAGTTACCTGACCTGATTAACCGATTCCAAAACTTGAGCCGCCAGACTAAATTAAAGATACTGGCCGCCCTATTTGCTCTTGTTGTTACCTCGGGCACAGCGGCGATGGTAAGTATTAACGGCTCAATCCAACCAACCAAAAAGCTTGAGCAAAAAACCCAAGCTCTCACCAATCCGACAACAGCGCCAACTTCTACTCCGGCGGCCCCACCTTCCGTACCTAAACCCGCCAAACCAACCAAGGCGGGCGATCCTTCGCCCACCTCCACTCCCGTAGCCACTGTTGTGCCTGATGCCCCAGTAATTTGGGACTATTTTATGCGCAGTGACCGTAATCTGGGCGGCGATATTGGCCCTACAGGTGTGGCCTATGTCGCGAACGGACCGGTAGCACCGGTACTACGCAGTAACCGGTTTGTGAGGGCAGACCCATCAAAAACCGGCAATTTTGGGCACTCTATCCTATTAACCCCGCATAGTGTTGCCCCAACGATTGTTACCGGCCAGTACGTTTTCACGCCGGGAACAACCCTTAACGGCAACGCTGTTATCGCTGCATGCGCTCAAGGCTTGGGCAAGGGCTCGGTTCAGTTTGCTGTGTGGCCAGACTCATGGGAGCTATTTACGGTTATACCAAGGAGTACTCCTGATCAATATGGTAATACCGCTACTTTTACAACCATTGGGAAGGGAACCATTTCGCCCAAACTATTAATGGACGGGCAAACCCGCTATACCTCGATTATGACCTACAACCCAGCTACTTCCTCGGTTACCGTGCAGTGGGGCGACGGCCAGACAAGGACCTTTACCAACTCGGACCCGGTCACCGGTCTCACAGCAAATTGGGGCTCCTATTCGGTGGCTCAAATTCGTCATCCGCTCTCGAGCGACGGTGACGTGCAGTTTACCGCTATCGGCTCTAACTAACCCGTTTCTCCTCCTTAGGAGTTTCTGCTTCACATGGTTTTAAAGGTGTTCTTATGCTTGACCAAACGGGCTAAAAATTGTAAAATCCTGTCACTTTATGAGGAAAGCTGTGAAGCGCTTAATTTTCTTACTTTTGCTCGGTTTAGTGCCCAGCCTGGCCTACGCCTCGCAAGTTAGCATTACCTCGCCGGCCACAGCTGGCTGGTACAAAAATGCGTTTAACGCAGTTATTAAGTGTGGTACAAGCAGCATTCCTTACAGCCTCGCTACAGAGGGCAAACACACCCTCGAGTTTTCTTCCGACGCCTCGGGTAATGTGTATGTAAAGCGTGGCGATCATCCCAGTGAACTAATAGCCCCCATGGCCTGCCCAACCGACCCAGTACCAGCCCAAAAATTTAAGGCTAACGTTGATGTGGCTGCACCCAGTTTGAATGTGGGTAGTGTGCCGGCCAGTACTACCAGCGATGAGATTACCATCAGTGGCAATGTGGCTGATTCGATGTCAGGCATAGATCATGTGAACTCAACCGTCGATGGTCAGCCCGGGCCAGCAATTACGATCGTAAACGGTAAGTTCGAAACCAGCGTGGCTCTCATTCAAGGCGCTAATCAAATTGAGCTTACGGCCTACGATGTAGTCGGCCACCTCACCACATCAACTCTGTCTATTACTAGAACAACAAATGTTGCTGGCAGTGGTTCGGCTGGTGGTAGTCCACTAACCACTACGAACGAACCCGCATCCTTAGCTCTAGTCCCCAGGACTAGCTCCGTGGTAGCAGGCACCACGACTCCTGCCGCCGTCGGCCCATTGCCGGATTTAAGTAGCCTTGCAAGTACCGCCGATCTGCCAGCTAAGGCCACGACGCTTGCCACCACCCAGGCCGACTCGGCTCGTCCAGGGGTGCTAATGTGGCCATACTTAATTCCCCTCGCGGCCTTTGTGGGGATTCCACTCGCTTGGTCCAAGCATTGGAGTCGTCGCACGAGGCGACTTGTGCGCCGGTTTACCTCAAAAATTTGGTTTTATCATATCAGCCGTCACTTCAGGCGGCCAATTAGCGTGGTGGACGCTCATCACAACCCGGTTACCCGCTCGGTCGACGGCTTAACTAAGTAAATTCAACCGTTTCCGATTTGAAACCGCTTACGCTTAGTGTATAGTTAGCTGAATGACTAAATTCAAAAGTCAACGCGGGTTTGCAATTATTGAGCTAGTTATCATCATTGTGGTAATTGGTCTGGTGGGTACGGTTGGTTACAAACTGTATAAAAAACACCAAAAAACCGGTTCGCTGCCAGCAATACAATCCACCGGCGCCAATACCGCCGCCGCAGCCCTCAGTGCTGGTAAGGAGCTATCGGGTGGTCACTGCACGGGCCAGGGTGCGGGTAAACTAACCACCGCCCCAATGCGCCCCGAAGATTTTTCGATTCTGATTCCCTATGGACTAATGGTGGGCGGGCACGTTACACCCATTGATCATCAGTACTGGGCGCCCAAAGATTACAATTCGCCGCGCGATGCCTACCCAGTTTACGCTATGGGCGACGCCACTCTAACCGAGATTCAGCCCCGGGTTAAACCAGAGGGGACGGAATACCGCATGGTCTTCTCCCAAACTTGCACCTTCTTGTACTACTACGATTTGGTCACTTCGCTTTCGGGTGATGTGAAAGCGGCTTACGATAGAACCAAGAACAGCCAGGGTTTTGCTACCCCCAATTTGGCGGTGACGGCCGGCGAGCAGATTGGCCGGATTGGGCACCAAACCTTAGATTTTGCGGTGTGGGATACCACCAAGCCGCTCAAGGGTTTTATAGTGCCGGCGCATTATATTGGTGAAAGTTGGAAAATTTATACGGCGAACCCCTTTGATTATATGAGTGCCGATCTTAAGGCTTTGGCTATTACCCGCGACCCGCGGACGGTTGAGCCAATTCAGGGTAAAATCGATTACGATGTAGATGGTAAGTTAATCGGCAACTGGTTTGTGCAAGGAAGTGGCGGCTATGGTGGCAACGGGAATCACGAGGGGTATTGGCAGACCCA
>CAZOQX010000010.1:0-29256 GCA_964582465.1 uncultured Candidatus Saccharibacteria bacterium
GCATAAAGCCAGCTGATTTACAGTCAGCCCCCGTTGGCCGCTTGGGTAACCCGGCGCATGCCAAGGCTAAGTGGTGTTTCATGGAGCCGACGAGAGGAATCGAACCCCCAACCTACGGTTTACAAAACCGTTGCTCTACCGATTGAGCTACGTCGGCGCGTTAAAAAACGCGCGAAGTAAACTCTAAAAAGCGCGCGTCTCCTTATGAATTGTAACCGGCTTAAAGCCGGCTTTTCAATCCAATTAAAACCCGACTCACCCTCTTCGCGGCTCGAACCAAGAAATCTTATCTTAAAAATTGGTATTTTTCAAGGAGTGGTTAGCTTGCAAGTCGCCGCTCGATTGCAACTTATGCAATTGTTGCTGAACCTCCTGCCACTTTTCCTTATCGCCCTTTTGTCGGTAGAGCAGGGCCAAGCTCTGGAGATTTCTGGTATCGGGTGAAAGCTCCACCGCTCGCTCCATGGCCCAGATAGCGCGAGGTAAATTAGACATCAGCTGGGACGCCTTCGAAAGCGCCACATAGACATTGGCCCCTGGCTGGAAAATCAAGGCCTTTTCGAGAGCAGCAATGGCCTTGATGTAATTACGGTTTTCCAGGTAAACAACGCCAAGATTGTAAAAAGTTTCGGCCGCGGGCCGATAGCGCGACGCAATCTGAAAAGCTTCGATGGCGTCGGGGTAGTTTTTAAGGTGGGTGTAAATTAGCCCGAGACGGTTATAGGCTAGAGAATTGCGTGAATCAAAATTTAACAGATGCAGGTAGACTTTCTCGGCAGCGAGATACTTGCCCTCCTGGAACAGATGCTCAGCATACTCCAGCTGTTTGGCGACGTTTTCTGGTAGTTTTTTTTCGCCAATTTGCTTGCTGCGACGAGGCACCATTTGGTTCAGCTGGTGATTAATAAATAATACGGCCGCTATCAGTACCAAACTTTCAATCATGCGAGCTCCAGCATGAGGCCTTCGAGTGAACTGCGATAGCCGACATTGGCCTCAACGTAACGCTGGAACTTCTCAATTGCTTGGAGTTTTCGCAGTTGGGTCTGGGCGGCCGAGGCGCTGGCGGCATTTTGTCGCAGCAGAACTTGCAAGTTATGAGCCAAGAAGTAAACTAACGTCGACAAGTCCGGCTCAGTTTCGGCCAGCTTGCCAGCGAGTGTCAGCTTTGTAAACAGGTCGGCATTAAGCAGATCGGCTGCAAGCTCCCTAGTTTGATGTAATTTGGTCAAGGCATCGGGATCGTGGATAAGACGATGAGCCAACCCTATCCGCCCGAGGCTACAGGCCGTGACCTCGTCGACCGCAGCTGGTTTTAAGCCCAGGCCAGCTGCAAACTCAGCAATTGCCGCATCAGGAAGAGGATCAAACTGCACCAATTGGCAGCGTGACTGAATGGTCCCAAGCAAGCTGGGCACACTAATTGTAACTAGAACGATAAGGGTGCGCGTAGGCGGTTCTTCCAGAAGCTTGAGCAAACTGTTTTGAGCCTCTTCGGTCAGACTCTCCGCTCCGTCAATAATTAACACGCGCCAACCACCGGGTGAGAAGGGCGCCAACCTGAGTTTAGCTTGCACCTCCTGGATTTGGCCAAGACCGATATTGCCCTTATCCGTCGGCACAACAACCATGACATCGGGGTTATTACCGACTGTAGTCAGGCGGCAAGAGCTGCACTCACCACAGCCAGTTTTCTTGGCACAGTTTAGGCGCACGGCAAGATTGAGGGCGGAGGTAAATTTGCCCAAGTTAGAGGGACCGGCGAAGATATAAGACGAGCCGGGCTTACTTAAGATTGACTCAATTCTGCTGTTCGCCAGTGGACTAATCAGGAGTGACATAGTTGTATTATACCGGGGCCAGGTTAGTAAGAAAATCGGCCAGATCAGCCGGCAGCGAACTTTCGAGCTTGATCAGTTGCCCGCTTGGGCCAGTGAAGCTAAGCTTGGCTGCGTGCAGAAAGTGACGACTGAGCCTGGGCGTAGGTTGACCGTAGAGCATGTCACCAGCAATCGGATGGCCGAGATAACTAAAATGCACTCTAATCTGGTGCGTCCGACCGGTTTTCGGCGTCACTTCGACCAAACTAAAGCCTTGATAGTACTTTTGCACGCTGTAGGAGGTCTCAGCAGCCCGCCCAGCCGCTGCCACCGCCCGTTGAGTCAAAGAGTGGCTACGTGCAATTGGCAAGCTAATAATGGCCCGAGCAGGCTCAAGATGGCCTCGAACCAAAGCTAGGTAGGTTTTTTCGACCCGCCGCGCTTTAAAGGCTTGCTGTATGAAGGCCTTAGCGCCCGCAGTTTTCGCAATAATTAATAACCCGGAAGTATCGCGATCCAAGCGGTGCACAATACCAGGCCTAATTTTATCTGGATCTGAGGTGTGTCTACCGGCAAAATCAAGCAGGCGCCGGTCAGTTTTACTGCCCTCAACTGGGACTCCGGCGGGTTTTTCGATTACAAGCAA
Source organism: uncultured Candidatus Saccharibacteria bacterium (assembly GCA_964582465.1). Classification (GTDB taxonomy): domain Bacteria; phylum Patescibacteriota; class Saccharimonadia; order UBA4664; family CAZOQX01; genus CAZOQX01. Next base: position 2,467 of record CAZOQX010000010.1, read on the forward strand.
ATCATCATCTTGGTAAACAACTTTAAAATCAAGTTGAGGCAAAGAGGCTTTCGGGCTTGAAATCGGGTGAAACTCGATGACATCGCCCGCTTCAAGCTGGGTGGCGGGTTTCGCCGTAATCCCGTTAACGGTAACCGCCCCGGCAACTACTGCTTTTTGAGCTTGGCTGCGGCTAGCCAGATGGCGAGCCAGGTAAACATCCAGGCGTGGGCCGGACTCTTTAACCTTCAGGCGCATGCTTTAACCTCGAATTAGGTTAGAGGCCTCAGTCAAATCTCTTTTAGCACCGAGAATAATCAGGCGATCGCCCGGGTAAATGGTTTCTTTGCCGGTGGGCCGGACATGGCTAGTGCCGTCGGCGCCATTAATAGCAATAACAGTTGCACCAAGATTTTGCGTCAAAATTTGATCGAGACGATGGCCGGCCAGACGCGACTGATCGGCTACCACCATTTCTTCTACCTGAAGTTCACTATTTTTACTTGAGCTGTTTACGATATCAAGGTAATCAACAACATTGGGTCTGAGTACCATGGTGGCCATATGGTAGCCGCCAATCTGATAAGGCAAGGCCACGCGGTCGGCCCCCGCCCGCTTCAACTTGGTTTCGCTTTCTTTGCGGTTGGCCCTCGCCACCACGTAAAGCTCGGGATTAAGCGCCTTAGCGGCAAGCGTAGCGATCAGATTTTCACTATCGCTGCCTAGGCAGGCCACTAGTCCAGCGGCATCGGCAATGCCTAGCTGTTCGAGCGCGCCATCTTCAGTACTATCAAGCTGAAGAGCGGTATATCCTTGAGCCATGGCTTCGTCGACTTTGGCTTTATCCTTATCGACGCCGACGAACTCGACACCTTCGCCCATGAGCTCAAGCATTACCTGACTGCCGACTCGTCCGAGCCCGCAAATAATGTAGTGCTGCCTGAGTTTGGTGGCCTTAGCTTTCATACGCTGACGTTTAACGTTATCATTAAATCCCATCATATAATCCGCAAACCACTTAAGCAAATAAGCAATAATTACTAGGCTCGACAGCAGCAAAATAACCACTAGCACTCGACTAGAAGTCTGACGAAATCCGTAGTGGTCAAAATGAGTGAGCAGAAGATAGAGCGTTTGATAGAACGATTCGGAGTAACCGATGTGCTCGAAGCTGGCAAATCCAATGCCGCCGATCACCTCTAGAACAACAAACCAAGCAAACGCCTTCCACAAACTTTTAGTGTTGAAGCGCTCCACAGACTAATTATAGCACTTATGCTTGAGCGACTAGCGTTTGCTAAACTGTGGCGCTTTGCGAGCCCGCTTGAGGCCAGGTTTCTTGCGTTCCTTTTCGCGGGCATCGCGCGTCAAGTAACCGGCTTTTTTGAGGGTTGGGCGTAAGTCCCGGCTAAGTTCCAGCAGGGCACGGGCGATGGCCAAACGGCAAGCGTCGGCTTGGCCGCGCTTACCACCACCTTCGACGCGAAGAATAATGTTCAGTTTTTCGTTCTGCCCCGTGAGCACCAAAGGCTGTGTGACAACATCGAGCAAAGCCTGGTTGTTGAAGTAAGCCTCGGCTGTTTGCTCGCCCACATGCAATTCACCTTTGCCTGGGTACAGCCGAGCCGTCGCAATGGCGCTCTTACGCCGACCGAGTCCGTAATAATACTTTGCGGTAGAATCAGACATTACTTGATCTCCAATTTAGTCGGCGTTTGGGCGGTGTGCGGATGCTCGCTCCCGGTAAAGACCTTCAAGCGTGCCATACGATCAGCGCTCAAGCGGTTCTTCGGCAACATGCCGCGAACGGCATGTTCGATCACGCGGCGGGCGTCTTTTTCCAGTTGCTCAGCCAGCGTTATCTCCTTCAAACCTCCCGGGTAGCCGGAGTAACGATAGTAAACTTTCTCGGTCAGTTTCTTGCCTGTCACCCGAATCTTCTCGGCATTAATGACGATGAGATTGTCGCCCATGTCAAGATACGGCGCGAACTTGGTCTTATGCTTACCGATAAGGTAGCGTGCTACTACGGTGGCTAAACGTCCCAGTGTTACACCCTCGGCATCTACGATGTACCAGTCATGGGTAATATCAGTGGACTTAGGCGCGTAAGTCTTCATTTCTTACTCCCAACGGTTTGAGTTTGGCGGGGTTTGCGAGCAGTAGTTTTCTTGGGCTCAGCCGGCTCAACTGGTTCGGCCTTACTCTCTGCGGCGACCTTCTCCGACTTAGCGGGTTTAGCCGCCAGAATCAGAGCCACTCGGACGGTGGGCGCATTATCGCCTTGCCTAAACCCAGTCTTAATCAGGCGAATGTGACCACTCGTGCGGTCCTGCCATTGCGGGACGAGCTCTACTACCAGCTTTTGGCTAGCTTTTTCAGTTAGCAGCTCCGACTTAATCTGACGCAGATCATGCAAGCTGCCACGTTTGGCCTTGGTAATGAGCTTTTCCGCCAAGGGCACAATCTCTTTGCCACGGGCAAGCGTGGTATCAATCTGCTCATGCAGGAACAAGGCCGTTACCAAACCACGTAAAAGCGCTCGACGTTGGTCGCGTTTCAAAGATAGTTTTCGGCCAGTGTAGGCGTGTCGGTGCATGTTTAAGCCTCTTCGCGCAGCCCTAGTTCTGCCATTTTAGCTTTTACCTCGGTGTAGGCTTTGGCGCCGAAGCCCTTAATGTCCTTTAACTCCTGGTCGCCATACTCTAAAAGTTCGCCTACAGTCTTGATATCATTATTCAAAAGAGCGTTAGTAGCGCGCTGGGACAAGTTTAGTTCCTCAATCATGATGTTTTTGACATCACTATCGGCCACTTTTTCGCTCGTGGGATGGCTGCTCGGCGCACTTTGACCGGCGACAACCGCAAAGTGGTCAACCAAAAGACTCGCCGCCTGAGTAATCGCCTCCTCCGGAGTAATAGTGCCATCGGTTTCGATTTCCATAATCAGCCGGTCGAGGTCGGTAACCTGACCAACACGGGTGTTTTCAATGTTGTAGCGCACCCTCAGAACAGGGCTGTAGATGGCGTCAACTGCGATCATGCCGACTTCCAGTTTCTCTTCTTCACGGCTTTCAACTGGTACGTACCCTCGGCCTTTTTCAATTTTCAGCTCAAGACTCAGCTTGGCCTTGGCATCATCGAGGGTCGCAATGTACTGTTCGGGGTTAACTAGCTCAGCATCAGCGCTAGACTTGATGTCGGCTCCACTGACAGTGCCTTTACCACTCTTTGCCAGGTAAAGTATCTGCGGTTCATCGCTAAAGACTTTGAAACGAAGCTTCTTCAGATTCAAAATAATCTCAACCATATCTTCGCGCACGCCGGGGATCGTCGAAAACTCATGTGATACTTGGTCGGCCTTGACGGCCGTAATTGCGGCACCACCGAGACTCGAAAGAATGACTCGGCGCAGGGCATTACCAAGCGTCATGCCGTAGCCGGAGTAAAGCGGCTCAATCACAAACGTCGCCTGGTTTTTTACTTCCTTAACCTTTTTGATCTCGGGCAGCTGGATTTCGTATAACACCTTTGGTCTCCTTATTATCTTGAATAGAATTCAATAATTAATTGTTCGGTAATGTTTTGATCACTATCTTCGCGTTGCGGCAGTCCGGTCACTTTTGCTGCCATTTTTTTGGCGTCCAGGCTGAGCCAGCTTAGGGCTTTGGTTTGGGCCAGTTGCTCACTAACAGATTGGAATAACACCAGTTTGGCGCTCGAGGGCATCACGCTAAATGTGTCACCCACGCTAAGCCTAAGCGAGGGGATGTCGACGCGCTTACCGTTAACCGCAAAGTGGCCATGTGTCACCATCTGGCGTGAAGCTCGGCGCGAAGGTGCAAAGCCCAGCCGATACACCGCATTATCGAGGCGGCGCTCGAGCAGCTGCAGGAGGGTCTCACCAGCCACTCCGCCACCTCTAGTAGCTTCGGCCACTAGACGCGCGAACTGCTTCTCAAGCAGGCCATAAGTTCGCTTCACCTTCTGCTTTTCGCGCAACTGGATGGCGTAACGACTGGATTTTGACCGAAAAGCCAGGTTGCCGTGCTCGCCAGGCGGATAATTACGTTTGACCAGAATCTTCTCCGCCTTGGGGTGAAGCGGCGTTTTTTCGCGACGAGAACGCTTGGCGATGGGAGCTAGATCACGCGCCATTAGACTCTCCTCGCCTTGCGCGGCCGGCAACCGTTGTGCGGAATACCAGTCACGTCTTTAATACTTGAGACCATGATGCCTGCACCCTGGAAGGCTCGAATGGCTGATTCGCGGCCACTGCCGATGCCGCGGACGTAGACATCGACCTTAACAATTCCCGCGTCTTTAGCCGTAGCAATAGCGCGTTCGGCTGCCATCTGAGCCGCGTAAGGAGTGCCCTTGCGCGAACCCTTGAAACCAGCCGAACCAGAGCTGGACCAACCAAGTAAGTTACCGTTTTGGTCGGTCACGCTGACGATCGTGTTGTTAAAGGTCGCCTGAATGTGAACCTGACCAACCGAAACTTGTCGCTTAGTCTTTCTGGCCTTGGTTTTAGTACTGGGTGTTGCCATCGATAATTCCTTGGTTTAAGTCTTGGCCGAGGCCTTCTTACGACCGCTGCCCATGGTGACACGCTTACCGCGTTTGGTCCGGGCGTTAGTTTTAGTCCTTTGGCCACGGGCCGGTAAATTGGCCTTGTGGCGACCGCCACGGTAGCTATTAATTTCCTTCAGGCGGCGAATGTTGACGCTAATCTGACGGGTCAGATCGCCCTCAACCTCATAGCTTTTGGCGATTTCGTCTCGGATCTTGCCAAGCTCGGCCTCGCTTAGCTCTTTGACGCGCTTGGAAGGATCCACCTGGGCAGCAGCTAAAATCTTCTGGCTGGACGGCCGCCCAACGCCAAAGATGTAGGTTAGAGCCGTCTCGACCTGTTTATTATCAGGAACGTTAACTCCGGCTATGCGCGCCATTAACCCTGCCTCTGCTTGTGCTTGGGAATCTCACAAATAACATAGACCGTGCCTTCCCGACGGATGACCTTGCATTTGGAGCAGATTTTCTTGACGCTGGGACGGACTTTCATGATCTGTGCCGGTAAGTGATACGGCCCTTCGTTAAATCATACGGGGTCATTTCGACGGTGACCCGGTCGCCTGGCAGAATCTTAATGTAATGCATGCGCATTTTCCCGGAAATATGGGCCAAAATAACATGCCCGTTCTCTAGCTCTACCCTGAACATAGCGTTCGGGAGAGATTCAAGGACGGTTCCCTCAACCTCAATTACTTCCTTTGTAGGATCAGCCATAAGCTACAGTCGTTAATTTTACTAAACCCGGCCACATCTGTAAAGCCCTCCTAGTAATTTTCATAACTCGCCGTTATCGCCTGAGCTTCTAGCTGCTTCATAGTCTCGATCGCCACAGTTATCACAATGAGCAAACCAGTCCCGCCCAGGGTCAGCGCGGTAGCATGAGTAAAACGCTGCACAATGAACGGCAAGATGGCAATGGCACCCAGCCCAGCCGCTCCCGCTAGAGTGAGTCTAGTAATTACTTGGCGCAAATAAGTTGCCGTTTCCTTACCTGGGCGAATACCAGGCACAAAACCACCCTGTTTTTGCAAGTTTTCCGCGATATCGGTGGGATTAAAAATCACGGACGTGTAGAAGTAAGTGAAAGCTACTACCAAAAAAAAGTAGGCCACGGCATAGATCACGCCGTTAGGAGAAAACCAGGTGGTTAAATGCTGGGCAAAGATAGCGAGCCAATGTGACCGGGCGTGACTAAAGAGCTGCCCAATAAAACCGGGCACCGACAAAAATGCAAGCGCAAAGATAATTGGAATGACACCAGCCATGATTACCCTCAACGGTAAATGAGTGTCGACGCCAGCGTAGATCCGGCTGCCCCGTACCCGCCTGGCGTACGATACCGGAATGTTACGTTGGCCTTCGCTTAACATGACTATGCCGAAGATGACGGCCACAGCCAGGGCTGCAAAGACTAAGATGGTTAGAATCTTACCGGTATCGCCAAAGGCCAGAGAAAAAAACTGGCCGGCGCTCGTGGGGAGTCTGCCCACGATGCCCGCGAAAATAATTAAGGAAATTCCATTACCGACACCTTTTTCGGTAATGATCTCACCAATCCACATCAGGAGCATAGTGCCAGAGGTGATAGTCGTAATCATCAAAAACCACTGCCACAGGCTAGGGTGACCGATCAGATTGGTCTGTGCCACACTCTTGGAGGTTTGCTCAACCAGCAGAATCATGGCAAAGGACTGCACGATAGCAAGTGGCAGAGTGATCAGTCGCGTTACCTGATTTAGCCGGCGACGACCGGCCTCGCCCTCCTTGCTGAGCGCCTCTAAGCGTGGGACGGCCTGAGTTAGGAGCTGGATGATAATTGAAGCCGTAATGTATGGTCCCACACCCATCATCACGATGGAAAAGTTGGTCAGTGCCCCACCCGAGAACAGGTCGGCAAAACCCAGCAATTTATTAGAACTAAATAGTGTATTTAGAAAATGAGCGAGAGCGGTGTTATCAGGCACGGGCACTGGTACGTGAGCCAAGAAGCGGAAAATAATGATTAAACCTAGCACCACCAAGACCCGTCGGCGGATGTCGCGGTTACGGAAGAGGGTCTTGAAGGTACCTACGGTCATTACTTCACCACAAGTTCAAGTTTACCGCCGGCTTGTTGAACCTTGGCGACGGCGTTTTTACTGGCAGCGTCTACTCTCACGGTCAATTTCTTGGCGAGCGCGCCATCACCTAGGAGCTTCACCTGGACGTCACCCCGAGCAAGGCCGGCTTTCATCAGCGCAGCAATATCAACTAAGGCGCCGTCTTTAAATTGATTCAGGTCGTCCAAATTGATAATGGCATAGATGGTAGGCCGAAAAGCCGTGAAACCACGACGTTTGGGCAGGCGACGAGCGAGCGACGTCTGACCACCCTCAAAACCAGGTCTAACCCCGCCGCCAGTGCGGGCATTTTGCCCCTTGGTGCCCCGACCAGCCGTCTTACCAGTACCACTTGAAATACCGCGGCCAACCCGCTTACGATCTGGTGCCACGGCTGTTTTTAGCTCGTGGCTTTTCACTTTGGCGCCTCAATTTTCTTAAATTCTGCCAATGCGCTTAAGGTAGCATAGGCATTATTCACCTTATTGTTGGAGCCCAAAGCCTTGGAGAGGACATCTTTAACTCCAGCGATTTCCAAAACGTCGCGCACGGCACCGCCGGCTATTACTCCAGTACCCTCAGAGGCGGGCTTCAGGAAAACCCGCGCACCCGAGAATGCTACAACTGTCTCATGCGGAATAGTCTGGCCCTTTAGCTCAACCTTAATCATGTTGGCCTTGGCCTTAGAGACGCCTTTGGCGATAGCAGTCATTACCTCCGAACCCTTACCAATCCCGAGACCAACCATACCATTGCGGTCACCTACGGCCACCACGGCCCGGAACCTAAAGCGGCGGCCACCCCTCACCACACGCGAAACGCGGTCGAGGGAAATAATCTTCTCCTCGTAATCTTGATTTTGTTCAATTGCCATTAAAACTCCAGCCCTTTCTGCCTAGCGGCTTCGGCAAGCGCTTGCAAGCGCCCATGATAAATGCGAACCCCGCGGTCGAGCACAACTTGCTTAATCTTAGCCTCTTTGGCTCTGGCCGCAATGTTTTCGCCCACCCACACGGCTTTTTGAGTCATAGTCTGCTTGCCAAGGTCAGCCTTAACGGTAGTAACATAGCCCAAAGTTCGGCCGGAAGCATCGTCGATTAACTGGGCGGTGATGTGACGGTTGGTAATTTTAACGCTTAAGCGCGGACGAGCAGCCAGCCCAGAGATTTTGGCCCGGACACGAACGCGACGACGTGTGGCAATGGCTTGTTTCATATTCTAACCTTTCGTTGCCGCCTTACCGGCCTTGCGTCGAATGTGTTCCTCGACATACTTAATCCCCTTCCCTTTGTAGGGCTCGGGTTTACGCAGGGATCTAATTTCAGCCGCAACTTGGCCCACCATCTGCTTGTCGTAACCAGAGATAGTAAGCAAATTACGCTCGATCTTAGCTTCGATGCCCTGGGGCAGCTTATAAACGATCGGGTGCGAATAGCCGAGCGATAGATTAACCGTCTGGCCACTAACACTAGCGCGGTAGCCGACACCGTTAATCTCAAGCTGACGCTCATAGCCCTCGGAAACGCCCTTGACCATGTTTGCAATCAAAGTGCGGCTAAGGCCATAGGCTTGCTGAGCTGTGGGATCAGCCTGAACGGGCGTAACCGTCACAGTACTGCCTTCCTGGGCAGCCTTAACACCGGATACCAGTTTAAGTTCGAGGACGCCCTTGGGACCCTTGACCTCGACGCGCTGGCCTTCAACCTCGACCGTGACGCCCGCAGGTACCTGAATTGGTTGTTTACCGATACGGCTCATTAATACACCTTACAAATTAATTCACCACCGAGACCCTTTTTGCGTGCCTCTTGCCCGCTCATTAAACCGCTCGGGGTTGATATGATGACGATGCCACGTCCGCCTAGAACCCGCGGGATCTCTTTACTCGACGAGTAAATGCGGCGTCCAGGCTTAGATACTCGTACTAAAGTCAGATCAGAAGATGCCTGGCCAAGCTCTACCTCGATCATGGGGAAATTGACGGGAGAAACAGTTTTGAAGTTCACAATGTAGCCGTGTTGCTTCAGAATTCCCGCGATCGCCTCTTTAATTTTGGAATGCGGGATACTTACCGTCTGTTTACCAGCGGCGGCGCCGTTACGAATTCTAGTTAACATGTCTGCAATCGGATCTGTTTTCATCTTACCAACTCGATTTAGTTACGCCAGGGACCTGCCCACGGCTTGCGTGTTCGCGGAAGCAAATGCGGCAGAGACCGAACTTACGCATATAGCCGCGTGGTCGACCACAGATCTGACAACGGCGCACTATCCGCGTTGAAAACTTGGGCGGACGATTAGCCTTTACGATCATTGATGTCTTAGCCATCTGCTCTCCTTAATGGGAATCCTAGAAGCTCTAACAGGCGACGACCTTCGGCCTGCGATTTGGCGGAAGTTACAATATTAATCTGCAGCCCAATTGACTGCGTGGCCTCTTCGAATGACACCTCGGGGAAAATAGTGTGATCCGAAATTCCCAGGCTATAGTTACCCTGCGGGTCAAAGGCCTGCTCCGGTAGACCGCGGAAGTCACGGATCCGCGGCAAGGCCACCGCGACCAGGCGATCAAGAAATTCGTACATCCGGTCGCCGCGCAAAGTTACCATGACACCGATCTTTTGCTTCTCGCGCAGCTTAAATCCAGCGATACTTTTCTTGGCAACGGTTTGGACCGGATTTTGCCCGCTGACCTGAGCCAAAGCTTTGACAGTGAAATCCAAAACCTTGGAGTCGGAGACCGCCCGCCCCATACCTGAATTAATCACAACTTTTGTGACTACAGGAATTTGAGACGGTGTCTTGTAGCCAAACTCTTCCTTGAGCTTGGGTGCTGCTTCGCGCAAATACTTATCTTTTAGCCTGACGGTCATTTTAGCACTCCCTGGCACTTACGACAAAACCGTTCTTTAACCTTGCCATTGATCCTGATGCCAACACGTGTTGGCTTCTTGCAATGAGGGCAAATAACAGCTACTTTCCCGGACTGAATTGGCTGTGGTACATCCAAAATCGCCGCGCGGGTTCGCTGGGTGGCCTTGGTGTGGCGCTTAACCACATTTACACCCTCGACCAGCACTGCGCTTAGCTTCGGCATCGTCCGGGTCACATCACCCTCCTTGCCACGATCGCGGCCGGCCAAAACTACCACTTTGTCGCCCTTCTTAACTTTCATCTATAAGACCTCCGGCGCAAGTGAAATAATCCGGTTGAAGCCGCGGTCGCGCAGTTCGCGAGCAACTGGACCGAATATGCGGGTGCCGCGGGGCTGATTAGTTTTATCAATGATGACGGCGGCGTTATCATCAAACCGCACAGTGGAGCCATCGGGGCGGTTTGACTCTTTGACGGTTCTAACTACTACGGCCCGCACCACTTCCTTTTTCTTCACATTTCCCTGGGGAGTGGCAGCTTTGACGCTAGCGGTAATAATGTCGCCCACGCTGGCATAGCGCCGTCTAGAGCCTCCCAGGACACGAATGCAGAGGATCTCCTTGGCGCCGCTGTTATCGGCAACTTTCAATCTAGTTTCGGGCTGAATCACTACTTAGCTCCCTTTTGAACTTCAATTTTGCGGGCAATTTCCCAACGCTTTCGCTTGGACAGAGGGCGAGTCTCGCTGATTTCTACCGTATCTCCCTCGGCAAAGCGATTCTCGGGGTTATGCGCCAAGAATTTAGCAGTGGCGTGGTATTTCTTGCGGTAGAGTGGATGCTGCTTAGTGGTTATGACTGATACTACGGCCGTCTGCTCCATCTTGGTTGAAGTAATTTGGCCGATCATTTTTCTGCTCATGACTTTTGCTCCTTTGCAGTTTGCTCATGGGCAATAGTAAGTGCGCGTGCCAAATCTTTCTTCAGACTTCCCATTTCTTTAATGTTGGCCACTTTTTTAGTCCTAAGCTCAATAGCTATTTCAGCCAAGCGCTTTTTAGTATCTTCCGCAAACTGTGTAAGCTCTTTTGGATTTTTGTTGCGTAAATCTGTCGTTTTCATTCTTGCTCTCCTGGGACGTGGCGAACTAGGAACTTAGTTTTAATCGGCAATTTGCGGGCGGCCAGGCGCATAGCTTCCTTTGCCACCTCTTCAGAAACGCCGTCCATTTCAAACAGTACCCGTCCGGGCAAAACGCGAGCCACAAAGTGATCTGGCGCCCCTTTTCCTCCCCCCATACGTACTTCGGCTGGTTTCTTGCTCACGGGAATGTCAGGGAAAATACGAATCCAAATCTTACCACCACGGCGGATATAGCGCGTCATGGCCCGACGAGCGGCCTCAATCTGGCGCGACGAAATCCGCTCGGGCTCTTCCGCCTTGAGAGCAAATTGGCCAAAGCTAATTTCGGTACCACGAGTAGCTGAGCCGTGCATACGGCCCTTCTGCTGCTTGCGATACTTAGTTTTACGTGGCAATAACATGGTTACTCCTTATCTCCCTTGTAAATCCAGACTTTGACACCAATAACGCCATAGGTCGTGTGAGCGGTAGTCTGCGCATAGTCGATGTTGGCTTTTAGCGTGGCGAGTGGAATGCTGCCAAAGCCGGCAGTCTCACGGCGGGATAACTCCGCACCGCCCAATCGACCGGCAACAGTGACCTTAAAGCCCTTGGAGCCAGCCTTTTGCGAGTTTTCGTTCGCCATACGCATAGCCCGGCGGAATGATACCCGGCGCTCCAGCTGACTGGCCACGTTTTCGGCGACGAGCAGGGCATTTAGCTCCGGCCGTTTAACTTCTTCGATCGTAAGCTGGACAGACCCACCAACTAGTTTGGTCAAAATCTTCTTCAACTCCTCGACACCGCTGCCCCCGCGACCGATGACTACGCCGGGTTTGGAGGTGTGAATAATCACATTAATGGAGCTGGCCGACCGCTCAATATCAACTTTGGCGAGGCCGGAACGCTTGGTGAGCTTACGCTCCACGGCCCGACGGATTTTGATATCCTGCACTAAATAGTCGCGGTAATTCTTGGTGCTAAACCACTTGGATTGCCAGTTCTTTTCTAGTGGCAGACGGAGGCTAATTGGGTTAATTTTTTGGCCCATTACTTGGCCCCTTTCGCGGTCGCGGTTGGTTTTTTAGTCGGAGTGACGACTTTAGAAGATTCCTTTTTAACAGGCGCGGTTTGCTCGTCTAGAATCACCTTGATATGAGTCAGTCGGTGCTTAATCGGCGCCGCCATACCCTTCGCCCGCGGTCGGAAACGCTTCAATGTTGGTGCCGGGCCGACAAAAACCGTATCGACGAGCAAAGATTCGCGCTTTTGGTTGTGATTAGTCTCGGCGTTGGCAATGGCCGAAACCAGCACTTGGCGCAGTAATTTAGCGGCCTTGTGGTCGGTATTTTCCAGCACGATTAAAGCCTCGGCGGCGGAGCGACGACGAATGGTTGCGGCTACCAGGCCCATTTTGCGGGTCGAGGTGTGCAAAAATCTTCCCTGCGTTACGGTTTTCATCGTACACCTTCCGATTTCGCGAGCTTACCGCCGTGGCCACGGAACTTGCGGGTCGGCGCAAATTCGCCCAATTTGTGCCCAACCATATTCTCACTAACGTAGACGGGGATGTGGGACTTGCCATTGTGGACAGCAAAAGTTATGCCAACAAACTCCGGTGCAATCGTGCTCGCACGGGACCAAGTTTTAATAACCGTCTTAGTGTTTGAGCCAAGTGCCTCCACTTTCTTAATCAGGCGGGGATCCACGTAAGGACCTTTTTTGAGCGAACGACTCATCTGCCCCTCCTTCCGGCCTTACGTGAGCGCACAATATATTTGTCGCTCATTTGGGGTTTACGCGTCTTATAGCCGAGGGCTGGTTTGCCCCAAGGCGTGACTGGGGAAGCTAAACCGATGGAAGTTCCACCTTCACCACCACCATGGCGGTGATCGACTGGGTTCATGGCCTTACCGCGAACGGTCGGCCGCCAACCCAGGCGACGGCGTCGGCCCGCACTACCATACTTAATGTTTTGATGGGCTTCATTGCCCACTGTCCCCAGGGTAGCCAGACTATTCTGGGGTACCAAACGCACCTCGCCACTAGGCAGGCGAACTTGGGCGTAATCACCTTCTTTTGCCACGAGCTGAGCCTTGGCGCCGGCACTGCGAGCGAGCTGCCCGCCGCGACCTGGCACAAGCTCAATGTTATAAATCTGTGAGCCCACGGGCATACTCTTAAGCGGCAGCCGGTTGCCGGGGCGAACCTCGGCTTCTACACCAGAAACTACTTTGCGACCAACCTTCATGCCGGAACCAGCTAGCAAATACACCAGGCCGCCGTCAGCTTTCTGGGCTAGCACGATATGGGCCGAACGATTCGGATCAAATTCGAGCGCCTTCACGGTGGCCTCGGTTTCATTGAATTTGAAGTCAACCATCCGGTAAAAGCGCCGACCGGCTCCACCACGGTGACGCACCGTGATCTTGCCCTGGTTGTTGCGGCCGCTGCCAGACTTTTTGGCCACAACCAGGCTCTTTGGCGGCCGCTCGTGGCTAAGCTCGGCCGTATCGGCGGTGGTCATGCCCCGCCGCGCCGGCGTAGTCGGCTTGTAGGTTCGGATCGCCATTACTTAGCTCCCTCGAAAAGTTTAATACTCTGGCCTTTTGCCAGCTTGACATAGGCCTTTTTGACGTCCTTCTCGCGCCCAGTGATGCGCTTAAACTGCTTCACCTTGCCCTTAAGGACGATGACAGTCACATCAGTCACTTTGACCTTAAACTGGGCTTCCACAGCTTGTTTAATCATCGGCTTGGTAGCACTCGTCGGGACATCAAACACAAACACACCGCTCTCGGCCTTAGCTATAGCTTTTTCGCTCACTCTCGGTTTCAGCGCTATCATGTTCTCGCCTCCACCTTTGCCTTCGCCGCCGGCTTCGCCTCGCCCAGCCACTCGTTGATTAGCTCAATCGATTTACGCGACAAGATAATTTTGTCGGCATTCAGCACGTCAAAAACGTTCAAATAGCCGGCTTGGACAGACTTAACGCCCGGAATGTTGCGAGTTGCCCGGTCCACCAACTCATCCTTTTTACTCACCACGATTAAGACATTCCCTGTCGCATCAAGTTTTGTCAGCAAATTAAGCGTTGGCTTAACTTTGCCCTCTGGGCAAGCAAACGTTTCAATCACCACCAAACGGCCGGCCTTGGCCTGGGCACTCAGAGCCTGACAAATGGCGGCGCGTTTCACTTTAGCGGGCAGGTTGATTTGATAATTTTCATGACCGGTCGGGCCAAAGACGACACCACCGCCAGTAAAATGGGGTACCCGGATAGAACCAACCCGTGCCCGGCCGGTGCCTTTTTGGCGCCAAGGTTTGCGACCCCCACCTGAGACTTCACCCCGCGTCTTGGTACGGGCCTTGGCACTGCGGCCGGCCGCCAGATAGCTGCGATAGGCTAGAGCTAGGATCTCGTCATTCGGTGTCACCTCAAAAATAGACGCAGCCAGTGTCACCTGGCCCTCTTTCTTGCCGCCGGCGGCTGTGTGCAGAGGCAACTTAATCATGCCTCACTCCTTAGAAGCACCACACTTTTGCGCGCTCCCGGAACCGCTCCGCGCACTAACATCAAGCCGGCCTCTTTATCGACTGTCACCACCCGCAAATTGCGGACAGTTTGCTGCTCGGCGCCCATTTGACCTGCCATCCGCTTACCGCGAAAGACGTGCTCTGGGTACATTGAGCCAATTGAGCCGGGCTGGCGATAGTTGTGCGAACCGTGCGTCTTTCGGCCCCGTTTAAAGTTGTGCCGTTTAATGGTCCCAGCAAAACCTTTGCCCTTGGTAATACCAGTAGCCTTGACCTTATCGCCAATGGCAAAAATTTCGACATCGATCTTATCACCCACTTTTAACTCAAGTTGAGCCTCTTCGCCTTCGGGCTCACTGGCTTCGAGGCGGATCTCTTTTAAGTAAGCGGCGGTAGACTTGGATTTGAGCAAATGCCCAGTCATAGGCTTGCTCAAGCGCTTGCTCTCGCCAAAACCAATCTGCACAGCATCATAACCGTCTGCTTCGGCGGTTTTAATTTGCGTAACCACGCACGGACCAGCTTCGATGACAGTTACCGGCACTACATTGCCGTTTTCATCGAAGATTTGGGTCATGCCAAGTTTTCGGCCCAACAGAGCTTTCACGTAGGTCTCCTTAACAAAAAAGTAGTCTGGTCGCAAGTGGTTTCCTCGAGAAGGACCTGCTTGCCCACCAGCCTTAATTTCGGCATTGCGCCAAAAGCTACCTACAAATGTTAACGAAAAGCCTCATACCTGTCAATAATCTGTAAAATCAGCTCGCCTAAGGTATTGCTTTTAAACCGCTTATGTGATATAATCATAGCCATTAAGCGAGCAAAACGCGAGATGAAACGGGTAATCTACCTCGTCCTAATTTACGTAGCACTAATTGCTATCTACACTTTCATTCCGAGCAACTTAAGCGTGGTTAGAGCCGGCCTGTCTTGGTTCCTGCTGGGAATGTTGCTTTGGATCGGGATCGCGAGCCTCGCGAACCTACGTTCCAATCGAGATGAAAATCCCGAAGCCAATCAAGCCGAGTAAGGTCGCAACTAGTAAAATCGCGTACTCCACCTTGCGGTCAATCTGGAAGTGTTCGTGACGACTAAATAGCACACCTAGCAGCAATCCTAGCGGCACTACCGTGTGGCCGTTGACCTTGATCCAAATCGTGCCGATAACGAAATAAAGCAAGATTTTAAAGAAATAGGTCCCGTCGGTTTCGAACTTTTTAGTTTTTTTAGGCATGTACCCATTTAAGCATAAGCAGGATCACAGGCGCAAGAGCCAAGTCGGCTTGACGCTTAGGCCGTAGGGGCAGTAAGTTAGCGCTATGTCTGTATTCAAAAACTTTCGCCAGTTTCTGCTACGCGGGAACGCCGTTGACCTGGCCGTCGCCTTCGTCATCGGTGCCGCCTTTCAATCTGTGGTCCAAAGCTTAGTTAAGGACCTGCTGACGCCCCTCATCTCTGCCCTCGGCGGTCAACCTAATTTCGCGCAATTATCATTTCACTTGCGGCATGTCACCATTAACTACGGCAACACTCTCAATGCGATTTTGTCCTTCCTCATCGTCAGCGCCGTGGTTTTCTTCCTAGTGGTAGCACCCTACAACAAGCTAATGCGCCTCTTCCAAGGTGCACCCGACCAAACTACCAAAAAGTGCGCCGAGTGCTTGAGCGAAATCCCAGTAAAGGCCACCCGCTGCAAGTTCTGTGGTGTTAAGCAGCCGGTAGATTAACGCAGCGCCAAAATTTCGTCATAACGATAGCATTCTTGGAGTGATCGTTCATTAGGCCCACGTCCTCCATGTAGCCAAAGGCGGTCTTGGGGCCAAAGAACTTAAAGCCGCGTTTCTTCAGGTCAGTGCTGATGATCTCGGCCTCGGGCTTGCCAATATTGCACTCAATCCCACTCCAAGGCTCGCACTGGCAATTTAAGTGCTCACCGCGCACAAAGCTCCAGATGTACTGATCAAACGAGCCGAATTCGCGTTGTACTTCCAGAAACTTCTGCGCATTATTGATTATGCCGTTAATTTTTACGAAATTCCGGATCATCCGAGTGTCACCCATTAAACGCTCAACATCCATCTCGTCATAGGAAGCGATTTTGGCCACCTTGAAGCCGTCTAGAGCTGCCTTAAGGTCACTACGCTTACCAAGCAGCATCTTCCAGCCTAAACCAGCCTGAAACACGTTTAAAACTAGCCATTCGTGCAAAATGGCGTCGTCGTGCCTAGGTACACCCCATTCGATATCGTGGAATTGGCGCATGAATTCGCCCGAGGTGTCGGCCCAGCCGCATCTGATCTTAGTTTCCATTAATCAAGTATAACGCAGGGAGGCTCCGCGAAACCTTGTCGGTCTCACGGAGCCTCAATCTCCTTCTCCCACCTACAGCCTTCCGGATACTTGCAAGCGTGTACTACCATTACCCTCCATCCCAGGTGCGCGAGATAGGGGTGCGGTCCTAGTGTCACGCCCAAACTCCGATGAACTAGTTTCCGAAACACTAGCCTGGGAACCGCGCGCATTTCACCCGGAGGTAGGGACATCACCCAAGCGTGGCGGTAATTATCTCGCCGAGCAGACCCAAAGAGGCGCAAAATGGCCTGCTCCACCACTTCGTTGGCCTTGCTGCTAACCCTGACTTCGGGATCGCTTGGCGGGTCTTGGCATGCGACGCGGCGCATGCGATCAAACAGTTCGGGACTGATGTAGTCTTCCATATGTCTGCCGTCCCTTTTTGGTCAGCCCAACCACGCTGGCTTGTTCAGCAGTCGGGTAGCGACCATCTCCAACTCCTTGTACGCCTTTTTCTGCGCCTCGTTCAAATCCGCCGGCAGCGTCTCGATTCGGAAGATACCCATCAGGCGGTAGACCCAGTTGTCGGTACCAATGCCGCCGGCGGCGGCCGAGAACTCGAGGTCGCCAACCTGGAAGTGAAGGCGCGTGCGCCAGTAGATCCGGCCCTTCCTCAGGCCAGCCGTAGAACGGATGGTGTGCACGTAGCGGCTAAACGGCCACAGCAGTAGCACCATCAGTTGGTGCAGCTCATAGCGCTTGCTGATTTCAGCCGGGTCCATACCAGGGAGTACAACAGCCGCCTGCCCCACCAAAATTGCCTTGGTGATACTCGGCTGCACCGCACCCTTGGCCGACTCGAACCGGTCGATCGCCTTCATGACCTCCATCAGCAGCTGGTGGTGCTGGTCCAGCCACCTCAGCGTCCCGGCGTACTCAGCGGGCAGCTTGAAGGTCTGCTCACCCACCACAATCATGAAGTGGCATCGCCACGTGCTGGACGACGGTGTCTTGCCCGTCCGCTTGGCCAGCATCGACCGTACATACGGCTGGAAGGCCGGCATCAGACGTTTCAGATGCCGCTCGCAGAACTGCCTCATCACGGTCGGCTCGTAGCGCTCGGCAAACGGCGGCTTGCGACCAACATTGGCCCAGCCCTCGGCTCGTACATTAATGCGCACTTTACGCTCCTTGTACTCGTCCGCTCTCGATGGCGTAATTATATCTCGAGACTACCAGAAAAGCGAAAGGGCCTCACATCTTGCAATGCGAAGCCCCGCGCTTTCCGGCCATCTGCTAGCTACAAGCCCTCGATGCGAGCGATGTAGTGCGCCTTGCTGTTGATGAGCCCATCCACCATGCCGCGAGCGAGCGATTCCACTTCGGAAGTGTCGGGCTTGCCTCCAACGGCGATGACTCTGTACCAGGCGAACGACCGCAGCCAGTTCTCGAGGTCGGGCAGGTCACCGCGCACCACGACACTGCGTAGAACCAGATTGCCTTCGCGGCAGGTGTTGCCGTGTTCCGTCTGGTAGAAGCGATCGGGTGAGATCTCGAGCGTTGAGGTGAAAACAAGCGCTCTCAGACAGGCTCCGTCACTGGCGAAGAAAACCTGCTCCTCGGCCTGCTCGTCCACGATGCGCTGATCGCCCGAGATCGATGAGATATCCATCCTCACCATGTGGGCGCACCCCTCGATGAAGACATGAAACCCCTTGCCTTCAGACACCTTAACCCCCTGCGGTCGGAAAGTTTAACTATTCTACAATCTTACTCCTTAACTTGCAATAGATAATTGAGCCCAGCGTAAGCACAATCGAACCAAAGATTGATTCGTTTTTACACCTCGGCGCGCTGACTTCGCTATCTGATAATTCCAAATTAGACTGATTTGAACAGCTATTTACGCTTGGTTTGCTTGGCAAATGTCAGCGTTTGATAATCTAACATGTTTATACCGGCCAATTCGTAAATTTGAAAGGCCGAAAAGATCTTTTTATCATCCACATTCAGGCCGAGCTTCTTGATAATTTCGTCCACTTGTGCCCAGCTCTTGCCTTCAATCTCCAGATACGGCCTAATCAACGGCATTTCATCAATATCCAGCTCCACACCGTCCAGCCGGTAGCGAATGCGACGCTTCTCCTCGTTAAACTTCTCGATTAGGCCAATGCTACGGAAAATCTGGGCCGTAGCCTCAAAATTGCTTACCACCACCTCATGCTCCAGCATTGAGGCGTCATTTTGGCCCTTGCCACCTACGCCTTGGCGCTGCTTATAAGCGAGCGTAACCTTATCGCCTTCATCGCGCAGCCGCACCCAGGCCGCCTGTTCATTTAGGCGCAGGTCAGGATAATCAAACGTGATCACGCGATACAGGCGATCAAACTCCTGCTTGCCGCCAAGCTTCTCGATCCTTTTCCCCATCTCCTTAGGGTCAACATCCAAAAATTTAACTTCAATTTCTTCCATTACAGAGGTCAGACTACGGTCACATCTTAATTTCGATGTCGACGCCAGCGGGGAGAGAGAGGTTGGTCAACGCATCGACGGTTTTGGGAGTCGGCTCGGTGATGTCAATTAGGCGCTTGTGGGTGCGCATCTCGAACTGCTCGCGGGCGTCCTTATAGACATGCGGCGAGCGCAGTACGGTGTAGTTAGATTTCTCGGTTGGCAAAGGAATTGGGCCGGCCACGTTAGCACCCGTACGAATAGCAGTATCAATGATTTGCTTCGCGCTTTGATCAATGATTTTGTTGTCGTACGCTTTCAGGCGGATCCTGATTCTCTGTTTAGGTGCTTCTTTGTCGGCCAAGGTGCAATTCCTTTGCTTTAACGAATTATTTAACGATCTTGGTCACCACTCCGGCGCCCACGGTGCGGCCACCTTCGCGAATGGCAAAGCGTAGACCGTCTTCCATGGCGATCGGGGCAATCAGCTTAACATTGATTGTAACATTGTCGCCCGGCATGACCATTTCGGCGCCCTCGGGCAGAATGACTTCACCGGTCACGTCCGTAGTGCGGATGTAGAACTGGGGCTTGTAGCCCTTGAAGAATGGAGTGTGGCGACCACCCTCGTCTTTCTTCAGGACATAAACTTCAGCTTCGAAATCGGTGTGAGGTGTAATTGAACCGGGCTTAGCAAGCACTTGACCGCGCTCAATGTCGTCGCGCTCAATGCCGCGCAGAAGCACACCGACGTTATCGCCAGCTTGGGCGTCGGGCAGAAGCTTTTTGAACATTTCGACACCGGTCACCACGGTCTTTTTGGTCGGGTGAATGCCGATGATTTCAACTTCGTCGTTGACGGCGAGCTTACCCTGCTCAATCCGGCCAGTGGCTACAGTACCACGACCTTTAATGGAGAAGACGTCTTCAATGGGCATCAAGAAAGGCTTATCCATCTCACGCTTGGGCTCGGGAAAGTAATCGTCCATGGCTGAAAGCAGTTCAAGGATAGACTTCTCGGCCTCAGCATCACCTTCCATGGCCTTGAGGGCAGAACCGCGGACGATGGGGGTCTCTTTGCCGTTGTACTCATACTTATCGAGCAATTCGCGCACTTCCTCTTCGACGAGGTCAACTAGCTCGGGATCGCTCACCATGTCCATCTTGTTCAAGAAAACCACTACGGAAGGCACACCAACTTGACGGGCCAAGAGCACGTGCTCACGAGTTTGGGGCATCGGACCATCAGCTGCCGAAACAACCAAAATGGCGCCATCTACTTGAGCGGCACCGGTAATCATGTTCTTCACGTAGTCGGCGTGACCAGGCATATCGACGTGGGCGTAATGGCGCTTCTCGGTCTCGTACTCCTGGTGAGAGGTCGCAATAGTAATACCGCGCTCCTTCTCTTCGGGGGCGTTATCAATCGAAGCGTAATCAACAGCTTTATTAATACCACTGGGCTGGTGCTTTGCGAGCACCTTCGTGATAGCACTGGTTAAAGTGGTTTTACCATGGTCGACGTGACCCATGGTTCCAACGTTAATGTGCGGCTTTGTCCGGGTAAATGTCTCGGTTGCCATGTTGTCTCCTTTCCGTAGAGGACTTTAGGGTTTAGTTTTAGTTTGAAGCACAAAAAAATAATGACTCAAGAAGAGCTTTATCATTATAGACAGATCCCGCTCCTGTTGTAAAGGGGTTTTATGCTAATTACGGCCTAAGAATTCGAATCTGGTCAAATGCTTAGGTCGAGCACCCGCTCGACCGGTGCCGAACGAGTGCTAGTAATGGCTGCCCTAGGTGGATTAATCAGAGAGTGGCGATGACCACTTCGTCATAAGTCTCACCCCGGGATCCGTAGAGACGGATTTTTTTCTCCAGCGCCAGCCCCGCGCCGAACCTCGTCCCTACTTCGTTTACCTGCCGAAGAATCTCCTCCAAAGGCTCCCGCACAAGAGCCTCGAATTGCTCCTCGTCGTAAACAGTCTCGTGCCGCTCATCGGCGTCGAAACTTGGATCGCTCCCCTTAATCACAATGACGATGTCCATGACTTCTTCCCCTTCCCCGGCACCGGTCTCATCAGAGACACCCGAGGAAAGTTAGAAGCTAGGGCGGCGAGCTACTTCAGACTGGAAGCATAATACAACTTTTCGATGTAAAAGTAAAGCTAAGCCGTGGGTTTGGCGCCGGAGTACTTGCCAATGATTTCCTGAGCCACATTGCCCGGGACTTCTTCGTAATGATCAAATTCCATGGTATTGGAGGCGCGGCCCTGCGACAGCGACCTAAGCTGAGTAGTATAACCAAACATTTCCGCGAGCGGCACCATGGCGTCGATCACCTTCACGCCGGCGCGATCAGTCATTTGCTCCACCCGACCGCGGCGAGAGTTCAGGTCGCCAATGACGTCACCCATGAATTCTTCGGGCATGATAACTTCAACTTTCATAATTGGTTCAAGCAAAATCGGATCGGCCTTGCGCACGCCCTCCTGCACGGCCATAGATCCGGCAATACTAAAGGCCATTTCGCTTGAGTCCACCTCGTGGTAAGAGCCATCGTAGAGCGCTACGCGAACGTCCACCACCGGATAGCCCGCAATCACGCCCTTGCCGAGCGCCTCTTTGATGCCCTTTTCGATCGGATTAATGTACTCACGCGGAATGGTACCGCCGACGATCTTGTTTTCAAACACAAACCCTTCGCCGGGATTCGGCGCAATTTCGATCACCACGTGGCCATACTGACCACGACCACCAGATTGGCGAATGAATTTACCCTCGACGTCACGAGCGAGCTTCTTAATGGTTTCACGGTAAGCCACCTGAGGTTTGCCGATATTGGCCTCAACTTTAAACTCACGCTTCATGCGATCAACGATGATATCCAGGTGGAGTTCACCCATGCCCGAAATCAGAGTCTGGCCAGTCTCATTATCACTGCGAATTTGGAAGGTGGGGTCTTCTTCACCCAGCCGCTGCAGGGCGTTGCCCATCTTCTCCTGGTCAGCCTTGGTTTTGGGCTCGATGGCAATTGAAATCACCGGCTCGGGGAAGGTAATGGATTCAAGTACAATCGGCTTTGCCGGATCACTTAAGGTGTGGCCGGTGGTGGTGGCGCGCAGGCCCACGGCCGCCGCGATATCACCTGTAAAGACCTCATCGACTTCTTCGCGAGTATTAGCATGCATCATCAGAATACGGCCAATGCGCTCTTTCTCGCCGTTAGAGGCGTTTAAAACGTAGGAGCCAGATTTGAGAGTACCAGAATAAACGCGAAAGAAGGTGAGCTTACCGACAAAAGGATCGGTTGCAATCTTAAACGCGAGTGCTGTAAAAGGCTCACTATCATCAGGCTTGCGCTCAATTTCCTCGCCGCTTTTGGGCTCGGTGCCCCAAACACTGCCAACGTCGAGCGGGGACGGCAAAAAGTCGACAATGGCATCAAGTAGTTTTTCCACAATCACGCCACGGCCATCACCACCAGATACGGCAAAGAAAGAGCCCGACAGCACTGATTTACGAACAGCCAGGCGAACCTCGTCTTCAGTCAGTTCCTCACCCTCCAGATATTTTTCGAGCAAGGCGTCATCGGCTTCAACCGCCGCTTCAATCAAAAGGTGGCGATAGCGCTCGACCTTTTCTTTCATGTCTTCAGGAATTTCGGTCTCGGTCAGAGATTTATCAGTGTAATCTTTGTAGGCATAGGCCTTCAGCGAAACGAGGTCAACCAGGCCATTAATGCTCTGCTCAAAGCCGATCGGCAAGTGAACGGGAAAGGCCCGCTTGCTCAGGCGCTCGTGGATGGAGTCGAGCGACTTATAAAAATCCCCACCGGTTTGGTTGATCTTGTTGATAAAACAGATTCTCGGCACACCATACTTATCGGCCTGGCGCCAGACCGTCTCACTCTGGGGCTCGACCCCCATCTTGCCATCAAAGATGATGACGGCACCATCAAGCACGCGCAGCGATCGTTCTACCTCGACCGTAAAATCAATGTGGCCAGGCGTATCGATAATGTTAATGCGGTGTTCATTCCAGAAGCAAGTTGTCGCAGCCGATGTAATAGTGATGCCGCGCTCGCGCTCCTGTTCCATCCAGTCCATGGTGGCCTCACCCTGGTGAACCTCACCGATTTTGTGCACACGACCAGTGCGGTACAAGATCCCCTCGGTGACAGTGGTTTTACCAGCATCAATGTGGGCAATTGTACCGATGTTACGTGTTTTTTCGAGTGAGTACTTGCGGGGCATAATTTCCTAAGCAGTTAAGTTAAAAGCGGGCGAAGTGGGCGAAGGCCCGGTTGGCCTCGGCCATTTTGTGAGTATCCTCGCGCTTCTTGATGGCGTCCCCGGTGTTGTTATAGGCGTTAATGAGCTCTTCGGCCAAACGGCGATCGAAGGGCTTACCTTGGCCGGAGCTGGCGGCGGCTAGAATCCAAGTAATAGCGAGGTGGATCTTGCGATCGCCGCGGACTTCGGTCGGCACCTGATAAGTGGCCCCACCAATGCGGCGGGTTTTTACCATCAGAGTTGGCGAAACGTTTTTGATGGCTGCTTCGAAAACCATAATTGGCTCTTGCTTAGTCTCGGCGGCCACCTGGTCAAGTGCGCTGTAAACCAACCGTTCGGCTAGGCGCTTTTTGCCGTGCTCCATAACTTTATTAATCGTCTTTGCTACCAGGACATTGTGATAGCGAATGTCCGGCTCTATTTGCTGTTTGGCGGTTTTAATAGCTTTGCGCGGCATTATTTCTGCCTCTTGGCGCCGTACTTACTGCGGCCTTGCTTGCGATTCGCTACACCAGCCGTATCGAGTGAGCCGCGCACAATGTGGTAGCGCACACCAGGCAAGTCCTTGACGCGGCCGCCGCGGATCAAGACCACCGAGTGTTCCTGCAAATTGTGGCCAATACCCGGGATATAGGCCGTGACTTCCATGCCGTTAGTAAGGCGCACGCGCGCGATCTTACGCAGAGCCGAGTTCGGTTTGCGCGGCGTTACGGTCGAAACCTTAATGGCCACCCCTCGCTTAAGCGGCGATGGCTGGTTGTAGCTGCGGCCTTTCAGGGCATTATAAACCCGACCGAGCGCGACGGTTTTGGCCTTGGTGCGCTTAGACTGGCGGGGTTTACGGATTAATTGGTTGATTGTTGGCATATGTTTTAGTTACAGTCCTCTAATTTAGCGCTTGGGCGCTTCTCCGTCAACCGTATGGAATCCGGTACCAACTGGAATCAGTCGTCCGATGATGACGTTCTCCTTCAGGCCACGGAGGTGATCAACCTTGCCACGGATGGCGGCGTTGATCAATACCCGGGTGGTGTCTTGGAAGCTCGCTGCGCTCAGGAACGAGTCGGCCGAGATCGAAACTTTGGTCACGCCAAGGAGCAGTTGTTGGAAGGTGGCGGATTGCTTCTTTTGCTCGCGCAGTTTCTGATTTTCCTCAATCACCGCCGCCTTGCTCACGATGTCGCCGGAAACAAACTGGCCATCACCAGATTCCTCAATTTGCACTCGTGACAGCATTTGGCGCACCATAATCTCGATGTGCTTGTCAGACACCGGTTCACCCTGGGCGGCGTAAATGGCTTGGACCTCGTCTACGATGTAGCGCTCGACTGCGCCTTCGCCGAGCAAGCGCAGCATATCTTGAAGATTAATCGAGCCTTCCGTCAACTTCTGGCCTTTGGCGACCAAATCACCATTGCGCACCTCGAGCCCGATGTAGGCCGGGACGCTGTATTCCTTGAAGTTGTCGCCGGCGTGCAGCAGCTGCAGGGTCTTCTTTTTAATCTCGACCAGCCCTTCCGTGCGGGCCTTCACCGGCTTTTTACCATTCTTGTCGGCTGCAAGCACATCGCCCGGCTTGACCCGATCGCCGGCCTTGACCTGGGCAACCTTATCAGTGAGATCATACTCGGTCACTTTTAGGTCGGGCGGGGTAATGCGTACGTTTTGCTTACCTTCCGCCTGGGTGATAGCAACAACCCCGTCGGCTTCTGCCAAGATTGCCTGACCCTTCGGGTTACGCACTTCGAAAATTTCCTCCACCCGGGGCAGCCCTGAGGTAATGTCCTCGCCGGCCACACCACCCTTGTGGAAGACTTTCATGGTTAACTGAGTGCCGGGCTCCCCGATCGATTGGGCAGCAATAACACCCACCGGCTCGCCGCGACGGACTTTGCCACCACGACCAAGATCGAGGCCGTAGCAATTGCGGCAAATCCCCCAGAGGCTTTGACAGCGCAGCACCGAGCGAACCTTGATTTGTTCGATTTTAGAAGCAGCTATAGCTTGAGCGATAGGCTCAGTAATGACATCACCGGTCTTCACAAGGATCTTACCCTTGTCATCTGCCACCTTAGCGCCAGCTACACGACCAGCAATGCGGTAGGCGAAAGCATCGTCCGATAGCAGCCCTTCGGCGCGACTGACGATCAAACCTTCTTTATCACCACAATCCTCACTAGTAATGAAGACATCCTGCGCCACATCGACGAGACGACGGGTTAGGTAACCCGATTCGGCGGTCTTCAGGGCGGTATCGGTCAGGCCTTTGCGCGCTCCGTGAGTCGAGTTGAAGTATTCAAGCACCGACAAGCCCTCTTTGTAATTACTTTTAACTGGCAGCTCAATAATTCGACTCGAGGGATCCTGCACCAGTCCAACCATTCCAGCGATCTGGTTTACCTGGGCCAAGTCACCGCGAGCACCGGTTTCCACGAAGATCGTCATGCTCGTGGAATTCTCCTTGGAGGTCTGCTCTACCAAGGCCATGATTTGCTCATTAGCTTGTTTCCAGATATCGACGGTGCGCTGGTAACGCTCATCTTCGGTGATGAGCCCTTGAGCGTACTGTTGGCTGATTTCAATCACGCGTTGCTCGGCTTCGGCCAAGAGAGCATCCTTTTTGGCTGGGCTAATGAAATCGTCGACGCCAATAGACATACCTGACTTCGTAGCATATTCGAAGCCCAAATTCTTGATTTCATCGATGACGTACGCCGTTTTCTCCGAACCTTGTTCCGAGAAAATCGTAGCCACTAGCTGCTGGAGGGTTTTCTTGATGTAGGACTGGTTCTGGAAGGGCATTCCTTCTGGCAGAATTTCGTTAAAGAGAATGCGGCCGACAGTAGTTTCGAACACTTCACCCTGCTCGGTCAGTGCCACGCGAATTAGAGTCTGCAGCTTAATCTGCCCGCGTTCATAGGCATGAAGTGCCTCGCTAACCGAGGAGTAAGACGCCAATTTATCGCCTGACTCCAGGGCGTGAGTTAGGTAGTAAATACCCAGCACCATGTCCTGGCTCGGATTAGTGATGACGGCTCCGTTAGCTGGCTTAAGCAAGTTTTTCGAAGACAACATGATTTCCCGCGCCTCTTCTTGAGCGGCGATGGAAAGTGGCACGTGTACAGCCATCTGGTCACCGTCGAAGTCGGCATTGAAAGCAGCACAGACTAGCGGATGCAAGCGGATAGCCTTTCCTTCGATTAGCACTGGCTTAAAAGCTTGGATCCCCAGACGGTGCAGGGTGGGAGCGCGGTTCAGAAGCACATATTTATCAGTGATGATTTCCTCAAGCATGTCCCACACCTCGGTACGGCTGCGCTCAATCATGCGGCCAGCCGATTTGACGTTGTGAGCAAAACCCTCTTCGATCAAACGACCCATTACAAACGGCTTAAATAGCTCGAGCGCCATCATTTTGGGAATACCACATTGGTGCAGACGCAGAGCTGGACCGGCCACAATGACACTGCGACCTGAGTAGTCAACACGCTTACCGAGCAGGTTCTGACGGAACCGCCCCTGCTTACCTTTGAGCATATCGGATAGGCTCTTTAACTTGCGCCGACCCCCGG
>CAZOQX010000011.1:0-27371 GCA_964582465.1 uncultured Candidatus Saccharibacteria bacterium
GACAGGACTTAAGTTAATTAAAGACTTCCAGCCCGACATTGTGTTGCTTGATGTTATGATGCCAAATATGAATGGCCTCCAGATGCTTGAACGTTTACGTCAAGCCGACTGGGGCAAGCACACCCGCGTGATTGTCTTGACCAATGCGGGCGACCCGGAAATTGCCCGGCAGGCTGAAGCGCTTGGGGCGGAGGAGGTTATTCTAAAAGCCTCCATGACGCCGCGCCAAGTGGCCGATCGCATCAAGTTTCGGCTGGCACACCAGGCGAAGTAAAATAGAGATATTATCATGCAGGCCAAACTAATTAAACGTGAGCCAGCGGCGCTCGATACCGAAAGCTTCTACTTTGAACCCTCGGAACCGGTTAATTTCCGGCCAGGCCAATATCTGCGGCTGCGTCTGCCCCATGAGCCGGCTGATGATCGCGGTGAATTGCGCTTTTTCTCGGTGTCATCTTCGCCCGACCGACCATACCTAATGATTACAACCAAGTTCAGCGACCCCTCAAGTAGTTTTAAGCGTGCCCTCCGCGATTTGCCGCTTGGCTCCAAGTTGGACTTGTGGTCACCCAAGGGCGACTTCGTGCTACCAGATAATAACACTGCCCCGCTCGTCCTGGTCGCGGGCGGCATTGGTATTACGCCGTTCCATAGCATGCTAACGTACGTGGCCGAGCACAATCTGCCCTACCAGATTCAAGTTATTTACGCCGCCCGGACGCCGGCCTACATCGCCTACCGATCTGAATTTGATCAGATTGCCGCGGCCCACCCCAAGCTGCGCTTTACCTACATCGTTGAGCAACCCGAGGATGGCTGGCAAAATGAGGTCGGACGTTTAGATGGCGAAAAAATTAAGCAGCTGGGCGGTGGTCTGGACGGCAAACTGGTTTATTTATCTGGTCCAGAGCCGATGGTGCAGGCACTCGAAGGTAGCCTAAAGGGGATCGGAGCCGACATGACCCAGGTCCGGACCGACTATTTCCCCGGCTACACCCAGTTTTAATGAGCACTCGCAGCCCGCACTAAATTATCGAACAATACCGCCACCGTCATCGGCCCCACCCCTCCTGGCACAGGAGTAATTTTAAGATCAGGTCGGTCGTACAAAGCCGGTTCAACGTCACCGACGACGCGTCCATCTTTTAGGCTGGTGCCGGCATCGATCACGACGGCGCCTGGCTTTACCATGCTTGATTTAATTAAACCCGCTTGCCCCACGCCGCAAATTATGACGTCGGCCGACTTAATGGCTCCGGCCAGGTCGAGTGTATTAATATCTAAGGCTAATACTTCTAGCCCTTGGTCTCGGAGCAGGCGCGTCAGTGGCCCGCCGACCAGCTTGCCCTGCCCCACCACGGCAATCAGTTTACCTTTTAGTTCAACGCCATAGGCAGCAAGCAGCCACAAAATCGCCGTGGGCGTGCCCGCAGCAAACTGCGAATTCGGCGTCAGTCCATCGACGTCTTTAGCCGCGGGGATGGCAGTGAGAACTGCATCGGTGTCGCAGTTTGCCGGAAGTGGCAATTGCACAATAATGCCGTCGATACTGGTGTCGCGACCCAGTCGTTCGACTTCCTGCCTCAAAGCCTGCGTTTGCGGCCGAGCCGGCACCTCCTCCACCCGCGCCCCAATGTCTCCAGCATAAAGTTTTTTAGCGCGCACAAAGCTCGCCGTTGCCGCATCAGCTCCGGCCTGCACAATGGCGAGCGTTGGCGGCCGGTCCATCGCCTTAATTTGCTCGGCATGCCGCCTTTTAATGAAGTCCGCGATTTCACGTCCGTCGATCAACACCTAAACCTCAATCACATAGGCTTTGCCGTCGGTAAAAAACTCATCACCGTAGGCATTCTGGGCCGAAAACGGCGGATTTAGTTGAATCTCACCCACGAACTTAGCTCCAACTGCCTCTAAGTCCTGGCGCACCATACCACGCTCCACGTCCAAATTCGGGTCAATCATGTGCACGGGTGGGAAAGAAAAAATCCGAATCGTTTTAATACCGACGTCGTAGCTCACTTGCCCGATCAACACTGGCTGGCCATGCTTGGTTTTAAGCCTAGTCTGCCAAATCCTGATGTGGTGGCGCTGGCGAAAAGTATTTAAATTGGTCGGTTTTTGAAATGCTACATCCTGTTCGTGTTCACCGACATAACAAGGACTGACCGGACCGTCGGGGAATGGACGATTAAGGAAGAGCGAGAACAAGGCTTTCTGGGCACTTAAAAAGCTCACCGGTGTGGCCTTGGCCCAACCGGCTTCTTCGAACTTTAACTCCAGGCTTTTTGTATCACCGATAAATAGCAGGTTCATCGGCTCCATTGGTAGAGCCATAGCATTTTCACTCAGACGCGGCAACCGGTTGAGCTCTTCCTTATCAAGTCCAAATCCGGCTAACTTCTCGGCGGCGATGTGATGCGGCTCGACTTCCGCCGGCGGATTGATCTTTAAGAAAAGCCGCCGGGCAGCACCGAGCATTCCTTCCATAATTGAAACTGAGATGGGCTGCTTTTTTTTGCGTCTCGCCATAGCTTCCTAATCATAGCAAAAAGTGAAGGACCCACCGAAGTGGGTCCTGGGTGGTCCTCGGGGACCGAGCCAAAACTCGGCCCCCGGAACCGTCGTGCCCTCGACTGCTCCCCTAGGCGGTGGAACGGAGCTTGTCCCGCAGGGCGCAGCTCAGGTCGTGGGCCTTGGTGTGGTAGACCTGGAACTCGCCCAGCCCGGTGAACGTGTCGATCCCCTCCTGGGCGCTCCCCGCGGGGGCGTGCCTGCGGTCGTCGGGCATGACCACGTCGAGGACACCGTGGACCTGGGCCTTGTCCGCATCGGTGAGGATGTACTCCTGGCCGGGGTGAGCGGCGGTGTGCTGCACGGCCCGCTGGACCAGGTCGATCACGGCACCAGCCGTGCTCTCGTCACAGGGCACCGTCTTCGCCGCCGCCTCGGTGATGATGAGCTCGATGACCTTGTCCCGCAGCGGCTTCACCGGCGCGCTGGGGGGCATCACGAGCGGCGTCGGTTCCTCGAGGCGCTCCCGCCTCCCTCTTCGGACCGTTCTCTGCATGAGGCCCCCTTTCGGGAGAGACGTTGATGCCCTGGTTGGCATCAACGTAGGCGCTAGCCCAGGAGTTTTTTATACGACAAAACTACTCGTGCTTCAAGCACAAGCATTTCAGTTTACTACTCCTACGCTTAGATGCCGAGCTATTCTTCGGTGTAAATTCGCTTGGTCCTATCATAAGGTGGCGACGAGATGGCAAGTAACGTCAAGCCTTCCAAAAACTTCCAGTGCGTGTTTCTGGGGAAGTAGATAAGATCGCCAGCACTGAGTTGCACCTTCTTTCCGTCGACCAAAGCCTCGCCTGATCCCTTTAATACATAGTATGCAACGTCTCGCTCAGTCTCGTAGCCTTCACGTACTTCGTTGCTTATACGCTCAACCCAATTGATACTGTATGGCAAGCTGGGATCATCAAGCATGTTTTTCAGCTTCATATTACCGAAGTCTTGCATCTCACCGTCACCGGCGCGGATAATTTTTGCTGCCATTTGTATACCTATTTAATGGAGGGCCATCCGGGACTCGAACCCGGAACCAATTGCTTAAGAGGCAACTGCTCTGCCAATTGAGCTAATGGCCCACGCACCTATTTTAACTGGCGCGCCCTGAGGGATTCAAACCCCCGACCTTGTGGTCCGAAGCCACACGCTCTATTCGCTGAGCTAAGGGCGCCCAAAGCTGAATAATTTTAGCACTTGCGAGGTACGAAAGCCACTTGCCTAGTCACTCGGCAACTTGAACTTGCATGCGAGTGATGTCACTTCGGCCTTTACCTTCTCCAACGCCTTTTCATCACCGCGCAAGTGGATGGCTTGGTAAATCCACTCCCCTATTTGATCCATTTCAGCCTCCCCCATTCCCCGCGTAGTGATAGCCGGAGTACCCAGTCGAATGCCGCTCGGGTCGAAGGCCTTGCGCGGATCGTCCGGGATCACGTTTTTGTTTACCGTCAGCCCAACTTGGTCCAAAACTGCTTCGGCCTCTCCCCCACTCACTCCGAATGAGCCAAAGACATCAACGAGCATTAAATGATTATCCGTCCCGCCAGTCACGAGTTTGAACCCCCGCTCGCTCAGCTTGGCCGCCAGGCGCTTCGCGTTCTTAATCACCCGCCTAGCGTAATCCTGGAAGTCCGGCTCCCCGGCCTCGCCAAACGCTACAGCTTTAGCCAGAATCACATTCATGTGGGGACCTCCCTGTAGCCCCGGGAAAACCGTACGGTCAATCAAAGTTGGCAAATTCTCAATCGTTTTGTCGACCTTCCCAAGCGGATTCGACACTTGGCCCCGCGTTAGAATCAGGCCGCCGCGAGGACCACGCAAAGTTTTGTGAGTAGTAGCGGTCATAACGTGAAAACCATGCTCCAGGGGATTTGCTAGTACGCCGCCGGCAATTAGGCCAGCAATATGGGCCACGTCAGCCATGGCCACGGCGCCAACCTCTTTAGCAATGGCGGCAAACTTGGCCCAATCCAAATCGCGTGGGTAAGAGGAAAAACCGGCCAGAATTATTTTGGGCCGATGCTTTAACGCCAAATCGCGCACCTGACTATAATCGATTTCCCCCGTCTCAATATTCGCCATACCGTAGCGGATGAAGTTAAACAATTTGGCGGGCACGGTTACAGGGTGGCCATGTGTCAGGTGACCCCCATGCGACAAGTCCATAGCGAGCACCGTGTCGCCGGGCGCAAGCCAAGCAAAGTAGGCGGCTAAATTGGCCGGGGCGCCGGAGTACGGTTGAACGTTCGCGTGATCACTTTTAAATAGCACCGTGGCTCGAGTGATGGCGAGTGCTTCAATTTGATCCGTATTCACCTGGCCGCCGTAGTAACGTTTGCCGGGATAACCTTCCGAATACTTATTTGTGAAAATGGTACCAAGAGCGTCTAGCACCGCGCGCGACACATAATTTTCGCTGGGAATTAACTCCATGCCCTCGCGTTGGCGCAGTTCCTCGGCGTGCAAAATGTCTTGTAGTCGGTCTTCCATAACTTCCCTATCATAACAAGCTCGTGGGCTCCGGATCATCTCCGGAGCCCACGTTGCCCTCGTTTGCCCTACTGCGCCCAGTTCTGCCTCCACCACATCATCTCGAGGATGAAGAGCGCCTCGCGATGAGCCACGCGACGACCTTGCGCCTGGATATCACTCGGGTCATAAAGCGCCCCGACGAGCCATCCGACGGCCGCTCCGGTGTGCTCGGCGAAGACAATCCACCCGGCGATGAGTCGCCAGTCTGTCGTCTCATCAAGCTCTGCATACACGAGCTTCCCCGCCGGAGGCTTCCAGGCGTGGTAGTACTTCTGCAGCTCCTCGCGCGTTGGCAGCTCATCGCCACGCTCTACCATCCAGGCCGCCGAGAGCAGGTGCTTGACCTGTTCGAACAGGTGATCTTCCAGCCAGGACACCTCGACGAACGAAGGCGCATAGCCGGCCGTGTGGACCAACCTGACCGCCGGCGTCACCCCGCCCAGCTCTTCGATCAGCCGACCGGCCGCCAGCTCGGCTGTCAGTTCGCTCTCGCCAGTTCTCACACCTTCGCGCCCTTCGCGCCAGGTTGCCAGAAGCCATTCCGCCGTCACTGTCTGAGTACTCATGTTCCTGCCCCCTTCTTGCGCCGTTGCTTCGGCCGATTCCGACCGTCACGGTATTTGCCCTTCCCCATCGTAGCGCTCCACAGCAGGCGCAGATCATGCACCGGCACCTCGAAGTCCTGCGCCACTCGCTTGAGCGGCTCACCAGCCTTGATGCGGTCAAACATGGCCCAGATAGGTGCGCCCCGCATGAGTGGCGCTCCGAACCCGATATTGGGGTGTACCGTCACCAGTACTCGCGGTTTGGGCACTATCGCCTCCTACGTCGTCCGCTTGCGATACCTAATTGTTTAGATTAGAGATAATAATTACAAGCACAAAAAGTTTCAAAATAACCTGGCGGGGCCGAGAGGATTCGGACCTCCGACCTCTTGCTCCGGAGGCAAGCGCTCTATCCACTGAGCTACGGCCCCACCTAGCCTTATTGTAACTGATAGGTGGTCGGCAGACCTTGATTCACAACCGAACGCCTCGGACCAAGGGCGCTAACCAGAATAGTGACAACGGCAGCAGCCACAATCACCCAGTAATTAGTCGGATGGATCGGCGGCATCTCACCAGCCGCTCGAGCCTGCTTTAGCTGCAGGTAGCGAATCGCCACCGATGGGCTCATTACTATCGAAAATACCAATGAGACAATCCAGCCGACAAACGGGATGATATTAAAGATGCCAGCAACCGAGCTCAGACTGTAGAGTCCCCACATTTCCCACACGCGCCCCTTGACGAGCTCCTTGCTACGCTTGAGCGCCGCCATGCCCTTCAGATCTTCTTCCACCGCAACGAAAACCGCCAGCGAAAACCAAGCGGCAAAAATCAGTCCAGGGATAATCAAAAGAATTAGCCCGCCAATCACCGCCAGACCCGTCAGAATTGAGACCCAAAGCACCCTCGGGCCAAATTTGCGCGCCTGTGTAAAGGCTTCTTTGAGAGTCAGCTTCTGCCCTTCCGCCGCCCGCAGCAACAAGACGACCGGCACCGCCACAAAGTAGAGGATGAGGAAAATTATGTAGACGATCAGTGCCGCAAACAGGAAGACGTTTAGCACAGCTGAGTCGCGACCGGCTAAGTGGGAAGCGGCGTAAATTATTAGGATGCCGGCTGGTACTCCGCCCACTAGCAAATAGGACAGCACCAGCGAACCCAAATTAACCTTGAGCGCCTCGAAACTGGGTCGGATCATTTGTAGTGGATTTGAGATGTACGACTGAGCCATGCTAGCTCCCTCCTAATTTCTCTAAACATACAGAGCAGTTCACCCTGAAGTCAATGGATACTTTGCCAGTTAACACAGCTCGGGAATTTCTATACAATGCGAATGCCATGGCAGAAACATTACTAATCACCGGCGGACAAACCCTGAACGGCAGGGTCAGGTTAAGCGGCGCCAAAAACGCGGCGACCAAAATGATGATTGCGAGTCTTTTAACCGACGAGCCGGTGACACTACATAACTGCCCGCGCATCGGCGACGTCGAAATCGCCGCCGAAATCTGTCGCCAAATCGGTGCTACCGTAAAGATCGAGGGGCCGACCGTGCGTTTGCACACCCCCAAGATTAACCACAACACGGTTGATCACTTGTCCATGGGCAACCGCCTGCCGGTGCTCGCGCTCTCACCACTACTCCACCGCGCTGGCAGCGCCAAAGTTCCGGTAGTGGGAGGCGATCAAATCGGTCCGCGCCCAGTTAATTTCCATCTGGAAGCCCTGCGCCAAATGGGAGCAACCATTACCGAAACCACAGACGGCTACGAAGCTCAGGCACAGAAACTGCACGGCGCCACCATTACTCTTCCTTATCCTAGCGTCGGAGCCACGGAAAATATTATCCTTGCAGCGGTGCTCGCTCAGGGCAGCACCCAAATTAGTGGGTCGGCCATTGAGCCGGAGGTGCTCGACCTAATTAAGATGCTGCAGCAAATGGGCGCCATCATCGAGTTTAGGGCCAATCGCACCATTATTATCGAGGGTGTGGAGCGGCTATCGGGCGTGGAGTACACCATCATGCCCGATCGCCTGGAGGCCGCCTCATTCGGTTTAATGGCTGTTGCGACCGGTGGCGAAATTATGGTGGAAGGCGCGCGCCAAGATGATTTAATTACGTTCCTAAACACCTTGCGGCGCCTGGGCGGCCAATTCACCATCGAAGAGACTGGCATTCGCTTTAGCGGCTCCGGTGAGCCCACGCACGGCATTGAAGTGGAAACCGACACCCATCCCGGCTTTGCGACCGACTGGCAGCAACCGCTGGTGGTTTTGCTCACGCAGGCACACGGCCTCTCCGTGGTTCACGAAACGGTTTACGAGGGTCGCTTCGGCTATACCGAGACGCTCCGACAGATGGGTGCAGACATCGGCGTGTTTAGTAAATGCCTGGGTGAGCTGCCCTGCCGCTTCAAGGGACAAGGCCAGAAACACTCAGCCGTCATTTTCGGGCCGACTAAGCTTTACGCTACCAAGATTAATATTCCCGACATCCGCGCTGGTATGGCGCAGGTGCTGGCTGCTCTCATCGCCGAAGGCCAATCAGAACTCTCAGGCACCGAGCACTTGCGCCGGGGTTACGAGGACTTCACCGAGAAACTCGCCGCCGTAGGCGCCAGCTTCATCTCTAAATAATACTTGTTATGCTTGAACCATCAGGATTATAATGGTATCGCTAATATAATTTAAGGAAAGGAGCCGGTATGAAAAAGATGAGCATGTGGGACATGGTCGCCATGTGGCTAGTTGTCGTGGGCGGTTTGAACTGGGGCCTAGTCGGCCTGTTCAAGTACAACCTGGTTGATAAGGTCTTTGGCGTCGATTCTGGTTTGTCCCGTGTCATCTACATCCTGGTCGGTCTATCCGCCCTGTGGGTGGTAGTCTCTATGACCAAGATGAACAAAAAGGCTTAATTTCCGTTCCTCTCGAACCAGCAAAACGGCGGTCATAAAGATCGCCCGTTTTGTTTTTGATACAAAAAAAGACCCTTGAGGTCTGTTGGGGGCAGAGCCCCCGGCCGACCTGACGGTCGGCCGGGAACCCGCTTCGCGAATTCCGTTTTTGCATGGGCATCGTCTCAGGCACGAGGCCTGGGGCCACCGTCTTATGGACGGTGGCACTCAACGGTGTTCCCGCCTTCGCCAGTCTTGGCTATTGACGGTTGACCGCAAGTACTTTTTACCCAACTTGATGTTGTTGTCGGCGTCTGGTCTTCTTCCCCGATGGAGAGTCCTCAGGAACTCAGGTCGCCAAGACGTCAGAACCCGAAAGCCCCAGCGTTCGACTTCCCAAGCCCTGCAACTCTCCCCGGTTAGGGTGGCCAGTGTCGGCTTCATCAAGTTTAAGCGCTTTGCATGCGCTCGGGGACCCATTTAGCTCTCGGTAACGGAACGAGAACCGTAGAGCTGCGGCTGGTTTAGGGCCGTGGGTGCTTTCCCCTATCGGCTACCAGTTGGCAAGTGCGCTTGTCGTGCCTTCTGGTTTCCGAGTCCTAGATTTCAAACGCCGCGGAGCGGAGCTCAACGCTAAGCGTTCGTAGTGCTGGCGCACCGATTTTCAATCAATGATGCCAGCGACACGAGCACTATCGTATTACGCCAGCCCTATGCGTGTATTGTACAAATCTGCCAAAAAATCTGCCCCCCTGCGCTACTTTTTTGCTCAATTTGACAAATTATAACGCTTATGTTTAGACAAACTGTGGATAACTTTACAAATGAAAGATCATTTCCTCGAAGGCCCGCTCTAAATCGCCGCTCTCCGCGAGGTAAGCCAGCCGATTCATGCTCGGCATGTATTTGGGGTCGTGCCAATCATCGACGCGTCGCCAAAACACCTGCCCCGACTTGGTTTTACCCCGCAATTTACCCATCGGATTGGTGCCAACAAAGAAGTGAAAGAACACATGGCTTACTAGTTCCTCATCCTGGTAAATCTCGATATAGCCGTCGGCTTGATGGGCCAAATCTGCCGTGAGGCCCGTTTTTTCTCTCAGCTCCCGCTCGGCGGCTTGTTGGATAGTCTCACCGAGATGAATCTTGCCGTAGGGAAAGCCTGTAAGGTTAATGAGAGGTTGGCGCTTGCGCTTCAAAAGCAACCATTCACCCACATCATTCTTGCAAGCAATAATTGTCACAATTTTGGGCTGAATGCGCGGCGCAAACAGTTCGAGGCTGAGCTTATCGGCGAACAACTTCCCCGCGGGCGACAGCTCGTATAGCCCATCGGCCCGCTTGGCTACCAGTCCATCTAACATTAGTTGGCGCAGGTGATACATAAATAAGTTGCCTTCCACCTCCTTCGGCTTCAAATCGGCATAGCGCGCCGTGGGGTTAAAGATAAGTTGATGCAAAATGTGTTTTTGCAAACGATGCATAAGGTGATAATAGCACAAACTTAAGCGCTTTTGACTCAAATTAGTTGGGGTTTGCAGGCGAATTGACTCAAATGAAGCGAGTTTTGCACAGAGCGTTAAGGCAAGAAGGACCCCGAACCGCAGAAGCGACTCAGGGTCCTCCCTCAGAAGAGGAGCCGTCAGCTTATGGCAAGCTTTTCGAGTCCTCTCAGGGCGACGTCCGTATCTAGCACCAAATCGACCCTGATTTCATTCAGGATGTCGGCGTGCACGACCCCAGCGCCACCGAGGAAGCGCTCCAGCATGTCGGTGTGCTTGACCAGCCAGCCCATCACCCGGCCCTCCATAGCGGTCGCCACTCCGCCGACCAGCCGGATACCACTCCAGGGAAGAGTGGTAAGAGCTCGGTCTCTCAAATACCCGCCGAGGATGCTGCCAAACAGTTGCATGACTCGCTCACACAGCTGATTACCCGCTAGTGCGCCGGCAGTAATAGCCGGACCGATATCTTGGCTTACGACCTGTAATGAGATTGCTTCGGCCTCCTGGTGAAGCTCCGGCGAGCGCTGGCCCAGGAAATCCCAGAGGTTTCGGAGGCCTTGGCCCCCAGAAATAGCGCGTTCGACCGAGACGGATTTGCAGTCATACTGACGTCGCAGCCAGTTCAGGTAGTCATCCTCCGCGGCGTCGCACGGCTGCCAGGTGATATGTCCACCCTCGACGGCAGCAATGAGGTAGCGCTTGTCATCACGCGGGCGGATAGCCACGCCGTCACCGACACCGGTACTCAGGGTAACCGTCAGCACCGTACTCCTCGGCACATCCTTGCCGGATTTCAGATTGATAACCTGGAGTCTTTCGAGTGTGGTCGTCCCGGCGCACAGGGCTGTCATGTCGTTTGTCGCGAAAACGTCAATGCCCGTCTCGTTCAGGTACTGCTCGGCGGAAAAGGGCGGCCAATCTGGCAGGTTCGTCAGCCTAATCGGAGCATTGTCTGGCCGAACCGGTCCCGGTAGTACCAGGACGACCCGACCCGGCTTGATGCCATACGAAGTGAAGAAGCTGGCCAATGCCGCTTCGACTGAAGTGAAATCGGCCGAATGCAGCACAGAGTCGTCGTTCACCCGGCGTTCGTATCGCCTACTGAACCAGCGGCAGGCAAAATGGGTGCCGCCGCCGTCGATCAGGGCCACCAACGAGTCGTCAGCGGGGAGATGCGAGATATCAGAAGTGCTCACCGCACTCACCTTCCTGTCGGTCTACGATGTCTGGGTTAGTCTATAATGGTTGCCTGGTTTCCTCAAGCATAAGCTCTAGTCGCTGGCCAGAGCAGTTCCAAAGGCAGTCAGAGCAAAAAGCATCAATGTCAGTACGTGCACCACAGTGCAGTAGAGGCAAATGGCATTGATCAAAAACAACTCGGCATACACCAAATAAAGTACCATGATCACACCACCACCCGCCGCCGCCAGACGCACCCACTTAATTAAGGAGGAACTCCGCCAAGCTCGAGGCAATTGCAGAAAAAGCATCAATACGAAGAAGAAGAGCCCCAAAACTGCCAGTGGCACACCAAAAAAGTTCGCATAAACACTCGTAGTCACCTTAGCGCAATTAATTAGACCCCTCTCCGGGCAGGCCAGAAGTGACGAGCTGGCATAGTGATCGTATGTCAGGTAAACCGAAACAATGAGACCCAACGAGGAGACGATCGATCCTGCCCACGGAACCCAAGCCGGCAGTCTTGTCCGTGCTGGCTGCAAATCCGCCATTACTTGCCCGCGAGCTTAGACTTTATACCTTGAATCACCGGCGTGCTACAAACATTGCTCGGCTGATCATTCGTCAGGGCGCATAATGTGGCCGTAATAACGTTGGTTGCCCCAACCACCCCCTGACTCAAGGCACCGCCGGCGTTTGTGAGCGCGCTTGCGATCTGCTCCGGTGTTTGGCCGGTCAAAACGCTCGGATCTAGGCTAGCGCCCGAATTAATGAAACGGCCACCAAAATCCACAAAGGGAATCGAACCGGCCGAATTTGCCGCCACATAGGGAGGAGCATCATAAGTGCTCATGATGTTTTGCTCTTCTGCAGTCAGAGTGTCGAGCGGGGCATAACTGCCACCCGACGGCTCATTGGACTGAGTTTCTACGCCGTTAAAGGCTAAATATTGGCTAGCATAGCTCGAGCCATGGAAAGAAAATGTGGCAGTATTAGGATAAACGTCCCGGGAAGCCGAATGGGTAGTTGTAAGGTTCGAAAAACTGCCAAACCGCATCAATGCGATCACCATCGGCCAGCGTTCGGCGGCACAGTATGGACAATACTCGGCGCCAATATAGATCACGTGCGGCTTACCATCCTTGATTAAGGTCGGAGCACTAATGCCCTGGGGCAAATTGGTGATACTGCCCTGTCCAACCTTATTTATAACATCATCGCTCAGCTTTAACTTGCCTAGCAGATCTGAGCTCACCACTGCGCTGCCACCGCCCGCCGAAGGAGTTGACCCCTGGCGTGCGATCTTCGCAAGAACAATAAAGACTATTGCAATCACAACGATAAACGTCGCCCACAGGGCCATACTCACACGCCTACGACGAGCAGTTTCTTTGGGATCAACCTTCATATAGCTAAGTATAGGACCGGCCGGAATTTACAGCAAAGTTAGACACCCATAGGTGTCAATAAGCATAAGAATATTAACTATTCGCGAGGCCTGTTCTTAGGCTCTTGCAAGCGGTAAACTTGGGCTATGCCCAAAATTAAACTTTACTCATGGAACGTGAACGGCATTCGAGCGGTTTTGCGCAAAGATAACTTCGCCCCATTTATGAAAGAAGCCAACCCGGACGTTTTGTGCATTCAGGAAACTAAGACAGGCAAAGACCACACCGATCTGGATCTACCCGGCTACCATCAATTCTGGAACTCCGCCACGAAGCCAGGTTACTCCGGCACAGCTATATTTTCGAAGGTTAAGCCCAAAAGCATCATTTCCGGCTTTCCGGCCGACTTTGCTAAAAAGTACAATTTCATAGATGACGCCACGCGCGATGCGGCCAGCGAAGGCCGGGTGATCGCAGCCGAGTTTGATCAGTTCTACGTGGTAAACGTTTACACCCCCAACGCCAAAGACGACCTTAGCCGTATTCCCTTACGTTACAAACACTGGGACCCGGCCTTTTTGGCTTACGTGAGTGAACTCGAAAAAACCAAGCCAGTAGCTTTTTGTGGAGATTTAAACGTCGCCCACACACCCATCGACTTGGCGCGACCAAAAGAAAACGAGGGGAAAAAGGGTTTCACAGTCGAGGAACGTGAGGGTTTTCAAAACTTCGTTGATGCCGGCTTCGTTGACACATTTCGCCTATTCGAATCAGGCCCCGGACACTACACCTATTGGTCGGCGTGGGGCGGCGCTCGCGAGCGTAACGTCGGCTGGCGGATCGATTACTTTATGGTGTCAGAGAAATTAAAAGGCAAGGTTGTTGGAGCGAGCATTTTGCCCAAGGTCATGGGCTCGGACCACTGCCCAATCAGTTTGGTGCTAGATTTTTAAGTCCTTTGGGCCGCGCAACTGCTCACGCACCTTGTTCTACGGCCACGAGACTAAGTTTATGCTAGGCAGCTAGGTATAAGTATATTGCCATCGCTAGAAAGCCCAAGTGCTCAAAGATATTGGGAACTTCTATTGGACGACTTACTAATATGACTCCGATGAGCCAAACGGCTGCGTAAAAGGCTACCAACTTCCGGGCCTTTCCCAGCAGTAGCAGTAGTGCTACCAAGCCGTCACTAATGCCTATAAACTTGACGAGATTATCGACTCCCAGGGATTGTAGAAACGAATGCTGTAGTATGTCTCGAAATTCATCAGGAGCAAACCAAGCAGCATAAGAATTGGCAAAAAAGACCAAGGCCAAACCTACCGTGATGATTATTGGTGCGTGACGACGTAATGTTTCCTTCATATGACCTAAAAGGTTATGTTTATATCCCTAAGCTTACACCAACCGGGGCAACCTAGCCAAGGTGCGCCATACCTGAGCTTAGTCCAGTTTTCGCTGAGTGACTTTGTACACTTTGCTCTGCCTATCATAAGTAGTCCACTCTCTGACGGGCCTGCCTTTATCAAAATAGCCAGATCGCATTTTCGAGCCGTCCCGACGGAACCATTCCCAATAGCCGTCGGGGTTTCCATTTATAACTGGGCCCCTGGCTTTTACGGAACCGTCTTTGTAACGCTCGGTATGTTCCTTCGAGTTTTCGTCAATATTTGGCATAAACTAATTATACAAAATAAATATAAGTTCTTTGGGGCGAGTGATGGGGATCGAACCCACGACCTGCTGGACCACAACCAGCCGCTCTAACCTACTGAGCTACACCCGCCACGTTCGGAGCAATCTCCGAGTTATATATTATAGGAAAGAAGAGCCTCGGAGCAAAGCGAAGGGCCCCGCATCACGTTGTACGTGACACGAGGCCCCGCTAACAATCTCCCCTACTGCGCAAGTAATCGCACCGCTTGGTGAATTCCCTGGCCTGCTTGGCCGTGAGCACACCTAGATCTAGTAGGACTTCCGGACCAACAGTGCACAGTTCGCAGATGCCCCAGATGCCGCGGAGCCACAACAAGCGACGGCGCGATGGCGGCAAAGAAAAGAGGGCGACATCAATCCGCGTCCTAGCGCACACGTCTCCAAGGATGCGTGCCGCTGTTCCCGCTGGCAGATGTAGTTTCTGATCGACCTGCTCGGGCGTAAGAGCGATTCTCCGGCCTCGGCCTTTCTTGAGCACGAGGCCGAGAATTTGGCGTTCTTCATCATTCGTGAGCCGATCCAGCACTGCCGTTCCCCATATCTCACGGATATTGGAAAAAGGATCGCGCTCTACCACCCTCGGTCTCAACCGACGGCCGCCCACTCGTCCTCGCCCTCCATGTAGACGACCAGAGGTGGCTCGAAGTGAGAGAGCTCGATCAGATCCTCCACCACGCTCTTGGACCGGCGTTCCAATACCTTGGCAAGGGCGTCACGGCTTAGTGGACCATCCTGGCGCAGAACCTTGAGCAGGGCTCGCTGCCTAGGCTGCATGCGCGGCAATCCCAGAAAGTTCTCGCGGCTGAAGTACACCGGCCCTTCCGGCTTGATCACCATGCCCCAGCAGCCGGCTTCCAGATGCCTGACTCCCTTCCCCCAGTTTCCCGAGGAATCAATGAAGCCCGGGCTGAACACGCAGTCCCACCACAGCAGCTCGAGACCACGGGCGAGGTTGCAGCGCCAGATGACCAACTCGTCCTGGTGATTGCGAGCCTGCCTGATGAGCTGCTTACCAAGGGCGGCGAATTCGCCCCGTCCAACTGCCTCGCGCCCAGATTCCTGTACCGTCGACATGTGAGCTCCTCCTCCGCTCCGGATGGTAATAGCATAGTCAGCGCCAGAAGGACCAGCAAGCATAAAAGCTTCCTAACCGCTTCTGCTATGATAATGACGTGAAGACCGTCCAATTACCCAGCGATATTAAAATCGATGATGTTAACAAGAGCTTGTGGCAGTACATCAAGCAGCGCAAGCTCTGGCAGCTCATTATCATTTCGCCCTTCGTCATCCTCTGGGAGCTCGCTGTGACCTGGCTATATATTAAGTATCTCCGCCATCCAGCCGGACTGAGCAGCCACAACGATTCGCGCGGTTTTGGATTTTTATTTGCGCTACCATTTAGTATTTTTTCAACTTGGCTCTACCGCTTGCGCAAACAATTCGAAGACGTTTTTCTGGAAGAATTCGCCAAATCCAATGGTTATGCCTTTGATAAATCCACAGCAGTCGACAAAACCTACGGTACTTTATTCCGACTTCCAGGCCGCCAAACCATTTCCGATGTAGTCACCGGTCAGTACCACAATCGCCCGCTACGCCTTTTCCTTTGCGAAGTCATCCAGGGCTCCGGCCGAAGCCAAAGAGTCTATCATCAAACTGTTTTAGAGCTAGACATAGCCGGTCAGCTACCAAGCCTGTTAATGGTAAGTAAGCATTCTCGTCTAAATGGCCTGAATATCGCCGGTTCGTTCGTTACTAGGAATAAAGTTACTCTTGAAGGTGATTTTAATAAGTACTTCGACCTTTACGTCACCCCGGGCAATGAGCTCGAAGGGCTGGAAGTTTTTGCGCCAGATCTCATGGCGCTGATGGAGGATGAATTCCAAGGCTTCACCATCGAATGTGTCGCCAATCGAATTTATCTATATTCAAATGGCTTTGTCGCAAACAGCACGGCCTTATCCAATTTGTTTGCCTTAGCTAAAAAGCTAATGGACAAATTGGCACCTCTCTCTGCTCGTCTCCGACAAGATTCCGCTATCGTGCCGGCCCGAGTTAACCCGCCTGCCAAAGGCCAGCGCGGCCTGCGGGCGCTAAATAGCTACGCGGTCTTGGGTATTGGGGCGGTTATCCTCCTTTCTACGATTGGCATTTTCGCTTTGGCAAACCCACTACCTGCGCCGATACCAACGAGCGCTTTTGAAACTAACCTGAACGCGGCTGCCGTCGCCTGGACTAATAAGGATTACGTCAATGTTTTGGCTCGTGCCACGAGCGCCTTGGCCCAAGCAAAAACCAATAATGAGAAAGCCCGAGCATATTGGTGGCGCGGCATCGGCTACCACGGCATGGGTGACTTGATCCAGGCTGCACGCGACGAAGAAACTTCGATCCAACTTGACCCCGATGCCGCCGAGCCCCATGTCACGCTCGGTGCCGTTTATTTGGATCAGCGCGACGATCAAAAAGCCATGGCCCAAGCTCAACTCGCCGTTGCACTAGACCCTAATTATGCCTGGGCCTATAACCTACGCGCCCTGGTCGAAAAGGATGAAGGCGATCAGGCTGCGGCCAGTCACGACATTAATCATGCCATCCAGCTCGATCCACAAGAACCAATCTTCCGCGATAATCAAAAATTTGTTACCGGCCCTTAGATAAACCGCTTATGCTAGAATTAGACTATGCGAGTACAAAAAACGTATCTCGGCTATTGGTATCAGCGGACAACGCTGCATCTATCCGAAATCTTCGATTTTCTTTCTACCGGCGATAGCCCCCTGTGGTTCAGCAAGCACGAGCTGGTCGAATTGCACAAAAATCTACACATCAAAAACGTCCAGCTAAAAACTGGCACGCTCGAGAGCATTCAGCTCGACGCCGCCGATGGACTGAGCGTGCAGATATTCGAGGATGGCTTGGTGGTGCTTTCGAATGATCACACCGAAATTCAAAAAGATATTAGGGAGCTGACTGATTACTTCGAGCAAAGTTTTTCGCCCGCGATCAGCTACCTCTTTAGCCTGGGCGCCCCTGTGCCCAAGGAGCTTGCGAACATCAAGACGGTCTTCCCCTATTTCATCGTCACCACTGGTGGCACTAAAACCGAGATTGCCAAATTACTCAAGGATTTGGGCGAAGGCGAATACTACGAGATTAAAAGCGCCGATGCCGAGATCTACCGTGGCGACCGCTACTACATTTTGAACACTAAAGTCAGCCTGGCTCGCATAGAAGAACTAATCGGCACACTGATTTTCTTTCGCGAATTCAAGGCTCAGTTGCATCACTATTTAAACTTGCATCGGCAGATTTGGGAAAAGATCGAGCGCATCAAAGAGCAGCGCCAAATTCGTGGCGAGCTGGTGATACCGCAGCGCGCAGAGCTTGAGAGTTACAAGAAAACCGTCGAGCTGATTAAGGGGCGCATTAATCAAATGGGCATTTATATTTCCACACGCTCGGCAATCGCACAAAAAAACAAGTGGGACGAGTACCTAAGCACAGTGTTGCAATTTCGCTATGACAATTTGGACAACACGCTTGATTACATCAAATCGCTGTGGTCTATGACCAAGCGGTATCTGGATTCGGCCATCGAGATTTTCACCGAGATCAACTCCCTTTCAACACGTAACTCGGTCCAGGCGCTAACCATCATCTCGAGCGTAGGGGTCGTGAGCGGTATGATCGGTTTTATGAGCGCCACCAAGCTACCCAAACCAACCGGCATCGGCCTGGTTTAC
The DNA here is from genome assembly GCA_964582465.1 of uncultured Candidatus Saccharibacteria bacterium. Classification (GTDB taxonomy): domain Bacteria; phylum Patescibacteriota; class Saccharimonadia; order UBA4664; family CAZOQX01; genus CAZOQX01. The sequence goes on from CAZOQX010000011.1 coordinate 18,074, forward strand.
TACCTTAGCCTGATAATCGGCGCGATCCTTATCAATAAGCTGCTTACCCTTTTCTACCGCCGCATGAAGTACAAGATTAATGATGTGAAGCTCGCCAAATTCACCAACCGGCGCCCATGAAACCGATTATTATTCCTTTACTCGCCGCCTTAGCCCAGGCTACCAGTTTGCTATTTGCTAAGATTTGCCTGACCCGTCGACGCATTTCAATTAAGGACTACATCCCCGGGCTGTTTTTTTTCTTATCCGTCTTTTCGCTGCTTAGTCTGACTAAACTCGGTCAAGTTAATTTCTCTGCTCTCACCCATTCGAGCGTGCTAATTAAACTCGCCCTGATAATTGGAGCGGCGACGATTTGGAACGTGGCCTACTACATTGGCTTGAGCAAGGAAAAAGTTAACACCTCGGAGGGCATCATGATTTTAATGCCGCTTGCAACCATCATGATGGCCTGGCTAGTGGAGCCGGCCGGGTTCAGGTGGCCGGTGGCAATCGCGGGCGCCGGGGCGACGAGTCTGATTCTGTGGGCCTATTCCGGCCGCAAAGTTTTTCAGCTCGACAAGTACACCTGGCTACTAATTGTGGCGGTAATTTTTACGGCGGTGGAGAATGTGCTCGTAAGTCAGGTCCTGCAAACTGGCATTGTTTCCCCGGCCGCACTTTATACCATGAGGACTCTGGTTGTCTTTACCATCTTCTACCTTTACTATCGGCCCTCTCTGCTCAAAGTTAAATTTATCAACCTGATCTACATTGCCTTTTCCGCTCTGCTCGGCGCCACTATGATGATCCTGCGCTTTTACGGCTTGAGAGACGCCGGAGTTACCTTAACAGCTCTGATTCTGATTCTAGTACCAGCCTTGATTTTGATCGCAGCAGCGCTCTTCCTGCATGAGCGTATTAAGCCGAAGCGGCTGGTAGCAACAACTCTTGTGGTGGGGTTGATTGTTTACGCCACAATTTATACAAAACTCGGACACTAATGAAAGTTCAGTTTAAATTCACCTGGTACGATTTCTGGATCGGCCTTTACATTGATCAGAAAAAGCGTCGGCTGTATGTCTGTCCTCTGCCGACCTTACTGTTTATAATTTCTTACTAACTGGTACCCCCGGTAGGATTCGAACCTACGACCTTGACGTTAGAACCGTCCTGCTCTAATCCGCTGAGCTACGGGGGCCTTTGGAGCGGGTAACGGGAGTCGAACCCGTGTCTTCACCTTGGAAGGGTGACATAATAGCCACTATACGATACCCGCGCGGCATAAAAATTATACCAAATCTGTCACCCTTCTTGACATAGGAGTGTGATGATTATATTGTCTAGACACCCGACCGAGGAGTGATCTATGGATACACTTCGGGATCGCACTTTTCGCATCTACGTCGAGGAGGAGCCTCCCCGCCCGGACGATCTTCGAAACCTGGAAGACCTGACCGCCGGCCTTCAAGAGGCCGAATTCGGCTACCGTCTCGCCAAGATCTGGGCACCATGCGGCGCCTACTGGCTGGGCATGCAAGTTGGCTGGCGATTCGTAAACCTGAGCCAGCCCCGGCTGTGCGTGCAAAACAGCGACGAGGCCTACCAGTTCTACGAGGAGATGCTACCGCCGGGGACCTGGGTGTGCGAAGCTTCAAGCTTCTCCCGGCGCGTAGCGACTCGTCGAGGTTTCGCGAATGGGCTGGTCATGCGCTGGGCCACCGAGACTCAGGCGATTGACTTGGACCTGCTCACGCCGGATGACGTCAGTGGTGGCGAACGGCGAGCGAGAGCGCGGGGCTACCCCGCCCGCTCCCTGCTTCTCCGCTAGACTCGATCATCCTGGAGGCGGCTCGTCATGAGCCGCCTCTCGCTTTTTAGCTCTCTTTTGAATGCTTGGCCCAATCCCGTAGAAACCAGCTTGAAGACCACTTTTTATCCAGACCAACACCAGTGATAATTTTGATCCCATTATCCTCACAAACCTTTGCTTCTCGCAGGGTCTTCGGATCAGTCCAGTCACCGCCCTTGGTAAAGACATCGGGGCGAATTTGCGCAAGCGCCACCGACACGGATAAATCCCCCGCGATTTCAAATGGCACCACATAATCCACGCCCCGTAGGCCCGACACGATCAGCGATCGAGTCGCCAAATCTTGAAAAGGGCGACCCTTCTTCTCTCTTAAAAAGGCATCACCGTTTACAATCACCACGAGCGTATCGCCGTACATTTTACTTTCGACAATACAGCTGATGTGCCCGGGGTGAATCGGATCAAAACCACCACTAGTTGCAACGATTTTGCCGAGCTTGGGACGTAATTTGCCGAACTCTTCCAGGCTAATGATGGGGGCGCCAAAATTTGTTTCTTGCATAAATCCTCCCTTGGTCGGGGTGCCGAGACTCGAACTCGGGACCTCCGGCTCCCAAAGCCGGCGCGCTACCAACTGCGCCACACCCCGCGATATTAAGAGACTAGTTAACTCTAGCAGAGGCGAAAGGGCCTAGTCCACCTGGAACCAGGCCCTGCTTTTCCGCCTGTTACTCACGTTGCCGTCTAGCCACGGTAATCGAGCCCTTGAGCGTCGATCTCGCGGCGAAATGGCAAACGATTCTGACCGAGTCGAGCCGTGCGAACCGCGCCACCGGTCTTGGCCGCTTCGACCAATTGACGGACCAGCGCGTGACTTGCCCGGCTGATTCTTCGTATCATGATGCCTTCTTTCGCTCACACCACTGTTGCCGGAGCTTACTGAAGAGATAGAAACCGAGGCCCGCAGTACCGAAGAGGACGAAGACCGTAAATAGCCGATAGGCAACGTGGTACTCTTTGGTCGAGGTCAGCAGATCCCGCCGGCTCTTCAGGCCCACGATCTACTTCTTCGATCACGTTGCTGCTGGCGTGCGCGGAGCTGATTTGCCCGGCGCACAGCGGCTACTGCAGGGTCGTCATACGGGCGGACCGGTGGCAGCTCAGCATCGCTGCGACTACGGCCACGGGGAAACTTGCGGATCTGCACGCTCCACCTCCAGGTTGGCAAGGGGTTCAAACCACAGGCTTAGATAAAACTTACGCCTGTGCCCTTCTTTTGGCAAGAATAACAAAGAAAACGTGCTTTTGGCCCTGGTATTTTGTGAGAAAAGCTTAAGCCTACGGCCTGACGGAATCCTTCAGTCGCCGACCCGCCCGAAAGCGAGGCATGGCCATCTTGGGGATAAAAATTTCTTTACCAGTACGAGGATCCACCCCACGCCTGGCTTCTCGCGAACCAACATCAAAGGTACCAAAACCGGTAATTGTGACCTTGCGGCCAGCGGAGAGTTCCTGCTGGATGATACTAACTAGATGCTGGACGACTTGCTCCGTTTGGCGCCTACTCAGGCCCGCCTGGTCAGCTAAGGCGCTGATTAGTTCGTGTTTAGTCATTTCGAGCCCCTTTCTTAGTCAGTCTAGCGCAAAAAATTTGGCTTCGCCAGGCCTTAATCTTTGAGTTGGCCGGAAAGCCGGAGCGCCTTAAAGGCCGCTAACGCCGTCACCCAGGCATCCCAATACGGGTTGTGTCTTTGCTCGGGCACTTCGGACAAATGTTCCGCCACGAACTCAGCCTTATTTACTAGCGGTCGTTCGCCCACTTGGATCAACAACGACGGCAGATCCAACAAGGGGAAGGGGTGATCCCAGAAGCGACCCTCAATATCGTCATCTTGGCACTGGATAAGGAAGCGGTATTCGACGGGGTACCCGTTGGTAACCACGGTGTAATCTGCGGACTTTTCATTATCGAGATACCACTGCCAAAAGGCTCCTCGCAAGGCTTTGGCGCTCTTGTAATTTTGGGGGTAACCCGCAAGCATTGGCATAACATTTTCTTTCGTCCACGGATCCAGCGCGCCCCTTACCGGAGCACTGTCTTTGAATTCGCTCAAGACTTTACCATCGGCCTGCATCACAACTGCACCCACCGCAAAGGCGGCGCCATGTAACCCGTTAGTCTCAACGTCAAAGGCGAGTAGTTTGGTCTGCGCATCAATAGCCGGACGACGATGTTTACGCGGCCCGGAGCTAAACCTACTTTCGAGGCTATCTGGCATCTGTAACCTCCGCCATCACTCGAGCGGGCGCCCCATCAATATCGAGCTTCACGGGGAAGGCCGACACTGTAAATTCTTGACCAGTTAATTCCCCCAAATTTGTCAGGTTTTCGATAATTAGAATGTTTGCACCCAACAAGATTTTATGAGCGTGGAAAGGTTCATGGTCTGGGCTACACATATCAACGCCAACCATTTTAACCTTGCGCTCCACTAAATACTCCGCTACCTCTTCTGGCATCGTGGGATAGTCGTCATAATAATTCAGTTCGTAGTAAAAATCACTCATGCCCGTGTGGAATAGCACAACGTCGCCAGACTTTATGCCCGCCTGCTTAATTTCGTCTAGCTCAAACTGACCATCGACCTTAATCAAAACACCACGACCAGTAAACTTATCCAAGGGAAACTCATCCAAAGTTTTTCCCCCCGCGATCATGTGTGCTGGAGCGTCCACATGCGTACCGGCATGTGTTCCGATGGAAAGATAGTGATCTTCGTAACCGTCTTTGGTCAAGTTTCCAGCCGGCTCGATCTTAGTAGGGGGGTCACCTTCGTAGACAGGCATCCCCTCTTTGATTAATACCGAGAGATCAACCAACATTATTTGGCATACTCAACTGCGCGGGTTTCGCGAATGACGTTAACTTTAATTTGGCCCGGGAATTTGAGGGTGGCTTCGATTTTATCAGCAATGTCGCGCGCCATTTTGATGGCCGACAAATCATCGACCTCTTCGGGTGTCACCATAATGCGAATTTCACGGCCGGCAGACACGGCATAACTCTTGGCGACGCCGGGAAACGAATTAGTCAGCGTCTCGAGCTCGGTCATGCGTTTCATGTAGTTTTCGAGTGTGTCACCGCGGGCGCCTGGTCGGGCCGCACTCAGCGAGTCAACCACCCGCACCACTAAGGCCTCAGGCGTAGTCGCCTCGACGTCATCATGGTGGGCTTCGGCAGCATGGCAGATTGCCTCTTCCAAACCAAACTGTTCGCAGATTTTACGCGAAATGTGGTGATGAGCCTCGTCCGACTCGTGAGTTTGAGCTTTACCAATATCGTGCACCAAGGCAGCCGTCTTACAAATCCGCACATCGGCGCCAATTTCGGCGGCAATCATACCGGCAAGTTGGGCCATCTCGGTGGAGTGCTTAAGAACGTTCTGGCCATACGAGGTGCGAAACTTCAGCGAACCGAGGATTTTGAGCATTTCGGGCGGTAGACCTAATACGCCCGCTTCCTTGGCGGCTTGCTCGCCAGCGTCGCGCATAATCTTATCAATTTCCTCTTTGGCCTTTGCCACCACTTCTTCAATGCGGGCGGGGTGAATCCGGCCATCGGCAATCAACTTCTCTAGCGCCACTCGCGCAATTTGGCGACGCACCGGGTCAAAGCTCGAAAGTACGACCACGCCGGGAGTTTCGTCCACGATGAAATCAACGCCCGTCTCGCGCTCAAGGGCCTGAATGTTACGACCCTCTTTACCGATGATGCGACCCTTTAGTTCATCGTCGGGCAGGGGCACAGCCGTCACGGTTTTTTCGGCCGTGACTTCCGAGGCCATGCGCTCCATGGCACTGGTAATGACTTCACGCGCTGCTTCCTCGGCCGTATCCTTGGCTTCCTGACGACGCTTCTCAATCAACACGACCAGGTCTTTTTTAAGGTCGCGCTCGGTCATATCAATGAGTTTATCGCGCGCCTCGTCCTTGGTTAGCTTGGCGACCTTTTGCAGGTTTTCCATCTGTTTGTCGCGAATTGATTTAATCTCGTTTTTAATTTGCTCGAGCTCAATTTCGCCGTCGCGAATAGCTTCGGCTCGCTTGTCTAATTGCTCGAGCTTCTTATCAATGGTTTCCTCGCGCGTCGCCAGGCGTGTTTCCATTTCCAGAATTTGGCGGCGGCGGTCGGTTTCTTCTTTCTTGGCTGCTTCGCCAATTTTCAGGGCTTCGGTTTTAGCCTCGAGCAAAAGCTCTTTGCTCTTACCCTTAGCCTCTTCAATAGTTTTGGTAGCCTGAGCTGCGGCCGAGTTAGTAGTTTGTTTTAATACATACGTTTTATATCCATAGCCGCCAGCCGCTCCCATAGCGGCGCCGACTACAGCCAGAATCCACAGCATATAATGCCTTTCGGTTAAGAGTGAGTTGTTTAAAGAGTATCTCTAGAAAATAAGTGATCGAAATTGCTTGAACTTTGGTTGCGATTAGCAACAGCGGTCAAACTTAAATTTAAGCCCCTAAGCTGGGCGCGTCAAGCCAAGTACTAAGCCGACTTGGGCTGGCTGATGTTAGCGTCGGCTCCATAATACGGCGCAACAATCACGCCAGAAGAAGCGGATTTCAATTTGGTAAGGCCTCGCTTCTGCCAGGACTCGCCCCGGGTGCCCACGATAGGAATTCCCAAGCTATAGGCCATGGCGTTAGCCACCGCTGCGCCAATTCTAAGTCCGGTAAACGAGCCCGGCCCTTCAAAAAACACTAGGCCCGTTAGGTCGGCGAACTCAGCTTTGTTAGCTTTGAGCAGTTCTTCCACTGCCCCAAGTAGGCTATCGGCTAGGCCCCGGCCAGCCGGCCAAACCTTGCGGTCAACATCTTGATCGTCTTGGTAGAGCCGTAACTCGGCTTGAGGATTGTCGGTTTTAATGGCAAGAATCATTTGAATCCCTTTAATAAGCGTTCGCCGACTGGGTTTTTGACAATTATTTCCACCTCGCGATCGGTATCGCTGAGAGGTTTTAGGTGTACTTGCAGAGTCAGCTTCGGTAAGGCCTGGTTCAAGTGGCCGGCCCACTCCACCACCGTTACCGTATCAGGCTCCCCGGCCACATCGTTTAATTCTTGCTCAACGATATCGCCTGCGAGCAGGCGATAAAAATCGAAGTGGTGCAATTCTAAACTGCCTGCCGGGTAAACGCGGCTAATGGTAAAGGTTGGGCTTGTTACAGTGCCTTCAAAACCCAGCCCTTTGGCCAAACCGCGCACCAGTACGGTTTTGCCGCCCCCAAGGTCGCTGGTAAGCTCGATGACCTCGCCACCTTTAAGCAGCCGGCCGATCTTTGCGCCGAGCGCGAAAGTATCTTCGGGCGAGTTGGAGATAGTTTTGTAGGTCATGTCGGAACTCCCAAAGTCCGTATCCCATGGTAAGCGCCAGCGCTCCCAGGATCAACCACTTAGTTGGCAAAACTCCCGTGGCATTGACCAGGTTGGAAGGGGGTGTAGTGGTGGCAGTGGCCTTAGTCGTAGCTCTTTTACTCGTAGTCTTTGGCTTTACGGAAGCAGCCTTCTTTACTTTAGCTGCAGTAACCTTGGCGGTAGTTTTCTTTTTCGATGAACTCTTGGTAACTTGAGGCTTACTCGTGGCGGCCTTTTCGGGAAGTGCGACTAGCACATTCTCCTCGCTTGGCGTTTGCTGAAGAGTCCATTGCCACTCATCATTTATCAAAGCCCAGCTTAAACCCTCATCAGCGGCGGGATACAGAGCTGTTTGATCAACTACTCCTCCAGCCGGATCAAGCAGCTCAGCCGCACCTCCAGAGTTAGTTAGACTGAGATGAGTTTGGCTTGAAGTGAAAGCGGCATAACTTCCGGCGGTGATAGTTTGGGCAGGCAGAATGTAGTAGTCGTGGAAGTTCGAGCCCGTTTTAAGCGTGTATCCATTTAGGTCGACATCATTAGAATTTGGATTGTAAAGCTCAATGAACTCATCGTTCGCATCCGTTTGTGGACTGGCCGGATTCACCAGTAGCTCAGTGATATTAATAGGTAAATAGCTGGTTGGTGCGGGGGCGAGGATATCACCTGTTTGATCGTCAGCCGGCGGATTGCCGGGATCACCTGTCGGCAGCTGGCCACCACTAGATCCCAGCCCCGCTGTTCCGATCTCTATAGATGATTGACTCGACTGTGGTTCAGATGTTGCGCGGACAATAAAGTCGAGCGAGTTATTGCCCGTGTCCGTCCCATTGCCCGCGGAGTCATCAAGCCGTCCAGGCAAGCGTTCCAGACTTTGACCGGCGCTAGGTACCACCGCCGGTTGTCCTTCGCTGGTATTGGCGCTACCCCAACCCAGCTCGTCAATAATGCTGGCATCGGCACTCTTTAGTCGCACAGTGCCGCCAGTACCAGCCAGTCCACTGCCAAGATTAGCGTCAGCAATCGCTAAATAAGTTAAGGGCGCAATTAAGTAAAAGCCACCGGGTTGGATGAAGCCAGATAGTGTTGCTTTCTTCAGCCAAGAGGAGGGCTGATCGATCGAGGTTGCTGATTTATATTCCAGAGTCCACTGATCAAGTGAGACAGCCGCACCCGAAGGATTGTACAGTTCGACGAATTCCTGACTGGCACTTTCAGCCGTGCCCGTCTGCAACTCACTGATTACGGGATAATCAATCAATGTTACTGACGAATCCGCCCGAGCTACTAGCGCCGAATTTAAAAGTAACCAACCAACCACTAACCAACGCAAAATCATGGAAAATCCCCCTATACCCTCCATCAATTTCTAACTAGGTTAAAACAAAGACCGAACACGATGCAAGCATGGGCGTAATAAAAACGTAAAGGGGCGGGGTCCGAAGACCCCGCCCCGACCGTCCGGCCCAGGGCGCCCCTTCCCTACCGGACGACCACTTCTTGCTACTCGACCCACGCCGGCTTGATGGCGCAGATCACGCCCTTGCCCTCGAAACCCTCCGGTGCCGTATCGACGTAGAAGGCCCGGGGTTGGGCCGACTTGTGGGGACGCTCACCGGCGTAACGCTCAATGTCGGTGTTGTCCAGCGTGCAGAACCACACCTCGTAGAGCTGGATCACCGTGGTCACGTCAGCGACGAAGGCAATCTCCCTGCCCACCTGGTTACGCGGATCGCCCATTTCCTTGAGGAAGACCAGGCCGTCCTCATGGTCCCACACCCAGTGGGTAGCCACTTCATCCTCCGCGATCAGGAAGGCCGTCTCCAGCAGCTGTCGAAGCGTGACTTCGTCCTTCACGTAGGTCGCAATGCGACTGGCCTGCGTCGTGCCCATACATCCTCCTCCGCTCGAGTTGATGACCAGAACTATATACTGATTAAGCCGATTTTTCAATATAAACGTTAGCGGGGCGGGGTTCCTCAGAACCCCGCCCCCGCCCCCCCGCGGCCCCACCCCGTATCATGGGCCGGCACCACCCCCGCCCCCCCACCGAACCACCACCCCGGCGAGCCCCACGCCGACCACCCGCCCGGG
>CAZOQX010000012.1:0-25770 GCA_964582465.1 uncultured Candidatus Saccharibacteria bacterium
GCGCTTGCATGGCATGCAAGAGGTCAGCGGTTCGATCCCGCTATGCTCCACCAAGTGATCGAACGTTCGCGAAGAGCGGTAGTAAACCGCTTCTGCTACAATTAGCTCATGTCAAAGTCAAAAAAAGGCTTCCGCAAACGCTGGCTGCTGGCAATTCCCGGCTTGGCTGTAATTGCTCTAGCTGTTCTTGTCTTCCCTAAGCTTAAACCAGAACTCGAGCTCGGCAGCTGCGACGCCGGTGGTGTCTTAACCGCCGCCCCCACGGCCGATACAGACTTTGATTATCTGGTGCCCCTGGGCAACATCGGCCCTCCCGACCACACCATACCTACCGATCACATTTACTACGTTTTTAAGCGTAATAGTCCCGACGACCCCGTGCCAGTGGTGTCAGTGAAATCGCCTGGAAGGGTGCGTGTAACCCAAATCAACCGCCAAACGGCTACCATCGATGGCCAAGTGCGTACCGACGATTACCACTTATTTTTCTCGCCTTGCCGAGGGGTCAGTATATCATTTGACCATATCCATACTTTGGCGCCGAAGCTGGCAGCGGCGGTAGCTCACGGCGCCAGCTGTAGCGACACTCACCCTCGACCAACCGATACCTACCGCTACTGCAACAAAGATGCCGACATTTTGCTCATGCCTGGAGAGGAACTGGGCACGGCCGGTGGGGGAGCGGCGGCCGGCTTTGACTTTGGTGCCGCCGACAGCCGACAGCCGGCGCTGATTTACGCCAACCAAAAACGTTACGGCAAGGCCGACCATACCGTTTGCCCCATAAACTTATTTACGGAGCCGCTTAAATCTGCACTTATGACACGTTTTAAACGTACGGCCGAGCCGCGCTGCGGAGAGGTAGCCCAAGACAAAGCCGGTACTCTGCAAGGCAACTGGTACAGCTTTATGGGTGGCAGCGGCGGCGTTGGAAGCTGGGCCAAGAGCTTGGCACTGGTGCATGACAACCTCGACCCTAGTATCGGTATAGTTTCGATCGGCGGGTTGAAAGGTCTGGTACTGCGGTTGCCGTTTACGCCGCACTCTGTTGGTAGCTTGAACCGCGAGTTCAGCAGTGTCACTGCTGATTCAACCGTTTACTGCTACCAAGTCGATAATCCTGGCGGCCGAACGGCTGGCGGCGGCGCTCTTCCGCCTCAAAACAACCACAGCGTCTTAATTCAACTGGTTTCGGCCACCGAACTAAGAATTCAAGCTCAGAGCGGCGTTTGCGGCCGGGGTCCGTACAGTTTGACCTCCGCCACTAGCTATTATCGCTAAAGGGTAACTTAGCAGGCGTGCCACTAACAAAGGATCTTTTTCGCGGCGACTGGGACCAAGCAGTTAGCCGACCCAGCCGTTCGTGCCCGACAAGCTACTCAGCTCAAACAAGCCTTGCAGTTTGACGACCGAAATTTTGCTACAATAGTTAGATCAAAGAATTAGCTAGGATAATTAAATACTCAGCCCGGTTGTGGCGGTACTACTTAGCCGCCGCTTTATTTGTGGTGGTCATTTCTACTCTGGGACTGGCCTCACCGTTTTTAACTAAGGCGTTGGTTGATAATTTGGTCAAAGGCTTAAATCACCAGGTGGTACACGGTGGAACACTAGTAGTACTAGTTTTTTTGATTTTAGGTTTTAATTTGACCATCACACTTTTAAATAACATCAACGGCTTTTTCGGTGACCTCCTAGGTGCCAAGCTCAACACATTGTTGTCCCAGCGTTACTACGATCACATTCTGCAGCTGCCGCTTGAGTACTACGATAACCAAATGACCGGTACCATCACCAGCCGGCTCGATCGCAGCATTGATACGGTGAGCCAACTCATGAACACGCTGACCAACAATTTCTTGCAGTTCTTTTTAACTACAATTATTACGCTGGGGGCGATTGCCTTTTACTCTTGGCCGATTGCTGTACTTCTGGCCGTCCTATTTCCGTTTTACTTTTGGCTCACCAGGCGTTCGAGCCGCGAGTGGCGTCGACATCAGAGAGTCATCAATGCTGACACCGACTATGCCCGTGGCCGCTTTAATGAAGTGATTGGCCAAATTCGTGTTGTAAAGGCCTTTGTGCAGGAGCGCTTAGAGTCCAAGATCTTTGCAGACAAGCGGCGGGATATTGAGAAAGAAACACGCACACGCTCTATCACCTGGCACAAATATGATGTGGCGCGTCAGGCAACTCTCAACATCATCTTTTTTCTAATCTACGCTTTTGTAGTGCGGCAAACTTTCTTGCATCACTACACGCTAGGTGTAATGGTCCTACTCTTGCAGCTTTCTGAGCAGGCCCGCATGCCCTTATTCGGTTCCTCCTGGATAGTAGAGAGCTTGCAGCGGGCACGCGAAGGAACGAGAGATTTCTTTGACGTGATGGAAACGAAGCCTTCAATCCTCGATCGGCCTGGCGCCAGGTCGCTGAAAGTTACGCAGGGGGAGGTGGAGTATCGCAGCGTTAATTTTGCTTATAGCCAGGGCCGCGACGTGCTGAAGGAGATTAGTTTTAGCGTCAAGCCTGGGGCCAAACTCGCCCTGGTGGGTGAAAGTGGCGAAGGCAAGACCACCATTGCGAACCTCCTGCTCAGACTGTACGAGCCGACGGGCGGGCAGATTTTGATCGATGGCATCGATATCCGTCAGGTTACTCAGGTATCACTGCGGCAGCAGATCGGCGTAGTTTTTCAAGACCCGGCGCTATTTTCGGGCAGCGTGGCAGAAAACATTCTATACGGCACTCCTGGTGCTTCCGACGAGGCAGTGATCAAGGCAGCTAAAGCGGCTAACGCCCACGAGTTTATTATGAAATTGCCGGATGGCTATAAAACCGAAATTGGTGAGCGAGGCATCAAGCTATCCGGTGGCCAAAAACAGCGAGTGGCTATCGCCCGCGCTATTTTGAAAAATCCGCCAATTTTGATTCTGGACGAGGCCACTAGCTCCCTCGACAGCAAGGCCGAGTACGAGGTGCAGCAGGCCTTGGTTGAGCTGATGCGCAAACGTACCACGCTCATAATTGCACACCGTCTATCGACGATCGCCCATGTTGATATGATTGTGGGGCTACGGGGTGGGGCGGTGCTGGAGGTTGGCACGCCGGCGGAGCTAGCACGCGGCAACGGGATTTACGCGGAACTTCTGAAATTACAGACACCACTTGCGGCTAGGGAAAGACTTAAAGAATTTCAAATCGTATCGTAATATTGGACATTTGGCCGCCAGAACGCTAAAATAAGCTAAAGCATAATAGGATATTCAATTGGACGATACTACAACTATAGATACACCAACCGTTGACGGTTTAAGCGGTGTCGGGAACGACACCAAGGAGGGTGAAGTCGCCGGCGCCAAGGTGTTTTACCCGCGCAAACTTGAGCCAGTAATTAAAGGCGAAACGCCTGGGACCGATGATGATCTCCCCTCTGACGACCAGCCGACGACTGATACGATTGATACAGCCGATAACTTGATTAAGATTGAGACTCCGAGTGAGGAGAAGGCGGAACATTCAGCTCCCGAGCCCCCTCAGAAGCAGCCAGTCCCACCGGAGCCCAAAGCTCCGATTCCGCCCGAACCTGCGGCGGCACCTGAGCCTGAGCCGGCACCTGAGGCCGATTTAAATGGCTTGCCCAAGGGTCCTTACAAAGTTGATACAACCGACATTTCCCTGATTTTACGCGATGGAAGTGGCAAAGCCATTGCTGTCATCCCACATCCCGACCAGGCCAGCTCAAAAGCTTTGGCGGAGTCGGTGATGGCCTTGGCTAGCCTCAAAGCGAAGGTTCAAACAGCCAAAAAAGATTTGGCGAATGCTGCCGGTGGCGTGACGGCTCAGCTCGATAATGTAACCAAGGCCCTAGGCGATGCCTTCCCCGAACTTGTAAACGACGCCAAAGCCAAGGTTTCTGAGCTTACTTCTAAATTAGATCAACTAGAACTCTAGGCGACTTTATTTCGGATAGTGGCGTATGAAGTTAGGCCGGCTGCAATGGCGAGTCCAGCACAGAGCAGTAGCGATAGTTTATAGCTGTTAACCGAGCTTTCGGTGATCATACGGCGAGCGAGTGCTCGGTCAGAGCTCGATAAGCTCGAGTCAACTTGACCGTTCGCGACGGCGCGGTCAATAGCCGCAACCGCAGTCGGGGTACCAAGCTGGGAGGCATAGCGATTGGTGGTGGCGTGAATTTGACTAGCGACCAGAATGCCTAGGAGGGCTACTACCACCAGCCCGCCGATGCGCGAGACGGCGTTATTAATAGCGGAGGCGATGCCAGAGTGAGATTCGTCGACTGCCGACATCACGGTTGTCGTAAGGGGCGCAACTGTAACGGCGAGCCCTACGCCAAACACTACGATACCGGGGAATATGCCCGTCCAAAATGAGCCGCCAGGCTTGAGTGGCAGGAGCATGAGCAGCCCACCCCCGGCTACAATTGGCCCAATTGTCATAAATAGCCTAGTGCCGATTTTGGCCGCCCATTTGCCCACTTGGGTTGAAAGTAGGAACAAAATAATAGTAATTGGAATTAGGCACGAGCCGGCAGCGAGACTGGAGTATTTCATGGTAGTTTGTAGGTAAATCACAAGAATAAAGAAGGCGCCAGACAAAGCCCCATACATCGTGAGCGTGGCTAGATTCGTTCCGGAGAAATTGCGGGAGCGAAAAAGTTTTAAATCCATCATTGGGTCGCGTGACCGCGCTTCGAAAATTACGAATAAAGCTAGTAATACGGCGCCGGCGATTAAGGGCGCCAAGCTTGAAGCTGACCAATTGGAGACTGGCCCCTGGATTAGCCCATAAGTTAAGCCACCAAGTCCCGCCACCGCCAAGACGCAGCCGAGTAGGTCGAGTCGACGCGAAGCGGCCTGATTGCGGCTTTCCTCCACGCCAGCCATGGTCAGGTAAAGACAAAGCGCTGCTAGCGGCAAGTTAATAAAAAAGATCCAACGCCAGGAAAAGGTATCGAGGACCCAGCCACCTACGAGCGGCGCGATAGCAGTGGTGATGCCGGAAAAGGCTGTCCAGGTGCCGATGGCGGCCCCGCGGGATTCCTTCGGAAAAGTGGCGTTAATAATCGCCAGTGACCCTGGCACCAGCATGGCTCCAAAAGCTCCTTGAATGAGACGGAAAATAACCAGAGTAATGAGGTTGGGCGCGAGCCCACAGGCGGCCGAAGCCAGGCCGAAGCCAATTAGGCCATAGGTGAAAATTTTCTTGCGACCGAAAACATCTCCTAGCGAACCGCCCAGTAGAATCAGCGCTGCCAGGGTTAGTAGGTAGCCATCGATCATCCATTGCAGACCAGCAAAGCTGGCATGAAAATTTGCCCCGATTTTGGGCAGGGCAATGTTTACGATCGTGCCATCAAGAAAGACTATGCCGCTGCCAATAACAGTGGCAGCGAGGGCGAGACGATGTTTAGTAGTCATGCCTAATTAGCATAAGCTGGGAGGCGCCATGACGCAATAATGTTTAAAAACGCCTGACCCCCGGCTAAGGCCGAGGCCGAAGTCGGGGGTCGTTGGCGCGGTAGGTTGGACGGAGGGGAAATTCAGGCGGCGTGACGGTTGTAGTTCTGCCAGGCGGCGAAGAAGCGATGGCCATGAGAACGATCCCAGTCATGGCCGGACCTAAGCAGCGTGTCGCCGAAATGGCCGAGTGGTGCGGGCAGGCGGGTGATCGAGGAGGCCAGGTGGTAGAAGATCTCGGCCTGTAGACCGTGGTCGTTCGGGTGGCGGAGCAGAGCGATGGTCAGACGACTAGCTTGCTTCAGTTCCGTGGTCACTTCGTTGATTGTCATCAATTCCTCCCCCAGGTACGCGCTAAGCTTATGTTAGCACTTCGCCCGGCAGGCGCAAGCATTTTGTAAGAAGGTTTCCTTGCAGTAAACTAGGCTTATGTCTTTAGTCGCCCAGGGATCTCACGCCTTCCGCCGTCTGGTGGCGGAGATACTGCGATTCCAAATCCGCCGGCTAATCAGGGGAAAACACCCTTTTATAGTGGCAGTGACAGGCAGCGTGGGCAAAACTTCTACTAAACTTGCAATTGCCCAAGTGCTTACCGCCAAATACCGAGTGTTGGTTCAGCGCGGTAATTTGAATGCCGAGATTGGTCTCGAGATGATGATCCTAAATCTACCGATTCCCGCTAGTTTGACGAACCCCTGGCCTTGGCTGAAAATTTTTTGGCAAAGTGAGCAGCTGATTCGAGCCAAGAACTATGCCTACGATGCTTGGGTAGTCGAGCTGGGAGTCGACCATCCCGGTGAGATGAAAAAATATCTGAGTTTTCTGAGGCCAGATATTGGCGTAGTCACCGCCATAGCACCGGCTCACTTGGATAATTTCAAAACCATCGAAGCCATCCAAACCGAGAAGCTAGGGTTAGCCCATCGCGCCAAGCAGGTACTCTTAAACGGCGATGACGCGAGACTCGCTAAGCAGCGTGATAGTTTTGGGGCGAAGCCGGTTTACTTTTACGGCTTGAAGCATGGCGAGTTCAAGCTTGCACCGCAGAAGTTAAGTCAGGATGGTTATACGGCCCGGCTGGCGATTAAACAAGCCGAGCAGGAGGTCAAGTTGGGCTTGGTGGCCGAGCATAGCCTATATGCGCTCGCGGCAGGTGCGGGCGTAGGCGCCATGGCTGGTGTTGGTATTGGTCAAATCAAACAGCAACTGGAGCAAATTACTCCCGTTGAAGGCCGTATGAACCCTCTGCCTGGCTTGCGCGGTAGTTTAATTTTGGACGATAGTTATAATTCTAGTCCCGAGGCGGCCCTGGCTGCACTCAGAACTTTACAAGAACTTCCCGGCAGGGGCCGGCGGATTGCTATACTCGGTTCGATGAATGAGCTCGGAGATTACACACCCAAGGCTCATCAAGAAGTTGGATCGGCCTGCGGCGATCTTGATTTACTTGTAACCATTGGTGACGTGGCCGAAACACACCTCGTCCCGGCAGCCCGAAAGGCGGGTTTGAAAGAGGAGCAAATTAAATCGTTCTGGTCGCCGTTTGAAGCTGGGAAGTTTATGGCCGGTCAGGTGAAGGCTGGTGACGTTGTGCTTGCTAAGGGGTCTCAAAACGGCGTGTTCGCTGAAGAAGCTGTCGCGCTGATACTAGCCGACCCGACTGACCGTACCAAGCTAGTGCGCCAAACCGAAGCTTGGATGAAGCGCAAGCAGCGGCAATTCGCCTTTGGCGGTCCGCTCACGCTCGAGCATCAGAAACAACAATTCGCGGGGCAGGTTATCGGTGATCATAAAGCTTTGCGATTATGTGCGCCAACTTGTTTTTATGTCCTCGCCAAGGGCTACGGCTACCTTGATGTCGACTTCTTTACTTTTTGCAAATCCATCGATTGGGAGAGAACTAATGATGGTGATGCTTGGATCAGGCCACGGCTATCTGGCTGGTTACGTGAACGCTACGGCTTGCCGATTGTGTCATGGCAGGTCGCCCTCGCTGGCAGGAGCGATATTCAAGCCATGGTGAAAGCCGGCTATCTAAGAACCAAGGCCGAGATTAAATTCTTTAAGCGCAAGGCCGAGCGGCTGGGCGTGAAGCAGCTTGTGCAGAAGGGTTATCCGGTCATCGTGACTGTGCCGGCCGGGTTCGGGGGTAATAATTACTTGCACGCCGTAATCTTAAAAAGTTGGGACAAGGGTCGAGTTGAGGTGGTCGACCCGGATGAGCGCAATCCCCGCACATATTATGATGAGGCCATGGTGGAACGGGTGCTGGCCGAAGGACCTACCGCTTGCTCAGTGGTTTTGCCAAAGTAATATGCCTGGTTTGCTACAATAGTTTTACTGATGAAAAAGTACGAACCGCAAAAAATTGAACCAAAATGGCAGAAGATTTGGGCCGAGGCTAAATTAGACCGAGCCGATGATGCGAACAAGGCGCCCAAATCCTACGTGCTGCCATTTTTCCCCTATCCATCGGGTGAGGGTCTGCATGTTGGGCATGTGCGCAACTACACTATTACCGATATTTTGGCGCGTCATCGACGCATGAATGGCTTTAGTGTCCTCCACGCCATCGGTTGGGATGCCTTTGGCTTGCCGGCGGAGAATTATGCCATCAAGACTGGCGTTTCGCCGCAGGTTGCGACCAGAAAGAATACCGATAACTTCCGTCGTCAGATGAAAAGTCTTGGGTTATCATTCGACTGGGATCGCGAGGTGGATTCTTCTGACCCGGGCTACTATAAGTGGACGCAGTGGATTTTCTTGAAACTGTTCGAGCGCGGCCTAGCTTATCAAAACGAGAGCGAGCAATTCTGGTGTGAGCACGATAAAACTGTGCTAGCGAATGAGCAGGTCGAAAACGGCCGGTGTTGGCGCTGTGGCAATGTCGTAACAAAGAAGCGCCTCAAGCAATGGTTCTTCAAGATCACCGCTTATGCCGACGAACTTCTAAGTGACCTCGATACGCTTGATTGGCCCGAAAGTATTAAACTAATGCAACGTAACTGGATCGGCCGGAGCGTCGGCGCTGAAATCGAATTCGCCATCGATCAGCATAAGGTCACTGTTTTTACGACCCGAGCCGATACTTTGGCTGGCGCGACCTTCTTGGTGCTGGCGCCGGAACATCCCTTGGTGAATGAGATTACGACTCCAGTGCAGCGCCAAGCGGTGGAGAAATACCTGAGCGAAGTGAAAACCGAGACGGAGGTGCAGCGACAGGATACGGCGCGCCCCAAGACGGGAGTGTTTACTGGCGCCTACACCAAGAACCCCATCACGGGTGACAAAATGCCGGTTTGGGCCGCGGATTACGTGCTAATGGGCTATGGTACTGGGGCTATTATGGCTGTGCCGGCGCACGACGAGCGCGATTTTGAGTTTGCGCAGCAATTCGACCTGCCGGTAAAGCAAGTAGTTGAGCCTACCTACGTGCAATCGACTGAGCCAGGCAAAGTTAAAGAGGGTGAACCCTTTGATCATCGCGAGGCGATCATTGCGATTGTAAAGCACTGGAGTGAGGACAAGTATGTCGCCTTAAAATGGAAGCAAGTGGCTTGGGGCACATTTATCACGGGCGGTATTGAGGCCGGCCAAACACCGGCAGAGGCCGCCAAGGCTGAGCTCGAGCAGGAGGTGGGTTACACAGACGCGAAATTCATTCGTGATTATGGTGTGGTGCATGGTAAGTTCTACCATGTTCCCAAGAAATTGAATCGTAACGCTCATGCTCACGTGGTTTACCTGGAACTGCAAAGTGATGCCGTAAAGCCGGTGGCAGTCGAGGAAGCGGCCATCCATGAAGTGCGCTGGCTTGCAGCGGATGAGCTGAAGAAATTCCTTACTCCCGACACGCACCAACATGCTTTGCGTTGGTTGCTTGGTGAGCAAGAGATTTATACTGGCTACGGCACGCTCGCAAACTCTGGTGAGTTCGACCGCCTGGAAAGCGCGGAGGCCAAGACGGCGATTATTGAGCATTTGCAGAAGGTGGGGATGGCCAAACCGGCATTAAACTACAAGCTGCGCGACTGGTTAATTAGCCGCCAACGCTATTGGGGGGCGCCAATCCCGGTGATTCACTGCGCTAAGTGCGGAGTCGTGCCCGTGCCTGCAGGTGATTTGCCGGTGGAATTGCCCGAGATCGCTGATTACTTGCCCACCGGTGACGGGCGCTCGCCGCTAGCGAAAGCTAAAGACTGGGTCGAGGTGAGCTGCCCCAAGTGCGATGGCCCGGCTGAACGTGAAACCGATACGATGGACACATTTGCTTGTTCCAGCTGGTACTTTTTGCGCTTTGCCGATCCTAAGAATTCCGAAGTTTTTGCCGACCAGACATTGATTAAGCAATGGTTGCCAGTCGATTTTTATGTTGGTGGGGCGGAACACGCCGTTTTGCATTTGCTATATGCCAGATTTTGGACCAAGGCTTTGCGCGATGCTAGCGTTTTGGAATTTGGCGAACCATTTACCGCCTTACGCAATCAAGGTATGATCTCTGGCCCGGATGGTCACAGGATGAGCAAATCGCGCGGCAATGTGATTAATCCCGATCACGTGGTGGATCGCTATGGCGCTGATAGTTTGCGTGTCTATGAAATGTTTATGGGTCCGTACGATCAGGAAGTAGCCTGGAGTGAGGAGCGCTTGGCTGGCGTTTGGCGATTCTTGGTGCGGGTGTGGAGTTTGGTGATGGCACTTTCAGGTGAGGCCGAAATGAAGACTGCCCAGGGAGCTGACCGCATCGAGCCCGCAATTTTTGCGACTGAGGTTGATCGCATGGCTAATAAGACAATTAAGAAAGTGGCGGAAGATCTGACCGCAATGCGCTTTAATACCATGATTAGCGCTCTTATGGAGTACACCAATTTCTTGGGAGATAGCAAGCGGCTCAGCAATTTTGGGCTCGGCGATCACGAGGAGCTCGCTCAGCGGACAGCGCGCACTCTAGTATTGCTGCTGGCCCCAGTAGCACCACATTTGGCTGAAGAATTATGGGTACACTTAGGTGAGACTGAAAGCGTACACCGTCAGGCCTGGCCCAAGTACGATGCGGCCCTCACGGTTGACGAGTTAGTGGAAGTGGCGGTACAGATAAACGGCAAGCTGCGCGGCACGGTTACCGTGGCTCGCGAGGACGCCTTCGATCCGGCTAAGTTAGAGCAAGCAGCTCGCGGCGCCGTAGCCGATCGATTGACTGGCACGGTCAAGAAAGTCATCACCGTTCCCGGCAAGCTGGTCAATTTTGTCATCGGCTAGCCGTTGCTCTCTCCTTGCAAATCTGCTATAAATAACCTGACGTTCAGATGAAAGTAAACCTAGCCAAGGTTGAGCCGGGCCAAACTGGCAGTTTGTTTAAATGGCAAGATGAGCGGCCGGACTGGCCGGACTTGCCTCTGGGGGACGGCGGCCTTAAGGCGCAGGCCCAGGTTTTGCTTATCCCCAGCGGAGCGGTGGCTCAAGGACAGGCCGAGGCGGAGCTTGTTTTGGAGTGTCATCGCTGTCTGCAGCCGTTTGATTACCGCGCCTGGGCGCGCTTTCAAGCTGAATTTAACGATCACCCGGACGAGGAGAAGTGGCCAATTGATGGAAGCTGGGTTGATCTAGATCCCGCGGTACGGCAGGAGATTATTGTGAGCCTGCCGATCAAGCAGCTGTGCTCGCCAGATTGCCTAGGTCTGTGTTTGATCTGTGGTCAAAAACAGCTCGCGCCGCACAAGCATTAGCGGTATAATCAACTAAAGGAAGGAAGAACGATGCCTGGTAGCGCTGTACCTAAAAAGCGGACTTCGCACAGTAAAAAGGGCACGCGTCGGTCTCACGATCACCTGACAGCAGTGCGTCTTACCAAATGTGCTAATTGCGGTCAGATGACTCGCCCGCACATGGTTTGCACAAACTGTGGTTATTATCGTGGCCAGCCGGTTGTAAAAGTCTAAATGGCTTCGAACCGACATCTAGGTCGTATTGTCGCCATGCAAACCCTCTATGAATTTGACTTTCGAGAGGGCAAGGAGCCTCTGGCCGAAATTTTGCGGCGTAACTTGGCGCAGTATGAAGATGTCATTGATGACACTAACTTTGTGCACGATCTAGTTGAAGGTGTCATGTCCAACCACAAAAAAATTGATGGCTCGATTGGGCCGGCGGCGCCAGAGTGGCCGGTGGAGCAAATCGCCCGGGTTGATAAAATCATCCTGCGCTTGGCGGTTTACGAGCTCATGATTAAGCGTGACGTTCCGCCCAAGGTGGCTATTAATGAAGCGGTCGAGTTGGCCAAAAGCTTTGGCGGCGAAAATTCCAGCAAGTTTGTAAACGGCGTGCTGGGTACCATTTACCGAGCAAGTGATTTCTATGAACCCGAGGACGACAAGCCCAAATCAGAAACAGCCTAGATTCTTCCGCGAATTTTCAGCGGGTGGAATGGTTTTTCGCCGACGTGGCGAACGCCTGGATATCCTTCTGATTCAAGATAGCAAGGGGCGTTGGACGATTCCCAAGGGTCACATCGAAAAGAAGGAGAAAATGGAAGAGGCTGCTATCCGGGAAATTGGGGAAGAGACCGGGCTTACCCAGATGAGGATTCTTGACCGGCTAGACAAAATTCACTTCTTTTACCGTCGTCGAGGCCGCCTGATCTTCATGACAACCTACCTGTTTTTAATCGAGGCCGAGGGCGACGAGAAGCTGGTGCCGGAGGATAACGAGGGCATTACTGACGTGCGTTGGTTCGAAAAGTCTCAGGCGCTTGACATTATTGCCTATAAAGATACAGCCCGGCTGTTTCATATCGGTTTAAGGAAGTTGCAAAATGTCCGATCTTAGCGAATTTCAAACTCAAGTTGGTGTTATTTTCAAAAACCCGGCCCTATTGGAGCAGGCCTTTATTCACCGCTCCTACCTGAATGAGCACCCCAGAGTCAAGGAGCACAATGAGCGGCTGGAGTTTTTGGGCGACGCCGTACTTGAGCTGGTGGTGACAGAATACCTGTATCGGAATTTTCCTAACCCCGAGGGCGACCTTACCAACTGGCGGAGTGCATTGGTAAAAACGGAGTCACTGGCCGCCGTCGCTGAACAGCTAGGCGTGGTAAGCTATCTGAAGCTCAGCCGGGGGGAATCGGCTTCGAACGGCCGCAGCCGGGTGCTAATTTCGGCCAACGCTATGGAGGCGATTATAGGTGCTGTTTATCTGGACCAGGGTTTTGAAGTGGCCCGGCAATTCATCGAGCGCTACATCGTGGCGCGATTAGACGAGATTTTAAAGACGGGTTCATGGATGGATGCCAAGAGCCGTTTTCAGGTGATGGCGCAAGAGAAGTACGGGGTGACGCCCATTTATAAAACCCTGGAAGAAAGCGGTCCTGATCACGATAAAACCTTCACAATTGGTGTTTTTATAGGTGAAGACTTGTGGGGGAAGGGTGAGGGCTCGAGTAAGCAATTGGCGCAGCAAAACGCCGCCGAACAAGCGCTAGCAAAGATTAAAGGTAAAAAGTAGGGAACGAGAAACCGCCGGCCAAGCCGGGGTTTCCCCTGGGGTCTGGTCGGCGGTTAGGGCGAGGGCCGGATGATGCGCCAGCCCTCGTTCAGTAGGGCCTGAAGGCCCATGTACCATGGTCCATCCAGGATGCTGCTACCTCCAGCCCGGTCAGCAAGTTCCTCGATGAACTCCTGGGCGGATTCTCTTTCCTCCCGCGAGGGTTCTTGGGCTTGGGCCATTTTTGCTCCCTCCCTAAGTATCGATCGGCGGTGGTACCGGGCCGAAGCAGTGAAGGCTGCCGAGCTTGAGAGCCCATTGGCCGTCCACGTGGTCGATCTGTCCGTTGCACTGCACACTGTTCTTGTTGAAGGAAACGGTCGAGTTGTAAGTAGAGACTCCGACCACCTGCACGTGGTAGCGGTGCTCGATCTGCTCCGTCGCGTCTTGGTCAGCGGTCGCCACAGTGTAGGCGAAGGCTGCTACGGTAGTCATCACAAGCCACAAGGCTGCAAGCACGACCGCGCGAACTAGCCGCTTCTTCTGCCGCCCACCGCGGTTGCGAACGTCGTGCCACTTCCCGTGTCGGAAGTAGCTGATGGTGTACCCGAGCCCGGCGAAGAACAAGCCGGCAGCCATCGCCGCTAGTACGATTACCCCTGCCACCTCGGCCTCCTTACTTGCTCACGGCGAGCTTAGCAACCAGAATGTGGTTACCCAAATCGCTACCAGGAGTACGATCACCGTAACTCCAAGCAGGTCGACTACCGGACTGGCCCAGCTCCAGACTTTCCCTGAGCGGATGAAGCTTTGGGCCGTGAGTATCACGCCCCAAACATCAAGGGCCCACAGGATGATCACGACTACGAGCAAGCTGCACCTCCTGATGTCAAGATGCTTATTATGGTATTATATGGGCCAAGTGTCAACGTCAAGCTCGCTAGATTCCTGCGTTGACACACCTGGAGCCCCAGGTTAAAATAGATTGGCTAAAGCAAAGGATGCTTTTTTATTATGCTTGTAATTCGGCTCGCTAGAACTGGCCGCAAGAAGTATGCCACTTACCGTTTGGTTGTGGCCGATTCGCGTCGGGCCGCTACTGGTAAGTTCGTGAGCCTGCTTGGTCACTACAATCCACATACCAAGGAACTGGTTTTAAACAAACCCGACGTCGAAAAGTTTATCAAAGATGGGGCCCAACCCTCAGATGCCGTAGTACGCCTGTTGCAACGCGAAAAGGTGGCCCTACCCTCCTGGATCAAGTATGAGGAGAAAAAGAAATCGCCCAAGGCTAAAGCCAAGGAACGCGCCAAGGCTGCTACGGCCGCTCAAGCGGAACCAGCCGCGGCTGAACCTGAACCCGTCGAGGCGGTGACTAATGTAGCCGAAACCCAAGTCGAAATTGCCGAAGAGCAAGCTCCCGCAACCGCCAAGAGTGTTAGTGCTGTCGAAACGGCGGCCGAAGACGAGAAGCAGGTAGAAGCTGCAACCGAGGGTGAGGAGCAAGCTGCGGCAGCTGCTCAGACGGTGGCGGATGTCTCAGGTGGGCCGGTCGCGGAGATCACTGAACCGGCAGCCGAGGCCGAAGCCGAAGCTGAAACTGAAACCGAGGCACCGAGCGAAAACGCCGACGCTACTCCTGAAGAGTCCGTAGACAAAGCTTAAACATTAATGTGTTATACTGTAATCACTGGGTAGTCTGCCCAGAGTTTGGATATTAAGAATAAGGGACGAACATGGCAGAAATGGATCAGGAGTTCGTAGAGTACATCGTGAAGGCCTTGGTCGCCAAGCCTGAAGCGGTGGAACTTAAACGCTCCGTGGATAGCGAGGGAGTTCTGCTCGAGCTGAAAGTTGATCCCGCCGATGTCGGTAAAGTCATCGGCCGCGCCGGTGCTACCGCCAAGAGCATCCGGAAGTTATTGGGAGTGCTGGGCGCTAAGCAAGATCAGAGGATTAGCTTAAAAATTGTGGAGCCGAACCGACCAGAGGGTGAGAGGGTGGCGGCAGAGACCGACGTCGAGGAGCCCACAGTCGAAGTTGAAGCCGAGAGCAAAGATAGTCGGGAACAGCTTAAGAAAGAAGTTGCTGAACTGGCTGACCTGGATATTTAGAACACTAAAGTTTTCAAGTAGAAGTCACCGCAGTGTGGCTTTTGCTGTCTAAGGAGCAAGATGCGAATTGATATTATTACACTTTTTCCGAGCATGTTTACGGGCCCGTTCGATACCAGCATGCTATTAAAGGCTCAAGAAAATAGCGCCTTGGAAATCTATATCCATGACCTACGTGAGTTTGGTCTTGGCCTCCGGCGTCAGGTAGATGATGGTCCCTACGGCGGTGGCGATGGCATGGTTTTGAAACCAGAGCCGGTGTATGCGGCTGTGCGCAAAACTAAACAGTTGAATCCGGAGGCTAAGGTTGTCATTATGACGCCCACCGGCAAGCTCTTCAAACAGGCGCTCACCCAGGAGCTAGCCGAATTTTCCGGGCTGATTATTCTGGCCGGGCATTATGAAGGCTTTGACGAGCGGATTTTGAATTTAGCGGATTACGAAATTTCGATTGGCGATTATGTGCTGACCGGTGGCGAAATCCCCGCCATGGTTATCGTGGACAGTGTGGCCCGTCTGCTCCCTGGCGTGCTGGGAGGAGCCGAATCGGCGGCTAAGGAGTCATTCCAGGATGGCTTGCTCGAACATCCGCATTACACCCGGCCGGCAGAATTTGAAGGCCTGTTGGCGCCGGAGGTATTACAGCAGGGAAATCATGCCGAAATAGAAAAGTGGCGTAAGCAGCAATCAATTATAAAGACCAAAAAAAACCGCCCGGACTTACTTTAATCTTCGAAGAAATGCCACAGCTGAGTGGAGAGCTGAGCGAACTTAGCATATGAAGTAGCAGGCGAGCCCCACGGGCCACTCATAACTGCCACAATGTAATCAGTCTTAGGGCCATAAATGATACCAACGTCGTGAGTGTAGCCAAAGAGATCTCCGGTTTTGTGGGCAATCGAAGTACCGAATGGCAGGCCTTGAGGTAGACGGTTATTGACCCGCTGCTCTTTCAGGAACTGCATAAAGACAGCCTGGCTGGCGGGAGTGAGATCACTCGAGCCGGTGTAAAGTTTGGTCAAAAGCAGGGCGGGATCACTGGCGCTGGTTTTTTGTAGATCCTTGAGGTTGGTGTGGATGTAGCCCTGGCTTGCCAGGTCAGCATTTTGTTTTCCATAGCCGAGGTAACTAATTAACGCCGAACCGCAGGTATTGTCTGAGATGTTAATCATAACTTCCACGCAGCTTCTAAAGGTACGTCCACTAACTGGTGAGGCGGCGTCCAAGTTCAATTTGCCTTGATCGCTCAAGCGCAGGAGTTGGTTTGCGACAAAAAGCTTGTACAAGCTGGCGCTGTCCATGGTTTCGTCGGGGTTAGTGCTGGCTGTGGCATCGGTTTTGAGGTTCTTAACCACGACGCCCCAATTGCTGCTACCGCCGCTAAATTGGCTAATCAAGGCCTGAAGCTTGGCCGTTTCCTCCTGGGCGGGATCGGTTGGTGCTGGGGCCGGGGCAGTCGCCACTGCGGGTACCGGAGCCGGTTTTTCGGCCGCTCGAGCTATGCCGCTCGAGATGTCTGCAACCTGCACATGCCGAGGCCAATAGGCCAAAGTGGTGGTTGCAACAACTAAGATTGGTGCAACTAAAGCCATGGTTAACAGGGCGGCGAGGCTAGGCCGTTTCCGCGAGGCTAACGGTTTTACCGTCGGGACAGTTGCAGGCTGCAGTCTGGGAGCAACTACACCAGCCCTAACTCCATCCATCACAAGAGGCTGCATAAGCATTATTGTAAAACTTCTTAAGCTTGGCCACAAGTTCGTGCTCGAGCTTATTTATTTTCTCGGTGATACACTTTAAAGAACTATAGGAGGTAGTTATGCTTAAGAAGTGGTTTAAAAATTTGGCTCCGGTGCCAGTTTATGCGCACTGTGATTTGCCCTGCGGCGTTTATAGTCCGGCGCAAGCGCGAATTGAAGCTGAGTCGGTGCTTGCGATTGCCAAGAAGTATGAAGAGTCGAACGATGAGGCTTTTCGCACGCGCGCCCTTCTCATCAAAGAGCAGCAGGCCGAGCTGGTCAAACATCATTTATGGGTACTTTGGACCGACTATTTTAAGCCAGAACATCTGGAAGTGCACCCTAAGTTGCACGATTTGTTTTGGCGTGCGACCAAGCAGGCTGGTGAGGCTAAGCATTCAACTGATCCAGCCGTAGCTCAAAAATTACTTGATTCAATTGACGAAGTGGCAAGTGTCTTTGCTGCGACAAAGAAGTGAGGCTTTACCGCGTTTTCGGTAAGAGTATGGAGCCGGCGCTCACAGCTGGTGATCTAGTGGTGGGCCATCGGTGGTTTTCGCCGAAAATTGGGCAAGTGGTGGTGGCGGGAACTGATCGCCTGATAATAAAGCGTATTACTGCCGTGAGCGAGGCGGGCTACTGGCTAGAAGGTGATAATAAGGCCGCCAGCACCGACAGCCGCCAGTTTGGCTGGATAAGCCGTGATCAAATTTTAGCTCAGGTGGTTTTGCGCCTGAGCTGGAGGCCGCTTACTAACACCAGGGTGCCAAAGAGGCCGACGAGCCAAGCCGCCAGAGCCATTAAGGTCAGCTGATCTTCGCGTTTTTCAACTTCCTTAAGTGAGCGGCCGGTTAGAATATATCCCGAACTCTGGCCATGATAGCTGGTGGCGACGGCAGCTATGCGTACATTTGCCGCTGGTTGCCATGTAAAGCGATCTTCGCCGTGTTTTGTAACGAAATCTAACACGCCATTAGGCAGGCTAGGAGTCTGTTTGTTCAGGCCTACCGAAGACGCGACTACGCGACCACTGCCGTTATAGACGATGATGAATGGCGTCAAACTTTTGCTGGGGTCGATTGGAGTGTTGTTGAAGTGCGAAGCGGGAACACCTGAGGCCAGTTGGCTCGCTGTATCTTCGGCCATTTGGATTTGCGGGTCGTTAGCGCCCTGGCGGTAATTTTGCTGCACGGCCGTATAGCCAAAACCGATCAGTACGCTAAGCACGAAAGCGAGGGTGATAAATAAGTTCGTTTTCTTCATATCGTAATTATAGCCTACCGGGCAGAAAAAATGCCGCCGCTTCACTATAATAGACGGATGGAGCGAATTATCGAGCTGGCGAAAAAATTACTGGACAAAGGACCGACTAAAATCATTCTGGCCGAGCAGTTTTCGCGCCAACCGGCCAATGCCGCCATGCTGAAGGTTGTACTACTAACCCATCCTGAGATTGGTCGGGTAAAAGTTCATGAAACCACCGAGTTTGCGCGATCGGGTGAGGATCCCTTTGAATGGCGGTATGAGATTAACTTTTTGGATGATGCGGCCGACGAATTCCGGCATTATCTACTTTTGAATGATGGCCGTTTTGTACGGGCCGAGCGCAAAATTTTTCATGAAGTGATGGAAGCCGAGCGGCGGCGGATCATTAGCGAACTAGAACAGTTGCTCGATATGGATTAAAACGTGGTCGAGGCCGGAACCCTGTGTGGGCTCCGACCTCTAAGAAGTACAGGCACCTCATTTCCGCCAAGGATCTTCTTCGTCGATGGCGAAGATTGCTCTCTTGGGGTTGTTATCCGGATGCTTCGACATCATGAGCTCCCAGGCACTCTCCCGGGCTGCTCGGGCCTCCCTTCGCAGCTCGTCGAGATCGGCGGAAGAGACGTGAGACCGCCAGCTCAGCTCTTCGAGGTAGCCCTCCATCGCATCTCGATAGGATCGGACGGCGACTGCGACTTCAGGGTCTTCGATGCGGCTGATCAATTCGTCGGTTTGTGGAGATACTGCTGCACTTGACACTTAGTCTCCTTTTGACGGATACTTCCACCTTCGTTGACTGCAATTACAGTATGCGAGTCGGCCCGGCCAAGGTCAACGGGTGCGGCTTTCCCTAATGAGACGGCTATAAAGTTGGGCGCTGGGACGGATAGTCCGTTGCTGCGTCGCAAAATCCACTTCAATTAGTCCAAAGCGCGGCCAAAAACCTTTATCCCATTCGAAATTATCAAGCAGCGACCAGTGCATGTATCCACGCAGGTCCACGCCTTCTGCAACTGCCTTGGCGAGAGCCTGAACCGTCTCCTCGATGAACCAGCCGCGGTAGGTATCTTTGGCGTCTGCGATCCCGTTTTCGGTTACGTAAATTGGCAAATCATAAGTTTTGTGCAGTCGAACGAGCACGTTATAAATACTCTTGGGATAAAGTTCCCAGCCGAGGTCCGAAACCCTCTCATTGGCGTTTCGCGGCAGCCCGTGGATCAGCCGGTTGTGCCAATAAAAGTTTAGTCCGATAAAGTCGGAATAGTCTTGGGTTCGCCGCAAAAAATAATCGCCGAAGAATTCCGCGGCCTGCTTAGCGAAGCGACTTAGAGGTTGGCCATGGTAGGCCTCAAAGTCAGAAATGTTTTCGACGGCCCCAATTTGAGCTTTGGGAGCTGCTTGTTTGATGGCAGCATAAGCATCGCCATGGCCGAGAGCGAGGTGGCGCACAACGCGCATTGCGGTGATCGGATTTCTTTGTTGTGGCGGCCAATGGCCGAACAGGTAGCTGGCACTGGCGTAGATTAACGGCTCGTTTATGGTCAGCCAAAGCTTCACTTGCGCGCCAAATTCCTGTGCCATCCGCTCAGCGTAGCGAGCAAACCATTGGACGGTCTGGTGATTGCTCCAACCGCCGGCTTCGTAAACCCACAGCGGCAAAGTCCAGTGCCAAAGCGTAATAATTGGCTCGATGCCACGCTTTTTTAGAGCGCTGATAACTTTGCGATAGTGCTCAATTTCAGCTTGGTCGAACTGGCCGGGCTTGGGCTCGACTCTTGACCACTCAATACCGAAACGGTAGGCGTTCAAACCGAGCTCCGTCATTAGATCAAAATCTTCTTCGTAGCGGTGATACTGATCGGCGGCTGCGCCCGAGATGTAGTTAGCAGGATTTTTGACTGTAATCTTGTCGGGGGCAAAGTGAGACTGCCTGGGGTGAGCGGCTAAATCTGCTGCATGCGTCTTCTCCCACTCGGACCATTGGTTGTGGTTATGACCTTCAACTTGGTGCGCAGAGGTAGCGGCGCCCCAAAGAAAATCAGCAGGGAATTTCATAACGTCATTATGCCTTGAGTGCCCGGCGATTGCTAACTTAAACGGCAAGACCCCCGTCCTCGTGATGAGGACAGGGGCCAAGCTTTTTCACCTCGATGCGGCTTAGGCTTCTGACGAAGCCTTGGCGGCTTCCCAGTAGTGCCAGAATTCCTTCTTGCCTCGTCGACCCCGTTGGTCATCGTGTCGGTCTAGCTTCAACGCCTCAGCCACTTCGGGCGGGAAGTGAATGCGCGGAACGCCCTGGGAGTCGGTCATCTTGCGGGTCAGATGATTGTAGCGGGGCAGGCGCTTCTTGACCCAATTGTGTGATCGTCCAACGTCCTTGACTAACGCTGTCTCCGTGAGCCATCCTGGCTCGGCCGGCTTATGTTCCGCAGCCCTTTCCAGCAGCTGGCTGACGATCTGTGGCGGGTAGTGGAGCGCCACCTTGCCGGATCCCGGGATCCGCCGGCTTTCTCCTTCGACTCCTATTTCTGCCAGCCAGGCGACTACCCAGGTCCTTTCTTTAAGGACTTGTTCAACGATTTGATTGATAGTCAACCAATCTTCCGCAGCGGGGTAAAGTTCTGACATCACCCTTAGTTCCTCGAGTACAGAGGGTGGATAATGGTCAGTAATCTGCCCGCGGGAGTCTCGTCGCTTCTCCGGTCTCACGCCCATGCGCTCGAGCCTGTTCAAAATCCAGAGCCTTGATCTACGCAGGGCGACATATAGATCTTGCATGTTGAGCCAATCGCCGACCTCTTCTGTGCTCTGGCCGACCAGCAACTTGGCGAGAGTGGTGAGGCTTTCCGGGGGGTAGTGTGGCGCAGCAACCTTTAAAGGTGACATGCGCATGACGGGCTGGAACCCTCGATCGGATAGGGCGTCTGTTACCCACTCGGTATCCATGTCGAGTCGTGAGGCGATTTCCTCTGCTGTAAGCCAGTCCCATGCCCAAGCTGCTTCGACGCGGCGCCGGCGGCCTCGATAAGGCTTGTGTTTCTTCACCACCGGCTCTTTCTTGACCCGACTCTCTTCGGCCCATCCATCGAGCTGATCGACCATTTTGTGTTGAGCGCGCTCGAATGTTGCCAAGTATTCGATGATCGTTATGCCGAGAGTATGAGGAGCCGCTGAAGGCTCATAACCCTGGGACGCAAAGAGAATGGCGGCCTTCTCCTCCCTCGTGAGGTCCATGAGCGCCTCGGCCACGACATCATTAATGAGCCCGGCGCCTGGATCGTATTCGGGAACTGAGACTTCAAAGCCCGATTCATGCAGGAAGTCGAGGCTGCTGTGCTGGTTATCTTTATCGGCCCGTTGTTCTTTGAGTAGGTTGGCAATTGTCCTTTGGAAGTAGACCTTAAAGGGGATCGGCTTGATATCACCTAGTGTCGGGAATTTGTGTAGTACCCGGCACCACCCCTCCATAATTAGGTCTTCAGCCAAGTAACTATCGCCACGGCAAAGGCCGCTGGTGTATTGGCGCACTTCCGGAAGCACTTGCTCCACGAGGCTGTCAAATTGCCGCCTCAGCGGATCGTCAATTCCGACTGTCATCAAAACTCCATCCGTTGGACGCTACTTGTATCTTAAACCATCTGGTCGTGTGGTCCAGTCAAATAAATTTGAATAGCTAACTAGCGTGCCAAGCTAGTTCGTACTTTTGGCTGGGGTTTGATTCAACGGTGTCAAATAAGTAGAATTTCGACACGTTGATTTTGTAAAACTTGTGTCCTGTGTCAGTCTTGGCCTCGTCAATAATCTTTGGCCCGGCGCCAAAACGCTCACTGTAGGTTTGATAGGCGGGATGGTCAGTGTCCACGCCCGTAAGAAGTTCAGCCAAGCCTTCAAAGTAAACTCCGCGCGGCTTTTGTCCGGCCACGTGCTGCGTCACAATGGTGCCGGCCACATGTGGATTTTTAGCAATCTCGAGGCTATGGCGGCGCGAGGCAAGCGAGCGGAAATATAAGTTCAAATCTTGATCATAGGAATAATGTAACTCGCACACCCAGGGCCGGTTGTCGGCACAAGTCGCCAAGGAGAGATGGATTATCTCCGGCAAATAGTCACGAATAGCTTGCTCGACGTTTTGAATCATAGAACAATTCTAGCAGTAGCTGCTTACGACTGCATCATGTCGTAGAGTTTGCGGACAGTGTTTATATTTCGGATTGTTAGCTGCTTGTATAAATCTGTCCCAATAATCTTTACCAGCCGGCTTTTGGCTTGGTTGGAGCGGTCGACCCGCCATACCACCGTGCCCGGAAAGTATTTAATGTCCTCGATGGCCGAATTAATCGGCAATTGCTCCAGAATCTTGGGGCTATCGATTTTATCCCACAGGAACATCACGTCGCATTTCATACGTGAATCATTAACCCAGCTAGGCGGAATCACCCGTACTAGTTTTTCGACTTCGGCAAAACTACGCACCAGCACGTTGACCGCAAAGCCGAATTCGCGAACGATGGCAGCTTCGATTTGCGTCACGAGCTTACTCGTATCGCTTTTGTTTGACTCAAAAATGATGTTGCCGGAATTAATGTAGGTTTTAACTCCCGCAAAGCCAATTTGCTCAAACAGGCTTTTGAGCCTCGCCATCTCGACCTTATTCTTGCCGCCGACGTTAATTCCGCGCAGCAAGCATACGTATATCATGCTTAAATTATAACTCGATCTTAACCGTTAACGGGGTCGGTGTTCACGCAGCCGGGTAGAGTGAAGGGCTGTAAATAGACTTTTTGGTTCAAGTAAGCCTCCCACGAAGCATGCAAGGCGGTGATCTTTTTGCTGATGTCGTCTTTAATGGCCGGATTGAGGTATTGATAAGGACAGAGGTGTTGCGGATAGTTGTGGGCGGTGTATAAAATGCCAATTTCCAGCAGCCCAAATCCGGGAGTGATCTCGGAGTCCTTGTCGCTCACTTCGGCAATGACTTGGCCGCCCGTTACGTGGTCGCCTTTCTTCACTGTCGGGTTATCGACATGCTCGGTTTCGTAGATGTACTTGCTCGCTGCCGAGCGCGCCACCCAAATGGTGTAGTCGTTACTGTACAGTTTTTTAATATCGACAACTTCGCCCGTCACCAGGGCATGAACCTTCGTGTGCAAAGGCAGCACGTAGGTGGGTTGGGGGTTTTTCTTGGTAGGATCAGTACTGCGCGAGTCCTGTTCGCCGAAATCCTGCCAAATTTGGTGAACATGACCGCTCAGACTGTGGTCAACAGTGGTAAACTCCATGTCGCCGGCATGGTTGGTTTTGGGGTCGTAGTAATCCAAATCAAAGCCAACGCTTTCAAGCACCAGGGGCTGATCAGGCTGGCTATTTTTTGGTGCCACTGTGCTGCTAGTTGAGGCCTTTGTGCTAGACTTCTTAACGACCAATTTCCAAACCACAAATCCTACGGCAACGAAAACGACAATGATAATAACCAGTTCAATAACTGCAAAGCCCCGCTCAGATCTTTGGCGCATTACTGCACACTGCTGATAAATTTATTACCGAGTACGCCGGATAGAGCTGGAATGACAACGTCGTCTTTGGCCCCGGGAAAGAGCGCATATTTATGCAAAAAATGTTGATCATCAGTAGTCGTGATCTCAAGCCGTCGGCCTGGATAGCCACTCTTTAGAACAGCGCTCAAAATATTGGTCAGCGGGATATAAGTTGATCGTTTGGTGGCGGCCGCAAACTCCGACCCGAACGAGGCAGCCTGGCTCTGAGCGCCAAGTCGACTACTCTCCGACTGCTGCTGAATGGCCTGAATCACTCCACCCACAGCCCCAAACACTCCTGTAGCAGCCAGAGCAGCGCGGCTCTTAACCAGTACCAACCCGTCATTAAACAGGAGGAGCTGCTCCGGTCGACCCGTTAAGAAAAGACCCGATCGACCACTAAACCCCCGAATCTGCAATAAAACCCCGTTTGAAGGTAGTGTTTGCGTCGGTTCCATAGCGTTACTCGCCTTGTCCTATTAGGCCTAGATAGTGACTCAGCATATTTTCCTTATCTACCGACAAAACGTTGCCACTCCCCATTAAATAGGCTGCCATCACATCTAGGTATCTCTGTCTTTGATCACTCTTGACTGTATTTGCCATATCAAACATGGCGCGAATGGTGTCTGGTATCGCGTGACCAAACTGCGCCACATCCACGGCCACCGCATGATCTGCATACTGAAAAAATTCGGCGGGGTTAAAATCCCTTAAAGTCGCCTCTCTTTCGGCTGAAGTCGGCGGAACTTCGGGTGGCAGCGCCGACTGGGTGGGTTCTAATTCGGGATCAACTGAGGGCAATTCTCCTGGCATCATTACCTGCTTTTCCGGTTTTTTGAGTTACGTTGATACCACGAACCACTAGCGATCGCCGTTATTAAAGACCCCACCAGCGATATTCCAATTACAATGTTGTGAGAAGCCAGCACCGCCATAAAAGTACCAAATAAATACACCAGTGAGCCAAGAACCACGATCGTCCACTTTACTCGGTTAGGATGGGTAAATATATTCACCAACTAATGATAGTTAAACCATAAGTATTATGCAATTTTGAAATAGTTTGACAAATAAGCAAAAGCGCTACAGAATCATATTAATTACCATGAATCCCGAGAACAATCCCGAAACTACGCCCGTAAACAACTATCCGTCGGCACCGGCCAGCCCACCACCTCAAGCGCCTTTACCGGCTGCGTCTACACCACCAGTCACACCAGTTCCACCCGTTACACCCCCGGTAGTGCCGACTTCGCCACCCATCCCCGAGCCAACCTCTAGCCCGGTATCTCCCGACGTTGAAAAACCCGGCTTTAAAAAATACTTAATGTGGCTAATTTTGGCATTAATAGTTATTGCCTTGGCCTTTGCTGCGTGGAAGCTGCTCTTCCATCACACCAGCAAGTCGCCAACTGCCACGACCAACTCCACCAGCACAACCCCAAGTTCCGCGAGCTCAAGTAGCTCAGGTACCTCATCTCAGGCGAAAATGACATCCGCTGACCTCGTTAAGTTTAGCGATGCATTATTTAATGTTCTGGTAGACCAGACTCCACGTGTTACCAAAGCCGATATTGTCAAACTAGCCGGCTTTGAACCAACCCAGTGTAAGAGCGGCGCCCAAAACAGCACTTACTGTATCTGGACCGTAAGCAGCCAACATGTTTATGCCTACTTCAACAGCAACGAACAGTACGCTGGCTACTCATCGACCGCTAAGTAGCAGGTTTTAGCGTTCGTAAATCTTAGCGGCGCTATCGAAGCCACTGACACTAGCACAGGTAACATTATGAAAAGCTTCGAATTTTAGTAGACGCGCCCCTGTCATTTGCACCAGCGCACAGCCGCCCAGTCCACCCGCTTGGGGGGCTAGACGTGGACCCTTAATCACCGTACTCTCACCCCAAGGCGAACCATCGGCTGCGGTATGGGCAAATTTGAGTAATTCATATTTCACCAAACCGCTGGCCTGACTAACGTCTGCTGGGTTGGGGGTGTTGCCACGGGCCGCAAATTGGTTGGTGGCGGCACCGCTCGCGGGGGCCCAGCTGCCGATCGAAACCACGAAGGCGGTCGGGTCATACAGGTCGGGCGAAAAAGACAAATGGGTCTGCCAATACCCCTCGTGATTCCCGTTGCCACCATAGCCGCCACTTCCTT
>CAZOQX010000013.1:0-20557 GCA_964582465.1 uncultured Candidatus Saccharibacteria bacterium
CACTAGCTATGCCCGGCTGGGGGGCAAGATTGAATCAACCAACCAACTGCAAACCACCAACGTGGAGCAAATCGAAGAGGTCGTAAAGATTGGGGCCGCCAAGTGAAACGGGTGTTATCGGGTATCCAGGCGACCGGCAATTTGCACATCGGGAATTATTTGGGCGCCATGAAGCCTTGGGTGAAGTGGCAGAATGAGGGCGAGGCCTTCTTCTTCATCCCAAACTTGCATTCCTTAAACGTGCGGCCCTCAGCCGAGCAGCTGATTGATCAAACTCTCGCGAACGTGGCCTGGCTGCTGGCGGTCGGTATTGATCCCAATCGCTCAGCTATTTATTTGCAATCGCAAATCTCGGCTCATTCGGAGCTCTGCTGGATTTTACAGAATTTTGTCACCATGGGCGAGCTTAGCCGCATGACCCAGTACAAAGACAAGGCGGCTAAGCGCGGCGCCGAGGGTGAACTTGTCGCCCTATTTACTTATCCGGTCCTGATGGCGGCTGACATTTTGCTTTACGACGCCGACATTGTTCCCGTTGGGTCCGATCAGAAGCAGCATGTGGAGTTAACCCGCGATATCGCGGAGCGCTTCAATAATCTACATGGTGAGACCTTTAAGCTACCGGAGCCCGCCATGGCTAGAGTGGGAGCACGGGTGATGAGTTTGCAAGATCCCGAGAGCAAAATGAGCAAAAGTGATGCCGACCAATCTGGTAACATCATGCTGCTCGAAGAGTCCGCCTCAGCCAAGCAGAAGCTGCAAAAAGCAGTGACAGACTCTGGTACTGGAATTGAACTGGCCGACGATAAGCCAGCCATCGCCAATTTACTGCAGATTTATGCCGGATTTAGTGACGAGCCAGTGGAAGCGGTCGCTGCGCGTTACGCTGGCAAAGGCTATGCTGAATTCAAAAGTGATCTCGCAGAATTGGTGAGTCGCGAGCTAAGTGCTTTGCAGGGCCGGTTCAATGAATTTAAATCCGATCCCGATAAGCTGTGGCAAATTCTGGAGCAGGGAAGGCAAAAGGCCGCCCCCATCGCGGCGGCTAAGCTGGTCCAAGTTAAAGAAAAACTGGGGTTGTTGTAAAAAAAGCATAAGAGTGTTGACAATTTTTAATGCTTATGCTAGGATTCAAAACATAAGTGCATTTTGACAACTAGCCTTCAAACAAAAAACCTTCGAAAAGCATGGTGGGGTTAGCCCCGATTAGAAATATCCCCCCTTATTTCTAATCTGGGCTTGCCCTACTGTTTCCGCTCAACCAGAGCGGAGTGGTTGGGAGTTCTTCTCTCCAATTTCCTCGGGTCTCCTGAGGGAATACCACCGGGGCGACAAGCGCCAAGTATTTAAAAACTATGGGCGGATTTGTCGCCCCAGTTACTTTTTATAATCACGATAATCACGGCACCGCTTAATCTTCAAGCGGTTTTTTGTTGCCATAAGCGCGATTGAAAGAACTGAGCGCAATTGCCATAATAGACGAAGCTAAGGAGCAATAATTATCCACCCTTTTCGGAAGACACTGTTGGTACTTACAATTTTGCTAGATCTCAGTCTAGCTTTAAGCCTAGTTGTAACGAACCCTACCAAGCTCGGTCCGCTCGGAGTGACTTTTTGGTTCGTCTTGGTGCTCGCAGCGCTTACTGCAACTTTGGCTACTTTGCTTTACTATATTAAAATCAGGTTTCGGCCTGATGGTGTGGCGAGAAGGCAGCTTGGCACGTCGGTACGACAAGGTTTCTTGGTAGCATTCGGGGCGGTCGCTATGCTTGCTTTGCGCAGTTTGCGGCAACTATCATTGCGCGATATTGTGCTGATTGTATTAATTATTAGTTTGGTGGAATTTTATCGCAGGACTCCGAAATGACTGATCAGGATTTGGCAAAACAAGCAGTTCGCGCTATTGAGTCAGCTAAAGATTTGGCTGAGCTTGAGCAACTACGCGTTAAATACTTAGGCCGCAAAGGGTTAATTACCGTAGCGATTGCTGCAGTCGGTACTTTGCCACAGACGAAGCGAGCAGACGCCGGGCAGGCTGCCAACCGAGCCAAGCAAGCAGTCACCGCGGCGCTGCAGTCCGCCAAAAAGCACTTGGTTGAGCAAAAGGTTGCATCCGAAAGCCAGTCTCAGGACATCGATATTACTGCGCCGGTAAGGACGCTGCCCATGGGCCACCTCCATCCCTTGTCGCCAATTTTGCAATCGCTCATTTATCAATTCTGGCAAATGGGCTTTGAGGTAGTGGATGGGCCCGAGGTGGAGGACCAGTGGC
This sequence comes from uncultured Candidatus Saccharibacteria bacterium, assembly GCA_964582465.1. Lineage (GTDB taxonomy): Bacteria > Patescibacteriota > Saccharimonadia > UBA4664 > CAZOQX01 > CAZOQX01. Next base: position 2,273 of record CAZOQX010000013.1, read on the forward strand.
ATAACTTCGAAGCACTCAATATTCCGGCTGATCACCCGGCTCGAGACATGCAGGACACGTTCTATATCGCGGGCGAAGATTTCTTGCCGCGTACCCACACCTCAAATATGCAAATTCGCTATATGGAGGAGCACAAACCGCCGATTCGAATTATTTCGCCAGGCAAGGTCTATCGCAACGAAGACGAGGATCCACGACACGCTTGGATGTTTTATCAACTAGAGGGTTTGGTGGTGGACAAGGGGATTAATCTTGGACACCTGAAAGGTACATTGCTTGCCCTGGCACAGGGTATCTTCGGCCCCAAGACCCAAATTCGCCTGCGGCCAAGCTTCTTTCCTTACGTGGAGCCAGCGGTGGAGGTAGATGCGACTTGTGTTTGCCAGGCCAAGGACCCGAATTGTCGGGTTTGCGGCGGTACGGGGTGGCTGGAGCTTCTAGGCGCCGGCATGGTGCATCCACAGGTGCTCGCAAACGTTGGTATTGATCCGTCGATTTATAGTGGGTTTGCGTTTGGAGTGGGACTGGAGCGTTTGGCGGTAATCAAGTACCAGATCACCGATCTCCGGGAGTTGTGGCGTCCGAACCTAAAGTTTCTGGAGCAATTTTAATGAAGCTTTCGGCCAGCTGGTTGCGGGGCTACTTAGAGAAGAAAGTTTCGCTGCAGGATATCGAAGCGCTGATCGAGCGTGCCGGCATTGAAATTGAACAGGTTGATTATACAAATCATATAGACACTAAGATTATTGTTGTGCAAATTACATCAATTAAGCCTCACCCTAATGCTGACAAACTCGTGGTGACCGAAGTGACGGACGGGAAGACCAAGTATCAGGTAGTGACTGGTGCCCCAAATGTCGCTAAGGGGCAAAAAGTGCCTTTAGCTCGCGTCGGAAGCAAACTACCGGATGGGCGAACGATCACGGCGGCTAAGATCCGTGGCCTGGATTCTAAGGGGATGCTTTGCAGTGCCCAAGAACTGAGCCTCGGGTCTGATCATGCTGGTATTTTGATCTTGAGTGAGCAAGCTAAACCCGGCACAACCATAGCGGATTATCTCGGTCCGGACATGATTTTGGACCTTAAAACTCACCCTAACCGCCCAGATTTGAATTCTGTCATTGGAGTGGCCCGCGAAGTGGCCGCTCAAGCCGGAACGTCCGCAAAGGAACCAGAGTTGGCTACGCTGACGCTAAACGAGCCGGGCCAGATTGAGATCGTGGCTAAAGATAGGGTTAGCCGGTATCTTGGGGCCTGGATTGAAATCCCGCCGCCCTGGCCGGCCACTCCCACTTGGATGGTTGATCGTTTAAACGAGGCTGGCATCCGGTCGGTCAATCTGGTGGTGGACGTTACTAACTTTGTTATGCTCGAGCAGGGTCAGCCCCTGCATGCCTTTGATGCTGCCAAAATCCACGGCCGTGTTCGAATTAGACAGGCCGAGTCGGGAGAGAAGGTTATTACCCTAGATGAAAGCCTGCGCGAGCTTGTGACCTCAGACTTGGTGATTGCTGATCGTCGTGGTCCGATTGCGCTCGCTGGCGTGATGGGCGGCGCCGATAGTGAAGTGGGAGACGAGACCGCCCGGATTCTCTTGGAGTCTGCGACATTTGACGGTCCGAGCGTCCGCAAGACTGCGCTTCGGCTTGGGCTACGCACGGAGGCGTCGGCGCGTTTTGAGAGAGCCTTACCGGTACAGCTGGCCGCGGTAGGCTTGGCTCGAGCCATCCAACTTCTTTCGGATTTAACTAAGGTTAAAGTTGAGCACACTGAAGACCACTTGCAAGTCTGGCCCTGGGTCCAGCGCGTGGGGCTAAGAGCCGATTTTCTAAATCAAGTTTTGGCTTTAAAACTTAAGCCCGCGGAGGTAATTAAGCACCTCCAGGCGCTTGGTTTTGAGGCCGAGGAGTTCAAGGTCGACCGCGAGGCCGCCAAACATTTGGGTAAACCCTACATTTGGGGGGCGAGTTTTAAGAAAAACGGCGATGAGGCTTTTGATTGCTCTTACTTAGTAGATTTCGTCTACTCAAAAATTGGTTTGGATGTCGGCCATACGGCTCTTGCCCAGTACGACATCGGGACTGCGGTGCCAGAAGACCAGATGCAGCCTGGTGATGTGGTGTTTTATGAGGGGGTTAGGCGCGACGGGGTGAAAGGCTACGATTTGTCGGAAATCCAGTCTGCCAATTCAAGCGCTCAGCCGACCTCTGGCGTGGGTCATTACTTCATGAAGGACCCGGCAAGCGGGCGGTATCAAAAAATTAAGGCCAAATATCAGGGCTTGGTAGGGCATAACGGGATTTACGTAGGTCGCGGCCAGGTAATTATGGCGGCTCAATACGAGTGGAAGGACAATAAATGGGCACAAATGGCCCGTCCTGGTGTTGTCAAGGTGCCTCTGGAGTATTTCACTAATCGGTCGGATTATCTGGGAGCCAGGCGTTTTGCGAGCGACCTGGGCGGCTACATTTCGGTGGTAGTGCCGTGGTGGCGGCCGGACGTGAAGACTCCAGAGGACTTGGCCGAGGAGGTCGTAAAACTAGTTGGCTTCGATAAGGTGCCAGCCAGTCTGCCACCCTACGCGCCCAAGCAGTTGGCCACGGATCAAATTTGGCCACAACTATTTCATTTGAAGGAGGTGCTGCGGGGAGCGGGGTTGTTTGAAGTGTTAACATACTCATTCGTGAGCGAGCAGGATTTAATTAAAACTGGGCTTGATCCTAAGCATCATCTCAAGCTCCAAAACCCGCGCTCGGTTGAGCAGAGTTATCTGCGCTCCACCCTCCTCCCAAGTTTGCTTAAAACCGTCGCGAGCAATAACCGTTATGCCAAGGAGTTCGGCATCTTTGAGCTGTCGCGTGTTTTTACGCCGACGCGCAAAGGTAAATTGCCGCGCGAACAGCAGCAACTCGGCGTAATTTATCGGAGCGATCAGAATGCTTACGTGAGCGTTAAGGCCGTGCTCGACTTAATGGCTGAGGTGTGGGGCGTTAAACCCTTGCTGAAGACTGCCGTCGGGGAAAATCTTTATCCTGGCCGCGCCGCTAATTTGTTCGTAGATGAGCGTAAAATCGGCACAATCGCTGAGGTGCATCCCGGCCTGCTCAGTAGCTACAAGATTAATGGCGCAGCGGCCTACTTGGAGCTTAATTGGTCAGCTTGGCTGGAAGTGGCACGTCCAAAACAGTTCCAAATTTTAAGTAAATTCCCGGCCGCGACCCGCGATTTGGCGGTAGTAGTTGCGCGTAGGGTGACTTGGCAAGAAGTGGCAGCGGCAATTACTCACTCCAAACTGGCCCGGGCGAGTTTCATCGGTGACTACTACGGAGAAGAGCTGGCCGGCAAGAAGAGTCTGGCAATGAGCTTGGAGATGATCGCTATTGATCACACCCTGACCGATGCTGAGGTGGAAGAGCGACTCCAGCAGATTGTAAAACTGCTCAAGCGGCAGTTTGCGGCCAGCGTGCGTTAATAATTGTGCCCAGATAAGCGTAAGTGTTATAATAAATCGGATAATTAACCCAAGGAGACTAGATGGATCCCAATAACCAGCCTAGCCCCATTGTCGAGCCTACCCCGGTTAACCCTGCTCCTGAGGGAGTGCCGCCAGTTCCAGAGGCTCCGGTTGCTCCGCCTGCTCCTGAGGTGGCGCCGCCAGTACCAACGGCTCCGCCTGTTCCTCCTGCGGTGCCGGCACCGCCTCCACCGGTTCCGCCAGTCCCGCCTGGGCCGCCAGTCCAGGCCGATCCTAGCCAGCCGGTTCCCCCTCCGCCGCCAGCTCCTCCGCCGGCGGCGGCTGACCGTGATGTAATCGAGAAGGAGTGGGTTGATAAGGCTGAGCAAGTGGTCGAAAAGACAACTGGCGACCCCCATGCTGAAGAAGAAGCGGTTGAGGACTTGCAGATCGATTATCTCAAGAAGCGTTATGGGGTAGATGTTAAAAAGTCACCTAATTAGGCCGGCGCTTTGAGCGGGTTTAACGCCTTATTTTTAGTACTGTTTGGTACTGCTGTGTTGCTCGCGGCGGCGGGGACAATTTTGACTGTTTACCGCAAGCATATCCGCAAATTGAAGGGGATTGAACGCGGTCTGAAAATGGTACCGCTACTCATCCATTTGCCGCCTCCGAGCGACGATACTCAGTCGGAAAACCGCGACGTAAGAGAAGTGATGCGGGAGAAATTAGCCCAAGCCGAGACGCTTTATGGGCTGCTTGCGGGTACCTACAAGCAGGGTGCGAAGGGCCGCTTTTTTGGACAGCGCCATGTAGCGTTTGAAATTATCGCGACTGAGGGTTTAGTGCACTTCTACGTGGCGGTGCCGGTCGTACTGGTGGCGACGGTCGAGCAAGCAGTGGTAACGGCCTATCCCGGGGCGCGCGTGGAACGGGCCGAGGATCATAATATCTTTAACCAAGAAGGTAAACTACCGGGGACACTTGGGGGCACAATGGAACTCAAGAACTCCTCGTCGTATCCAATCGCGACATATGGCCAGCTCGAGAAGGATCCGCTATCAGCCTTAATGAACACTTTGAGTGGGCTAAAACCGCATGAGGGCGCGGGGGTGCAATTTTTGATTCGTCCGGCTGGGAATAGTTGGGTGCAGATAGCCCTGCGGCTGGTGAAGCGTCGGCGTAAAAAGAAGGGCTCGTATAAACCGGTGGATTTGCTTAAGGCACCGATGAAAGTTCCTGATCTGAACGAGAAAAAAGATCTGACAACGCTTGAGCAGCAGGTGCTTGATGCCATTGAAGAAAAAACCAAGCACCCAGCCTTCGAAGCGATGATTCGGGTGGTGGTGTCTAGTCTCAGCTACGCCCGCTCGGAACAGTTACTTCAGGGGGTGGCGACGACATTTGCTCTCTATGAAGCCCCGGGGTTAAATGGATTTAAGTTGTCTCCCACGGCTAATACCCAGCAGTTTGTGACTGATTTTATCTTTCGCTTTTTCCCGGCCGAGCAGCATCGCAACATTTTAAATACTCAGGAGCTAGCTACCTTGTTGCACTTGCCAGATTCGCAGTTTACGGCCACTTCGGGTGTCCAGCGACAATTTTCGAAGCAAGTTGACGGTCCGGCCACCCTGCCCGCAGATGGCTTACTGATGGGCTATAACATGTTTCGTGGCGTGCAAAAAGAAATCCGACTGAGTTTGATCGACCGCCGCCGCCACACCTATGTGGTGGGACAAACCGGTACTGGTAAATCGACTATGCTGGAAAATTTGGCGGTGCAGGATATGCTGGCTGGCCAAGGTTTTGCCTTCATCGATCCGCATGGTGATACTGCTGAACGGCTCATAAGCATGGTGCCGAAGCAGCGAGCCGAGGACGTTATTTACTTTAACCCGGCTGATGTCCAGAATCCGCTGGGATTAAACATTTTTGAATTTAGTTCGCCGGAGGAAAAGGACTTCCTGATTCAAGAGGCGATTAATATGCTCTATAAGCTTTACGACCCCGGCCATACCGGCATCATCGGTCCGCGCTATGAACACTGGTTTAGAAATGCTGCTTTGACCCTCATGAGCGATCCGTCTGGTGCCACTTTCATCGAAATTCCCAAGGTTTTTACGGACAATAACTATCTTAAGCAGAAGTTTAAGTACGTCACCGATCCCACCGTAATTGATTTTTGGACGAAGGAAATGGCTCAAACTAGCGACTACCACAAGAGTGAGATGCTCGGTTGGTTTGTGAGCAAGTTCGGCGCCTTTATGTCGAACGAGATTATGCGCAATATTATCGGACAGCCCAAGAGCGCGTTTAATTTGCGCGATGTCATGGATAAGAAGAAGATCTTGATTGTGAACCTGAGTAAGGGGCAGATTGGTGAGCTCAATTCACAGCTTTTAGGAATTATGTTTGTCATTAAATTCCAAGCGGCGGCGATGAGTCGGGCAGCGATGGCTGAGGCGGAGCGAAGCGATTTCTGCTTGTATGTTGATGAGTTCCAAAACTTCTCGACTGATTCATTTGCCTCAATTCTAAGTGAGGCCCGCAAGTATCGTCTGAACCTAATCGTGGCCAACCAATACATTGGCCAGTTGACGGAACAGATTCGTGATGCGGTCTTTGGCAACGTTGGTACCGTGGCGAGCTACCGCTGTAGCCCAGACGATGCTGAATATTTGGAGAGACAGTTTGCGCCGGTGTTTGAGGCGCGGGATCTGGTAAACCTGCCGAACTTTAATACGGTCATCCGTTTATTGGTGAATGATCAGCCGTCGCAGCCCTTTAGCATGACGGCGCTGCCGCCGCTGGGTGTGTCCAGCCAGCAGATGGGTACGGCGGTGAAGCAGCTGTCGGCCGCCAAATATGGCCGCAAGAAAGCGGCCGTGGACGCAGAAATTATTAACCGCATGCAAGGTGTGACCGCGGTGCCACCAACTCAAGCGGCACCGATCCAACCTGTACCCACGCCAGAGCCGCTCGCTTCAGCAGTTCCGCCGCCTGCGCCGGTGGCGGCCGCCGGCCCGGTACCTCCTCCTACAGTCGCTCCGCCTTCCCTAACGCCTACGCTGATGCCGGCCTCGCCAACTCAGCCACCCACGCCAGTGGTGTCATCTAAACTCATGCCTCCCGTGGCCTCAGCTCCAACATCAATGCCTGTAGCCACCCCTCCCGTCCCGGTAGCAAACCCAGTTACAACTAATCTCGCCTCGCCGCCAGCCCCGACCGCGCCTCCGTCGCCGCTTCCCACAGCACAACCGGAACTGCCTGCTGGCGCGGTGGTTGAGCCGAGCAAAACACCAGACACGCTGAATAGAGCACCCACAATCCAGCCGACTGAAAGACTGTTTGGTGATCAAGCACTGCCGGCTCCCGCTCACGCGGATGTTGCCCTAGAGGACATTCCGGCCTTCGCGCCGGGCATGGAGGTTAGACCCCAACCTCAGGCTCGGGCAGTAGTGGCCCCCGCAGAAATTCCCGAAGCCCAGCATGAAATCGACCAAATTGTGCAAACGCTTGCGCCGGACGAAGTTTACGTTGATACTAGCGGCAAGGTCTATCAGCCTAAGAGCACTTAAGGTTGCTCCGAGACACTAAATTCGCTATAATAATGCTAGTGTTTAAGGCTTAGCCTTTTTCTTTTTGTGAGAGGGGATAATTACTTTATGGCTGAACGCGAGCAATACCGGGCGGCACAAATTCAGGTCCTTGAAGGGCTGGATCCCGTCCGTAAGCGCCCGGGTATGTACATCGGTGGGACTGGTCTCGAAGGGCTGCACCACTTAGTTTGGGAAATCGTTAATAACTCAATTGATGAAGCTTTGGCTGGCCATGCCACCCGGGTCGATGTGGTGCTGCAAGCCGACGGCGGTGTAACCATCACAGACGACGGTCGCGGTATTCCAGTTGATGTTCACCCTAGTACCAAAAAGAGCGCCTTAGAAACTGTTCTAACCAAACTGCATGCTGGCGGAAAATTCGGCGGCGGTGGTTACAAAGTCTCTGGCGGTTTGCACGGCGTGGGGATTAGCGTTGTGAATGCCCTCTCCACCAAGCTTTCGGCGGAGGTACACCTCGACGGCAAGATTTATCGCCAAGAGTACAAGTCGGGACGTCCCTTGGCTGATGTTAAAGAAGTGGGTAAGACCGACCGTACCGGAACTAGAATCACGTTTTATCCGGATGCGAGCATATTTGAAAGCGTGGAATTTAGCTACGAAACGGTGCTTGATTATCTGCGCCATCAGGCCTATCTCACCAAGGGCATCTTTATTAAACTGCAGAGCGAGATAATTTCAAGCAGTTACAGTTTTTACTTTGAGGGCGGTATTCGTTCTTACGTCGAGCACCTAAACCGCGGCAAGGAGGTGATTTCGGACCCTTTTTACATTGAGCGTTCCGTCAAAGACACTGTGGTCGAAATTGCCATTCAATATAACGATGGCTATACGGAAAACATCAAGGCTTTCGCGAACAACATTTTTAACCCCGAGGGTGGGACTCATCTGACCGGGTTCAAAGGTGCCCTAACTCGCGTCTTGAACGATTATGCCCGCAAGAGTGGCTTGCTGAAGGATAATGAAGAGAACCTGACTGGTGAGGACTGCCGTGAGGGCATGACGGCCGTAATTTCGGTTAAGCTGGCCGACCCTCAGTTCGAAGGCCAAACCAAGGCCAAGCTTGGTAATCCCGAGGTGCGCACTTATGTGGAGCAAGTCCTGGGTGAGTGGTTGGCCTATTACATGGAGGAAAATCCCAATGAGGCGCGCAAGATTATTTCCAAGGGCATGCTGTCGGCTCGTGCTCGTATTGCTGCTCGCCAAGCGCGTGACACGGTGATCCGTAAAGGCGCTCTGGACGGCCTGACTCTACCCGGCAAGTTAGCCGATTGTTCCAGCAAAGATCCGCACCGCTCGGAACTCTTTATTGTCGAGGGTAACTCGGCCGGCGGCTCGGCCAAAAATGGTCGTGACAGAGAGTTTCAAGCCATCTTGCCGCTTCGGGGTAAAATTCTGAACGTGGAGAGAGCCCGGTTGGACAAAATGCTTGCAAACACCGAAATTAAAAACCTGATTATCGCGCTCGGCACTAGCATTGGTGAGCAATTCGATCTGTCGAAGCTGCGCTATAATCGTATCGTTATCATGACCGACGCCGATGTTGACGGCGCGCACATTCGCACCTTGCTTCTAACTTTCTTCTATCGCCACATGGCCCAAATTGTGGATGAAGGGCATCTTTATATTGCTCAGCCGCCGCTTTATGCGCTCACGGCCGGCAAACAGAAGCACTATGCTTACGGCGATGACGAGCGTGACCAGCTGATTGATCGCCTAACTGAGGAACGTAAAAGCCGAGCCAAGGGTAAAGGGGTGGTGGAAGAAGTGGTCGCAACCGAGTCAGATGAGGCCGAGGTGGCCCAAACAAGTGAAGAGGCGCTCGATGAGGTGGTGCTGCCGGATGACCAAGCCGAAACCAAGGAGCGTCTGAAGGCTGCCGGCGTTTCCAATATTCAGCGTTACAAGGGTCTGGGCGAAATGAATGCGGAGCAGCTGTGGGAGACAACCATGAACCCGGAGCACCGCATTCTGCTTCAAGTTACAGTCGAAGATGCCGAGAAGGCAGATGCTATTTTTACCAAACTAATGGGTGAAGAGGTGATTCTGCGCAAAAACTTCATCCAGGCCCACGCTAAACAAGTGGCTAACCTAGACGTATAGATGGAACCAGACGAACAGCTCAATCTAAATAATCAAGGCAAGATTCAAGCTCGCACTATTGAAACCGAAATGGAGACGAGCTACCTCGATTACGCCATGAGCGTAATTGTATCCCGAGCCTTACCGGATGTGCGTGACGGCTTGAAACCGGTACACCGTCGGATTTTACACGTCATGAACCTAATGGGGTTGCGCCACACGGCTAAATATCAGAAGAGCGCGCAGGTGGTCGGACGAGTCATGGGTGAATACCACCCTCACGGCGACCAAGCCATTTATGATTCGATGGTGCGCATGGCTCAAGATTTTGCGATGCGCTACATGATGGTGGATGGCCAAGGTAACTTCGGCTCCATGGATGGTGACCCACCGGCTGCCTATCGTTATACGGAAGCGCGCATGACGGCTCTAGCGGAAGAAATGCTGGCCGATATTGATAAGGACACGGTCGATTTCCGGCCAAATTATGATGGTTCCCAGCGTGAACCAGTGGTGTTGCCGGCCAAATTACCGAACTTACTCCTAAACGGGCAAATTGGTATCGCGGTGGGTATGTCTACTAACATTCCTCCGCACAATCTAGGTGAGCTGGTGGACGGCGTGATTCATCTAATTGATAACCCCGAAGCTTCGCTTGATGACTTGATGCAGTTCGTGAAAGGCCCGGATTTCCCCACCGGTGGGATTCTTTACGGCATTGACGCGGTTCGGCAAGCCTACGGCACCGGGAAGGGTAGCATTGTCGTGCGGGCGGTGGCTGATGTCGAGGAGAGTAAGAAAGGTGATTTTAAGATTGTGGTCACCGAGATTCCTTACGCCGTTAACAAGGCGGTCTTAGTCGAACGCATCGCAGATCTTGTTAAAGAAAAGAAGATTGTAGGCGTCGCTGATTTGCGTGATGAGAGTTCGCGCCAGGGCGTTCGAATCGTGATTGATTTAAAGAAGGATGCCTATCCTAAAAAGATTTTGAACCAGCTCTTTGTCCATACCCCGATGCAAAGCTCCTTCCATATTAATATGCTGGCCCTAGTGGATGGTCTGCAGCCGCGGGTGATGAGCTTGGAAATGATGCTTAAGGAGTTCATTAAGCACCGCGAGCAGGTTGTCCGGCGCCGCACTGAGTTTGAGCTCCAAAAGGCCAAGGACCGGGCGCACATCCTGGAGGGATTAAAGCTCGCCCTGGATGATATTGATGCGGTGATTGCGACCATTCGGGCCAGTCGGACCGCCGAGGATGCTCAATCTAACCTTATAAAGAAGTTCAAGCTGACGGTGTTGCAGGCTCGGGCCATCTTATCTATGCAGCTTCGGACTTTGGCCGGCCTGGAGCGCCAAAAAATTGAAGATGAGCTGGCCGAATTGCTCAAATTAATCTCGGAGCTTGAGAAGATACTCGCGAGCGAAGCCGAAGTCCGGCGCGTTATTAAGGAAGAACTAACTGAAATTAGGCAAAAATATACGGATGCTCGCCGCACCAAGATCGTGCCGACCGCTCTCGACCAGTTTAGCGAAGAGGAGCTAATTCCGAATGAGCAGGTTATTGTGACTTTGACAGCCGGAAGCTACATCAAACGGACGCTCGCAAGCTCTTACAGGGCGCAGAGCCGGGGCGGTAAGGGAATTTCCGGCATGAGTATGCGTGAAGAAGACGTCATCGAGCACATGCTACTTACGAACACCCATGACTTCTTGCTCTGCTTTACCAATTTGGGTCGGGTTTTCCGCCTCAAAGTCCACGAAATTCCGGCCATGCTCCGAACCGCCAAGGGTCAGGCGATTGTAAACCTATTGCAGTTGCAACCGGACGAGAAAATCACTTCGCTTATTACACTTGGTAAGGATAACCCCGCCAAATACCTATTTATGGCGACCAAAAAGGGCACCGTAAAGAAAACTGCTCTAACCGATTACAGCAATGTGCGGGCGAGCGGTCTAATTGCCATCAAACTGGACGCTGGGGATGAGCTCGGCTGGGTGAGAACTACCGATGGCAGTAACGAAATTATCATGGTGACGTCGCTTGGACAGGCCATGCGCTTTAACGAGAAGGATGCGCGCCCAATGGGGCGGGCAACTCGTGGCGTGCGTGGTATTCGCTTACGACCTAGCGACGAGGTGGTAGGCATGGACGTGGTGCAGCCAGGCATTCAGATGCTGGTGATATCTGAGCTGGGCTACGGCAAGCGCACAACTATTGATCAATTCACGCCGCATGCTCGCGGTGGGGTGGGCATTAAGGCTGGCGCCGTTACCGATAAAACTGGCCGATTGATTGCTGTCCGCGCCATTTCTGGTGATGGCAATGATCTAGTGGTGGTATCAATTCAGGGCCAAGTGATTCGTCTGCCGCTTAAAGGGGTATCTCTGATCGGCCGAGCGACTCAAGGAGTGCGCGTCATGCGTCTGAACGCCGGCGACCGTGTAGCCTCTGTCGCGCTCGTTGACGAAAAAGAGATCGAAGAAGAGATCGAAGAGGGCGCGCAGGCCGATAATGAGCTAATTGATGAGGCGCCAAAGTTGCCAGTTGAGGAATCAACCGGCGATGAAGCGGCCGAATAGCTCGACCTATCTGGTAACTAGGCTTCTCTAAGCACTTTAGGAGTTAAATTCTCAAAGTGCTTATCTTCACTTTATAGACAAATCTACAACGTTTTGCGATAGTTTTTTTTGTGCATTTTTTACAATTCAATCTGTTGGTGAGGACCGTATCATAGTCCTTGATACAAATTTCAAGACCTGAAGTTTGTGAGGTGGGCCCATAAAAGGGGGAATTATGGCTTTAAAGCAAATTAAGCGGCTTGCTCTATTTGCTGTTACTGTCGGTGCCAGCTTAGCTGTCTCCGCGGTAGCTCATGCTGATTCGGCCGCTCCTGGCCAAAGCAACGAGGCGGCGACCAACACCAGTGTGGTGGTGCCAGCCGATGCTTCTGTGGTGATCGAACAAGACACCACTGTTATCCAAGATTCTTCGACGCCGGCTGCCATTACGCCGAGTGACTCGACTGATTCCGCGCAATTATCAAATCCCGCACCCCCGACCGCGAACACTGTCAACGATCCACCCGCTGTTTCAAACGGTGGTGATTCTAATGATCAGGCCGCTACGCCGAATCAATCGACCCAGCCGCCCACATCTACTCCGTCCAGTAGCCCGATTCAGTCCGTAGTTGATAAGCAGCCGATAACCCTGGCTGCAAGTAGCGCCTTAGTGCGGCAATTGCACCGAGCCGTACAGGTTTCGGCCTTGAAATCGGAGAGCCTCGGTGCGCCCATGACGCCGCCGATTGCTACGCCGCCTACTTCGTCTCATCACGACCCCGCTCCAGCACCGTGGTCTAATGGACTTGGCCAGTTTGAGTCGTTCCTATCGGGAGCAGCTTCTGGAGTGTCCAGCTTAATCTTAGTTGGCCATTTGCCCGCAGCCCGGCTAGTCGGCTGGTTCAGTCTTGGTGTGGCCCTAACTTTGCTTTTACTTCTACGAAGCTCAAATTCCGGCAGCTTTGTAGCATGGCTTCGTAAAGCCGGATACAAGGGAGCCGCGCGCAGTGATACGCCGGTTACCAACACTAATTTTGTTACCCCACCTAAAGTGAGTCTTATCTCTGGCCCTCGGGCCACTGGACTAGGACTCACTTTTTAGTGGGGAAAACAAACACTGCCTGTAAGGGCCAAAAACCAAATAACTAAAAAACTATAAGAAAGGAGGTGAAATATGACAGTCAAACGAATAGTCGCATCTTCCTTGCTAACGGGAGCTTTAACCCTTAGCATGGCCGGCCTAACAGGTGCAAGCCTGGCCGACTCGATCGACATGAGCAACACTGGTGCCGGTTCTAATAACCAGGCAACTGTGAACAACAACAGCAACGTGAACATCACTAACAATGCTTCTGTGACGGTTAACAACAATACCACGCAGGATGCAGATAGTGGTAACGCTACGATCGACGACAGTACCGGCGCAGGTTCCGCTACCACTGGAAACGCTGTGAACAACAACAATGTTTCCACTAGCGTGAACGTATCGGCTCCATCGGTGCCTGGCAGTGGTGGTGCTGGCGGTGGTGCAGGCGGTGGTAACGCCGGCGGTGGTGCTGGCGGCAGCAATGGCGGCGGCACACAGCAAAAGAGCAGCACTCCCGGAAAGGGTGGTGCAGGAGTTGGCGCGGGCACCCTCCCGCAAACTGGCCCTGCTGGCGTCATCGATGTCACGGGTCTGCGTAATGCTCTCTTGCATCAGAACACTGGCGCTCAGAGCAACAATCACCGGACTTCGGTGCTCCTGTTGACCGCAGCCGCGCTTCTCAGCTTGCTGGGAGCAGCCGGTAGTGCCATTTACGCTTCCAAGCGTAGCTAAAATGCCCAGATTTGATGTGGGGGAGGAGGGTTCTATGAGGTTGAAAATTAAACACTTACTGCCCATCGCTCCGGTCACGCTCGCCGTGGTTACGGCCACCGCAGCAGTGCACTTGGTTAGCGGATCCACCCACCAATCGGTGAAGGCAGATGTCGGTGCTAGCAATAATGCGGCAGCGGCAGAGGTGAAAGTGAACGGTCAAAACGTTCCTTTAAATAATGGTTTTGCGGAAGTTACCACTCCTGAAGGCGGGGTCGCGAGCATTAATATGTCTGGCGATACGTCTAATAACCCTAGCCAGACTAGCGAGTGGCAAAACGCCGATGGCTCGATTAGTGTCTCGGTCACTTCCAACAGCCAAAACCAAGCAAATGGTACCTCGATCCACATTAGTGGCGGTAGCACTGAGCGGTTTTCGAACCGCAATGGTGTGAGCGTTCACATGAGTGGCGAGGGCAACATTCAAGTTACTAAATAACTAATCGGGGCCAGGTCGATCTTAGTGAAGGCCCCGAGACATCAAATTAACTTAAACAAATGTAAGAAAGGAGATTTTCTAATGAGAAAATCAGCTCTACGATACGCTGCTATGGGTCTAGCTACTTTGGGTATGGCCAGTATTGCAGCTGCTTCTAGCATTACCATGGACCACACAGGTGCCGATTCGAACAACCAAGCAACCGTAAACAACGACAACAACGCTAACTTGACCAACAACGCGAGCGTGACTGTTACCAACCGTACTCGCCAAGACGCCGACAGCGGCAATGCCCGCATCGACGACAGCACGGGTGCCGGTGGCGCCTCAACTGGCGACGCCATGAACGATAACAGTGCAAACACCGACGTAAACGTTGGTGGCGCTGGCTTTAGCTGGGGTGACTTCTTCAGCAACGGCGGCGACGACAGCATTTCGCTTTCGTTCACGGGTGCTGACTCGAACAATCAGGGTACGATCAACCACAACAACACCCTGAACTGGACCAACAATGCGTCTGTGACCGTTAACAACAACACCAACCAAGATGCCGACAGCGGCAACGCGACTGTTAACGACAGCACTGGTGCTGGCGGTGCCTCTACCGGCGATGCTAGCAACTCGAACGACGTTTCGACCTCGATTAGCCTTTAATCGACTAGAACCGTTCAGTTTCCGGGATCCGTTTAAACGGATCCCCGCAATCATCCAAATATTAAGATTGCTACCAAAAAGGAGAGAAAGATGAAAGTTAAAAGATTAATCGCAAGCGGACTCGCAGCCCTGTTAGTGTTTGTGAGTACACCGTTTGCAGCTCTGGCAGATGACCCCGTTGATCCAACGCCGCCGGCTGATACTCAGGCACCGATTGTAACTATTACCTCGCCTGCAAGCGGCTACGGGCACGATTTGCTCACTGTCACTGTTGAATCCAGCGACGATGTGGGTGTCGTAAATACCGAGGCCTACGCCGACGGCAATTTGATTGGTAGCAACGCCGGCCCTGGCGGTTCCTTCAGCTTTGACCCGCATCTAGGCAGCCACACTCTCCTGGCTAAGGCCTACGATGCCGCTGGCAACGTCGGGACCTCCTCTCCGGTCACCATCACTGGTACGGCCGGTCCACAGCCTAAATGGGCCTACGATGACCCCACACAGGCCTGGGTCGCCACCGATCAACCTAGCTTCAGCTGGAATGGCGCGACTGGCTATTGGATCTCGCCGCTCTACAGCTACGACACCCAGAGCGGCTGGTATCACGTCATCCACCAAGCGCCACCGGCACCGGCCCCTGCCGCGGGCAGTGGCTCTACTGGGAGCGGCAATGCTGGTAGTGCCAACGATCCCGCTAGCCTGCTTGCAAGCTTGCTCGGCTTGACTGACCCGTCCAACTCCAATACCGGGGCGGGGTCGAACAACAATGCTAATCTGAATAATACCAATACGGCTTTGCTGCAGAATCTGGCTCAGGCCTTGGTAAATAACAACATTGGTTCGACGGCCACATCTGGTGATGCCTCGATCTCAAACAGCACCGACGCTGGGGATGCTACATCTGGTAACGCCCAGGTGCTAACTAATTTGCTGAGCCTATTGAACTCCATGTGGTCATGGGCGAGTGGTGGTCTGACTACCTTTGTGAAGAACATCTTTGGCGATCACACTGGCGACATTACGCTCCAGCCCGGGAGTGTCTCGGGAGGTGGCGGTCAACTAGGTAGCTTACCATCTGGTGGCAGCGCATCTAACTCCAACACCGGCGCTGATTCGACTAACCAGGCTGGTGTAAGTAATACCAACGACCTTACCCTAGTGAATCGGCCTGATGGCACCATCAACAACAATCTGGACCTGCTTGCCCAATCTGGTAACGCCAGCATCGACAAGAGTACTGGTGCCGGGGACGCCACTACTGGGGATGCCTTGGTAGAACTAAACCTGCTTAACATGATTAACTCGGCAATTTCCGCCGGTCAGTCCTTCTTCGGTCTCCTAAACATCTTCGGTAACCTAAACGGCGACATTCTCTTCCCGCAAGGCTTCTTAAACGGTGCGGTTGGAGATAGTAGCACTGGAGGCGGCGGCACTTCTGTTGCTTCCAACTCCAATACCGGGGCCGATTCGAACAATTCGGCCGGAGTTACCAACAACAATAATCTGACGGCTGTAAATAGCCCTTCGGCGCTCTTCAATAACAATATTCAGACCGCTGCCCAGTCCGGTAATGCCGCAGTAACAGACAGCACGGGCGCCGGCGGAGCCACCACAGGTAACGCTGACACCAGTACCAATTTGTACAATCTGTTCAACACCAGTTTGTTCGGCGACAACGCCGTTCTGGTGCTCGTAAACGTGCTGGGTCACTGGGTCGGGGGCATCATGAATCTGCCTGGAGGTGGACAGTCTGGGGGCGCCCTCCTGACCGGTAACGCCAGTGTTTCAAATAACAATACTGGTGCAAATTCCAATAACGACGCTTCGGCGAATACTCAAAATAACGTCAATCTGGTGAACGCACCAACTGGAACGATTAACAACAACATCAATGCCGGGGCTCTATCTGGGAATGCTACGGTGAGTGATAGCACTGGCGCCGGCGGGGCTACATCTGGCAATGCCACCGTAGCTACAAACGTTGCAAACATCTTTGGCAGCGCCCTGAATCTCAAGAAGTGGTTTGGGGTACTGGTAATTAACGTCTTCGGCGATTGGTTCGGCAGCGTGGCTCAGGATACGGCGGCTGGTAATGCTCCACAAGTGAACAGTAATACCGGCACCGGCCAAGGTGGAGTGAAAACCGTCACTCACCAGGCTAGCCAGCCTACATCAGCAGGCGCCGCAAACGGCCAAGCCGGTAACTCTAATCAGGCCAAGACTAATGTAGCCCAGGGCGGTTCGAATCAGACTCTGCTTGCCTCGGCTCACACCCAACTGGTTCAACAGCAAAAGGGAGCTGCCTCTCACAACAACCTTCAGCTCATCATCTTCCTTGTAGCAGGACTAATGCTCGCCGCATCTGGAGCGCTCTTCCGGGCTGATAAGAGGGCTCGTTAGGGAACACCAGGCTTGGCAAACGCTCAGGCTAACTGTAGAGTAAAATCGTGTTCAATCCCTACTTAGTAATTCCAATCTTAACGTGGGCCATCGCTCAGCTGATTAAGTTTTGTCTGCGCGCTTTCCGAGGTCAGCTCGATCCAAAGCTTTTGATTGGCTCTGGCGGCATGCCTAGCGCTCACTCGGCCGTGGTGGTGTCGCTTGCTGTTACCACTTTAATCTTACTGGGAGTTCGCAGTCCACTTTTTGGCATCGTGACCGTAATTGCCGGCATCGTAATTTACGATTCTTTCGGTGTGAGGCGGGCGAGTGGCGAGCAGGGAGTGGCCATCAACCAAATTCTAGCCTCACTGTCGCGTGGCCCTGTAGCTTCACCACCTTTGCGTGAGGTGCTTGGGCATAAGCCGAGGGAGGTGATAGTCGGTGTTTTGCTGGGCGCCCTGACCGGTATCCTGTTTAATGCTTCACACCTTGCTGGTCTGGGACACTTGCTGCAAGCTACACCGGTGGGATGGGAATGGCGTGTCTATCTGATCTTTGGGGTGGTCTTTATCCTCGGTGGCCTGGCTCAGCGCCTAATTTTAGGCCGCAAATCACGTCCCGTGGCCTGGCGCAGCTTCGCCAAACGCGTTTTTGCGGGTACCCAAATCGCTGGTTGGCTGCTTGTGCTTCTAAACTTGTCTGAATTTGAGGCGGCCGGATTTCTGGCCTGGCGGGTCTGGGCCAATCTCGTGCTCGCAGCCGGCGTGATCTGGCTGGCCTGGTTTTACGTCAAAAGCCGACGGCCGATTGCCGAGGCACTGGCGGCCGAATCCGAGACCAAACGCCGCCGTTTTTGGCTCACACCTAAACGCAAAAAGCGCCGCAGGAAATAAGGGCTTCTAAAAATTATGTAATTGACATGAGTTGTAGAGTTTTTTACACTAGATAAGGTTGAAATTCTTATAAAGCAGTCACCGAGAAGGTAGACTGTTTTAATTTGACTGTATTTTTGAAAACTGAAATCGTGCAGAACAGCCGTTCAATTTACTTTGAACAAAAGTTAGGAAACAAAAGTTTCCATTTAATGGAGAGTTTGATCCTGGCTCAGGATGAACGCTGGCGGCGTGCTTAACACATGCAAGTCGAACGAAGCCTCCGGGCTTAGTGGCGGACGGGTGAGTAACGCGTTGGTACCTGCCTCGAAGTGGGGAATAACTGGCCGAAAGGTCGGCTAATACCG